>CAVRMX010000033.1:0-180336 GCA_963722275.1 uncultured Actinomycetes bacterium | reverse complement strand
CGGGCCGCGGCTGCGGCCGGGCATGGCGCTGGCCATCGAGCCGATGGTGATGACCGGCAGCCAGGAGACGGTCCTGCTCGACGACGGATGGACGGTCATCACCGCCGACGGAAGCTGGGCCGCGCACTTCGAGCACACGATCGCGATCACCGATGACGGGCCGTGGGTGCTAACTGCCGAGGAAGGCTCCCGGGGGTCTGCCGGACACCCCGCCGGCATCGGCGATACTGGGAAGAAGGACCCGGAAGGCGTTCCGCCGACCTAGGAGGGTGCCTGGTGCCTGGTGACCCGCGAATCCGCGCCTCAGACGCGGATCGCGACCGCGTGGCGGCACTGCTGCGCGAGCACCACGCCGCGGGCCGGCTGACCGCCGAGGAGTTCGGTGAGCGGATGGACCGGGCCCTGGAAGCCAGGACGCTGGGCGAGCTGGACGAGCTGATGACGGACCTGCCCGCCATCGACCTGTACCAGCTGCCGGACGCCTCGCTGCGGCGCGCTCCGCCCCACCTCGGGCAGTCGCTGCTGCCGTCCGACGCGGGCGGCCACGGCGGCCCGGCCAGGTTCACGCCGGGGACCGTGGCCATGGGCGCCTGGGCCGTGGTTACCTCGGCCCTGGTCGCCATCTGGGCGGTCGCCGCCGTGGTAGGCGGCGGGACCTGGTTCCCGTGGTGGGCGCTGATCGCGATCCCGTGGATCTGGGCGATCGTGCGCCGCTCGCAGCGTCCAGGGGAGTAGCGGCCGGGAATAGCGCGGGGCCCGGACGTGTCTTATATCTGGGCGGTTCGCGTCGGGGCCTGGGGTCGAGTACACTCGTCTCCGGCCCATCTGTTGGGTGCTACCTGGCCGACGCTCGGGGGTTGCGTACGCGACCACGGTACCGGCTCTTCCCGGTTATCTCGTCCCGCTGTCGCAAGCCAGCACCGGCGTGAGCCAGGCGGGGCAGGCTTGCCGCCCAGGCCAGTAGGGCTAGCAGCAGCAGGGCTAGCAGCAGTAGGGCTAGCACAGCAAGGCCAGACCAGACCGCGCCTCGGCGCGGGCCATCACCACATATAGCGAAGCGCGGAGGACATGCCCAAGAAAGACGGCGCCATCGAGATTGAAGGCACGGTTGTCGAGTCGCTCCCGAATGCCTTCTTCCGGGTGGAGCTGGACAACGGGCACAAGGTTCTCGCCCACATCAGCGGGAAAATGCGGATGCACTACATCCGCATCCTGCCTGACGACCGCGTGGTCGTAGAGCTCAGCCCCTACGACCTGAGTCGCGGGCGGATCGTGTACCGGTACAAGTAAGAGCAAGCAAGCACATTCAGATTTAGTGGAGACAGCACCGTGAAGGTCAAGCCGAGCGTCAAGAAGATCTGCAGTAAGTGCCGGATCATCCGTCGGCACGGCCGCGTCATGGTCATCTGCACCGACCCGAGGCACAAGCAGCGGCAAGGCTGACATAGCGCACAACGCGTACCGCAGGCAGCCATCTCAGGCTGCTACCCCCGGTCGGAGGCCGGGGCCATGTCCGGGCAGGGCATGGGGGCGGCGCGAAGGACCTCCGCGAGACGAAGGAGAACTGCCCGCATATGGCTAGGCTTTCTGGAGTGGACCTGCCCCGCGATAAGCGGGTCGAGGTCGCGCTCACCTACATCTACGGCATCGGCCGGACGAGGGCGCTGCAGACGCTGGAGGCAACCGGCGTCAGCGGGGACACCCGGGTCAGCAGCCTCAGCGACGAAGAGCTGATGAAGCTCCGCGACTGGATCGACGCGACCTACCAGGTCGAAGGTGACCTGCGCCGCGAGGTCCAGGCCGACATCAGGCGCAAGGTCGAGATCGGCTGTTACCAGGGGATCCGCCACCGCCGCGGGCTCCCGGTGCACGGGCAGCGGACGCAGACCAACGCGCGCACCCGCAAGGGCAAGAAGAAGACGGTGGCCGGCAAGAAGAAGGCCGGGAAGAAGTAGTCCGGAGCCGAACGGACCGATCACCTCATAGGAAGCGCAAACAGAGATATGCCGCCAGCAAAGAGCCGTAGCCAGGCCGCCAAGAAGGTGCGCCGCAAGGAGCGGAAGAACATCGCTCACGGGCACGCCCACATCAGGAGCACGTTCAACAACACGATCATCTCGATTACCGACCCGACCGGCAACGTCATCTCGTGGGCGTCCGCCGGTCAGGTGGGGTTCAAGGGATCGCGCAAGTCCACGCCGTACGCCGCCCAGATGGCGGCGGAAGCCGCGGCGCGCCGCGCGATGGAGCACGGCATGCGGAAGGTCGACGTCTTCGTGAAGGGCCCGGGCTCGGGCCGGGAGACCGCCATCAGGTCGCTGCAGGCGACCGGGCTTGAGGTCGGCTCGATCCAGGACATGACCCCCGTACCGCACAATGGCTGCCGGCCGCCGAAGCGGCGCCGGGTCTGACCGGGTTCACAGGAGATAGCGACAGATGGCTCGATACACAGGCCCGGACTGCAAGCTGTGCCGCCGGGAGAAGACCAAGCTCTTCCTCAAGGGCGCCAAGTGCGACTCGCCGAAGTGCCCGATCGAGATCCGGCCTTACCCGCCGGGCGAGCACGGCCGGAACCGGCCCAAGGAAGGCGACTTCCTGCAGCAGATCAGGGAGAAGCAGAAGGCGCGCCGGATCTACGGCGTCCTCGAGCGCCAGTTCCACGGCTACTACGTGGAAGCGGCCCGCAAGCACGGCCGTACCGGCGAGACCATGCTCCAGCTGCTCGAGCGCCGCCTGGACAACGTCGTCTTCCGGGCCGGCTTCGCCAAGAGCCGCGACATGGCCCGCCAGCTGGTGACCCACGGCCACTTCACGGTGAACGGGCACAAGGTCGACATCCCGTCCTACCGGGTGAGCGAGAACAACATCGTCGAGGTGGCCCCCAAGGCGCTGGAGATGACGCCGTTCGTCATCGCCCGGGCCGAGGTCGGCGAGCGCACCGTGCCCGCCTGGCTCGAGGTGGTGCCGGACAAGATGCGCGTCCTGGTCCACTCGCTGCCCGTCCGGGCGCAGATCGACACCCAGGTCCAGGAACAGCTCATCGTCGAGTACTACTCGAAGTAACGGCCGGAGCCCCGGGGCGACGCCCCGGGGCCTGGTCATACGCCCGGCCGCCACGGTGGCGGCAGGGCAGGCGGGCAACAGGCCCGCCACTCGCGATAGTCATATAGCGGGCATCGCGGAAGGGAAGATCAATGCTCATCGCTCAGCGCCCCTCGCTCGCCGAGGAGCAGGTAGACGAATTCCGGTCCAGGTTCGTGATCGAGCCGCTCGAGCCGGGTTTCGGTTACACGATCGGCAACTCGCTCCGGCGCACGCTGCTGTCCTCCATTCCGGGCGCGGCGGTCACCAGCATCAGGATCGAGGGCGTCCTGCACGAGTTCTCCACGGTCCCAGGCGTGAAGGAAGATGTCACCGACATCATCCTGAACCTGAAGGAACTGGTGGTGTCCTCCGAGCACGACGAGCCGGTCGTCATGTACCTGCGCAAGCAGGGTCCCGGCGAGGTGACCGCGGCCGACATCGCGCCGCCGGCCGGCGTCGAGGTGCACAACCCCGAGCTGCACGTCGCCACCCTGAACGCCAAGGGCAAGCTCGAGATGGAGCTCACCGTCGAGCGCGGCCGCGGCTACGTCTCGGCCACCCAGAACAAGCAGCCAGGCCAGGAGATCGGCCGGGTGCCGATCGACTCCATCTACTCGCCCGTGCTGCGGGTCACGTACAAGGTCGAGGCCACCCGGGTCGAGCAGCGCACCGACTTCGACCGGCTCATCCTCGATGTCGAGACCAAGCCGTGCATGCGGCCGCGGGACGCGGTGGCGAGCGCGGGCAAGACCCTGGTCGAGCTGTTCGGCCTGGCCCGGGAGCTCAACGTCGACGCCGAGGGCATCGACATCGGCCCGTCGCCGACCGACGCCGCGCTGGCCGCGGACCTGGCACTGCCGATCGAGGACCTCAACCTCACCGTGCGTTCTTACAACTGCCTGAAGCGCGAGGGCATTCACACGGTGGGCGAGCTCGTCGGACGCAGCGAGCAGGACCTGCTCGACATCAGGAACTTCGGCGCCAAGTCGATCGAGGAAGTCAAGCAGAAGCTCGTGGACATGGGTCTCTCGCTCAAGGACTCGCCGCCCGGGTTCGACCCGAGCAGCGCGGTAGGCGCGTACAGCGACGAGGACGAAAGCTACGTGGAGACCGAGCAGTACTGACGTGGCGGTGCGCCATGCCACGCACACCGAGGAGAGGTAGAGGTCCGTATGCCCACGCCCACTAAGGGCCACCGCTTGGGCGGCAGCCCGGCTCACGAGCGGCACATCCTGGCGAACCTGGCCACCGCGCTGTTCCAGCACGGCCGGATCACCACCACCGAGGCCAAGGCCCGCAGGCTGCGCCCGGTCGCCGAGCGGCTGATCACCTTCGCCAAGCGCGGCGACCTGCACGCCCGCCGCCACGTGCTGACCGTGGTCACCGACAAGGGCGTGGTGCACCAGCTGTTCACCGAGATCGCGCCGGAGTTCTCCGAGCGGGACGGCGGCTACACCCGTATCACGAAGATCGGCCCGCGCAAGGGCGACAACGCGGCGATGGCGGTGATCGAGCTGGTCCGCGGCGAGCCGGTCGCGGCCAGGCCCCGCCGCCGCACGCGCCGGGCCGAGGCCCCGGCGGCCGCGGCTCCCGCCGCCACGGCCACCGCCGTGGCGGAGGCCGAGCCCGACGAGGCCGCCGAGGTCGAGGCAGCTGAGGTCGAGGACGGCGAGGTCGAGGACGTCAACGACGAGGCGGCGGCCGAGGATGACGCCGAAGCCGACGCCGAGGACGACGAGCCGGCCAAGGACGCCTGACCCCGGATCGCCCCGAGGTGGACTCTGAGGGAGATACCGGGACCGTTCGGCTCCGGGTTGATCTTTCCTACGACGGGTCAGCTTTTTCCGGCTGGGCCGCCCAGCCCGGCAGGCGCACCGTAGAGGACGTGGTGGCCGCAGCGCTCGGACGAGTGCTGCGGCTGACCGCACCGCCGAAACTGACGGTGGCCGGCCGCACCGACGCCGGGGTGCACGCCCGCGGCCAGGTGATCCACTCGGACGTCCCCGCCGCCGCCTGGTCCGGTACGGCCGACCGGGCCGTCGCCCGGCTGGCCGGCCTGCTGCCCGCCGACGTCCGGGTGCGCGCCGCGGGCCCGGTGCCCGCCGCGTTCGACGCACGCTTCTCCGCGCTGTGGCGCCGCTACGCCTATAGAGTCTGCGACGACGAGGCCACCGCGGACCCGCTGCGCAGGCACGAGACGCTGTGGTCCTTCCGCCGGCTCGACCTGGCCGCCATGAACGAGGCCGCCCGGCATTGCCTGGGCGAGCACGACTTCGCCGCGTTCTGCCGCCGGCGCGAGGGCGCGACCACCATCCGGGCGCTGCGCACCCTGGACTGGCACCGGGACGACCACGGCACCGCGATCGCGACCGTGGTGGCCGATGCGTTCTGCCACAACATGGTCCGTGCGCTGGTCGGCGCGCTCCTCGCCGTGGGCGAGGGGCGGCGGCCGCCCGGCTGGCCCGCCGCGGTGCTCGCGGCCGCGGTCCGCGATCCGGCCGTCCGCGTCGTCCCGGCGCACGGCCTGTGCCTGGAGGAAGTCGGCTACCCCCCGCCCGGGGAACTGGCCGCCCGTGCCGCCGCCACCCGAACGGTCCGCACCCTCACCTAGCCCCGGCCCGGAATGGGAGCGTGACACCAGTGGGGCACGTGGGTCGGGCGCGGATCTAGGGGCGGGCTGCGGCCGCGGAGCAAGCCGTCAGGGCTTACCGGTCAGCATCCGGGTGCTGAGGTTGATGTTGGCGCTGCCGGTGACCAGGTTCGCGGCGAACTGCTCCAGCGCCTGCCGCTGGGCCGAACCCGACGGTGACTTCAGGCTGGTGAACTCGGCCCACATCAAGATCAGGTAATGGCCCTTGACCTCGGCCTGCACCACCCCGGTCCCGTGGCCCAGCTTGCTGGTCGGGCCCTTCTTGCCGGTCAGCGGCGCGACGATCTCCTGCGGCCCGGTGACCTTCCCGGCCTTCTGGGCGGCGTTCGAGCTGATCAGGTTGACCACGCCGACGGTACCCATCATCGTGCCGTCGCCCGAGATGTAGCTGGCCCGCAGCACCTGGCTGCAGTGACCCGACTGGAGTGCCGCCTGCAGGTCCGCGCCGTACACCGCCAGCGAGCAGGTCTTGGTGACGCTGGCCGCCGTCCTGACGTACGATTTGCCGCCGAGCGCGAACTGCGGCGGGTAGAGCCCGGTGATGGTCAGCGACTGCGGGTCCTCGGCCCGGCTCCCGATGTGCTGCCATTTGCCCAGAGTCTTGTCGAAGCCGGGGGATCCGGGCGCGGACGTGGGCAGCCGAAGTGTCGGCGGCACCGGCGCGTTGACCCGCGGCTCGTACAGGAACTTGTACGCCGGCGAACCCGGCCCCGGCCACCACCACGATCGCGGTGGCGAGCCACGCGACGCGGGACCGGAGCGGGCGCCTGGGCCGCCCGCCGCGCCGGCGTCCCGGCGGGGAGACGGCGTCCAGGGGAGCCAGATAGGTGTCATCGGGGTCCGCGAGCGGTTCCCGTGGCGTGTGCCAGGGGCTGGCTGAGCCCGCAGGCGGTTCGGCCGGACCGTGGCCCGACGGGAAGCCCCGGGCCGGCGTCCGCGGGAGGGTACCCGCGGGACCCGCGGTACCGGAGGGGCCGAGCGCCGGCTGGGCGCCGCTGCCGGACCTCAGGACGGGATTGGCGCCGCTGCCCGAGCCGATCAGGCGGCCCGGACCGGTTCCCGGACCGAGGACCCGGTGAGGACCGCTGCCGGGCCCGAGGACCGGCTGGGCGCCACTGCCTGAGCCGATACTGCCCGAACCGGTGCCACCCGGGCCGATCAGGCGGCCCGGGCCGGTGGCGGGATCCAGGACACGCTGCGGGCCGGTCCTGGCGCCGTACCCCGGCGACCGGGCGGGCAGCGGCCCGGTGCCCGCAGGGAACGAGGTGCCCTCCGGGAACGAGGTGCTTTCCGGGAACGAGGAACGCTCCGGGAGCACGGGATGCTCCGGGAATACGGGTTCGCTGGCGCCTTCCAGCGGCGGCCAGGGCGGCTGGCGGCGCGTGTCCGCCGCCGAACGGGTGCGTCCCGCGCCCTGCTGATCCATAACGTTGAGAGTAGCGTTCTGTTCAGTTCCGGTAGGGTGGTCGCAGAACTTTCCCGGGCCGGGATCTCCCACGTAGTCGACTGGCGACGAGCCGTGATACCTGCTCTCCGGGATGAAGAGGTCGCTCGCGGCGTCGCTTTGGCATCGCTGCGTGAGACGGAGTATGCTGCATTGGCGTCATGCGCTACGGGCATGCACGCGGTGTGCCTTCCGTACGCGCGGTTCGCGCGGCGCGATGCGCCCGCAGTGTGACTACCCGCAGTGTGACCAGCAGAGCGCCTCAGGGCGGCCCTCACCAGCAGGTGCAGGCCGGAGAAGATCACGAGACATACGCGAAGGCTTAGGACTGTGCGCACATTCAGCCCGAAGGACAGTGACATTACGCGGCAGTGGCATGTCGTCGACGCTTCCGACGTGGTGCTCGGCCGTCTGGCCAGCCACGTGGCGGTGCTGCTCAGGGGCAAGCACAAGCCGATCTTCGCTCCGCACGTGGACACCGGCGATTTCGTCGTCGTGGTCAACGCGGCGAAGGTCGCGCTGAGCGGCAACAAGCTTGAGCAGAAGCACGCCTACCGGCACTCCGGTTACCCGGGCGGCCTGCGGGCGGTCTCGTACGCCAGCCTGATGGCCAGCAACCCGGAGCGCGCCGTGGAGAAGGCCGTGCGGGGGATGCTGCCGAAGAACGCGCTTGGCCGCAAGACGCTGCGCAAGCTCAAGGTGTACGCGGGTCCTGATCACCCGCACCAGGCACAGCAGCCGCAGCCGTACGAGATCACGCAGATCGCGCAGTAGATCAAGCGCAGTAGATCAAGCAGAGGAAGCACGAGGAAGAGACCGTGGCTGAGCCCACTGGCGTAACCACCACCAGCGTCGAGGACGACGCCGACACCGCTGACGTCGCCGGCGGCGAGTTCGGCGCGGAGGTCCCGTCGGAGTACACGACAGAAACCGCACAGGACTCCCCGGCACGGGCCGTCACACGGCGCCCGGTGGTCACCGGTAACGCGGCAGGCACCGGCCGCCGCAAGGAGGCGATCGCCAGGGTCCGCATCGCCCCGGGCACGGGCCAGTGGCTGATCAACGGCCGGACGCTCGACGTGTACTTCCCGAACAAGGTGCACCAGCAGCTGGTCAACGAGCCGTTCGTGACCCTCGGCGCAGAGGGCAAGTTCGACGTGATCGCCCGGATCTCCGGCGGCGGCGTCACCGGGCAGGCGGGCGCGTTGCGCCTCGGCGTGACCCGGTCGCTGATCCTGGTGGACCCGGAGAGCCGCCCGACGCTGAAGAAGGCCGGCTTCCTGACCAGGGACCCCCGGGTCAAGGAGCGCAAGAAGTACGGCCTGAAGAAGGCGCGGAAGGCACCGCAGTACTCCAAGCGGTAACAGCCGCTCGCGCAGAGCTTGCCGGGGACACGCCAACGCACACGAGCCCAGCCACGCAGATGGGCAGAGCAGCGAGCGGAGCGAAATGGCTGAAGCGGGGCAGCGTAGCCGTCTCTTCGGAACGGACGGTGTCCGGGGGGTCGCTGGTCATGAACTGAGCGCGCGACTGGCCCTGGACCTCAGCGTGGCCGCGGCCGCGGTCCTCGGCGGGCGCGGCGCGCGCACGTCCGGGCGCCCGGTGGCCGTGGTGGGCCGTGATCCGCGCGCCTCGGGGGAGTTCCTCGAGGCGGCCGTGGTGGCCGGCCTGGCCAGCGCCGGGGTGGACGTGCTCAGGCTCGGGGTCATCCCCACGCCCGGCGTGGCCTATCTGACCGGGGCCCTGGACGCCGCCTTCGGCGTGGTCATCTCGGCGAGCCACAACCCGGCCAGGGACAACGGGATCAAGTTCTTCGGCCGCGGCGGGGTCAAGCTGCCCGATGCCACAGAAGACGACATCGAGGCCCAGCTGGGGACCGCGGCGCCGGGGCCGGACGACGGCGAGTTCGGCCGGGTCAGCGACGCCTGCGCGGAGCAGGAGCGTTACCTGGACTACCTGCTGGCCACGCTGCCGGGCCAGCCGCTGGCGGGGCTGCGGATCGTGGCCGACTGCGCGCACGGGGCGGCCTACCGCCTCGCGCCGCAGGCACTGCGCCGGGCGGGCGCGGAGGTCATCACCATCGGGACCGAGCCGGACGGCCTGAACATCAACGAGGGCTGCGGTTCCACCGCGCTCGGCCCGCTGTGCGCGGCGGTGATTGAGCACGGCGCGGACGCCGGCATTGCCTACGACGGGGACGCCGACCGGTGCCTGGCGGTCGACGCGGACGGGCAGCCGCTCGACGGCGACCAGATCCTGACCGTGCTCGCCACCGGGCTGAAGGAGGCGGGCCGGCTGGCCGGCGACGCGGTGGTGGTCACGGTGATGTCGAACCAGGGCTTCCACGCGGCGATGCGCGACGCCGGCATCGAGGTGATCGAGACCCCGGTGGGGGACAAGCACGTGTCGACCGCGATGCGGGACGGCGGCTACGTGCTCGGCGGCGAGCAGTCCGGGCACATCATCATGGGTGAGCACGCGGCCACCGGCGACGGCGTGCTGACCAGCCTGCAGCTGCTCGCGGCGGTGAACCGGCACGGCGTCCCGCTAGCGGCGGCCGCGAAGATGATGCCGAAGTACCCGCAGGTGCTCGTCAACGTGCCTGGCGACGCCTCGCAACTCGGGCCGGACGTCGACGCGGCGGTCTCCAGGGCCGAGGCTCAGCTGGGCGGCGACGGGCGGGTCCTGGTCCGGCCGAGCGGTACCGAGCCCAAGATCAGGCTGATGGTCCAGGCCAGGGACGCGGATCTGGCGGAACGCGTCGTGGGCCAGCTCGCCGGGGAGGTTCGGCGGGCCCTGGCCGGCCGGTAAGCCCACACAGTAGGGACTCCCATGCGAGACGCATACCAGGTCGCCGCCGTGCGGACGGCGGAACACGCGCTGATGGAGATCGTCCCGGACGGCGCCCTGATGGGCCGGGCCGCCGCCGGGCTCGCGTCGGTGTGCGCGGCCCTGCTGGCCCGGCAGCCGGGCCAGGTGTACGGCAGCCGGGTGGTCGTGCTGGCCGGCAGCGGAGACAACGGCGGCGACGCGCTCTACGCCGGGGCCCTGCTGGCCCGCCGCGGCGTGGCCGTCACCGCGATCGCGGCCGGGTCAAGGACGCACGCCGGCGGCGCCGCCGCGCTGCGCGCCGCCGGCGGCCGCGCTGACCCCGGCGCCCACGCTGACCTGATAGACAGCGCTGACTTGATCGTCGACGGCCTGCTCGGCATCGGCGGCCAGGGCGGGCTGCGCGAGCCGTTCGCCGGCCTGGCCCGCCAGGCCGAACGGGCCAGGCAGGCCGGCGCGACCGTGGTGGCCGTCGACCTGCCGAGCGGCATCGACGCCGACACCGGGGCAGTGGACGGCCCGGCGGTCCGGGCCGACGTCACCGTGACCTTCGGCGCGATCAAGCCCGGGCTGCTCATCGACCCAGGCGCCGGGCACGCGGGCACCGTCGAGCTGGTCGACATCGGCCTGCGGCCCTACCTGAAGGACGGCCCGTGCGCCCGGGCGCCGCAGCGGGACGACATCAGCGAGCTGGTGCCCCGTCCCGGGGCCGAATCGGACAAGTACCGCCGGGGCGTGCTCGGCCTGCTGGCCGGCAGCGACCGGTTCACCGGGGCGGCGCTGCTCTCGACCGGCGGGGCGGTCCGCGGCGGGGCGGGCATGGTCCGGGTGGTCACCGCGGCCGTCGCCGCCGCCGTGGTGCGGCAGGCGTGGCCGGAGACGGTGATCACCACGTACCCGGACGAGGGTCACTGGGACCTGCTCGGCTCGGTCGGCCGGGTCCAGGCGTGGGCGGCCGGCCCGGGCATGGGCACCGGCCGCGACGCCGCGGCCCGGCTGGCGGCGGTGCTGGGCACCGACCTGCCCGTGCTGGTGGATGCGGACGGGCTGACGATCCTGAGCCAGGCCAAGGGCCTGCTGCCGCGGTCGGCGCCGACTCTGATCACGCCGCACGCCGGCGAGCTAGCCCGGCTGCTCGGCACCGACCCGGGCAGCGTGGAGGCGCGGCGGCTGGAGCACGCCCGCCGGGCGGCCGGCGAGCTGGGCGTCACGGTGCTGCTGAAGGGCTCGACCACGGTCATCGCGCCGCCTGGTGACGAACCGGTCCTGGTGAACCCCACCGGCACGCCGTGGCTGGCCACCGCGGGCAGCGGCGACGTGCTGTCCGGGCTGGCCGGCGCGCTGCTCGCGCAGGGCCTGGAGCCCGCTCAGGCCGGCCTGGCGGCGGCCTACCTGCACGGCCTGGCCGGGCGGCTCGCCGCGGGATCTCCGGACGGGGACGGCCAGGCGCCGATCGGGGCCTCGGACCTGGTCCGGACGCTGCCGGACGCGTTCCGGAGCCTATGAGCGCCATCCGGTGCCGGCTGGCGAGCATGGGCCTTTCTGGCCCGTGCGAGCGGCAGGCGGCCCGCAGGGCCCACGGATGGCGCGAATACCCGAAGGAGGCACTGTGACCGCGATGGACCGGCAGGCCTTCGTCGACCTCGGCGCGATCACCCGCAACGTCGCCGCGCTGTGCGAGCTGGTGCGCGGCAGCCAGCTGATGGCCGTGGTGAAGGCCGACGGGTACGGCCACGGCATGGTCCCGGCGGCCCGGGCCGCGCTGGCCGGCGGGGCCGGCTGGCTGGGCGTCGCCGACCTGGCCGAGGCGGTCGCGCTCCGGCGGGCCGAGATCACCGCGCCGGTGCTGTGCCTGATGACCTTCGGCGACCCCGCCGAGGCGGTCCGCCACGACGTCGACCTCGCGGCCGGCTCGGTCGCGTTCCTGGCGCGGGTCGAGGCCGCCGCCGTCCGGGCCGGCGTCCGGGCCCGGCTGCACCTCAAGGCCGACACCGGGCTGAGCCGGGGCGGCGCCACCGCGGCCGACTGGCCCGGCGTGGTGGAGGCCGCCCTGGCCGCCCAGGCCCGCGGCTCGGTCCAGGTGACGGGCCTGTGGTCGCACTTCGCCTGCGCCGACATCCCCGGGCACCCGTCGATCGCCGCCCAGCTCACCGCGTTCGCCGACGCGGTCGGTGCCGCCGAGAAGGCCGGCCTGACCCCCGAGGTCAGGCACATCGCCAATACGGCCGCCGCGCTGACCGTGCCGGAGGCCCGGCTGGACCTGGTGCGCTTCGGCGGGGCCATCTACGGCCTGTCCACCCTGCCCGGCGGCGCGCCGCCGTGGCTGCGCCCGGTGCTGACGCTGCGCGCCCGGCTGGCCATGGTCAAGCGGGTGCCCGCGGGCACCGGCGTGTCGTACGGCCACCGGTACGTGACGTCCCGCGAGTCCACCCTCGGCCTGGTGCCCCTGGGGTACGCGGACGGGGTGCCGCGCGGCGCGGCCGGCCTGCCGCTGGTCAGCGCGCGCGGCCGCCGCTGGCCGATCGCGGGCACGGTCTGCATGGACCAGTTCGTCGTCGACTTCGGCGACGAGCCGGCCGCGGCCGGCGATGAGGTGGTGCTGTTCGGCCCGGGGGACCGCGGCGAGGCGACGGCACAGGAGTGGGGCGAGGCGCTCGGCACCATCTCCTATGACATCGCGACCGGCATCGGGGCTAGGGTCCCGAGAAGCTATCCGGATGGATCCCCATGAATTTTCCGAACGAACCGGGTTCCCCGCCCGCCCTGATCCGGATTGCCACCGACGGGCAGATGCGCGACCTGGGCCGGAGCCTGGCGGCGCTGCTCCGCGCCGGGGACCTGGTGATCCTGGCCGGGCCGCTCGGCGCGGGCAAGACCACGCTGGTGCAGGGCATCGGCGCCGGGCTCGGCGTGCGCGGCCCGGTCACCTCGCCGACCTTCGTCATCGCGCGGGTGCACCCGGCCCTGGCCGGGCCGGGGCCGGCCCTGGTGCACGCGGACGCCTACCGCCTGGGCAGCATCGACGAGGTGGACGACCTGGATCTGGACACCGACGCGGCCAGCGCCGTCACCGTCGTGGAGTGGGGTTCGGGCCTGGCCGAAGGCCTGGCCGAGGACCGCCTGGAGATCTCGATCGAGCCCGATGCGGAGGGTGACGTGCGGACTGTCCGGATAAATGGTCACGGCGCTAGATGGCATGGTGTGCTCACCGGCGCCCTAGATCGTTTATAGTTCCGCTGTACTGATCCCAGTTTCGCGTATCGCGCCGTTACGTACCGTACCCCTGAACCCGGAGGCGCGCCGTGCCCGAGCAGGAGTTCCCGCCGCTTCGTCGGCCGGCCAGGTCCTATCGCCCTGACCGCGACGACGAGGACCCGCCGCCGTGGGCAGACTTGCCTCCGGTCCGTCCGGCGCGCTCGCACCGCGCCCCGGCCGGAGGCAATCCGGCCGGTCCCGGGCGTCCTGGCGGCACGTCCGGACGCTCTGGCGGCGCGTCCGGACGTTCTGATGGCGCCGGCGGCCATCTTGAGGGTGCGGGCGGCGGCTTTCGCGGTCGTGGCGCCCGGGCCGGCGGTCCTGACCTCGCCGACCGCGCGGATCCCCGGCATCTCGCCGGTCCGGGGCGGACCTCCGATCCGGGGCGGACCTCCGATCCGGGGCGGACCTCCGATCCGGCTCAGGACGAGCCGGATCCGCAGTGGGCCCAGTTCGGGCCGCAGTGGGACGAGTCCGAGCCGGACGGCGACGGGAATGTGCCGCCCGCCCGGCCGCGCGTCCCCGGCGGGCGGGCCCTGCGGGCCGCGGCGCGGCGGCGGCGGCGGTGGTTCGTCATGGCGGCCAGCCTGGTTGTCGTGGCCGGGACCGTGATCGCGGTGGTGCTGCTGACGGGCGGCCGGCCTGGTCCGGCGGCGGTCACGCCCGGCGCGCTCATCACCACGTTCCAGCCGGGCGAGCTGCGCCAGGTGCCCGAAGCGTGCCGCGCGGTGCCCGGTGCCACCGTGCAGCAGTACCTGCCGGGGAAGCCCAAGGTGGCGTCGCCGCTGCCGGTCAACGGGCCGGCCGGATCGGCCTGCAACTGGACCATCGACAAGCCCCCGCTGTACCGGCTGATGGAGCTCAGCCTGCTCGCGTACGCGCCGAACGGCCTGGCCAGCGGCGACGGCAGCGCCACGTTCGCCGCGACCGACGCCTACAGCCTGGCGCTGCAGGACCTGCAGTCCCCGCCGAAGCACTCCCCGGCCCCGCGGGCCACGGTCACGGTCCTGTCCGGGCTGGGGAACCAGGCGTTCAGCGCCCTGCAGGTGTACCGCGTCGGCGGCGCGGTGACCGACGTCGCCACCGTCATGGTGCGCTATCACAACGTGGTCGTGTCGGTGACGCTGAACGGGCTCGCCCATTCCAACCGCGGGAACTACGGGCCGGTGTCGCAGTCCCAGCTGGCGGCGGCGGCGATGGCGTTCGCCCAGGCGGCCGAGGCCTCCCTGCATTAGCTGCGCGGCGTTGGCTGCGCGGCGTTAGTGCGCTGCGTTGGCTGCGCGGCCCTGGCGCCGTCTGGCCCGGCCACGCCGCGCGCCTACTAGGCTGGACCGCGTGCTTGTGGTGGGTTTTGATACCGCGACCCCAGCGGTGAGCGTGGCCTTGCACGACGGGGAGCGAGTCGTTTCCGAGGCGTTCGCCGCTGATGGCCGCCGCCATGGCGAGCTGCTCGCGCCGATGATCGCGAAGGTCCTGGCCGATGCGGGCGCGTCCCGCGCGGATCTCACCGCGGTTGCCGTCGGGGTGGGTCCCGGCCCCTACACCGGCCTGCGGGTCGGCGTGGTGACCGCCCGGGTGCTCGGGGCCGTGCTCGGCATCCCCGTGCACGGGGTGTGCTCCCTGGACGTCATCGCGGCCGCCGCGGCCCCCGGGCGGGAGTTCCTGGTGGCGACCGACGCGCGCCGCAAGGAGGTCTACTGGGCCAGGTACGGCGCCGCCGGCGGCCGCCTGGAGGGTCCCCTGGTCGGCAGCGCCGCCTCGATCCCCGGCGCCGCCGGGCTCGCCGTGGCCGGGAGCGGGGGGCAGCTGTACCCGGAGGCGTTCGGCGAGGTCATCGGGCCCGCCTACCCAGACGCCCGGACGCTCTGCGGCATCGTGGCGGGGCAGACGGGCGGGCCTGGCGCCGCCTCGTCTCCGCCGGTGCCGCTGCTGGCCGCGGACCCGCTGTACCTGCGGCGTCCTGACGCCAGGGAGCCCGGGCCGCCCAAGCGGGTCACGCCGTCGTGAACGCCTGGCCGGATGAGGGCAGCACGGTGCGGCTGCGGGAGATGAGCAAGGCCGACATGGCCGCGATCATCGCCCTGGAGCGGGAGCTCTTCCCCGAGGACGCGTGGACGCCTGAGATGTTCGCGGCGGAGTTCGCGCAGCCGCCCGCGCGCCGGCTCTACCTGGTGGCCGAGCAGGGAAACGCGCTGATCGGGTACGCGGGGATGATGTTCACCGGCGGGTCGCAGGCCGACGTGGTGACGCTGGCGGTGACCCCGGCCCGCTGGCGCGAGGGGACCGGGACGGCATTGCTCACGGCGCTCGTCGACGAGGCCGAGAAGCGCGGTTACGAGGAGGTCTTGCTCGAGGTGCGGGAAGACAACCCCAGGGCCAGGCGGCTCTACCTGCGTCACGGGTTCACCGAGATCGGGATCCGGCGCGGCTACTACCAGCCGTCCGGCATCAACGCGGTGGTCATGCGGAAGGTGCTCGCGTGATAGCCTCCCCGCTGGTCCTGGGCATCGAGACGTCCTGCGACGAGACCGGCGTCGGGCTGGTCCGCGGCCACGACCTGCTCGCGGATGCCGTCGCCTCGAGCGTCGACGAGCACGCGCGGTTCGGCGGCGTGGTGCCCGAGGTGGCCAGCCGGGCGCACCTGGAGGCGATGGTCCCGACCTTCGACCGGGCCCTCGCGACCGCGGGCGTCCGGCCCGCGGACATCGACGCCGTGGCCGTCACCGCGGGGCCGGGGCTGGCCGGGGCCCTGCTCGTCGGGGTGGCCGCGGCCAAGGCGTACGCGCTGGCGTTGGGCAAGCCGCTGTACGGGGTCAACCACCTGGCCGCGCACATCGCCGTCGACCAGCTGGAACACGGCAGCCTGCCGTCGCCCGCGGTGGCCCTGCTGGTGTCCGGCGGGCATTCCTCGCTGCTGCTCGTGCCGGACGTGGCACAGGAGGTCATACCGCTCGGGGCCACCATCGACGACGCGGCCGGCGAGGCGTACGACAAGGTGGCCCGGGTGCTGGGCATGCCGTTCCCCGGCGGCCCGCCGATCGACAAGGCGGCCCGCGACGGTGATCCCGCCGCGGTCAGCTTCCCCCGGGGCAAATATCACGACGGCACGCTCGACTTCTCCTTCGCCGGCCTGAAGACGGCGGTGGCCCGCTGGGTGGAGGCCCGGCAGGCTGCCGGGGAGCCGGTCCACCCCCCGGACGTCGCCGCCTCCTTCCAGGAGGCGGTGGCCGACGTGCTCACCCGCAAGGCCGTGCAGGCCTGCCAGCGGCACGACGTCACCGACCTGATCATCGGCGGCGGCGTGGCGGCCAACTCCCGGCTCCGCTCGCTCGCCGCGGAGCGCTGCGCCGCGGCCGGCATCAAGCTGCGCGTGCCGCGACCGGGGCTGTGCACCGATAACGGCGCGATGGTCGCCGCCCTCGGCGCCGAGATCGTATCCCGCGGCCTGGCGCCGTCGCCGCTCGACCTGCCCGCGGACTCTTCCCTCCCCGTTACCGAGGTAGTCGTCCGCTAGTCATGGCTGCGTGCAATGCCTCGCTGCATCGCCCCCGGCACCCGGTACGGGTTCAACGTCGCAGACGATCGGGCGTGGGAGGCAGGCCCGCACACGGCCGTGCCCCGCTCGCACCGGCCGGTGGTGCGAGCGCTGCGCACCGCGATTCCGGCCTGGGCAGGCTGGAGCGCTGGTCAAGTAACTAGGGTAAGTCCAGTCCGGCTGGCACCACAGGCCCCATGAGCCCGGAGGCGGCCGCGGCGCCGGCCTGCCCCGGGGCGAACGCTGGCGGCCATGCCCGTTGCGAAACGGGTCCCCGGCCAGGGCAGGTGGCCATTTGACCGGTGCTCTACGCCTTGCCGCGGCGGAACAGGTGCCGGAAGCGTCGGCTGAGCAGGGCGAGGCCGGTCGCGACGAGGACGACCGGGACGACCCGCTTGAGGATGGAAGGGCCGACCAGCCTGATCAGGTTGATGGAGTCGTCGTTCCCCTGGGCGGGCGGGGCCGGAGGGGTGCTCGCGACGGGAATGACGGCCGACGGCTGGGTGCTGCCCGGGCCGCTCTCCGCCGCCGTGGCGGTGGCCGGGTTCCCGCTCGCGCCGTCCGCCGCGTCGCCGTCTGCGGTCGCGCCAGTCCCGGCGGCTGCGGCACCGTCGGGCGCGGCACCGTCGGGCGCCGCCGCGCCGTTACCGGAGATCAGCTGGGCCAGGTTATCGGCGAACTTCTCCACGAGTTTCCCGCCGACCTCGACCATCACGCCGCGGCCGAACTGGGCTGGCCGGCCGGTCACGTTCATCGTCGTGTGCATGACGACCTTGGTCGCCTGGCCTGACGGCTCGGGCTCCAGCGACGCCCGGACGGTCGCCGAGGCGGTGCCCGCGCCGCGGGTCTCCTTACCGGACGCGTCGAGCAGGATCACGTGGGCGTCGGAGTCGCGCTCGGTGAACTTGGCGGTCCCGCGGTAGGTCAGCGACACCGGGCCGACCTTGACCTTGATCCGTCCGGTGACCACCTCGCCGTCGAACTCGTCGACGGTGGCGCCGGGCATGCACGGCGCGATCCGTTCCACGTCGAGCAGCACGTCCCAGGCCCGTTCGGGGGGTACGGGGACAGTGAAGGAGTGGTCCATCTCCATGCTCATGGTGTGTCAGCTCTCTCTGGCTGGATTCAATCAGTGAATTATGCCCGGTATCGGTCCGCGTCAGCAAAAACGCCGGCGGCCTTCCGCCGGGCCGTCCGGGCCGGACGGGCCGGACGGGCCGTCCGGCCCGTCCGGCCGGGCGGGGCTCAGGCCGTGTCCAGCACCCGGTAGCCCTCGGCCAGGTGGCCCTCGGGCAGGCCGGCCAGCTGGGCCGTGCGGGTGAGCCGGGTTTTCAGGCGCTCGGTCAGGTCGTCCATATGCCCGGTCTGGCTCTCGTGCGCGCGCAGCGCCGCGATCTTGCGCGGGAAGGTCGCGGTCACGTCCACGTAGTGGTCCGGGTCAGGGCCGCCGGCGATCCAGACTTCTCGCACGGTCCAGGCGGCCAGCGACTCGCGGTCACGCAGCTCGGGGAACGCGAACGGATTCCGCGCGTCCGGGTAGACGGCATCCAGGGCGGCCGAGCCCACCGCGCGGTGATCGGGATGGCCGATTCCGATCCGGGCGTAGCTCCGCTCCGGGCTGGGGCACAGGACGCGATCCGGGCGGGCCTGCCTGATCACCCGGGCCAGGTCCCGGCGCAGATCCAGGGTGGCCTCCACCCGGCCGTCCGGGTAGCCGAGGAACCGCACGTCGTGCACCCCGACGCACTTCGCCGCGGCCACCTGCTCGGCCCTGCGCAGGGCCGGCATCTCGTCCCGGGGGAAGCCTTCGTCGAAACCGCCGGCGTCGCCGTCGGTCACCACGCAGTAGACGACCTCGATCCCGGCTTCCGTCCAGCGTGCGACGGTTCCCGCGGCCGCGAAGTCCACGTCGTCGGGGTGGGCCGTGATGGCAAGGATCCGGCTTATCTCGGCGTCATCGAGCACGTCCGCCATCCTAGGCAGGGGGCGCGCGGCCGGGCCGCGGCGCCCCCCGGGACGGCTACTCGTCGGGGACCAGGGTCGGGGTGGCCCTGGTCAGGGTCTGCTTCTTGAAGAACGGCGCGCCCGGCCTGATGTACCGGCAGTAGAGGTAGAAGATCACCCCGGCCAGCCCGGCCGCCACCGCGATCACGAAGGCGCCGCCGATCTGCCAGTGCAGACCGGGCACGGTCCACATGGTGAAGTCGTTCGCGGTGGCCACGTCGTAGTCCAGCCAGATGCTCCAGCCGCCCAGGAACCACAGGATCAGCGCGCCGGCAACCGGCAAGATGCCCTGCATGAACAGGTTGCGCGCGCTGCTGGTCAGGTTCTTGCGGTAGTACCAGGCGCAGGCGAAACCGGTCAGGCCGTAGTAGAACGCGATGTACAGCCCGATCGCGATCACCGCGTCGCCGATCACCCCGATGCCGTTGGACGTGTAGTTCATCCCCACGTACACCACGATCGAGACGATGCCCATGGCGATCGTGGACACGGTGGGGGTCATGAACCTGGGGTGGACCTTCGCGAACGACTTGGGCAGCGCCTTGTAGGCCGCCATCGACAGCGTGGTCCGGGCGGTGGGCAGGATCGTGGTCTGGGTGGACGCGGCCGCCGAGGACAGCACCATCAGCAGCAGCAGGTGGTAAAAGGTCGGGCCGAAGCCGGTCGTGCCGAAAATGGCGCTGCCCTGGACCGACAGCACGTCGCCCGCGTTATTGATGTTGCCCAGGCCGTTGCCCGTGGTCTTGACGCCCGCGAAGGCCTGCATGGAGAAGATCACCAGGGCGTAGGTGATGAGCAGGATGAAGGTGGAGAAGATCGCGGCCAGGCCGGGCGTCCTGGTCTTGTCCTTGGTCTCCTCGTTCACCGCGACGGCGGTGTCCCAGCCCCAGTAGATGAAGACCATCAGGATGATCCCGCTGGCAAACGCGCTGAAGCTGGAGATCTTGAACGGGTTGAGCCAGGAGAAGCTCAGGGGGAGGTGTCCGGGCGGCGCGTGTCCGGTGCCGACCTTGACCAGGGCGACTATCGACAGGACATACAGCATGGTGAGCTCGATGCCGAGCAGGATCTTCTGGAAGTTCGCCGACACCTCGATGCCGACGTAGCAGATGGCGGTCATCAGGATGATCCAGATGATGCCGCCCAGCAGCACCCAGCCGCTGGTCGGGTTGCTGCCGATGCCCGTGGCGCCGAACAGCAGGAACACGTACTGGCTCGCGACCTGGGCCAGGCTGGCCATGACCAGCACGTCGGCCGCGACGATCCCCCAGCCGCCCGCCCAGCCGGACCGCGGCCCGAACGCGCGGGTGGCCCAGGTGAACGTGGTGCCGCAGTCCGGGTCGGCCTTGTTCAGCTCGCTGTAGCCGATCGAGGTCAGCAGCATCGGGACGAAGGCGAGCACGGCCACGGCCGGCGCCTGGAGCCCGACCGCTAGGACGACGAAGACCAGCGTGGCCGCGATGCTGTAGGCGGGCGCGACCGACGCCGTGGCGATGACGGTGGTTGAGATCAGCCCGAGGGCACCGGATTTGAGTCCCTTGTCGAGTTGCTGTTCCTGGGTCTCTGCGGATTGCTCAGCGGTGGCCATGTCTTACCTTCCTGGCGTCGACCCGGCGCGGCCGGGGACCGGTGTTACCCGGCAAGCGGTCCGCCGAACCGGCCGGACCTTATGACACGATTTGAGCACCGGGGCGCGGCGACGGAATCGGCACCCAGGATGCTACGGTTCTAGCATGAATTCCGCTTTGCGGCAACGATATCCGTAGTAACAGCTAGATATCACAGCTGGTCTCGTCAGCGAAATTGGGAAAGGTCTAGGATCGGCCCATGCGCATACTCCTGGTGGGCGCAGGTGGCGTCGGCACGGCATTTGCCCGGATTGCCGCCCGCCGCCCGTTCGCTAAGCTGGTCGTCGCCGACTACGACCTGGGCCGGGCGCAGCGCGCCGCGGCGGCCCGCGACGGGTACCGGGCCGTGCAGCTGGACGCGCGTGACGAGCAGGCCGTGGCTGGCCTGCTCACGCAGCACCGTTGCGACGTGCTCATGAACGCGACGGATCCCCGTTTCGTGATGCCCCTATTCCGTGCCGCGCTCCAGGCGGGCACCCACTATATGGACATGGCGATGTCGCTGTCGTACCCCCATCCCGGCGACCCGTACCGCCAGACCGGCGTCAAGCTCGGCGACGAGCAGTTCGCGCTGGCGCCGGACTGGGAGCGGTCAGGGAAGCTGGCGCTGGCCGGTATGGGCGTGGAGCCGGGGCTTTCCGACGTGTTCGCCAGGTACGCCGCCGATGAGCTGTTCCGTGAGATCGCCGAGCTCGGCGTGCGGGACGGGGCGAACCTCGAGGTGGCCGGGTACGATTTCGCCCCCACCTTCTCCATCTGGACCACGATCGAGGAGTGCCTGAACCCGCCGGTGGTCTGGGAACGCGGCCGGGGCTGGTTCACCACCGAGCCGTTCAGCGAGCCCGAGGTCTTCACCTTCCCGGCCGGGATCGGCCCGGTGGAGTGCGTGAACGTGGAGCACGAAGAGGTGCTGCTGATGCCGCGGTGGATCGCGGCGCAGCGGGTCACCTTCAAGTACGGCCTCGGCTCGGAGTTCATCGGCGTGCTGCGGACCCTGCACAAGCTCGGCCTGGACAGGACCGACCCGGTGCAGGTCGGAAACGCGAGCGTGTCGCCGCGTGACGTGGTGGCGGCTTGCCTGCCTGACCCGGCCGCCCTAGGCGACAGGATGAGCGGCCTGACCTGCGCGGGCACCTGGGTGACCGGGACCGGCCCGGACGGCGCGCCCCGGGAGGTGTACCTCTACCACGTGGTCGACAACGCCTGGTCGATGGCTGAATACGGGTCCCAGGCGGTGGTCTGGCAGACGGCGGTGAACCCGGTGGTCGCGCTGGAACTGATCGACTCGGGTGCCTGGTCCGGGGCCGGGGTGCTCGGGCCCGAGGCGCTGCCGCCGCGGCCGTTCCTCGACCTGCTGAATGACTACGGCTCGCCGTGGGCGTGCGAGGAGCGCACGCCCGCTTAGCAGGGCTGAGATCAGGTCTCGGAGAGGATCTGCTGGAGCACCTTGATGGTGTTCGACGCCGGCTCGGCCTGGAGGCAGAGCTGCTCCATGACCTCCAGGTAGCTGTCGACCTCGACCGGCTTATCCAGGTAGAGCGCGCTGGTCAGCTGCTCGATGTAGACGACGTCCTGCAGGTCGGGCTCGGCGAACCGGAGGATGGTGAACGGGCCGCCCATGGCCGAGTGCGCGCCGGTGCCGAACGTGAGGATCTGCAGCGTCACCGCCGGGTGATCGGCCACCTCGATGAGGTGCCTCAGCTGCTCGCGGACGATTTCCTTGCTGCCAACCGGACGGCGCAGCGCGCCTTCGTCGACGACGACCCACAGCTGCGGTGCGTCGGGCCTGCGGAGGATCTCCTGGCGGCTGGCCCGCAGCTCGCTCCGGCGTGCGATCTCCTCCTCGGAGGCCGCGGAGCCCTGGCGGATCAGCGCGCGGGCGTAGCCTTCGGTCTGCAGCAGCCCGGGGACAAGCTGGATCTGATAGGTCCGGATGACTGAGGCCGCCGCTTCCAGGCCCACGTAGGGCTCGAGCCAGGCGGGGAGGATATCGGAGTACGCGTGCCACCAGCCAGGGGTATTAGCCTCCCGGGCCAGGTTCAGCAGCGCGGCGCGCTCCTCGCTGTCGGTCACGCCGTAGAGAGTAAGGAGGTCGCCCACATCGCGCTCCTTGAAGCCGACCCGGCCATGTTCCATTCGGCTGATCTTTGAGTGCGAACCGCGGATGGCCTCGGCGGCCTGCTCGGCGGTAATGCCTCGCGACTCGCGCAGCCGGTGCAGCTGGCTGCCGAGCACCAGCCGCTGGACGGTCGGCCCGCCCGCGCGCGTGCCAAAAATGCTGGGGGGAACATCCCAGGCCGAGTCTTCAGACGAGACCATCGGCTCTCCTCGCATCGTCGCACCCTGAGATCCTGGCGGGGTGTGGACCAGTCTCCCATGTGATCTCACGCTTACGGAAGAGGGATGTGTGACAATTCAACAGATGTCTTGATCCCTCCGTGTTTCCGCAGGTCGCGAGGTACCAGCGTGTCAGGCTGTTATTCTCGGTTCGCCGCTCGCCGGACGGTAGCGCTGTTACCAGCGAGTAAGGTGGTTCGCTCGCCGGCTAGATGGTCAAATTCCCCATCCTTGGCTCCTGCCAGGAATGCGGTGATCTCTGCCTGAGTGTAGAGCAAGACGGGGCCTGCCGGGAAACGGGAGTTGCGCATCGCGATCTCGCCGGTCGCCAGGGCGGCCAGCTCCACGCACTCCCCGTTCGGGTTGCTGTGCCAGCTCTTCTGCCAGCAGACGTCCCCGAGTTCCGTGGCGAGCATGCCGTTATAGGTAATGACCATGTTTATCCCCTTCCGACAGGGTTACGCGCGCCAGGCCGTCTAATTCACTCGCTGTAGTCGTCAGTTAACAACTGGCGAGCAAGTTGCCTGATGCGTTCCGCCTGTCTGCCGGCCCCCCGTTCGCCCATTCGGAGACCTGTGCACAAAGCGAATGAACGTGCATCTGGTCTTGCATTTGCACAATATATCAGGCAACATGTCTTTAAGCACGCAGTTAACCACCGTGATGGGCAAGGGTTTTCGTGCCCAATGACATGCAGGAAGCTGTTGCGTTGGCGCATCTGAGTGTCGCTACCGGTAGCGGGGATGACGACGAGGAAGTCGCCATCCCCTGGCCTTCGGTCGGTGACGGCATGCCGCGGCTGCTGCCGGTGCCTTCGGCCTGGTGGGAGACCCCGGCGGTCACCACCCGCGCGCTGAGCGCCCGGCCCGAGGAGGCCAGGACGGCCCGCCGGTTCGTCCGGGAGATGCTGACCTGCTGGGGCCTCGAGGCGCTGGCGGATGACGCCGAGATGATCGTGGACGAGCTGGTCGTCAACGCCGTCCTGCACGGGACGCGGGCCGGCCTGTCGCGCACCAGCCCGGGGGCCGGCCGGACCGTGCTGCGGCTGTGCATGCTCAGGCGGGCCGGCGAGGTCATGCTGGCGGTGGTCGATCCAGGCAACGAGACGCCCATGCCCAGGCAGCCCGACTGGGGCGGGGAGAGCGGGCGCGGCCTGCAGATCGTCGGCGCGCTGAGTCACGTGTGGGGCTGGAGCCCCATAGCCGGGCACGGCAAGGCGGTCTGGGCCGTGCTCCGCGATCCCTGAGGGCCCCGTGATACCTGCAGGCTAGGCGATCCCCAGGCTAGGCGATCCCTGAGAGCGGCTCTTCGGACGCGGTCACCAGGACGTGCTCGACCAGGGCGATGAGCACGTCCTTGGCCGATTCCTTGCTGCGCGCGTCGCACAGCACGATCGGCAACTGCGGCTCGAGGTCCAGGGCCATCCTGACGTCTTCGGTCTCGTACCTGCGGGCGCCGTCGAAGCAGTTAAGCGCGATGATGAACGGTATGGCCCGGCGTTCGAAATAGTCGATGGCGGGGAAGCTGTCGGCCAGCCGCCGGGTATCGGCGAGGACCACCGCGCCGAGGGCTCCGATCGCGAGCTCGTCCCACATGAACCAGAACCGCTGCTGGCCGGGCGTGCCAAAGAGATAGAGCACCAGATCGCTGCGCAGGCTGATCCGGCCGAAGTCCATCGCGACCGTCGTGGTCGTCTTCCTTTCCACCCCTACGGTGCTGTCCGTGCGCAGGCTTCCCTCGGTCAGGGGCTCCTCGGTCCGCAGCGGCCTGATCTCGCTCACGGCGCCGACAAGCGTGGTCTTGCCCACGCCGAAGCCTCCGGCCAGCAGGATCTTTATGGCTCGGTGCTGGCCTGGGCTCCTTGGGTTCCCGTCGACGGGATCAGAGACCCCGTAGTCCATTGAGGACCTCCCTAAGAGTGTGCTTGTCGATCCGCTCGGCCATGACGACCGGGGTGCGGATCGCGACCAGGCCGAGTTCCCGCAGGTCGGCGAGGATGATCCGGACGACACCGAGCGGGAGATCGACGTCGGAGGCGATGTCCGCCACGGTGGTTGGCGTGCGGGTGAGCAGAAGGACGCTCAGGTGCTCGGGGGCCAGCGAGCCTGGATCGATGATCGCGGCCTGCGTGGTCATGACGGTCGCGACCAGGTCGAACGATTCCCCGGCGTGCCTGGTCCGGCCCTGGGTAAGCGCGTATGGCCGGACCACAGGACCGGCTTCGGCGTCTAGCCACCGTTCATCGTTGGCCGGCATGGCGTCTTAACCCCAGCCGCTGAGCGCGGACGCGCGCGTGTTGACCCGGATATGCTCGGCGGTCCGGCGGACCAGGATGGCCATCTCATAGGCCACCAGGCCGAGGTCCGCGCCCTGCTCGGCGATGACGGCCAGGCAGGTGCCGCTGCCCGCGGCCGCCACCAGCAGGAAGCCTGATTCCATCTCGACGACCGTCTGCCGGACACCGCCGCCGCCGCCGAAATGCCGTCCGGCGCCGCGGGCCAGCGACTGGAATCCGGCCGCCAGCGCGGCCAGGTGCTCCGAGTCGTCGCGGCTCAGCGTCTCGGACGCGCCGAGCGCTATGCCGTCCTGAGACAGGATGACGGCCTTGGTCACCTGCCCGACCCGCCGCACGAGGTCGTCGAGCAGCCAGTCGAGCTGACCGCCGCGCCCGGCCGCTTCGCCCTCAGGATCCATCGGAGTCCCCACGTGTCTCCTTATTCGGGGTCGAATCACTGCTGGCGGATGGGTCCGGGCCGACCGCCTGGGTGGCGCCCGGCGGTGAGCCAGCACCGGGGGACGCCGCGGCCGGGCTGGCCGCGGCAGGCGAGCCGGGGCCAGCGCGGGGCGGCTCCCCGGGTGCCTGGTCGGCAAGCCGCTGCGAGCGGCCCTCCTGCCAGCCGCGCTGCAGCGCTGACATGCTCTGCCGGACCTCGGCCGGGCTCGGAGCCCTTGACCCGGCCGCACCCGCGGCGGCGCCGGGTGGCCCGGCACTGGCCACGGTGGTCCGGCGCGGCGGCGGGCTTTCACGAAGCTGAGGAGCCAGGCTGGCCTGCCTGACCCGGCGCGGCAGCCCCTTGATGTCGCCGCTGGTGCCCGCCTCGTCTGGGTCCTGATCCGCAAACCCGTCCGCCCGCCCGCCCGGCACCGCGGGAAGCGGCCCGGTCTCGCGGGAAAGCTCCCAGGGTGGCCTGGAGGCGTCGCCCGGCGACGAGGCCACCGGGGTCATCGGGGTAGCCGGCCCGGCCGGGGTCCCCGGGTCGGCCCCGGGCCGCCCGCCGGACCCGCCGGGCGTGTTGTGCAGGGTCCAGCCCGGGAACGGCGCCGGCTGGTCCTGGTACGGGACGGATCCGGGACCCGGGTACGGGGAGCCGCCGACGGCGGGGAATGGAGCCGGGCCGGTCCCGGGGAACGGCGAGGCTCCGCGGCCGGCGGCCGCGTCCCCGTACGGCGGCGATGCGCTGGGGGACCCGTTACCCCGGTGCGCCGCGCCGGGCCAGCGCTCGGGCCTGGCGCCGGCCGGCCCGGAGGTGTCGTCCGCTCCCTCAGCGTGCCGTGGCGTGAACACGTCGAACGAGGGCGGCGAGATGCCGTCCGGCATCGCGCCGCCCGGCACCTGGCCGCCGTCCACCGGTGTCCCCGGCTGGTCGTGCTGCCGCCTGGGCAGGTCGTCTGGCCCGGGGCCGGCCGCGCCGTTCGCCGCTCCGGGCGCGGCCGCCGGCGCGGCATGCGCGCCGCGCTCCGGCCGCTCCGGGATCATCCCCTGCGAGCGGCGCAGCGCCCCGGAGATGCGCACCCCGGGCGTCTGGGCCAGCCCGGGCAGGGCGCCGAACTCGGCGAACCCGGGGCCCTGGCCGGCCAGTTCGGCCGGGGCGCCGTGATTGCCGTTGGCGGTGAGCTGAGTCACGGTGACCGAGGCGGGCTCGCCGGGCAGCCCGGTCCGGAACGCCTCTTCGGTCACGACCAGCTGCCGCGGTATCAGCACGATGGCGGCGGTGCCGCCGTAGGGGGAGGCCTTCAGCGTCACCCGGATCCCGTGCCGCTTGGCCAGCTGGCTGACCACGAACAGGCCGAGCTGCTCGCTGTCGGACGGGTTGAATTCCGGCGGGTTGGCCAGCCGGTCGTTGAGCTCGGCCAGCCGCGACGGGCTCATCCCGAGCCCGCGGTCCTCGACCTCGATCGCGAACCCGTTGGCGACCGTGTCCCCGGACACGCGCACCGACGTGTACGGCGGCGACAGCGTGGTGGAATTCTCGATGAGCTCGGCCAGCAGGTGGATCACGTCCGCGACGGCCGAGCCGGCCAGCGCGGCCTGGCTCCGGGTCGCGACCGACACGCGCGCGTAGTCCTCGACCTCGGCGATGGCGCCGCGCATCACGTCGACCATCCGGACCGGGCTGCTCCAGCCCCGCCCCGGCGGGGCGCCGGCCAGGATGACCAGGCCCTCCGCGTGACGCCGCATGCGCGTCGTCAGGTGGTCGAGGCGGAACAGGTCGTCGAGGGCCTCCGGGTCGCTGGCCCGCCGCTCCATCTGGTCCAGCAGGGCCAGCTGGCGGTGCAGCAGCGACTGGCTGCGCCGGGCCAGGCTGCGGAAGACGTCGTTGAGGCCCTGCCGCAGCCTGGCCTCTTCCACGGCGGCCCGGATGGCGGTCTGCCGGACCAGGTTGAACGCCTGCCCCACCCGGCCGATCTCGTCGCCGCCGACCCGCAGCGCCGGTGCCTCGGCGTTCACGTCGACGTTCTCGCCGCGCCTGAGCCTGCTCACGACGTCCGGCAGCTGAACCTCCGCGAGCTGGAGGGCGTTGCGCTCCAGGCCGCCCAGCCGGCGGATGATGCTCCGTCCGACCAGGATGGTCACCGCGACGGTGAGGAGCAGCCCGACCAGGCCGATGGCGCCGGTGACCGCTACCCTGGTCCACGCCGACCGGCTGATCTGGTGGTCCACCGCGAGCTGGGCGTTCGCGACGTTGAGGCCGCCGACGAAGTATTCGTCGAGCAGATGACTCCCCAGCCCGGTCCACTGGACCGAAGTGACCGGCAGCGCCGCGACCGGAGCACCGGCTGTCACCGCCCCCTCGATGCCGGCCAGCTGCTTCTGCTCGGCGCTGTTCACCTGCGCGTTGAAGAGGGCCAGGCCGACCGGGCTCAGCAGGGACTCCGCGTCTACCAGGTCGCCTTGCCTGACCGCGACCATCTCGGCGAAGGCAGCGTGGTCGGCCGTGGTGGCCCGCTTCCCGGCGAGCATCCCGGACACCAGCGCGTACTCCTGCGACAGAGCCTCCCGGGCCGACACCAGCGCGATCAGGCCCAGGGCCTGTCCCGCCGCGGTGGCGTTGGTCAGGCTGTCGGCTTCGGCCAGGAACAGCTTGAGTTCGTTCTGGATGCCCGCGCTGTACCCTCCGAGCGCCTGCAGCGGGGTGACCGCCCGGTTCGTGACGGCACCACGGAGCGTCGGCATCTGGTTCAGCCCGGCGATGAGGACGCTGATGGCCTTCGCTTCGTCGGGGGTCTCGCTGCTTTTGGTGCCCGGCGAGTCCATCGCCGCCAGGAACGTCGGCTTGTCGGCGTCGGTCGCCTTGACGGCCGCTCCGTACGCCGCCAGGTTGACTGGGGTGGGCCGGAACAGGTAGACGACCGCGGCGGCCCGCTCATTTTGCACCAGCGCCACGAATTTAGCCGTCGGCAGCGACGTCGCGTTGATCAGGTTGGGCGCCCGGTCCAGGTTGATGGCGTTGTTGACGGTGGTGCCGGCCACGTAGGCGAGCAGCCCGACCATGGCGATGAGCGGGATCGCCACAAGAAAGTATATTCGGAGCCTTACGGATCGACCACGCGATCCCATGGCACCCCCACTATTCAGAGGCGAGGATGCGAGTTGGTCCCCGACGCATCCAACTACGGTCAAGACGGCCAGAATAGCCCATAACAGGCATCGTCCGGAGGCAAAGGACGATATATCCGCGATAAGAACCGCGCATCGTGACAAGGGTCGATATTCTCGCGTTATCGCAGGTAGAGACGAATGATTACTCCCGGTGCCGTGGATGCCGCGCTTCGCGTTCCCTGCTTTTGCCGGTGCAACCGCCTACGCTATGTGGGTGGCCGCCCTCGCAATCGATGCTCTTCTCGACGGACTCAATCCGGAGCAGCGCGCTGCCGTGGTGCACGAGGGCAGCCCGCTGCTCATCGTGGCCGGCGCGGGCTCGGGAAAGACCCGCGTGCTCACCCACCGGATCGCCTACCTGCTCGCCGCGCGCGATGTCGCGCCGCACGAGATCCTGGCCATCACCTTCACCAACAAGGCGGCCGGCGAGATGGCCGCCCGGGTGGCCGCGCTGGTCGGCCCGCGGTCCCGGGCCATGTGGGTGATGACCTTTCATTCGGCCTGCGTGCGCATCCTGCGCCGGGAGGCTAAGCGGTTCGGCTACCCCTCGTCGTTCTCCATCTACGATCAGGCGGACTCGCAGCGCCTGATGGCGCTGACCTGCCGGGAGCTCGAGCTCGACGCCAAGCAGTACCCGCCGAAGGCGATGGCCGCCCAGGTGTCGAACCTGAAGAACGAGCTGATCGACTACGAGACGTTCGCCTCCCGCGCCCGGACCGCGCGGGACAGGGCCCTGGCCGAGGCCTACGGTGAGTACCAGCGCCGCCTGCTGGCGGCCGGCGCGATGGACTTCGACGACCTGATCATGGTCACGGTCAACCTGTTCCAGGCCGTGCCGGAGGTGGCCGAGCAGTACCGCCGACGGTTCAGGCACGTGCTGGTGGACGAGTACCAGGACACCAACCATGCGCAGTACGTCCTGATCAGGGAGCTGGTCTCGGCTGGTGCACCGCTTTTTTCCCGAACGGACCGGGCTGACACGCCCGGGTCACCGCTCACGCCATCGGAGCTTTGCGTGGTCGGCGACGCGGACCAGTCGATCTATGCCTTCCGCGGCGCCACCATCCGCAACATCGTGGAGTTCGAGCAGGACTACCCGGACGCGAAGGTCATCCTGCTCGAGCAGAACTACCGCTCCACCCAGAACATCCTGGCCGCGGCCAACGCGGTCGTCTCGCAGAACCAGGGCCGCAAGCCCAAGAACCTGTGGTCAGACCAGGGTGCGGGTCCGCCGATCGTCGGCTACGTAGCCGACAACGAGCACGACGAGGCCGCGTTCGTGGCCGAGGAAGTGGACCGGCTCACCGACGCGGGCCAGGCGAAACCGGGCCAGGTGGCGGTGTTCTACCGGACTAATGCGCAGTCCCGCGTCTTCGAGGAAGTGTTCATCCGGGTCGGGCTGCCGTACCGGGTGGTCGGCGGGGTGCGGTTCTACGAGCGGCGCGAGGTCCGCGACCTGCTCGCCTACCTGCGGCTGATCGCCAACCCGGCGGACGAGGTGTCGCTGCGGCGGGTGCTGAACGTCCCCAAGCGGGGCATCGGCGACCGCGCGGAGGAATACGTGGCCGCGTTCGCGCAGCGGGAGCCGATCACCTTCGCCCAGGCGCTGGCCCGGCCGGCCGACGTGCCGGGGCTCGCGGCCAGGTCGGCCAACGCGATCGAGGGCTTCAACGCGCTCATCAGGGGGCTGCGGGACCTCGCCGAAGCCGGCCCGGTGGCCGAGCTCGCCGAGGCGGTGCTCGACCGCACCGGCTACCAGGAGTCGCTGGAGTCCTCCTCTGACCTGCAGGACGTAAGCCGGGTGGAGAACCTGAAAGAGCTGGTGTCGGTGGCACGTGAGTTCGACGGCTCGCACGAGGATGGCACCCTGGCGGAGTTCCTCGAGCAGGTGTCCCTGGTCGCCGACGCCGACGAGATCCCCGAGGGAGAAGACCACGGCGGCCTGGTGACGCTGATGACACTGCACACGGCCAAGGGGCTCGAGTTCCCTGTGGTGTTCCTCACCGGCATGGAAGAAGAGGTGTTCCCGCACCAGCGCTCCCTGAACAACGCGAAGGAACTGGAAGAGGAGCGCCGGCTGGCCTACGTCGGCATCACCCGGGCGGAGCAGCGCCTCTACCTGACCCGGGCCGTGACCAGGAACTGGTGGGGCCGTCCTTCTTTCCACAAGGAGTCGAGGTTCCTGGCCGAGATCCCGGCCAGCCTCATCGAGTGGCGCCGCAACGAGCGGGCGGCGATGTCGTCGGCCATGCCCGCTCAGGAGCGGATGGCCCAGCGGCCGGGGACCAGGTCACCGGGCAACCGCCCGGTGCCCGCGCTGTCGGCGGGAGACATGGTGACCCACGACAAGTTCGGCCTCGGCACGGTGGTATCGACGGATGGCTACGGCGACCAGGCCGAGGCGAAGATCGACTTCGGTGCCGACTACGGCGTCAAGCACCTGGTGCTCCGTTACGCCCCGCTGGAGAAGTTGTAAGGCCCGGTTCCCGGCCGCGGTTCCGGGTGCCGGCGGGTGCCGCGCGAACCCGCATCGCCCCAGTCTCCGGTCTCCCCGGCCTGGCGCGGGGTGCCCCGTCCCGCGGGGTACCCGGCCTCGGCTGAAGTATCCCAGCCTGCCCGCGGCCGCCGTGGCGACCCGGCCCGGCCGGTATCGGCCGGCCCGGTGCCAGCCCGGGTGGTGCCTTCCCCACGGACCGGCCAGCCCGGGTCGCGCGGGGACGGCCTGCGCCGGCGCCAGAGGTACCAGCGGGCGGTGGTGATCACGATCGCAAGCACGGTAGCGAGCGCCATCGCGAAGAAGCCGCTGGCGATCCACTGCGCCGCGCCGATAGCCAGCGCCGTGTTGGAGGAAGCGGCGGACCGGTTGTAGACGACCCCGCTTATCAGCGCGGCCACCAGGTAGGACAGCACCGGGACGGGGAAGATCATCCGGCCGGCCGAGGGGCGGACGGCGAACGCGGCGGCCACCGTCCCGGCTACGACGAGGAGCCCGAGCAGGAAACCGGGCGTGCTCCGGGTCACCACGGTGGCGATGGTGCCGACGGCCGCGCTGGCGACGATGATGCAGACCCCGAGGCCGCCTTGCAGCGCCCCCCACCGGCCCTGGCCCCGCGGCCGCTGGGCATCGCGCCGCGCGTTCCGCCCGCTGCGGGCACCCTGAGGTCCGCTGGCCTCCCGCGCCGCGTCGTCCCGCCTGTCACCGGACCGGGGCATGGCCCGCGTCGCGGCTCGCTGCGCCCCGGCTGGCTGCGCCCCGGACGGCTGGGTCCTGCCTGGCTGCGTCCGGCCCGGCGGCGTCCCGGTCGGCTGCGTCCGGCCCGGCTGCGTCCGGCCCGGCTGGGCCGCTCCGGGCTGAGGGGGCATCTGGCGGATCCGCGGGCCGGTGGCCGGGTCGTCGCCGCGTCGGCCCGGATGACCCGGGTCTCGCCCGTTCCCGCCCAGGCCGGTCCCGCCGGAGCCGGCCCCGCCTGAGTTGCGGCCGCCTGAGTCGCGTCCGCCTGAGTCGCGGCCGCCCGGGTCGCGGCCGCCCGGGTCCGCCGCCTCGCCCGGAGTCGCGGCCGCTCGGGTCACGCCCGGCCCAGCCGGGATCACGTCCCAGAGGATCCCGGCCCGCCGGATCGGGCCCGCGCGGATCGCGGCCAGGGTCGCGCGGGGGCGTCCGGCCACTGGCCGACGGCGTCCGGCCATTGGCCGCAGGCGGCCGGCCGTTCGCCGACGGCGTCCGGGCGCCGGCCGCGGGCGTCCGCGGGGCACCAGGCGGAGGCCCGGAATCGCGGCCGCGCGGCCTGGCTCCGGACTCGCCGCCGTACGGCCTGCTCGGGCGTGGTTCGCGCCATGATGGGTCGCTCATATGTGCTTCGGATGTTAGTCGTTGCGCCTTGGTAACGGGTACGTGAAGGTAAGCTTCGGCGGACGGTAACGATCCATAGCTGGGACTGCTGAGGAAAAATGCCATGGTTAGGCCGGGCTCTCCGGCCCCGTTGTGGGGCGCCGCCGGGAAAGCCGGATATGCCCTGAGCTGCGTGGCCGCGGCCCTGGTCCTCGCGGTGAGTGGCTTTTCCTATTTTGTCGTGCACGACGTGAGCAGCATCGGCGGCTCGCACGCGATCAACAGCGGCCCGTCCATCGGCGCGCAGAATATCCTGCTGATGGGACTGGAGAGCCGGACCGACTGGAACGGCAACATCCTGCCGAACGACATTCTGAACGCGCTGCACGCCGGCAGCAGGCAGGGCATCGAGAACGGGGTCGGCGGGAACGCCACGAACACGCTGATCCTGCTGCACATCCCGGCGGGCGGCAAGAAGGCGATTGGCTTCTCTATCCCGCGCGACGACTGGGTTACCTTCCCCGCCACCTACGACGGGCAGACTCAGGGCAAGATCGACCAGCCCTACGGGGATGCCCTGGCCGCCAAGGAGTCCCAGCTCCGGCAGCAGGATCCCGGCATGAGCCAGAACCAGGTCGCCTTCCAGGGCAACGAGGCCGGCCGCGCCGCCGCGGTGGCGACCGTGGAGCAGCTCACCGGAGTGCACATCGACCACTTCGCCGAGATCAACCTGGACGGGTTCTACGAGCTCGCGAAGGTGCTCGGCGGCGTGCAGGTGTGCCTCAAGAACGCCGTCCCGCTGGACACCTACTCGGGCTTTTACGCCAAGCGGGCCGGCTACCAGCACCTGAACGCCAAGATGGCGCTGGCGTTCGTCCGCCAGCGGCACGGCCTGCTTAACGGCGACCTGGACCGCACCCACCGCCAGCAGGCGTTCCTCGACTCGGTCATGCAGCAGCTGCGCACCCAGGGCGTGCTCGGCGACCTGACCAAGATCAATTCGCTGCTCTCCGTGGCCCGGCAGTACGTGATCACCGACTCGGGCTGGAACCTGCTCGACTTCGCCACCCAGATGCGCAGCCTGACCAGCGGCAACTTGAGCTTCCACACGCTAAGGATCGAGGGTTACTCAACCATCGACGGTCAGTCCGTCAACCTGGTCAACCCCGCCTACATCCAGCAGGTCGTGCACGAGACGTTCTATCCGGCACCCGGCACCTCGGCCTCCTCCCGCCCGCAGCCCTCCGGCACCGCCATGATCAGCTCGGCCGACGCCGCCAAGACCACCGTGGACGTGTACAACGGCGGCAGCACTCCGGGGCTGGCCGGGCAGGTGTCGACCGCCCTGGTCAAGGACGGGTTCAAGGGCGGGCTGGTCGGGAACACCGGCGCGCTGACGTCGACCCAGGTGCTCTACGGCACCGGCTCGGCGGCGAGCGCCGCCAAGATCGCGTCGCTGTTCGGCGTCACCGCGACCGCGAGTACCGCCGTGGCGGCCGGGCACGTCCAGGTCATGCTGGGCGCGGGCGCCACGGTGCCGGGTGCCGGCGCCACGCCGACGTCCTCAAGCTCGGTCGTTCCGCTGCCCACCACGGGCGCGCAGGGCGGCGTCGTCACCGCGAAGAACGGCATTCCCTGCGTCGACTGAGTGACCGCCCGGCCCGGGCGGCCCGCGCGGGACCAGGTTAGGCTTGCCGTCATGGGCAAGATCCGGGTGATCGTCGCGAAGGTCGGGCTCGACGGCCACGACCGCGGGGCCAAGGTGGTGGCCCGCGCGCTGCGCGACGCCGGCGTGGAGGTCATCTACACCGGGCTGCACCAGACGCCGGAGCAGATCGTGGCGGCCGCCATCCAGGAGGACGTGGACGCGGTCGGGCTCTCCATCCTCTCCGGCGCGCACATGACGCTCTTCAGCCGGGTGATCGAGCTGCTCAAGGAGCGAGACGCCGCCGACATCGTGGTATTCGGCGGCGGCATCATCCCGGACGAGGACATCCAGGAGCTGTCCCGGATGGGCGTGGCCAGGATCTTCACGCCGGGCGCCACCACCACCGAGATCGTCGCCTGGGTCCGCGCCGCGTTCGGCTCCGAGCCGGCGGAGAAAGCGGCGGAGAGCGTGGCGGAGAACCAGGCCTAGCACCGGGCGCCGCTGAGAGTCAGCTAGCTGGGTCATAGCAGGCGAGGCTGGACACGCCGGAGGAAGGCCGCGATGCCGAGCTCACTCGCCGCCGGGGTGAACGGCCGGGAAACAAAGCTCTAACATATGGCGATCAGGCTCTCAAACTCGTCTGGGCAACATCCGGCGCAGCGCCTGCGTGTTATCGTCTGCTGATAACTAGCGTTGCCCCAGACCCCGGCAGCAGCAGGAACTACTACTATGCCTGGCGGTGAGTTGAGTGAGCAGCCCTGGCGACCTGAGTACCGTGACCAGCACCGGACCGGCCGCCGCGCCCGCGCCGGGCCCACGCGATCGCCGTGACCGGTGGCTGGGCACCAGGTCCAACGGCGTCAGCACGCTCCCGCCTGCCGGTCAGCCCGGCCACGGCAGCACGGCGTTCTTGCGGAGCCAGCCGGTCCGCATCGTGGACGGCCGCGTCGAAGGCGGCTACACCGATGTGTTCGAGCTCATCTGCCCCGACTGCGGCGATCACCGGGACCTGGATTACTCCGAGATCTCGTGGCGGCTTCAGTGGCTTCGCGGGCCGCACATGCTAGAGGCTGGCCTGGCTGCGTATCACATCCACCTCGGGCTCGCCTGGCAGACGAGGACAGAGCCGGAAGCTCCGGGTCCTGGCTGCGTGGAGGCCAGGCAAGCGGCCGTCACCCGGTGATCGCCTTCCATCAGGTCACGCGGATGGCTGCTGGTCATCTGCGGCGTTTGCCTTGCTATCCCGGTGGCCCGGCTGGCTGCGTCGCTGTTCACCGCGCGGCTGTGCCTGGTGCAGCCCGCCAGAGTCCGCGGCGCGGCGAGCGCTCGGCAGGGGTGGCAAGTCGCACCGTGCTTTTAATGAAATGCCGGCTCTGCCCGGTGCGGGGTCAAGGACTGGCCATATGCGGCCGGCACGGGGGCCTAGTGCGGTAACCGCCATTTGGGGAGTAATTGGCGGTTACCGCACTAGAAGAATTGCCAGCAGCCACCAACGGACCACGCGGCAAGAGCCCAGCCGGGCAAGGCGGCGTGAGAGGAGACACGATAAGTGAAGTCACCGAGCAGCAGCTTGAGGACATGGAGGCATTGTTCGTCCAGACCGCGGCGAGCATGACCAGCGACCGGGAAACCATCACGTTGCGGGGCTTGTCGCCGTCGACGCTCTACTTCGCCGACCGTCCCCAGCGCGAGGTCGGGCACATGTCGTCTCGTCAGTTCGTCGCCAACTGGGCAGAAGGGGACAACAGCTTCGCGGACAACCCCCCGAACGCCGTCCTGTCGTTCGCGGAGCCGGGTGACAGGCTTCCCGAGGAGGAGGTCGTGGTCATCCAGGATCCGCACCTGGACGGAGACGCGCTTACCTACAGCATCAAGCTCCTCGCCGGTATCTGCTGCAGGCGAGGCGAGACCTGGCTGTAATCCAGATCCGGATTGTCGCCGCACTCACAGCAGATGAGCTCGAACGCGCCGATGTACCCGCCTTCTGCCCGGCCGTCCACGATCAGGTTCGGCTGGCTCCGCAGGGCGGCCGTGCAGCCATGACCGAGCTCACCAGGCGGCGGGGATGTAATGACACCCGCAGCATTCATCTCCAGCCGCGGATCACGGGGATCATGCGGGCTCCTCGTGGCTGCGGCATTATCCGAACGGTCAGCTAGCCGCGTGTCGTTCCCGGTGTTGCGCCTGACTCGTTTCATCGTGGCCCCCAGGCTAATTGTTCAGATACCGCCGGGGTCTGGAGCAGCGCTGCCACCAAGACTCTGACGAGTAACTGCCGCTGTCAAGAACCGCATGATGATTGCAAGGGAAATCGGTAAACGGTCCCGCTAACCTCCGGTGCGCTCTGCAAGATCGGCCCGCAGAACGGCGGCGCCAGCTGGCCCGGGAAGATCCAGCGCACCTCCAGGCTGCGGACTCCTGCGGTGACGGGGCCCTGCGGCGCTTCAGCGGTCATCGTCACGGGCCAGGCCTGGTCGTCCTGCCCGCGCCGCGCTGATGTCAGCATGTCCTGACTGCTCAGGATTCGCCGGACTCGTAGACCTCGGTGAACAGCGCCCCCTGGGCGGCACCGGCGGCGGACTTATCGCCGCCGCGGCCGCGCAGGACGAAGGCGATTCCGACGGCGACCACGGCGCCGGCGATCGGCCCGGCGACGTAGACCCAGTAGCTGGTGAAGGTGACCGAGGCCAGGTCGGGACCGAAGGTGCGGGCCGGGTTCATCGAGGCGCCGGAGATGGGGCTGCCCCACAGCCCGGCCAGCGCGATGTAGCCGCCGACCCCGAACGCGCCGATGACGCCGACGTTCTGGGCGCCCGAGGCCGTGCCCAGGATCACGCTGACCAGGCCCGTGGTCAAGATGAGCTCCATCCAGAACGCGGCCCCGGCGGAGTAGCCCTTGGCCGGGTAGTTGGACCCGTAGGAGGCGGAGACGTTGATGATCGCGTGCAGGACCAGGGCGGCCAGGGTCGCGCCGATCAGCTGGACCACGATGTAGCCGGGGACCCGGTTCCAGGGGAAGTCGCGGCGCAGCGCGAACGCGATGCTGACGGCCGGGTTCAGGTGGGCGCCGGAGACCTTGCCCATGTACAAGATGATGCCCATGACCGTCAGCGCCGGGGCGGTGACCGCGGCGGTGTGGCTGATCACGCCGGGGAAGGCGTGGCTCATCATCCCCCCGCCGGCCGCCGCCAGGACCAGGAAGAAGGTGCCGAGCAGTTCGGAGAACAGCCGCCGCCACTCCTGATGCGGGTCGTTGAAGTCGGCGATCCGGTCGATCAGGCTCTGCTCGTAGCGGGTGAGCGGGCCCAGCGGGCTCGGCGTGGGTACTTGCTCTGCTGCGGTCATGACTGCCTCATATCGGGGTCAGGTCGGGAGGAACGTGCCCGGACAGCTCGCCCGCCAGAGGCGACCGGGGTCTTACAGGTCGGGTTCGGCCGTGATCCGTCCTTGCCGAGCCCCCCGGCCCGGCCAGCGACTTCCAGGATCAGCTCTGGCACCCGCGCCATGGCCTGCTCCCAAAGCAAGGCAAGCGGGTCCGGCGATCCGGCGGCGGGTCGAATACCGCATGGCTGCCTCTGGGCACCGCGGCCCGCACCGCTTTACCGCTCCGCGCGCCAGAATAGGTCAGCCGCCCCAGGCCCATGTCCAGCTGACACCGCAGCAAACCGCGGGCTGGAGCCCCCGCTGTCAGCACGCTCATCGCCAGTTCCCCTCTACCCGCGTCCCGGTCATCGCGACTTTCCTAGCTAGATGCCCGGTACTCTCGTTCCGGCTCGCCGGCGATCTTGCTCCCATGCAGCGGAACGCAGGGCCCTCGGGAACCCGGCACCTCGTTGCCGGGCGATGCAACTGCGCGACGTACCCGCGCTGTTCTCCTGTGAGGCACCATTGCGTCAGCCAAGGTTGTCCTCATAGACACCATGGCGTAAGTCAAACTCGCCGAGGATGAGCTGGCCTCACCCGCAGTGGATGATTGCCCGCTAGCCGAGACGAATTCAGCAGCCGGACGGATCGCCCCCGAGCGATGGCCATGGCACCGGCTGGCTGCTGTGATGAGTAGTCGCGCGCGGCCGGGGACCCGCACAAGACCGCAGTTAGGTGAGGATGTAGTAGATGCTGTTCCCGATCAGCCAGAAGCCGAGTACCAGGGACACGATGATGATGACCTGGTCGGTGTGGGTGTCGATCCAGTGCCGCAGCCGGGCCAGGAACCGCTGCGCCGGCTGGGGCCGGAACCCGGCGTAGATCTCCATGGCCAGGAACGTGGATGTGCCGATGACGCAGAACAGCGCGAGCGCAAGATAACTCTGCCAGGAGGCGAGCTTCGCCTCGACGATGACCGTGACGCCGGCGGCGACGAGCGCCCGCGGCTGGGTAAGCGGGCCGAGCCCGATAGCGTACCAGGGCGTCATGTTGTCGATGCCCGTCTGCCATTTGGGGGTCTTTTTCGGCGGTTTCGGCTTGCCCATCTTCCGGTACTGCCGGATCCCGATCACCGTCAGGCCGACGCCGATGGCGAGCTTGGCTGCCAGGGCGGCCAGCGAGGGAGCCGTGCTGGGCTTGGGCGGGTTGTTGCCGGTGACGAGCACCGTGAACGCGATCACGATCGTGAGCGACAGCAGCCAGCCGAAGATGAACGCGAGCACCCTAAGGTCGCCTCGCCTCACTCGCGTCAGGCGGCGTCCAGGTTGGCGCGGCTGCCGTAGGCGCACAGTCCGTACAGGGCGACCACGTTGATGGCGATGATGGTCAGCGCCCAGAACGGGTAGGCCGGGATGAAGAACATCATGTCGATGGCGCTGAGCGCGATCACGGCCACGGCGTACCAGCGGGCCAGCTGGTTGCCCGCCAGGACGCCGCCCGCGGCGATCAGCTGCAGGACGGCGATGATGAGCGTGATCCAGCCCCAGGTGCGCAGGTTGGCGAATACGTAGTGGGCGTTGGCGACGAAGACGTGCGAGTTGGCGATCGCGGCGATGCCGTAGATCATGTTGAAGAAGCTGGCGATGAACAGCAAGATGGCCGCGAAGAAGACCAGCCCTAGGCCGCGTCCTTCCGCGCGGTGCCCGCCCGTGCCCCTGGGCGTGGTTGTCGCTGCCGATGTCATGGTGGCCTCCGATGCCAGAACCGGTCCGTGCCTGCCAGCATCGCCGGAGCCTTTGGCCGGGGATTGCCTGGCGGCTTATGCGCGATTCTGCTGGAGCAGCCTGGGCATGTCCTCATCCCGCAGGGGTGAATCCCGCCAGCTCCCGGCGGCCTTGGCGGTCACGGCAGCATCATTGCGCGTCGCATGCGAGCCTGACAGCAAAAGCCGGGCCATACCGCAGGACGGTCTCAGGGCAAGCGCAGATCGACTGCCGCTCGGTGTCACCCTGGATCATCCATTGCCTGAAGCTGGCTGCGGCGACAGATGGTTAGCGGGTGGGCCGGCTCCTGGCGGTGGTTCTGCCCGTTCGCGGGCGCCCCCCGAGGGCCTCGACGAGGTCCTTGGTGCGGTCAGGCAGGCTGACCAGGCGTACATGAAAGGTCATTGTCGCTCCACCCCAGGCAGGCCACTATGACCGGCGTCCGCAGGCTGCGCCGCGAGCACGGGCCCCAGGGACACGATGGTGTCACCAGCATGCGGCGCCGGCGTGCTGGTCTGAGTGACGGCGGCGAGCTGGCCGTCCGTGCGCACGCGGAACAGGAGGTCCTGTCCAGCGGGCAGCGCACCGTCGGCGCCGCATGTGACGATCCGCGCCCCGTCCTGATACCGCCCGGTGACCGCCGACCTGGTCATGCCATGGCCGAACAGGATTTCCCCAGCGGTGTAGGGAGCGACCACCCCGTGACTGCGCTGCGGCGGCGAGAGCCGGTATACGCGCCCCTCGACGCTTTCTGCCAGCAGCACCGAGGCGAGCGCGTTGAAGTCGTCCTCGTCCGTCAGCAGGAGAACGGCCGTGATTCCCTCCAGTCGCGCGCCGCGGCCGGTGGCCGCCGCGAGCAGCTCACCGGGCGCCAGCTCCAGCCCCGCCCGCCTGATCTGCTCCCGCTGCTGATCCAGGCCAGCCCACATCACTACCTCCAGGCCCGCGGACTGCAGGGCTCGTCCGAGTTCGATAACCCATGGAGCGCCGCCGACCAGAAGCGGCCGGGTGCGGGCGGGTCGGCTGACGCCCAATCGCCGGGCGGCCGGCACCGCGGTCAGGCCGTAGAGGGTCACCGTCGCCACGATCACCACGAAGGTGGCAGGCAGAATCTTGGCGGCGCCGCCGATGCCCTTGGCGACCAGGCCCGCCGCGAACGTCGACGCGGTGGCGGCGGCGACGATGCCACGTGGAGCCATCCAGCCGATGAACGCGCGCTCGCCTTTCGCCAGGTCCGTTCTCAGCGTGGACGCGAACGCGGCGACGGGCCTGGCCACGAGAACAAGGACAGCCACCAGGGCGAGCGTGGGCAGCAGCAGGTGCCGGAGTGACTGCGGGGTTACGGTGGCCGAGATGGAAATGAAGAGCACGCCGATAATCAGCTGTACGAGTGTTTCGAAGAATGGGCGACGCGCCGGGATGTCAAAACCTCGCCGATTAGCCAGGGCGAGACCCATGAAAATGGCTGCGATGAGTCCGGCGTCGTCGCGGATCACGTCGCACGCGGCCGCCACCGCGATCACCGCGGCGAGTTGCGCGGTGGTGCCGAGCACTTCGCCGAGTCGGAGCCGGCGGAGCAGCAGCCAGAGCAGCGCGGTGCCGGCCACGCCGCCGGCCAAGCCGACGCCGATGCTGGCAGCAACACGATGATCGCGGGAATGCGCAGGCGGCTGGCCAGGATCTGGGACCCGGCGGCGAGTGCGAGAATCAGGCCGACCCCGATCAGAATCTGGTTTGTCGTCACGCCACTCCTGTAACGCAGAGCCAGTAATTAATTTGCCAGCCGTTCATCCGCCGGTTGCGCACTATTCAGCTCGGGCCGAGATGAACATTTGTCACTCTTCAAAAAATGGATGCGGCCGGCACGGTAATCATCACCCTCAGTGGGTGATGAACTCGTGCTGCCCGGCCGCATAGACCGGGAATAGAGGCCGGCCGTGAGTGTTAGCAGGCGCCACGATCACCTCGGATAAGGGTCGGCACGACACGGGCAGTGCGGTACACCGGAACGCGTTAGGAGCTGGCAGTGGGTGCTGAGAGGGATCGGGTGGATGGGTTCGGGCGGCTGGAGGACGGACTGCGGCAGGCCGGGGAGTGGTACCGGTGGGGGCCGTACGTCAGCGAGCGCCAGTGGGGGACGGTGCGGGAGGATTACAGCGCGGACGGCGAGGCGTGGGATTACCTGCCGCACGATCACGCGCGGTCGCGCGCCTACCGGTGGGGTGAGGACGGCCTGGCCGGGTTCTGCGATGTGGAGCAGCGGCTGTGCCTGGGCCTGGCTCTGTGGAATGGCAAGGATCCGATCTTGAAGGAGCGGGCGTTCGGCCTGACCGGCGCCCAGGGCAATCACGGCGAGGATGTCAAGGAGTACTGGTGGTACCTGGACGCGCTGCCGAGTCATGCGTGGAACCGGTGGCGGTATCACTATCCGCAGGCCGCGTTTCCCTATCAGGACCTCATTGACCAGAACGGGTCCCGTAACCGCGAGCAGCCCGAGTACGAGCTGCTGGATACCGGCGTGTTCGACGGCGACCGGTACTGGATCACCGAGGTGCACTACGTCAAGGCCGATGCCGATGACCTGCTGATGAGCGTGCAGGTAACGAACGCGGGCCCGGAGGCTGCGACGTTGCATGTACTGCCGACTGCCTGGTTCCGCAACACCTGGTCCTGGGACCATGACGCGCCCAAGCCGGAGATGAGGGCGGTGGGTGATTCGGTCGTGGGGATCGATCATCCGTTCGTCGGCCCGATGGAGCTAATCGCCGGCCCCGGACCAGATGGGACCCTGCCGACCGCGGTGTTCTGCGAGAACGAGACCAACGACCAGCGGCTGTTCGGTACCGCGCCGTTGACGCCGTACCCGAAGGACGGCATCAACGACCACGTGGTCAGCGGGGAGGCGACCGTGAACCCGGATCGCAAGGGCACCAAGGCCGCGTTCTGGTACCAGGTGACGGTACCAGCCGGTGGCACCGCTGAGCTGCGGCTGCGGCTGCGGCCGACGCCCGCCCAGGCACCTAGCGGACCCGAGGACGCCCCGCTCGGCGCCAAATTCGACCAGGTTATCGCCCAGCGGCGGGCCGAGGCCGACGAGTTCTACGCCGAGCTCACGCCGGCTAGCGCGTCGGCGGATGAGGCCATGGTGATGCGGCAGGCGTTCGCCGGGATGCTCTGGAGCAAGCAGCTGTTCTACTACGACGTGGCCCGCTGGCTGGACGGGGACCCGACGCAGCCGACGCCGCCGGCGGAGCGGCAGACGGGCCGGAACTCGCGGTGGCGCAACTTCGACGCGTTCGACATCATGTCGATGCCGGACAAGTGGGAGTACCCGTGGTACGCCGCCTGGGACCTGGCGTTCCACTGCGTCGCCCTGGCGCACGTGGACCCGGCGTTCGCCAAGTACCAGCTGATCTTGCTGTGCCGGGAATGGTTCCAGCATCCCAACGGTGCACTGCCGGCGTATGAGTGGGACTTCGGCGACGTCAACCCGCCGGTGCAGGCGTGGGCCGCGGTCGAGGTGTTCGCGATCGACGGCGCCCGCGACATCGACTTCGTCAGCCGGATCTTCGACAAGCTGCTGGTCAACTTCACCTGGTGGGTCAACAGGGAGGACGCCGAGGGCAACAACCTGTTCGAGGGCGGCTTCCTCGGCCTGGACAACATCGGCCCGATCGACCGCTCGCACCTGCCGGTCGGCGGCATCCTGGAGCAATCCGACGCCACCGGCTGGATGGGCTTCTACGCGATCGCCATGGCCTCCATGGCCGTGATCCTGAACCGGTCCGGCCAGCGCCCGGGCGCGGACCTGGTGCTCAAGTTCCTTGAGCACTTCGCCGCCATCACCGAGGCGCTGGATGGTCTCGGGCTGTGGGACGAGACCGACGGGCTCTACTACGACAGGCTCCTGACACCAAGCGGGCAGGCCGTCCCGGTGAAGGTCCGCTCGATGGTCGGGATCATCCCGATCTTGGCCGCCGCCGTCATCGACGACAATGACCTGCAGGTTTCCCTCACGGTCGGCAAGCAGTTCGCGGATTTCCTGAACCGCCGCGGCCTGGCCGACCGGGACAAGCTCAGCGAGATCGGCCTGCTGCGCGGGGAACGCGGCCAGCAGCGGATGCTGCTCAGCCTGGCCGGCGTGGACCGGCTCGAGAAGCTGTTCACGAAGCTTTTCGACGAGAGCGAGTTCCTGTCCCCGCACGGCCTGCGGGCGCTATCGGCCTACCACCGGGAGCACCCGTACGTGCTCGACGTCGAGGGCATACAGGCGAGCATCGACTACGAGCCGGCCGAGTCCACCACCGCCATGTTCGGGGGGAATTCCAACTGGCGCGGTCCGCTCTGGTTCCCGCTGAACTACCTGGTCATCGCGGCCCTGGAACGCTACTACCGGTTCTTCGGCGACGAGTTCACCATCGAGTACCCGACTGGATCGGGCGTGCAGCTGACCCTGGACAGGGTCGCCGCCGACCTGCAGGACCGGCTGATCTCGATCTTCACCCGCGGCCCGGACGGCCGGCGGCCCTGCTTCGGCGGGACCGAACGGCTGCAGCACGATCCGGCCTGGCACGACAACCTGATCTTCAGCGAGTACTTCCACGGCGACAACGGAGCCGCGATCGGCGCCTTCCACCAGACCGGCTGGACCGGAATTATCGCTGACGTGATCCGCCGCAGGCACGGAGCGGTCGATCCCGTCGGGGACGTCATCCGCCGCATCAACGCGGGAGCGGGAGGCGAGCGATGACCGCCGTACCAGGGCAGGCCGTCTCCGCGCTGCCCGGAAGCCCGTTCCCGCTGGGCGCCACCCCCGGTGACGGAGGCACGAACTTCGCGGTGGCCTCCGCCGTCGCCGACGGGATGGCCCTGTGCCTGTTCGACGAGGCAGGCACGGAAACGCAGATCCCGCTGCGGGACTACGACGCCGGCGTCTGGCACGCCTTCGTACCGGGTATCGGGGAGGGCCAGGCCTACGGGTACCGGGCCGCCGGCCCCTACGATCCGGCTCGCGGAGTGCGCTGCAACCCGGCGAAGCTGCTGCTGGATCCCTACGCGCGGGCGCTCAGCGGATCCGTCACGTTCGGGCCGGAGGTGCTCGGATACGCCGCCGATAACCCGGATGCGCCGAGCGCCGCGGACTCCGCCGCCAGCGTGCCACGAAGCCTGGTCGTGGCCGACGACGCATTCCGCTGGCGCGACGGCACCCATCCGCGGCACCGGTTCTCCGACACGATCATCTACGAACTGCACGTCAAAGGTTTCACCATGCGCCACCCGGAGATCCCGCCGGAGCTGCGCGGAACCTACGCCGGGCTAGGCCATGAAGCCGCCATCGCCCACCTGCTCGACCTCGGGGTGACGGCCGTCGAGCTGCTGCCGGTACACGAAAGCGTCCCCGAGGCGTTCCTGCTGCAGCGCGGGCTCACCAACTACTGGGGCTACAACACGATCGGCTACTTCGCCCCGCACCAGGGCTACTCGGCGGCCGTTCGGGCCGGGAAACCGGGCGGCCAGGTCGACGAGTTCAAGGCCATGGTGGACGCGCTGCACGCGGCCGGGCTCGAGGTGCTGCTCGATGTGGTGTTCAACCACACCGCGGAGGGTAACGAGCTCGGCCCGACGCTGTGCTACCGCGGCCTGGACAATCCGGCGTACTACCGGCTGGATCACAGCGATCCGAGCCGCTACGTCGATACGACCGGCTGCGGCAACTCGCTGAACGCCGGCGACCCGGTGACGCTGCAGCTGATCATGGACTCGCTGCGCTACTGGCTGACCCAGATGCACGTCGATGGCTTCCGGTTCGACCTGGCCACCACGCTCGGCCGCCAGGACGGCAGCTTCGAGCAAGTGTCAGCGTTCTTCGACCTGGTTGCCCAGGATCCGGTGGTGTCCAGGGCCAAGCTGATCGCGGAGCCGTGGGACGTCGGCCAGTTCGACAGCTACGACCTCGGCAGGTTCCCGCCGCGGTGGCGCGAGTGGAACGGCAAGTACCGCGACACCATGCGCGACTTCTGGCGCAGCCACCCCGTCGGCCTCGGCGAGTTCGCTACCCGCTTCTGCGGATCGTCGGACCTTTACGCGGGCGACCGCCGCCTGCCTACGGCGTCGGTGAACCTGATCACGGTCCATGACGGCTTTACCCTGGCGGACCTCGTCTCCTACGACGACAAGCACAACGAGGCCAACGGCGAGTCCAACCGGGACGGGACCAGCGATAACCGGTCCTGGAACTGCGGGTTGGAAGGCCCGGCCGATGACCGGGATGTGCTGGCTCTGCGAGCGCGCCAGTCCCGGGCCATGCTCACCACCCTGCTGCTGTCGTTCGGCGTGCCGATGCTCCTCGGCGGTGACGAGATGGGCCGGACCCAGCAGGGCAACAACAACGCCTACTGCCAGGACAACCAGATCGCCTGGGTCGACTGGGCACAGGCCGACACTCAGCTGCAGGACTTCACCGGGCGGATAATCGCCTTCCGCAAGGCACACCCGGTGTTCCGCCGCCGCCGTTTCCTTTCCGGGGCAGAAGCATCCGAGCTGCGCTGGTTCACCCCCGCAGGCGCCGAGATGACGGCCGCTGACTGGTCGGACAACGGCGCCCTGGCCATCGGGCTCTACCTGGACGGATCCGACGACCCCGACCGCGCCGCAGACGGAACGCCAATGCTCGATGACGACTTCCTGGTCCTCGTCAACGCCTGGTGGGAACCGCTCGAGTTTGTGCTGCCAGCCGTCAGGGAGCAGGCATCATGGCGTATCGAGGTAGACACCTACGACCCGACGGCGCCCGGCGGTTCCGCGGTCGCGCCGCGAGGCGCCGGCGACCACGTCACCGTCGGCCCCCGGTCCATCGTGGTGCTGTCCGATCCGCGCCGGGACTAGTTCATCCAGCGATACCTCGGTCATAGTCATTGTCTTCGCTGGCCACGGTCAAGACCCACCTGCGGTCGATCTACCAGAAGCTGGGAGGGTCCTCGCGCTCAGAAGCAATCGAGCGAGCAGTGGAACTGCGCCTGCTCCCAGACCGCCCCATGGGGACCATGGCCTCCGGCTTCCCTGCTGGCCAGAGGGCCTAAGTGATGGAACGGAGTGCCCGGCTGGAAAGGGTTCCGGTCGGCAACCCGCGAAATCAGCCGCAACGGGACCACCCTCTAAGGGTGATGCCTGCAGCCTCTGCTGGGCGCAGATTCGACTGGAGGGACAACGCAGCAACGGTCGGGAAACCGTCCACGCGAATGCGGGTTGACGACCTGCCTGGTATGAGCACAGGGGCAGAGCTATCCGCAGTGGGCACTGGACAGCGGTGTCACGCTGCCGCGGTCCGGAGGGAGATGCCATGACGGCGACGGCTGATGGTGTAGCGGCCAAGACATCTAGAGGCGGAACGGCCAGGAAATCAAGTACCCCAAGTACGCGGGCTTCTGACCGCAGGCCGGCGCCGGCCGTGACCGTGGAGCAGCTGAGCCGGGCGGACCGGGCGGCGCGGGGCAAGGACGCGCGGGCGGTGGCCCCGCTGGAATCGCATGCGGAGTTCAGCCCGCGTCCGGGGCGGGATCCGGTCGGGCTGCTGCTGGGCCAGGCGAAGTCGCGGGTGCCAGAGCTGGTGCCGGTCCGGCACGGGCGGATGCTGGTATCCCCGTTCACGTTCTACCGGGGCGCGGCGCTGCCGATGGCGGCGGACCTGGCCGGCACGCCCTCTTCGGGGCTGCGGGTGCAGCTGTGCGGGGACGCGCACCTGTCGAATTTCGGTGCGTTCGCCTCGCCGGAGCGGCGGCTGGTCTTCGACGTCAACGACTTCGACGAGACCCTGCCCGGCCCGTTCGAGTGGGACGTCAAGCGGCTGGCCGCGAGCCTGGCCGTGGCCGCACGGGACAACGGGTACCCCGCCAAGGCCGGGCGCAAGATCACCCTGGCGGCGGGAGAAGGTTACCGTACCGCGATGCGCGGGTTCGCGCAGCAGCCCTTCCTGGACGTGTGGTACGCGCACCTGGACATCGAGCCGGTCCTGCGCGAGTTCAGGTCTCAGATGAAGGCCAAAAGGTTCAAGGAAGCCGAGAAGCTGCTGGCCAAGGCGCACACCGCCGACAGCATGAAGGCGCTGGCCAAGCTGACCACCATGGTCGACGGGCAGCGGCGGATCATCAGCGACCCCCCGATGATCGTCCCGATCGAAGAGGTCTTCGCCGACGTGCAGGCCGATGCGATCAACAAGCTGCTCCTCACCGTGCTGGGCAAGTACCGGCGCAGCCTGCAGTCCGACCGGCGGCACCTGCTGGAGCAGTTCACGATGGTGCAGGTGGCCCGCAAGGTCGTCGGGGTCGGCAGCGTCGGCACCCGCGCCTGGGTCCTGCTGATGGACGCCTGCGACGGGGTCGAGCCGCTGTTCCTGCAGGCCAAGGAGGCCCAGCCGTCAGTCCTGGCGGAGTACGCCGGGCGCAGCCGGTACAACAACCAGGGCGAGCGGGTGGTCGCCGGGCAGCACCTGCAGCAGGCCCAGAGCGACATCTTCCTCGGCTGGACCCGCGTCCCCAACCCCCTCGACGGGGTGGACCGCGACTTCTACGTCCGGCAGCTGAAGGACTGGAAGTTCTCCGTGCCGATCGAGCTGATGCTCCCCACGGGCATGGAGATGTACGCCCGGCTGTGCGGGTGGACCCTGGCCCGGGCGCACGCCCGTGCCGGCGACCGCATCGCGCTGGCCGCCTACCTCGGCGGCTCGGCCAAGTTCGACCAGGCCATCGCCGACTTCGCCGAAACCTACGCCGACCAGAACGAGCTCGACTACGCCGCGCTCCAGGCCGCCGTCAAAGACGGCAGGGCCGAGGCCACCACCGAAATCTAAACCGCCACCCGCATCCGTTCACCCGCCCCGAGCGATCTGAGGACCAGAACAACGGGACTGTTCAGGCCTATGTGAGGCAGCAGGAGTTCGACGTGGCAGCCGCGCTACGCCAGTTCCGCGGCCGGCCAAAGCCTGGCCAGGAGGCGTCGATGCCGAAGTGGATGAACGGAATCGCCGAGTTCGCGCCCGGGAAGTCACTGATCGTCGGGGTAGGCATCGGAGCGCTCAACCCCAAGAACATCATCGCAGGCGTGGCGGCGGCGGTGGCTATAGCCTCGGCGAGCCTGTCCGGTGGGCAGCAGGCAGGGGCCATCGCGGTGTACGTCCTCGTCGCCGCGCTCGGCGTGGCGGCTCCGCTCGTGGTCATGCTCGCGATGGGCGAGAAGGCTCAGCCGATCCTGGACAGCTGGAAGGCCTGGCTGGGCCAGAACAACGCGGTCGTGATGACCGTCCTGTTCCTGATCTTCGCCGTGGTGCTGATCGGCAAAGGCATCGCAGGAATCTAAAGACGACGGCGGGAAACCATTGCCAACGTGAGGGCTGCTGAAATTGTCCAGTCGTCGATTAATCCCATCGGGGTGATCCGTCCTCCTCCGCCGTGACCGACGTTAACTGTGCAGGCTAATGGCCCGGGCGTTTGCGCCGCGGAGGGCAGGCAGATCCGGACCTGCTCCAGCCCTACGCCCTGTTCACCGGCATCACCCTGGTCCTGGCCTGCCTGCTGCAGAAGAATTCCGGCCGTCAGCCTCCAGCGCGCCCCGTCCAGCGTGCCAGAGAAACGGCATCCTGAGCTTCGCCCAGGGGCTCCGCCGGAGGGGAGAAGGTGCCAGTGGAGCCCCGCAGGCCGACGGCTTCGCAGGCTGGTGGATCTGGCCGTTCATCTACATCGCGTTCCTCACCGGCTACCGCACCAGCCAGGACTTTGCCTGCCCCTGGCATAGCACTGGCCACTGCTATCCGGAAGTGATTTTGACCCGCCGAGACAAGGCCCGCTGCATCTTCGTCGGAGTACCCACAGAAACCTGGAAATAAGCCAGCGTCTATTGAAGCGCGATATGGCCTGATGTAGCGTAAGTAGTGACGCGACGGATTTTCCCGTAGCCGTGTTGGTCTCTGCTTAAAGCAGTTTGGGCAGCCTCCGGGAGCGTTGCTCCGGACCCTGGTAGCGCTGCTTAGCGGATTGATCCATGAGACGCCTGGTTCGGGCAGGACGACCGCCCGCGGTCTGTCGCCCCGTACGGGCTCGACGCCTCCTCAGCTAGCGAAATGCCGTGATCATTGTATTCGACGACATGCGGGCACCAGTTTGGTGCTGGGAACCCCGGCGTTGCGAGCCCTCGGCGCTCCAATCTCAGGTGCCGACGTTAACGTCAACCCGGAAAGTCCCGTGACGGCCCTGGTGCGCTATGGGCACCTTCACGCGATCTCCACGGAGGATGCACTCGCCATCCATATAACGGTTCTTAAATAGGCCGGGGAATCAGGACTAATCAGCCCGGAATATCCGCCCGTGCCCGCGCATCGCGTGCCCGTTTCATGGATGTGGCACCCGCGGGCACCGACAAGGAGGAAACCATGAACCAGACCTACCCCGTGCAGGTGCGAGCTCGCCTCGACGAGCCGTTGAGCCGCTGGCTGTGGCTGGTCAAGTGGCTGCTAGCGATCCCGCACTACATCGTGCTGTTCTTCCTGTGGATCGCGTTCGCCGTCGTCACCGTCATCGCGTTTTTCGCGATCCTGTTCACTGCGCGCTACCCCCGCTCGCTGTTCGACTTCAATCTGGGGGTGCTGCGCTGGTCCTGGCGGGTCGGCTACTACACCTACAGTGCCCTGGGGACCGACCGCTACCCGCCGTTCAGCCTGGCTGAGGAGCCGGACTACCCCGCGACGCTGGACGTCGCCTACCCCGAGCGGCTCTCCCGCGGCCTGGTCCTGGTCAAGTGGTGGCTGCTGGCGATCCCGCAGTACGCCATCGTCGCGGTGTTCGCCGGCGGTGCCGCCTACAGCGCGACCGGGGCCTCGGGGAAAATGTGGCAGGGTGATGCCTTCTACGGCGGCCTGATCGGGCTGCTCGTGTTCTTCGCGGCGATCGCACTGCTGTTCGCGGGCCGCTACCCGCGAGGGCTGTACGACTTCGTCGTCGGCATGAACCGCTGGGTGCTGCGGGTCGTCGCGTACGCCGCCTTGATGACCGATGCGTACCCGCCGTTCCGTCTGGACCAGGGCGGGACCGGCGTGCCCGCCCCCGCACCCGATGACCTCGCACCCGCGTCGGCCGCTTCGGCCTCGGATCCGGCCACACTGGTCAGCTGAAGAACCTTCTCGCCCCATACGCGGCCGCAACTTGCTGATTCCCGTCGGGGGCGGCTGAATCACCAGTGGCCGCGATGTGGCGCGCAGCGCAGGATCGGCTTTACCGGTGAAAGTGATCTCATACGCTTGGGGCCGTACGGGATCGCGCCTTGAAGCCTTTTAGTTCACTTTTAGTTCGCTTGTAGTTCATCTTTGCGCCCACTCCACCAGTCCCAGTATGCCTGGCGGATGGATCTGCGTTATCACCCTTTGGAGGGTGACCACGATAATTTCCTCACCGATGCGGACCTTTGTCCATTCGGTAAGGCACCGTGCCCGCAACCGACCCGCTGACCAGGCAAGAAATGGCAGGACCATGCCCTGGCTCCGCCGAGGCGTCGCCCGAACCGCCGTCATCGCCGGAACCGCAACGGTCGTGTCGAATCGCGTATCACGCCGATAGGTCCCGTTCAGAAGAACAGCAATACGGGCAAGAGGCACAATCTTACGCCAGAAGGCGCAAGTACCGGTTACAGAGCCGATGGACCGGCATCTCAGCCGAAGCCGAAGCCGAAGCCGAAGCCGGGTAGCTAGACCCGATCCTGCCGTGCGGTCCACTGCGACGAGCGGCGCCGCCGTGACGGCCGAGCCGATAGGCATGGGCGGGATTCACCCTTGGAGGGGTGACGCCAACCGGTGACGGCCCGAACAGGATCTGGAAGCGTTCCCGGACATGCGGACCGCAGACCACGGTCACATGTTGCTGCCGATCGGCAAGGGGTGAGTCATGGCGGATAGGGTTGATCTGCCCAAAGGCGACCTCGGTCCTGCGCGCGAGCCGCCGGGCGGGGAAGGGGCGCATCAGTTCGGCCTGACCGCGGCGATGGCGCTGATCGTGGGCAGCATCATCGGGGTCGGCATCTTTAACCTGCCGACCTCCCTGGCGGTGTACGGCCCGATCACCCTGGTGTCGATGGCGCTGACGACCGTGGGCGCGCTCGCGCTCGCGCTGCTGTTCGCGGCGCTGTCGCGGCGGCTGCCGGCCGACGGCGGGCCGTACGCCTACGCGCGGGTCGCCTTCGGCAACCGGCTCGGGTTCATGAACGCCTGGTCGTACTGGATCACCGCCTGGGCCGGCAACGCCGCCATCGCGGTCGGCTGGGTCCTGTACGTGGAGCATTTCATCAACAAGGGCCACAACAAGCTGTTCTCGATTCTGCTGGTGCTTGTCGGGTTGTGGATTCCGGCGGTGATCAACCTGTCCGGAGTCAAGAACATGGGATCGGTGCAGGTGGTGACCACCGTCGTGAAGTTCGCGGCGCTGGCGTTCATGTCGACCGTGGGCCTGTTCTACATCAAGAGCGTCAACTTCACACCCTGGAATGTCAGCACAGAGAGCACGATCGCCGCGATCGGCGGCGGGATGGCCATCGCGCTGTTCAGTTACCTCGGCGTGGAGTGCGCCGCGGTCGCGGCCGGCAAGGTACGCGACCCCGATCGCAACGTACCCAGGGCCACCATCTTGGGCACGATCGCGACCGCGGTGGTCTACATGCTCTCGCTCACCGCCGTGTTCGGCATCGTGCCCAGCTCCAAGCTCGCCGTCCGCCAACGCCCCGTTCTCCGACGCGGCCAATACGATGTTCGGCGGCACCTGGGCCGGCAACGTGATGGCCCTAGCCGTCATCGTCTCCGGCTTCGGGGCGCTGAACGGCTGGACCATGATCTGCGCCGAGATGCCGCTGGCCGCGGCCAGGGACGGCCTGTTCCCCGAGCGCTTCAAGCTCATGTCCAAGAACCAGGTGCCCTGGTTCGGCATCATCGCCTCCACCGTGCTGGCCTCCGTCGCCATGATCATCAACTACCTGGGCTCGTCGGGCGCGACCGTGTTCACCACCCTGGTCCTGATGACCGGCATCACCTCCGCGATCCCGTACGGCTTCTCCGCGCTCGCGCAGCTGAAGTGGCGCTGGATCGACCACAAGGCCACGCAGACCCCGCGGCTGGCCCGCGACCTGATCGTCGCGGCGCTCTCGCTGGTGTTCTCGATCCTGTTCATCGTGTACTCGCGCAATACCGGCCACAGCTTCTGGGTCTACTGGGCGCCGTTCTTCCTGGCCGCCGGGGCACTGCTGCTCGGCATCCCCGTCTACATGAGCCGGCGTCATCGCCTGACCCAGCCGCCGGCCGTGCCGCCCTACCGGTGACATCGGCCGGATCACCGATCGAGTCCTCCAAGGGGAGAAGGTGGAGGCGGTGCGGCGCAGCAGCGCGGCAAATACCCAGAATCACCCTGGGAAGGGTGACGATACTTCGGAACCGCTCGCACAAGATCTGGGCACCGGCTCGAACCGGGCCGGGCCAGACAGCGGTCACGCGTCACTGCCGGCCGCCTAGGACCGAGCGATGACGGAGAAGGTCTGAGATGCGGATCGTGATCGCGCTGGGCGGCAATGCGCTGCTGCGCCGGGGCGAACCCATGACCACCGAGGTCCAGCGCAGGAACATCAGGACCGCGGCCGAGGCGATCGCGCCGCTGGCCGCGGAGCACAGCATCGTGGTCGTGCACGGCAACGGCCCGCAGGTGGGCCTGCTGTCGCTGCAGGCCGAGTCCTACCACGACGCCGAGCCGTACCCGCTGGACGTCCTGGACGCGGGCACCCAGGGCATCATCGGCTACCTGATCCAGCAGGAACTACGTAGCCTGCTGCCGCCGGACCGGCAGGTGGCCACCCTGCTCACCATGATTACCGTGGACCCCGATGACCCGGCCTTCGCCAGCCCGGCCAAGTTCGTCGGCCCGGTCTACGCCAAGGAGTCCGCCGACGCGCTGGCCGCGGAGAAAGGCTGGGCGTTCAAGCAGGACGGCACCGCCTGGCGGCGGGTGGTGCCGTCACCCCAGCCCCGCCAGATCCTGGAGATCGCGCCGATCTCCTGGCTGATCGAGCGGGGAGCCGTGGTCATCTGCGCCGGCGGCGGCGGCATCCCTACCATGTACTCCTCCTCCGCGCCCGGCGTACTGGTGGGCGTCGAGGCGGTCATCGACAAGGACCTGGCCAGCGAGCTGCTGGCCGAGGATGTGGCCGCGGACCTGTTCGTGATGGCCACCGACGTGGACGGGGTCTACGTCGGCTGGGCCACGCCCGAGCAGCGGCGGCTGGACCGGGCCACGCCGGAGGAACTGGCCGGCTACCAGTTTGCGGCCGGGTCCATGGGCCCCAAGGTCGAGGCGGCCTCCCGCTTCGCGGCCAAGACCGGCAAGAGAGCCGCGATCGGCTCGCTGGCCGACATCACCGGCATCGTGGCCGGGCAGGCCGGCACCAGCGTCGTCCCGCAGCGGGCACCCGCGGGTGTCATGAGAACGGCAGGATCATGAAACAGGAATCGCGCCGGAACGACGGCGACCCCCCACCAGCGCCCCCGCCGGGGACGCAGGAGCAAAAGTACCTGTCGGTGCGGCAGGCCGCGTTCATCGGTGTCGGGGCGATGGTGGGTGCGGGGATCTTCGCGCTGCTGGGCGCGGCCGGCGAGGTGGCCGGGGCGGCGGTGTGGCTGTCGTTCCTGCTCGCCGGGGTCGTCGCGGGACTGCAGGGGTATTCGTTCGCGAAGCTGGGCGCCCGGTACCCGTCGGCCGGGGGGTTCCTGGAGTACGTGGCGAAATCGACCGGCAACGGGCACTTCACCGGGATCACCGCGTGGCTGACCTATATGGCCAACGCCATCGTGACGGCGATGGTGGCGGTCTCGTTCGGGAGCTACGCCACCTCGACGTTCGCCGGGGAGAACCAGGCGTGGATCAAGGTGTTCGCGGCGCTGATCATCGTGGTGATGACCGCGCTGAACATCGCCGGGTCCGGGCTGGTGGCCAATGCGCAGACGGTGATCGTCTACGTGGTGCTGGGGATCCTGGCCTTTTTCTCGGTGGTCACGCTGGTGAACATTCACCCGTCGCTGCTGGCGTTCTCCGGGTACCCGTCGTTCCAGGACATCATCTCGTCCGTGGCGCTGACCTTCTTCGCCTTCCTGGGCTTCGGCATCATCACCTTCACCGCCAAGGACCTGGCCAAGCCGTCCCGCCAGCTGCCCAAGGCGATGTTCCTGGCGCTGGGCATCGCGACGGTCATCTACGTGGCCATCGCGCTGGGCGTGTTCGGCACGCTGACGGTGGACAAGGTGATCTCCTCCGGGGGGACCGCGATCGCGGTGGCCGCCGAGCCGACGCTGGGCCGGGCGGGCTACTGGCTGATGACCGTCACCGCGCTGTTCGCCACCGCCGGGGCCACCAACGCGGGCCTGTACCCGGCGCAGGGGCTGTCCGAGCGGCTGGCCGAGACGGGGCAGTTCCCGCCGCTGATGGCGCGCAAGGCCGGCGGGCGGGCCTCGAACGGGCTGCTGATCCAGGCGGTCGATGTGCCTGGTCCTGGCCGTGGTGTTCAACCTGGACTCGATCGCGTCGATCGGCAGCGCGGTGGCCCTGGTGATCTTCACCATGATCACCGCGGCGCACCTGCGGATCCGCGCCGAGACCGGCGCGAACCTCCTGATGCTCGTCCTGGCCATCGTGGCGGCCGGCGCGGTCTTCGTGACGTTCGTGTTCACCACTTTGATCCACGAGCCCGCCTCGATCGCCACGCTGGCGGGCATCTTGGTGCTAAGCGTGGCCCTGGACTACGGATGGAAACACTTCCGCGACACCAGGACGAAAGAATGTCCAGCTCGCGCACTAGGCCAGCCGCCGCGGCGCGGGTAAGCCGCAACCGTCCCGAGGAGCTCAGATGACCACCGTGCAGCAGCCCGCCGAGAACCTCGCCTGGTACGCCCTGTCGCCGGAAGCCGCGGCCGGGCAGATGGGTGTCGATCCGGATGACGGGCTGGACGCCCACGAGGCGAAGCGGCGGCTGGAGGAGTACGGGCCGAACGAGATACCGGCCGAGCCGCCGCCGAGCGTGTGGGTGGTGGGCCGGGCCCAGCTGGTCAACCCGATGAACATCATGCTGCTGATCGTGGTCGCGGCCAGTTTCGCGATCGTCCAGATCGCGACGGCCGTGGTGGTGCTGGGGCTGGTGACGTTCAACGTGGTGATGGGCACGGCCCAGGAGCTGAAGGCCCGGGCCAGCGTGGAGGCGCTGGCCAAGCTGCAGGTGCCGCATGCCCGGGTGCGGCGCTCGAGGCAGGTCGAGCAGATCGAATCGACCACGCTGGTGCCGGGTGACATCGTGCTGCTGGAGGCCGGGGACGTGGTCCCGGCGGACGGGCGGATCGCGTCCTCGGCCACGCTGGAGGTGCAAGAGGCCGCGCTGACCGGGGAGAGCGCGCCGATACCCAAGGACGCGGGCACGTTGCCCGAGGGTGAGGTGGCGCTGGGCGACCGGACCAACCTGGTGTTCCAGAACACCCAGGTCACCCGGGGCACCGCGACGATCGTGGTGACCGCCACCGGCAGCGCGACCGAGATGGGCAAGATCGCCGGGATGGTCACCGCCACCCAGCGGTCCAAGTCGCCGCTGCAGCGCGAACTGGACGGCATGACCAAGGTGTTCGGCCTGATCGCCTTCGTCGCCGTGGCGATCATCGCCATCTTCGGCCTGGTGCGGGGCCAGGACACCACCACGCTGGTGCTGCTGTGCATCTCCACCGCGATCGCGGCGATCCCGACCGGGCTGCCCACGTTCGTGCAGGCCATGCTGTCGTCGGGGGCGCGGCGGCTGGCTGAGCACAAGGCGGTGGTCAAGTCGCTGTCGGACGTGGAGACCCTGGGCGGGACCACCGTCATCAACAGCGACAAGACCGGCACGCTGACGATGAACGCGATGACCGCGACCACCATGCTGGGCGGCGGTGACTGGTTCAAGATCGAAGGCCCCGGATACGCCAAGACCGGCGCGATCCTGGGCGTGGCCGGGGCGCAGCCGCCCGACTTCCGCAACCTGGCCCTGGGCCTGGTGCTGTGCACCGATGCCACCGTCGGCGACGACGGGTCGGTCATCGGCGACCCGACCGAGGCGGCGTTCGTGGTGCTGGCCGCGAAGATGGGCGTGGACGCCGAGCAGACCCGCCAGGCCCTGCCCCGCCGGGCCGAGGTGCCGTTCGACTCCGAGTACAAGTTCATGGCCACCTTCCACGACCGCCCGGACTGGCTGGCCGGCCCGATCGTCCGGCAACCGCATCTGGTCACCGTCAAAGGCGCGCCGGACGTCGTCCTGAACCACTGCGACCGGGCCCTGTGGCATGGCCAGCAGGTGCCGATCGGCACCGTCCGGGACGAGCTCCTGGCCGCCAACCGCCAGCTGTCCGAGCGCGGGCTGCGGGTGCTCGCGTTCGCCGTCAAGGACATGGATGACGCGGCGATGTCGGCGGCGCTGGCTGACCCGATGGCCGCCGTCACCGGACCTGGTCTTCGTCGCGCTGGTGGGGATCGTGGACCCGCTGCGCACCGAGGCCAGGGACGCGGTCCGCGCCGCGCTGGGCGCGGGGGTCGACGTGCGGATGATCACCGGCGACCACACCGTGACCGCCCGCGCGATCGCCGACGAGCTCGGCCTGGGACCCGGCGTGATCACCGGCACCGAGCTGCAGCACCTGTCCGATACCGAGGTGATCGAGCGGCTTCCCCGGCTGCACGTGTTCGGCCGGGTGGCACCGGAGGACAAGCTGCGGCTGGCCAAGCTCATGCAGCAATCCGGCGACGTGGTCGCGATGACCGGCGACGCGGTCAACGACGCCGCCGCGCTCAAGCAGGCCGACATCGGCGTGGCCATGGGCAGCGGCTCGGAGGTCACCAAGCAGGCCGCCAAGATCGTGCTGACCGACGACAACTTCGCCACCCTGGTCCAGGCCGTGGACCTGGGCCGCGACATCTACCGGCGGATCTCCACCTACATCAAGATGCAGCTGACCATCTTGTCCTCGGTGCTGCAGCTGATGGTCTACGCCACCATCCTGAACATCAACGGCGGCGTCGCCCTGTTCCCGCTCCAGCTGCTGTTCTGCAAGTTCTTCGTCGTCATCACCGTGGTGATCGGGTTCATCGTCGACGTCCCCGACCCCGGGGTCATGCAGCGGCCGCCGCGCAAGCCCGGCACCAAGATCGTCACCCGCCCCCAGGTCATCCGCTGGTTCGTCACCGGGTTCGTGGTCGCCGCCACCGCCCTGTCCGTGCTCGAGTGGGGACCCGGCAAGCCGAGCACCACGGCCGCGTCGGTCAACATGACCATGGCCTTCGCCATCGTCTCGTTCAGCGCGGTCAACATCGGCCTGGTCATGCGCCGCGAACGCCAGGCGCCGTGGTCCTCGCCGGTGTTCCCCTTCCTGGGCTGGATCATCCTCGGCTGGATCCTCACCTGGGCCGCCGTGGAACTCGGCATGCTCCAGCGCCTGCTCGACACCACCTCGCTCAGCGGGCGGCAGTGGGTCGTGGTGCTCGCCCTGTCGCTCATCGCGCCCGCGTTCGTCGCCGTGGACAAGTTCATCCAGCTGCGACGCCAGAGCAAGACCCTCGCCCCGGAAGGCAGCTGACCGGCGATGACCGACACCAGAACCATCAGCACGGACGGCCCTCCCCGGGTTTCAGCGAGATATGGGCCGAACGAGGACGGTATCCCGGATCGCCCCCTGCGAGCGGCACCTAGGACGAGCCGGCCCCGGCGGTCAGCGGCCGCCCGGTCCAACGGAAATCCTCCCGCTATCGAGACAACGAGGTGATCAAACATGCCGTTCGGAGTGAACTCCGAGGTGGGCAGGCTGCGCCAGGTGATGGTGCACCGGCCGGGCCTGGAACACACCCGCCTGACCCCGTCCAACGCCGCGGAGCTGCTCTTCGACGACGTGCTGTGGGTGGCGCGGGCCAAGGCCGAGCATGACATGTTCTGCGAGGCGATGCGCGACCGCGGCGTCGAGGTGTTCGAGGCCGAGGACCTGCTGGCCCAGGCGCTGGCCAGCCCGGAGGCCCGGGACTGGGTGTGCGGGCACATCCTGAACGAGCGTGAGGTCGGCATCACCGCCGCCCAGCGGGCCGCCGAGTGGGTCGGATCAGCCGATCCGGCGATGGTGGCCGAGTTCCTGATCGGCGGGATCACCAAGGCCGACGTGGCTCGGGACGCGGGGCTGGTGTGGGAGTCCGCCGACCCGACGTCGATGCTGCTGCCGCCGCTGCCGAACTTCCTGTTCCAGCGCGACCCGTCGTGCTGGATCTACGACGGCGTCACGATCAACCCGATGACCAAGCCGGCCCGCAAGCCGGAGACCATGATCATGGAGACCATCTACCGGTTCAGCCCGATGTTCGCCGCCGAGAAGTTCCCCATCTGGCTCGGCGGGGTCAGCGAAGACTGGGGCCGTGCCCACGTCGAGGGCGGGGACGTGCAGCCGATCGGCAACGGCGCGGTGATGATCGGCATGGGCGAGCGGACCACGCCGCAGGCGGTGCTGTGGATCGCCCGGTCGCTGTTCCGGGCGGGTTCGGCCACGCTGGTGCTGGCCGTGCACCTGCCCAAGTCGCGCTCCTACATGCACCTGGACACGGTCATCACCATGTGCGACCGGGACCTGGTCACCTTGTTCCCCGAGGTGGTCAACGGGGCGCGGATATGGGCGATCCGGCCCGGCGCCTCGCCCGACGATCTGGTGGTGGAGGAGCAGCAGGGGACGCTGCCCGAGCTGATGGGCCGGGCCCTGGGCGTGGGCAAGATGCGCGTCATCGAAACCGGCGGGGACTCCTTCGAGGCCGAGCGCGAGCAGTGGGACGACGGCAACAACGTCGTCGCGCTCGAACCCGGCGTGGTCGTCGCCTACGAGCGCAACACCGGCACGAATACCGCGCTCCGCAAGGCCGGCATCGAGGTGATCACGATCGCGGGCTTCGAGCTCGGCAAGGGCCGCGGCGGCGGCCACTGCATGACCTGCCCGCTGCAACGCGACCCGGCATTCTGAGCACACGGGAGACACAGCCATGGCGTTCAACCTGAAGAACCGCAGCTTCCTCAAGGAGATCGACTTCGAACCGCGCGAGCTCGGCTACCTGCTCAAGCTGTCCGAGGCGCTCAAGCTGGCCAAGTACGCCGGCACCGAGGTCAAGCACCTCGAGGGCAAGGAGATCGCGCTGATCTTCGAGAAGACCTCCACCCGCACCCGGTCCGCGTTCGAGGTCGGCGCCTACGACCAGGGCGCGCACGTGACCTACCTGGACCCGTCCGGCTCCCAGCTCGGCCACAAGGAATCCATCGCCGACACCGCCGCCGTGCTGGGCCGGATGTACGACGCGATCGAGTTCCGCGGCAACAGCCAGGCCGACGTCGAAGAGCTCGCCGCCCACGCCGGGGTGCCGGTGTACAACGGGCTGACCAACGAATGGCACCCCACCCAGATGCTCGCCGACTTCCTGACCATGCACGAAGCCAGCGGCAAGCCCTACCACGCCCTGACCTACGCGTTCGTCGGGCGACTGCCGGTTCAACATGGGCCGCTCCCTGCTGGTCATGGGCGCGCTGATGGGCAGCGACGTGCGGCTGTCCGGGCCGGCCGAGCTGCACCCGCCCAAGGACGTGGTCGACCTGGCCAAGGACATCGCCGGGCGGACCGGCGCGCGGATCACCGTCACCGAGGATCCCCGGGAAGCCGTCTCGGGGGTCGACTTCATCCACACCGATGTGTGGGTCTCGATGGGCGAGGCCAAGGACGTGTGGGCCGACCGGGTCAAACTGCTGACGCCCTACCAGGTCAACTCGGCCCTGCTGAAGGCCTCCGGGAACCCGGCCGTCAAGTTCATGCACTGCCTGCCGGCCTTCCACGACCCGAACACCACCGTCGGACGGGAGATCATGGAGCACACCGGCATGACCGACGGCCTCGAGGTGACCGGCGAGGTCTTCAACTCCGGGGCCAGCATCGTGTTCGACCAGGCCGAGAACCGCCTGCACACCATCAAGGCCATCCTCGTCGCTACCCTGGGATAACAGCGTGCATCCGGGCTGCACTAAGTCGTCCTTGTCGACGACGGGAGGTCGTCGGTAAGCGCGGAGAGCAGGTGAGGCTGTGACCGTTGCCGACCTGGCCATCGTGGCAGCGCTGGTGTTTGGCTGGGGCGCGCTGTCGGCCAGGCTGGAACGGTTCGACGTCACCGCGCCGATCACCTTCGTGCTTGCCGGGCTGCTGCTCACCCATGGGCCGCTGGCAGTGCTGGGCGTCGCGCCCAGTAGAGAGCTGATCAAGGAACTGGCGGAGTTCACCCTCGCCCTGGTTCTCTTCTCGGACGCGTCGCGGGTCGGGCTGCATGAGCTGCGGGTGGATGCGGGCCTGTACCTGCGGCTGCTCGGGGTCGCGCTGCCGCTGACGATCGGCCTGGGCACGCTGCTAGCGCTCGCCCTGGACGGCAGCGCCGGCATCTGGCTGGCGCTGCTGGTGGGGGCGGCGCTGGCGCCAACCGACGCCGCACTTGGCGCGGGCATGATATCCAACCCGGCGATACCGGCCAGGATCCGCCGGCTGGTCAATGTCGAAAGCGGCCTGAACGACGGGATCGCCACGCCCTTTGTGTCCGTTGCCATAGCAGGGGCGGCCACGGGAGGCGAGGTCGCCGGCCACGGTCCAGCCGCCGCCGCCGCTGAGCTGGCGGTGGGCCTTCTCGTCGGCGTGGCCGTGGGCGGTGCCGGTGGCCTGCTGGTGAACGCGGCGCGCCGGCGCGGCTGGGTCGCTGATGGCTTTGCCGGCCCAGCGGTGCTGGGCCTGGCGGTGTGCGCCTACGCATCCGCGGTGGCGCTGCACGGCAACGGGTTCATCGCCGCGTTTGTCGGCGGGCTAGCGTTCGGCACGGCAGGCGGCCGGCGCGGCGAGCCCTTGGTGCCGTTCGTTGAGGAAACCGGCGCCCTGGTGTCCCTGCTGGTCTGGCTGGCGTTCGGCGCTGTCGCGGTGGCACCGGCGGTGGAGGTCCTGAACTGGCAGATCGTACTGTACGCGGTCCTCAGCCTCACGGTGATCCGGATGGCGCCGGTAGCGGTCGTCACTTGTCGGGCGCAGGGCTTGACCGGGCACACGATCGCCCTGGTGGGCTGGTTCGGTCCCCGTGGCCTGGCGTCGGTGGTGTTCTGCCTCCTTGCGCTGGAGGAGCTGGGCAATCCCGCTGCCGACCACGCCGCCGCCGTCATCACGATCACCGTGGTGCTCAGCGTTGTCGCCCACGGCGCCACGGCCGATCCGCTGGCCACCCGGTACGCGCGGCACCTCGCCCGTCAGGCAGGCCAGCGTGCTGGTGCCGAAATACCCGGCATAACGGAGCGCAGGCTCATCCGCCGGACTATCTCCGGCGCACACGATGCGGGGGGCCGCATGAATTCACCCACCGAAGGGTGAGAGTTTCCTCTGCGTTAACAGCAAGATTAGGAGCGTGTAACGCACTTAACGGCGCCGAGACCAAGGGCCCGGCGCTGAAAGAACACCATGCGAGAGTGAGTTGCCATGGCTGATCTGATCGCTATCGGGTATCCGGGTGAGGGCGCGGACGGCAGCTACCACGTCCGCACCAGTCACCACCCGGTCGGCGCGGGGGCGACCTGGGGCATGTTCTCGGGCGATGCTGTTCGGCCTGCTGTTCTTCATCCCGCACGGCGGCCAGGCGGCCGCGCAGTAGCCCGCATGAGCCCGCACCGCGGCCGCCCGGCCCACGGCATCACCCAGGTCCGGAGCTCACGACAGGCGGCCCGATGACGGCGGCCGGGTCAACTTCGGCACGAGACCGATGGCGCTTTGTTCCCATGGCTGGGTGGATCCGTTCCTATGAGCGCGGCTGGCTCAAGGGTGATCTCATTGCCGGGTTCGCTGTCGCTGCGCTGATCGTGCCCAAGAACCTCGGTTACGCCGGGATCGCGGGGATTCCGCTGCAGAACGGCCTGTACGCGGCAGCGGCCGGCGCGATCCTTTATGCGGTCTTCGGGACGAGCCGGCAGATCTCGACTGGGCCGAGTTCGGGACTGGCGGCCGTGGCCGCGAGCGCGGTCGCGGTAGCCGGGATCACGGGAGTCCAGGATGTGGCGTCCTTCGTGGCGATGATCACTCTGGTCTCTGGCGTGCTGTTCCTCCTCCTGGCGGTGCTGAAGATGGGGTGGATCGCGCAGTTCCTGTCCCGGGCCGTGGTCACCGGCTTCTTGTTCGGTGCGGCGATCGACGTGGTAATCGGTGAGCTTGGCAAGCTCACGGGGACGAAGGTCAGCGGCTCTAACCCGCTCCAGGAGCTGTGGTCCTGGCTCCTGACGCTCGGTGATGCCCAAGGGCTGACCGTCGTCGTCGGCGCAGCCGCGCTGGCGGTGGTCTTCGGGTTGAGGGTGATCGCGCCGCGCGTCCCCGGTGCTCTCGTCCTGGTGGTAGGCGGTCTGTTGGCGTCCTGGCTTTTCGATCTTGGCGCTCACGGGGTGGCCCTGGTCGGCGAGGTGCCACGAGGGCTGCCGACCCCCCAGTTCCCCGGCTTTGGTCTGCTGGCGGATCACGCCGGTACGATTGCGATCGCCGCGGTGGCACTGGTCCTCATCGGGTTCTCCCAGACCGCTGGTGACGCCAGGACGTTCGCGGCCAGGCACCACTACCGCATCGACATCAACCAGGAATCGGCCGCCCAGGGCATGGCGAACGCCGGCGCCGGCCTGTTCCAGGGAATGCCGGTCTCGACCAGCCTGTCCGCGAGCTCCCTGAACGACCACTCCGGCGCGCGCACCGGCCTGGCGTCGCTCACCTCCGGCGTGGTCGTCCTGCTCACCTTGCTGGTGCTAGCGCCGCTCTTCTCCAATCTGCCCAAGCCCGTGCTGGCCGCCCTGATCATCGAGGCGGTGGTCATGGGGATGATGGACCTGCCCGAGATGCGCCGCCTGGCCAGGGTGCAGCGCTTCGACTTCTGGATCGCGATCGCGGCGATCATCGCGACGCTCCTGGTCGGTGTGCTCGCCGGGGTGATGATCGGGATCGGGCTCTCGCTGATCTGGCTTATCTCGGTAACCACGCGCCCCCACATGCCCCTGCTGGGGCGCGAGCCAGGCACCCAGGCTTTCCGGGAGCTGGACGAGCACCCGGGCGACGAGCAGTTCCCCGGGGTCGTGGTCCTGCGGCTGGACGGCGGCCTGTTCTTCGCCACCTCAGACGCCCTGGAGGACCGGGTCCGGGAGGTCGCGTTGTCCACCTCCGGTAATACCGTAATCGTGCTTGACTGCGAGGGAATCGACTTCATCGACTCGCAAGGGTCGGCGAAGATGCGCGAGATCCTCGAACTCACCGGCCAAGCTGGCATGACCTTGCGGCTCGCCCGGGTGAAACCTTCCGTCCGTGAGATGCTCGAGCGCGACGGCGTCCTTGACCGCATCGGTGATGACAACATCTACGGGAACATCGACCAGGCCGTGGAGGCGCAGCTTCCCGCAGAAGGAGGCACCCGTGCGAGCGCGTTATCCACGGGCGCGCCGGCACATCCTGGAAACCGACGTCGTGACGCCACCGTCCGGCCGATCCGCGCTGAAACCAGACGATTGACAGCCGCCGGAAGCGATCTCGGTCTGAAGCCCAGGGGCGTCAGCCACTGGGCTACGGCAGGCTAGAGCAGTTGGGCGGGGGCGCAACCAGGCGCTGCCCGCCAGGTTGGCCAGCAAGTTATGCGGGCCGGTCGCTGCTTCCTGCAGGCCGTGGCGGTCTTGGTCGTGTTCACGGTCGCGCGGGCGCTCGGGCTGGTGGGCCCGCCCAGGTACGTCTACGTACCGGTCAGCCTTCTGGTCGCGGCGCTGGTCCTGATCGCCTGGCGGGCCGGCGCGACACGCGCTGATCTCGGGCTTAGCCGAACGGATGTGCCCGCGGGCGTGCGCTACGGAGCCTGCGCCTTCGGGATTGTCTTGCTGTTCCTGGTGGTGGCGGCCGTGATCCCCGCGACGAACGGCTTCCTGCACGATTCGCGGGCGCAGATCAGCGGCGGGCGGCTGCTATACGAGCTAGGGGTGTCGATCGTGCTGCTGACGGCGATCCCGGAGGAATTCGCGTTTCGCGGTGTTCTGCTGGGGTCGGCGCTCAGAATCTGGGGGCCATGGCGTGCGAGCCTGATCACCTCGGCGCTATTTGGCCTGTGGCACATCGAGCCGACCCTGCACACGATGTCGGACAACCGCCTGGTCGCGGGCGCCACCGCCAGCGTCGGCGGACAGGTACTGGTGGTGCTCGGTTCGATCGCGGTCACGTTCGTCGCCGGTCTCGTGTTCTGCTGGCTCAGGCTGCGATCCAGGAGCCTGATCGCCCCGGTGATGGCTCACGTCGCCACCAACGGCCTCGCCCTCACCGTCGCGTGGTTCACGGTCCACCGGGGCAGTCTCAGGTGACGTGCCCGCTGGTATGCACTTAGCCCTCGGCCGCGATGATCTTCTTGAGGTCGGCCAGGTCCTGAGAGGTAATACCAGAAGGCCGCATGACGATGTTCCAGCCGTCGACGTACTCGGTCGTGTACGTATGGCCGTGGCCGCCCGGAACGCCGGTGGCGAACGGAAGGTCGGCCGTGACCTGCCAGAAGGTCACGAAGGGCATCCAGAACATGCCCTTGAGCACGTCCTTGCCTGGAGGCTCGCTGATCCAGTCGGGCTCGCTGAAGATCAGGTGCGGGCTCCACCAGACGATCGGGTCGGACGGGTGCATCATGTACAGCACCCGGGTGCCGTCCCAGGGCTGGCCCGACGGCGGTATGGCCGTACCCGGGTCATTCGCGAACCGCACGATCTGCCCGTCCTGGTAGACGGGCTGGACCTCCGGGCTGCCCGCGTCACGGTGGTCGCTGAACTCCCGGAACAGCGTGTTGAAGTTGGGCGGCCCGGCGAACAGTACGCCGTTGGTCAGGTTTGCCATGCTGTTTTCACCGCTGAAGGCGGTCTCCCCGCCGAACGACCCCAGGCTTTCCCCGGCCACGAACAGCCGGGGGCGCTGGCCCTGAGGCAGTTTCGACCAGGCGCCGTAGACCGCGTTGAAGAGCGCCCGGCCCGCCTCGCGGGCCTTGGACTGGTCCACCAGGTAGGAAATCCAGGACGGCAGGTAGGAGTACTGGAGCGCCACGGTCGCCGAGTCGCCGTCGCTGAGGTACTCGAACGAGTCCACCAGCGCCGGATCGACCCAGCCGCTGCCGGTCGTCGTCACCACCAGCAGGTCCTTGCGCTCGAAACCGCCGGCGCGCTCGAGGTCCCGCACGGCCAGGGCGGCCCGGGCCTCTGCGTCGTCCGCTGACGCCAGCCCGGAGTAGATCCGGATCGGCTCCATGGCCGGCTGACCGGTGAACTTCTCGATATCACTCACCGAAGGGCCTTTGCCGATGAAGTTGCGGCCTTGCCAGCCCAGCGTGTCCCACGGGATGAGCGAGCCCGTCCCGCCCGAACGCAGGCTGGTGGTGGGCTGGTGTATCCCCTCGGCGGTCTTCGTGTCGCGCACCGAGTACGCGCTGTTCATCACGTTGACGAAGCCCTGCAGCAGCAGGCCGGAGACCACCAGGTAGGCCAGGCCGGCCACCAGGCTCCAGCCGACCGCGTGGGCCGCGCGCCGCCCGATCCACCGGTTGAGCAGTGTCGCGGCCCACCGGTACAGGCCGCGAAGGCTGCGCCCGATCAGCAGGAGAAGGCAGAACGCCGCCGCCGCGACGAACGGCGAGGCAACCACCAGCGGGATGCTGTACTCCGTCACCCCCATCAGCTTGCGGATCTCATACTGCCAGTACTGCCCGAGCCCGAAGGACACCACCACCAGGACTGCCGCACTGATGAAGAAGACCGGCCAGGACCGGCGCCGCGGGCGCCGGGGGTCCCGGTCGGCGAAGGCACGCCAGATCCACGCGGCGAGCACCCCCAGCCCGTAGCCGATGGCCGCGGTGATACCCCAGATGACGCCCTGGACGATACCGCCCCGGGGGAGCAGCGACGGCGTGAAAGAAAGGCACCCGGCAATCAGCGCACCCCAGCAGCCGGGGAGCGTGACATAAAGCAGCTTCCGGGATTTCCCGGGCTCAGGCGCCGGCTGAGGGCCTTCCGCCGGATCGGCAGCACCCGGGTCCGCCACATCCGGACGCCCACCCCGAGACGGACCGGCCGGCGGCCCCGGCATGTCATGCGCCATGGCTACTCCTCCATCACGATCGCCCAGCGGCTATCCCGGCATCAGGACAAACGTCACCATCAGCCAGGGCCGGTACGAGCAGCAGTCCCCCTTCGACGGTGCATCAGTCGGCGGAGAAGTGCCAGCCAAATCTGCCCCGGACGAACACCCCGATGCCAGGTTGAGCGCCGCTCATATTGCTTTCCTCATTTTCGTGCGACTTAATACCGGTCCTGGATCCGGATCGAGCCGCCGCACTTTGGCCAGCTCGAGTCCTAAATCCTCGGCCCGAATGGGCGCCGCGGATGGTCGCGGTGTCACTATCTCGAAGTCGGCGATGAGCCGCAGAGCTTCTCCGTCAAAAGTGCTGCGTCATCTCGCCTCGGTATCCAGCCTGCACAATCTGCTGATAATGCATGCTGTCAGTGTGTGCGGTGGCCAGATTGCTGGCATCACCCCTCTGCGGGTGATACTGGTCTGTCATGTCATCCGAAGAAATGATGTCCGGCAACAACCGGGCCAATTCGGGCAGGAGTGAACCTCGTCCGCCCCGGAAGGTCATCCCCTCGGGGTGATGCAGGGAAATCTCATCGCGCGGCACGCTGGCAGTGCGCGCGGGCGCTTCAAGACGGAGAGGCGACATGCCAGGACCAGGGCAGGATGCCGGAAGGCCGCCGTCGGCCATCGCAGCGGGCAGCAGCAGGTCGGCGGCGCAGCCGGGGGACTCGAGCTTTGACGGTCGTGCGGCGCTGGGGCTGATCGGGCTGGGCATGGTGGGTCACGTGCTGCGAAGCCGCCGCTTCTATGAGAAGGTGGCCGTGGCCGCAATCGTGCTGGGGGCACTGAGAGGGATGGGCCAGGACAACCGGGTCAGCGCCATGGCGCGCCTGCAGGCCTGGAATAAGCGGGAGATCCAGCGCATGGAACGCAAGGCTCAGCGCCAGGGCCGCGCGGTCAGGGGCTCCGTGCGGATGGCGCGGTCGGGGCCGCCGAGAGGCCTGGCCGATGCAGGTCCCCAGAGCTGACGATCATGGGCTCAGCCTGCTAGTTCAGAGCAGGCGCAGGTCGACTGCCCGCTCTAGGGCCTCCGGGCGCGACGCCACTCCGAGCTTCTGGTAGATCGACCGGAGGTGGCTTTTCACCGTGTTGCGGGAAATGTAGAGAGTGGCTGCGATCTGCAGGTAGGTGTTAGTAGGCAGGAGCTTGAGGACACGCAACTCGGCAGCAGTCAACGGGTCGGCGAGCACGCGACGCGGCCGGGAAACGGCCGGCTGTACGGCGCATACCTCCAGGGCCGCGGCGATCATCTGCTCGGTGAACGGGTCCGCCGTTGAGTGCGCAAAATCCGCGACAAGGTAGCTGGTTACTTGGGGTGCGGTCGTGACTACCGTATTGAGGAATCCGCCGGAGCGTGCTGTTTGGAGAGCATCGCCGAGGATGCGCGCGGCCATAGGATCACCGAAGCCGATCGCGGCGGCGGCCAGGAGCATCTGACGCATCAGCGCACGTCGCGGCGTCAGGTCGCACAGCGCCAGGGACTGCAGGTGGTCTTGCGCGGCATGGTGATCGTCGGCGGCGAGCGCAATCCTGGCTAGCAGCAGGCTGCGGCGGACGGCTGGCAGCCTGCTGGCCAACTGGGCAGCGGAGCGCAAGTCTCCGAGAGACAGGCGCAGCGATGCTTCCAGCTCATCGGCCCGCGCCAGCAGCACCGAACCGGTCCCGGCCAGGATGAGGCGCGCCGCCTCGACAGTTGCCAGCGCTTCCCGGGCCTGCCCGTTGGCCGCCCAGATCCCGGCCCGGTCGAGCAGCGCCAGGAACTCGAAGCTGGGCCGCCGCCGTTCGGTTATCGACAGCACCTGCTCAGTGAGCTGCTCGGCGGTGTCGAGGTCCCTCCGCTCCAGCGCCAGGCCGGCCAGCACACGCAAGCCATCCACGGCGAAAAAATGCCGGTCAAACCCTAGTCGCCGAGCATCCGCGTACGCGGACCTGGCGGCCTCGGCGGCCTCGGGCAGGCGCCCTGCCTCAAACCATGCCAGCGCCCGCGCACTGGGCACCAGCACCAGCCTGGCCGGCTCGGCGAGCTCGGGAATCGCAAGAGCCGCCGCCGCCTCACGTTCGACCGCCTCGTAGTCTTCCAGGCACGGGTAGACACGCAGGAGGATCAACGGGACGATGGCATTCCACCCGTCGCTATGCCGATTCCGTTCCTGAATGGCCCGCGCGCCCATCGCGGCGCGCTCCGCCTCCTTCATCTGGCCGACCAGTGCATAGTGAAACGAGCGCATCGCCGCCAAGCGGGCCGCCAGCGGCGACTCGGCTGGGATCGACGCCTGGGCGCGCTCAAGCAGGTCGAGGTACTGGCCGCCGCGAACCGGGTCACCCTGCAGCAGCAGGTCCGTTGCCAGGTCCATCAGCCGGTCAGGTGCATCAGCGAGCAGCGAGGGGTCGATCGTGCTGAGATCCAGGGCGCCCGGGACCGCCGGGTCGTGCAAGAAGGCGGGCACGACCCGGTCATGTATGAGGTCCAAGGCCCGGTCGGCATGCCGGGCGGCCAGGAAATGCTGGACCGCATGCCGTATCCTGCCGGTGCCCTCGAACCACTCGGCAGCCCGCATCTGGAGCGCCTGCTCCCGTGTCCAGTCCCTGGCCTTAAGCTCCGCATGCAGTGCCCGGCGCACCAGATGGTGATACCGGAAGGTCGTCTGCTCGTCGTCGAGGGCCACCAGGAACAGGTTTGCCGCGTCAATCCTATGCAGCGTCGCCGCCGCGTCTTGCCTCCCGGTCACGGCTGCGCACGCGTCTGCGGTCAACTCGTCCAGGACGGAGGTGTCGAGCATGAACTGGGCAATCTCGGCGGGCTGCTGGTCAATAACTTCCGAGATGAAGTACTCGGCGATGACGTGGTTGCGGACCTCCAGCGCCCGCGCAGCCCGCACTGGGTCGGTGGTGCTGCGCAGCGACAACGCCGCCATCTGCAGCGCCGCGGCCCATCCCTCGGTGCGCTGATGAAGCAGTTCCAGATCAGCAGGGGCGACCTGGACGCCGAAGTTCGCCAGCAGGCTGCCGCTTTCGGCCAGGGAGAAATACAGCTCACTGTCGCGAAGCTCGCAGAGCTCACCGGACATCCGCAGCCGGTGCAGCCGCAGCGGAGGGTCAATCCGGCTGGCCAGCACCAGCTGGGTGGTCTCGGCAGGCCAGCGCTCGACAAGATCGGTCATGGAACGGCGGACGCCGGCCGCCGCCGTGTGGAAATCGTCGACCACGATCGCCGACCCTGCGGGCAGCTTTGCCGCATCGTTCACGATGGACGCGGTGACATCAGCTGACATGACGCCGTCCATCGCGAGCAGGTCGGCGGCATCGGTACCGAATCCTGGCGCCACCGCCTGGGGGGCCTGGATGAAACCGGCCCAGAAGCGGACCGGGTTGGCGTCGGCACTATCACATGACAACCAGGAAGTCGTGTCCGGCGGTCTTGCCGCCGCCCAGCTCGACAGCAGCACGCTCTTGCCTGCGCCAGCCGACCCCACCACTACGGTCAGCTGCTTGCCCGCCCCTGCCGTCAGCAGGTCATACAGAGCGGGCCGCGTGACCAGCGTGGCGGGCAATGCCGTCGGCCGGAACTTCGCCAGCGCCAGCCGCGGGCTCTGCGAAGCGCCACGCCTCATAGCCGTGGCCATTGCGTCGCCACCTCCGGCCGCTCCCGCTCATTCGAGCAAGAATTTTATTAAATCAGGAACGGGGTCCCGCCGGGAAGGGCCAGGCTCCCTCTAGGCGCTGAACGCTGATGGCGTCAGCCTGGTATTCGCCGAGCTCAAGGACCCGGTACGGCGCAAGATCGAACGCTACGGCCTCGCCCGCACCATCAACCCGCACACTTCTTCCTCACCATCGACTCCCGCCATCGCCGCCTTCCGCCACCAGACCGGCGCCCAGTGGACCGCCGCCGGCCAGGCCGCCGCCGGCAGGCACCCCAGGCCAGGCACCCCCAGGCCAGAGCGGCGCCCGAATTTGCCCTCCGCGCGGCACCCCGCATCATTCCGCTGGCTAGGTGGCGGCAAACGGACAATCATCCGGGACGAATGACCCGAGTGGGCGGCCATAGTTCTTAGATTATCTGGGGGGTCTCTTCCGCCGCCGTCGCGAGCAAGGCAGGTGTAAAGAGATTTGATCAACCCGAGCAGAAGTGGACAGCGATCAGGTGCCGGCCGTCGCGAGGTCCGCGGGCTGGCCCCTGGAGTTGTCGGATCGGCGCGCGTGATCGCATTCGGTGCGAGCAATGTAGCCCCGGCTGGTGCGGTGGTAGGCGGACTGGTCATCATGGTGTCGTACGCCGGGTTCGCGTCTCCGCTAGTCGTAATCGTCGCGTTCGTCGCGTCGTTGTGCTGTGCGAGCAGCATCGCGGAGTTCGCCCGCCGACTCCCGTCGGCCGGGTCGCTGTACACATACAACAGCCACGGGCTTGGCCGGACCGGAGGCTTCCTTACCGGCTGGATGATGGTCTTCGCCTACGCGCTGTACGTGCCCGCCGGCCTCTCGCTGACCAGCGCGTACGCCTCCCAGCTGGTTGCCGACACGATGCATGCGACCATCGGCAGCTGGGTGCTGTTCGTGATGATCCTGGGCGCGGTGGTCCTGGTCGCGTACCTGGGCGTCAGAACCTCATCCTCGGTCGATCTGGTCTTTGTGGCCGGGGAAGTAGCCGTCATCGCGGCACTTGCCGTCACGATCCTGATCAAGATCCCCCCAGGCCATTACTCGGCTGCCGTTCTCACGCCGGCATCGTCGCCGAACGGCCAGTTCACCGACATCACCAATGCGATGATCTACGGCATCACCGCGTTCGCCGGCTTTGAAGCGGCCGCCTCGCTCGGTGAGGAGGCGAGGAACACGCGCCGTTCCATCCCCGCGAGCACCATCGGCGTCGTCATCGTAACGGGCGTTTTCTATCTGCTTGTCGTTGTCGCGGAGGCGTTCGGCGTCGGGCCCGACGGCCTCGCCGACTTCACCCGGCAGGGCAACCCGCTGGGTTATCTGACCAGCCGGTACTGGTCCCCGTCGGCGCTGTGGGCCATTGATCTTGTGGTCGTGCTCACCGGCCTCGGCTTCGTGATCGCCTCGCTCAACGTGGCCATCAGGGTGCTATTCGCCATGGGACGCGAGAGGGCTCTTCCTGGGTCACTCGCCCGCCTGTCCAGTCGCCAGACCCCGGTCGTCTCGATCGCGTGCGTCGCCACGCTCGCGCTCGCGCTCGGGCTGCCATTGACATACGCCGTCGGCGGCGCGCGCACATTCAGGTACCTCGCCGGAGCCGGCGGCCTATCGGTCGTGCTGGTCTACCTCGCCGTGAACATCGCGGCCATCCGCGCGTTCCGCACCGAGTTCCGCGACGAGTTCCGGCTCTGGCGGCATCTGCTCATCCCGGCGACGGCCGCCGTCCTGATGCTGTTTCCTTTGTGGGGGATCCTTCATCCGCGTGCCCGCACACTGGTGGACCTGCTGCCCTTCGCCGCGCTCGGATGGCTCTGCCTGGGGGCTATCGCCGCCGGCGTCCTCCGGGCCCGACGGCCGGCCAGCTTCGAGACGCTGGGCCGAGTATTCACGCAGCCAGCAGATGACAACCGGTAAGGCCCGTCACCTGCCGCCCGGATTACTGTCACATACAACCGCACCGCGGCCCAACATCAAGTCCGGACCCGGCCTCCGTGACCTCGCAGGCGACACCGTGATGCTGCCGTGGCCGTAGTCGGGCTCAACGCCATCAACCAGATGTTGTTCCTCCCCGCCTACCCGTTCTGGTCCTTGACCATCATCGCCATGGACGTGGTCGCGTTGTACGGGCTGTGCGCCTACGGCAGCCGCCAGAACGTCGAAGCCGCCTGAGGAGACGGTTTCACATGCTGTTCGGGCCATTCCGGGATGTCGTCACCCTTCCGAGGGTGATCCAGGCGTGCCCTCGCGCGCTTTGGCGGTGACCACGGCACTACTGGGCGGACCAGACTCACCGCAGGACCGGTCCGCGCCGCGGACCGGTTTCAGAGCAGGCGCAGCTCAACCGCCCGCTCGATGGCCTCTGAGCGGGACGCCACGCACAGCTTGTGGTAGATAGACCGGAGATGGGTCTTCACCGTGTTGCGCGAAACGTAGAGGGTGGCTGCAATCTGCAGGTACGTGCTGGTCGGCAGGAGCTTCAGGATGCGCAGCTCGGCTGCCGTCAGGGCCTCGACGGGCATGTGGCGTGGTGCAGAAGCGCCGGGCTGCGTGGCATGCACCTCGAGAGCCGCGGTGATCAACTGCTTGACGAACGGATCCGGCCGTAGCTGTGTCGAGTGCTCGATCAGATAACTCGTCACCCGGGGAACGCAGGTTACGACGGTATTGACGAAGCCCCCGTCGCGGGCAGCTTGCAGGGCACCGCCCAGGAGGCTGGCTGCCATCGGGTCGCTGCGCTCGATCGCCGTAGCGGCCAGGAGTAGCTGGCGTACCAGAGCGTGCCGCGGCGCCAAGTCGCCTAGCGATGGCGACCGCAGGTATTCCTGCGCTGCTTGGTGATCGCCTGAGGCAAGCGCGATCCTGGCTAGCAGGAGGCGGCGGCGGGCGGCGGGGATATTGGTGGCCAGCTCGGTGGGGGAGTGCAGATCGCCGAGCGCCAGGCGCAGCAGCGCCTCCAGCTCATCAGCCTGGGCCAGCAGCACCGATCTGGTCCCGGCCAGGACCTGGCGCGCGGCCTCGACGGAGGCCAGCGCGTCGCGCGCCTCCCCCCGGGCTGCCCAGATCTGAGCCCGGTCGAGTAGCGCCAAGAACTCGAACATGGGGCGCCAGTGCTCTGCTATGGAAAGGGCTTGCTCGGCGAATTGCTCGGCAGTGTCGAGATCGCGCCGCTCCAAAGCGAGGCCGCCCAGTACGCGGAGGTAATCCACGGCGAAGAAATGCCGTTGGAATCCCAGCCGTCTCGCCGCCGTATCAGCGGCCTTGGCAGCACCGGCGGCTTCAGGCAGACGGCCGGCCTCGAACCAGGCAAGTGCCTGGGCACCGGGCACCATCACGAGCTTGGCCGGTTCGGGGAGCGCGGGCATCGCAAGGGCCACCGCTGCCTCACGTTCCACTGCTTCGACATCTTCCAGGGCCGCATAAACCCGCAGCATGACCAACGGGACGGCTACATTCCAGTCGTCGGGAAGCAGCGTCTGCTCCTGGATGGCCCGCGCTTTCCGCGCCTCACCGGCGGCACCAGTTAGCTGGCCGGTCAGGGCGTAGTAGAAGCACCGCATCGCCGCGAACCGGGCTGCCAGCTTTGGCTCCAGTGGGCTCGATGGCTGGGCCCGCTCGAGCGCGTCAAGGTACTCGCCGCTGCGAGTCATATCGCCGCGAATCAGCAGGTCGGCTGCCACTGCGAGCAGCTGTTCAGGAAAATCCGCGAGCCATGATGGGGTGACCATGCTAAGGTCCACGGCTACCGGCATCACGGGGTCGTGCAGGAAATCGGTCAAGACTCTGTCCTGCATAAGGGCCAACGCCCGGTCCGGCTGCCGCGCCCCAACGAAGTGACGGGCCGCGAGCCACGATTTACCGGTGCCCCGGTACCATTCGGCCGCCCGCTGGTGGAGCATCTGCTCCCGGTCCCCGTCCCTGGCCCGCAGCTCAGCGCGCAGCACCTGGCGGACCAGACGGTGGTACCGGAATATTGTCCGCTCCTCATCGAGCACCATCAGGAAAAGGTTGGCGGTGTCAATGCCGCGCAACAGCGCCGCCGCGTCCTTTCTGCCGGTGACCGCTGCGCACGCGCCCGCGGTCATCTCGCCGAGGACGGACGTGTCCAGCATGAACTGAGCCACTTCGGGTGGCTGCTGATCGAGAACCTCCAAGATGAAGTACTCGGCGATGGTTTGGCGCCGGACCTCCAGTGCCCGCGCTACCCGGGCTGGGTCCGTGGCGCCGCGCAGTGACAGCGCCACCATCTGCAGAGCCGCGGCCCACCCCTCGCTCCGCTGATGCAGCACCTCTAGTTCGGCAGTGGTGACCTCCACACCGAATTTCTCCAGCAGGTCGTGGCTTTCGGCCAGGGAGAAATACAGGTCAGGGTCGCGAAGCTCGCACAACTCGCCCGATATCCGCAGCCGGTGCAGCCGCAGCTGAGGGTCAAGGCGGCTGGACAGCACGAGTTGAACGGTCTCCGCGGGCCAGTGTTCGACAAGATCGGTCATGTCCGCGGCCGTCGCTGCCGACGCGTAGTGGAAGTCGTCCACGATGATCGCCGACCCTGCTGGCAGCCTCGCCGCGTCGTTAGCGATCGACGCGGTGACGTCAGCCGACATGGCCCCGTCCATCGCGAGCAACTCGGCGGCTTCGGCGCCGTAACCCGGCTCCATCCCCCGGGGGGCTTCGATGAAGCCGCCCCAGAAACGGACCGGGTCGGCGTCAGCTATATCGCAAGACAGCCACGATGTCATGCCGGACGGCCTCGCCGCCGCCCAGCTCGACAGCAGCACGCTCTTACCCGCGCCAGCCGACCCCACGACAACGGTCAGGCGCTTATCCGCGCCCGCTGTCAGCCGACTATGAAGCATGGATCGTGACACAAGCGTGGTGGACAGCGTCGTCGGCCGGAATTTCGTCAGCGCAAACCGGGCGCCGCGTGAGGCGCCACGTCGGATCGTCTCATCTCGTGGCACAGGTCTGCTGCAGTCCCCTGCCGTACAGGAACCCAGGCCGTTCCGTGGCAGTACTCGTGCGCATGTCGCCGTGGTGACATGCCTTCCGTCCCTAGCATCCCCACGTCGGCAGGCCGGAGCATCATCCGGAATGGGTGACGCCAGGGTTCAGTCACCCGCAGATGGGTGATGACGCAGGCCCGGCCCGCAGGGCATGTTGGGAGGACGTTAACCAGCAGACCGCGAGGCTTAACCCAGTGCTATCACAGACTTATGAGATCACCTTCTTGGGTCAAGCGGGCAGCACGCTAACGGCAGAATTCGACGACTGCGAAATCACCATAGGCCCGGGCACCACGACTCTTCGTACCGACCTGCCCGACCAGGGAGCCCTCTCCGGGATCATGGAGCGGATCAGCGGCCTGGGGCTCCAAGTGATCGACGTGAGTCTCGTAGCACTGCCGCCCGAGCAGTGAATGATTGGGGTTGCCCCCGCTTTGACGGACAGGGCCGATAACTCGGTCAGGCTACGTTCCTGATCTTCCGTGGCGGTCGTTTTCGAAGTCGGCGGGACTGTGGTAACCCAGGGTGCTGTGCCGGGTGCCGTTGCTCCGTCGCCGCCTTATCGTCGACTACCTGCTGCTCCGTGCGGTCCGGCCGTAACCGAGGCGGAGCCACTCCGCATAGGACATGGAGCTCCCCACGCCGAGTTCAATACCTTCCGGCAGGTCACGAACGAATACCAGCGCGGCGGTGGCCTCAAGGTGACTCTGCAGCAAGCTGGTGGGCCCGGCCGCTTCGAAGCCCAGGGTCCACCAGGATTCATCACGCAAGCGGACCTCGGTGAGTTCCACGGCACACCTCGGCTCCTCGCCTCCCCCGGCCAGGACCGCCCGGATCCGCCCGTCGGCCACCAGGAACTGGCTGATCCGCCGCTTCTTGCGCACCAGCGTCCAGCCAGCCGGGCCTTCGCCGACCTCGCTGAGTGGCGCAATGGGAAAGGACCACTTCTGCCAGGACTCCAGGTGACCGCGGGCGCGTCCGGCCGCATCGAGGATCCCTAGGCTGTTGCGGTAGGTTTTCACCTCGAATGCCCTGCCACTGCGGATCTTCACCGAAATGCCGGGCAAGCGCGGATCGAGAAGGTAGGCGTCCTCTTGGAATTCCGCCATGGCTGGGAAGCGGTCAAACCATTCGGCCATCGAGGCCTCCAGCTGGCCTGGCAAGATCCAGCGCACCTCGAGGCTAGCGGCTCTTTCGATGGCCGGGCTCTCAGGCAATGAGGCCACACCTGGAACTCGCCGCCTGACCCGCCCAGACAACAGGCGGGGCTCGGCCGACGCCGTGTCCGGGTCCGGCCGCGTTTCTATGGTGCGTCCGCGTTTCGGTCAGACCCCTTCCAGTGCGTCTGGCCGTCCGGTCCGGACTGCCTTGACGAACTGCTGGAAGTCTTGTTCGCTCTGGTTGGCGTAGCGCTGCGAGAAGTCGGTGATCGACCGGTCGAATGTAGCGCTGTCGCCGAGGTAGGCGGCGATGGCGACCGGGTCTCCAGGACGGGCGTGAGCGCGAGCCAGGGTCCATCCGCAGACTCGGGCGTAGAAGGTAAGCCCGAGGGGCGTCATCGCCTCGACCAGCGCTGAACCCTTCATGTCCCGCAGCTGGCGCCAGTAGAAATGGCGGCGCACATCCAGAACCTTGGTCCAGCCGAGGTGGATGTCGCTGGCGGCCTGCATCAGCCGCTGCCCTGGACCACACGCTCACCGTGCCACCGGTAGCTTCCATCGACCAGCTCGCCGAGCTTGGACAGTTCCTGCATGCTGTCACGGGTATGTGCCTTCCCCGCGGTCTTCTCCGCTCGCTTCCCGGCCCGCACCGCCAATTTCTCTTCCTCCCCGGCTCTCTTCCTGGCCTCCTTCGGCTGCTTCTCCGCGGCCTTCGCCGATTTCGCTGTCCCCGCCGCAACGCCGCGGACCGCCCTGATCAGCTCGCCCTCGTCCAGGCATGCGTACCACACAACCATCGAGCACGTCTGCGCGAACCCGGCCATCGCCTCTCGGTACGCCGTGGCTGACGCGAGCGTCGATGCGCGGGTGTCAGCTTCGCCGAACCCGTTGTTGCGGCCAGCAACGGCGAAGCTCGCCGCCATTCGCTTCACGTCGAACTCGAATGGTCCCGGCAGGGTTTCGTCGAAGTCGCGATCGGTGACAGGAACCCACGTCGCATGACTGGACACAGGCGTCTGCTCTCGCGCCTTACGTCCCCTGGCCGCGCGTTGCTCAATGCTTGAATACGCAATTTTCGGCACTGCCACCCGGTCCACCTTCGGTTGTGGCCATGACGCCAGGCGCGAGCGCTCCCTTCGCAGCCAAAGCCGGCACAGCCAGGACGCGACGCAGGAGTGGTCCCACTTCCGATGCCCGATCCTGCCGGGAGAGTGACGGACGGACATCACCCGATGAGGGGTGAAGTCGGCACGATTAGAGCCTGTCCCGCAGATCATGGAACAGGGTGGCGGGTGAACGGGGTTCCAGCCCTGCTCCATGATCTGGCTGTAGACGCGGTCGCGCCCGGTGGTCCAGCGCTGCACGTTCGCCGGGCTCAGCAGCTCACGGCAGCGGCGGCCACGATCTTCTTAGCGGCGGGTTAGCGCGTGCGATGATGGGCTCGGCTCGGTCCTGGTGACGTCGCCCGGAGGGATGACCATGGCAGGCATCGCGGCAGGTGGCGAACTCCGGCAGGGCCCGGCCGGGAAGAACCTGGGGCGGCGCCGCGCCGCGGGAATTTATGGCGCCATCATCACTGCGGCGATCCTCGACACCGCTGGGGGCCACCTGTCCACCGCTGCGCTGGTGATCTCGGTCGTGGTCACATTGCTGGTGTACTGGCTCGCCGAGGAGTACGCCGAGGTTCTGGGTGAGCAAGTTGAAGGGGGTCGCCTGCCCAGCAGGGCATCCATCAGGGGAGCGCTGGCTGCGACCTGGCCGATGGTTACCGCGTCTTACGCGCCGCTGCTCGCACTGGTGCTGGCCCGCCTGGCCGGGGCCTCTGCCATCACGGCCGCCAACGTGGGGCTGGTCGCGGCGATCGTCTTGCTGACAGTCCACGGATGGCTGGCTGGCCGAGCCGCTCAGCTGCGCAGCTGGCAGCTCTTCTTCGCCACGTCCATTGCGGCCGCGCTGGGGCTGGTGATGGTTGCGCTCAAGGATTTCGTCCTGATCCACCTGCACTGAAGACCGACCCTGGCCGGCGATGCGGAAAGGATCGAGCACATCTTCGGCCCACACCTCGTCCGCGGTCGCCGTCATTTCCGGCTCCGGATCGTGGCTTCCAGAAGTCCTCCTACCCTTGCGCCAGCGTGCCAGCCTGCTAGAACGGCGTCGGGATGTACCGCAATGGCAGGTCCGGCTCGACGTAGCCCTGGGGCCGCTGCCGCTTGGGCAGCTTGACGTCCCGGGGGGCCAGCGGCTTGTAGGGGACCTGGCTGAGCAGGTGGCTGATGATGTTGAGCCGGCCGCGCTTCTTGTCGTCGGTGTACGCGATGTACCAGGGGGCCCACGCGGTGTCGGTCGCGGCGAACATCGCGTCCCTGGCCCTGGAGTAGTCGTACCAGCGGCTGTAGGACTTCAGGTCCATGCCCGACAGTTTCCAGATCTTCCGCGGGTCGTTGATCCGGCTCTCCAGCCGCCGGGTCTGCTCGTCGGCGCTGACCTCGAGCCAGTACTTCAGCAGCAGGATCCCGTCATCGGCCATGGCCTTCTCCACCCCCGGCGTCAGCTCGAGCATCCGCTCGGTCTGCTCGGGCGTGCAGAAGCCCATCACCGGCTCCACGCCCGCCCGGTTGTACCAGCTGCGGTCGAAGATCACGACCTCTCCGGCGGCCGGGAAGTGCGGCAGGTACCGCTGGATGTACATCTGCGACTTCTCGCGCTCGGTCGGGGTGGGCAGGGCCACGACCCGGAACACCCGCGGGCTGACCCGTTCGGTGATCCGCTTGATCGTGCCTCCCTTCCCGGCGGTGTCCCGGCCCTCGAACACGACGCAGATCTTGGCGCCCGACTCCTTGACCCACTCCTGCATGGCCACCAGCTCACCGTGCAGGATCCTCATCTGGCGCTCGTACTCCTTGCGCTTCATCTTGGGGGGCGGCCCGGCTCCGGCTTCCTCCCCGGCGACGGACGATGACGCCCGGGTCTCCGCGTCGTCCCGGTCATGCTCGCCCTTCTTCTTCTTCTTGGCCATATCGCTACCTCCGGTCAATGGGGTGACCTGGGCGCAGTTTTCGGAATGCCCGCGAGGTACCGCGGCCTGGCCCAGTCCTTCGGTGGTGGCTTCGGCGCGGGGACGCCCGGGCGGTCGCGAGGCACCCAGACGCCGAGCGCGCGGGGGAGACTGTGCAGGTAACCGGCGTCGACATCAGTATCGACTCGCCGCGAGCGACAGCCAGCGCCACATGCCCCGCGGGAAAGAAAAGCGCCACATGCCCCGGCGGGAAAGGAAAGAGTACGCGGCGGCTAGGCCCGCGACCGCGGTGGCCAGGCCAACGGCGAGCATGGCCAGGCTGTTCAGCCCGGCAAAGATCAGCAGGATCACGATCGCCAGGCCTGCGAGCACGAAGCCCGAGACGCGCCCGCCAGCGCTGGGCAGGCGTACTCCTCAGGCCGTTCATGGTTTTATCATCGGCCGCTAACGGCCCTGGCGCCTCACCCGCTGCGGGGTGGTTAGGTACGAGTCCCGGCCTCCGGGGTCGTGCGGGGACCAGCTTCCAGCTGGACAGCGCGGCCAGCAAGGCGAACACGATCATGTGGGAGTGACCCGAGTTTCGGCAGTAGCCACCTGGTCGAGCTGATCGGCACCATCAAGCTCGCCGAGCTCAAGGTGCGGGACGACCAGGAGCGTTAGGCTGGCCCGGATGATCCTGATCCAGGCCATCCGCAACGCGATGGTGAACGACATCGTGGTGCGGAACGTCGCGGACCTGGCCGCCGTGCCTACCGGAAAGCCGGGACGGCCTGGAAGAACGACCTCGGTGTCCGGTACGAGCCTCGGCGGCCCGATGCACGCGACCGACGTCCGGACGGAGTTCAAGCGGATCACCGGGAAGGCGGGCCCCGGCCAGGATTGGACGCCGCGCGAGCTGCGCCATACGTTTATTTCGCTCCTGTCGGATTCCGGCGTGCCCGTACCGCAGCCATCGCGCTGGGCCCGGTGTTCGACGGCAGAGGTTCGACGGCAGAGGAAGGACAAACGGAGGCCAAAGCTGACCAGTTAGGCTACCAGCACCTTGATCGGTCGAACGACTAGGCTCATGAGCAGCGGAAATAGTAGGGACTGAGAGTGGACCTGTTTGAGTATCAGGCGAAGGACCTGTTCGCCGAGTACGGCGTGCCCGTGCAGCCGGGCAAGATCGCGCACACGGCCACCGAAGCACGGGACATCGCCGCGGAGTTCGCCGCCCAAGGCCACCCGCTTGTCGTGGTGAAGGCGCAGGTGAAGACCGGCGGGCGCGGCAAGGCCGGCGGCGTGAAGCTGGCCGACGGGCCGGCCGAGGCGTTCGCCAAGGCCAGCCAGATCCTCGGCATGGACATCAAGGGCCACACCGTGCACTCGGTGCTGATCGCCCAGGCTGTCGACATCGCGGCCGAGTACTACCTGTCGTTCCTGCTCGACCGGGCCAACCGGACGTTCCTGGCGATCTGCACGGTGCAGGGCGGCATGGAGATCGAGGAAGTCGCGCACAGCAGCCCCGACGCGGTGGCGCGGATCCCGGTATCCCCGCTGACCGGCGTGGATGCCGGCAAGGCCGAGGAGATCATCGCCGCCGGGCGGATCCCGGCCGAAGCCGCGGCGGGCGCCGCCCTGCTGGCCGAACGGCTCTGGGCCATGTTCGCCGACGAGGACGCCACGCTGGTGGAGGTCAACCCGCTGGCACTCACCGAGGACGGCCAGGTGCTCGCGGTCGACGGCAAGGTGACGCTGGACGAGAACGCCGCGTTCCGGCAGCAGCACGCCCGCTTCGATGACGTCAGCAACACCGACCCGATCGAGGCCAGGGCGAAGGAGAAGCACCTCAACTACGTCAAGCTCGAGGGGGAGGTCGGCATCATCGGCAACGGCGCGGGCCTGGTGATGTCCACCCTGGACGTGGTGGCCTACGCGGGCCAGTCGTTCGGCGGCATCAAGCCGGCCAACTTCCTCGACATCGGCGGCGGCGCCTCGGCCGAGGTGATGGCGAACGGCCTGGAGATCGTGCTGTCCGACCCGAGCGTGCGCAGCGTGTTCGTGAACGTCTTCGGCGGCATCACCTCCTGCGACGCGGTGGCCAACGGCATCGTCGCGGCCATCGGCATGCTGACCGAGCGCGGCGACCACGTCGACCGCCCGATCGTGGTCCGGCTGGACGGCAACAACGCCACCGAGGGCAGGCGCATCCTGGAGGAGGCGGCCATTCCCGTGGTCGAGCAGGTGGCCACGATGGACGGCGCGGCCCGCCGGTCCGCCGAACTTGCCAGCACGGCAGCGAAGGGAGCATGAGATGGCCATCTTCCTGACCGGCCAGAGCCGGGTCATGATCCAGGGCATCACCGGCTCCGAGGGGCGCCGGCACGGCGCGCGGATGCTGGCCGCGGGCACCACGATCGTCGGCGGCACCAACCCGCGCAAGGCGGGCCAGACCGTCGAGCTGAACGGCACCGGCGTCCCCGTGTTCGGCACGGTCGCCGACACCATGGCCGCGACCGGCGCCGACGTGTCGGTCATCTTCGTGCCCGCGGAACGCACCAAGGACGCGGTGATCGAGGCGATCGAGGCGCAGATCCCGCTGTGCATCGTGATCACCGAGGGCATCCCGGTGCACGACACCGCCGAGTTCTGGGCGCGTGCCAGCGCCGCGGGCAACCGGACCAGGATCATCGGGCCGAACTGCCCGGGCGTGGCCTCGCCAGGCAAGTCCAACGCCGGCATCATCCCGGCCGATATCACCAGCGAGGGGCGGATCGGGCTGGTTTCCAAGTCGGGCACGCTGACCTACCAGATGATGTACGAGCTGCGGGACATCGGCTTCTCCTCCGCGGTCGGCATCGGCGGCGACCCGGTGATCGGGACCACCCACATCGACTGCCTGCAGGCGTTCCAGGAGGACCCGGAGACCGACGCCATCGTGATGATCGGCGAGATCGGCGGCGACGCCGAGGAGCGGGCCGGGGCCTTCATCGAGCAGCACGTGACCAAGCCGGTGGTCGGCTACGTGGCCGGGTTCACCGCCCCCGAGGGCAAGACGATGGGGCACGCCGGCGCGATCATCTCTGGCTCCTCGGGCACGGCGCAGGCCAAGAAGGAAGCCCTGGAGAAGGCCGGCGTCCGCGTCGGCAAGACCCCGAGCGAGACCGCTAACCTCGTCCGCGACATCATGCGCACCCGCTAATCCGCCCGGCGCGCCTCCGGCGGTCCGGCGGCGATCGTTGCCAGGATCGGCTTTGTGAGTGTTTCCGCCGCAGCACCGGCGGCGTCCGGCCCGGAAGGCGCCCAGGGGTCATCCGGATCCGGTGACGGCCCCCGGCCCCGGGCGCAGCCTGCCCGTCCGCTGGTCGTCACGGGCGGCATCGCCGCCTGCGCGGCGGCCGCCAGCGGCCTGGCCGTGCTCGTCACCCTCACCGCGATCGGCTGGATTACCGCGCCGCACGTCGGCATCGGCACCGGCCTGGGCGGGGTGCTGCGCACCGCCGCCATGCTCTGGCTGGTGGCGCACCACGTCGGCTTCACGGTCCGCGGTGCCGGGCGGATCGGCCTGCTCCCGCTCGGGCTGGTGCTGCTGCCCGGCGCGCTGCTCGCCATGGCCGGGCGGTGGGTGGTGCGGGCCGGCGCGGTCACCCGGCTGCGCCACGTCGGCTACGCCGCGGTCGCGCTGGCGCTGCCGTACGCGTTGCTGGCCGGCGCGCTAGCGGTGGCCAGCCGGACGGCCGTCGCGGCGCCCTCGCTGCTGCAGGCGGTGGTCGCGTCCTTCCTGCTGGCCCTGGTCGCGGGCGGGCTGGGTGCCGCGCGCGGGCTGGCGCCGTGGTCCCGGCTGGGCCGCCTGATGCCGGCCCGGCCGCGCTCGATCGTGATGGGCATGCTCGGCTCGGCCGCCATCCTCGCCGCGGCCGGCGCGGTGCTGGCCGGCGCCTCGCTCGCCGTGCACCTGCCCGAGGTCAGGACGGCCAGCGACGCGCTCGCGCCCGGCGTCGGCGGCGCGGCGCTGCTGCTGCTGGCCCAGCTCGCCTACGTCCCGAACGCGATCATCTGGGCGATGGCCTATACCCTCGGCCCGGGTTTCGCGTTCGGCACCGGTACGGTGGTCGCCCCGACCGGGTCCGCCCTCGGCGCCGTCCCGCTCTTCCCCATGCTGGCGGCCATGCCGTCCGGCGCCCGGCCCGGCGGACCGGGCTGGGTGCCCGTCGCGGTGCTCGCCCTGCCGTACCTGGCCGGCATCTTCGCCGGCGTCGTCACGGTGCGGATCGCGCCGACGCCGGTGATCGAGGCGGCCCCGCTGTGGGGGTTCGCCGCGGGCGCGGCGGCGGGCGTCCTGGCCGGCCTGGGGGCGGCCTTCGCCGGCGGCCCGCTCGGCAACGGCCGGCTGGCCTCGGTCGGCCCGTCGGGATTCCAGGTGGGGCTGGTGGCGATCCTCGAGATCGGCATCACCGCCGCGCTGGCCGCGGCCGCCACCAACTGGCTAATCCTCCGCCGCGCTACCCCCCCGAAGGGGGGCCCAAGGGGGGTCTGGGGGGATGGGTCCCCCCAGGATCGGGGGGTTCCGGGGGGTCGTCCCCCCGGGCCAGCACAGCACCTCCCCCCGGGCCAGCACGATTCGGGCGACGACGCCGGCGGCCACCGGATCTACCTGAACCCGTGGGCTCCGGACCGCCAAGGCGACCAGGACGACGACGAGGAGATACCGGTCGGCGTGATCGAGGAGTACCCCGACGAGCCGTAACCGGCCGTTCCGCAGCACGCTGAGCTCGCCGCCCACCGAGTTGTCGAGCTGGCTGTGGCACACCTGCTGCGCCGCCAGCGTGTTCGCGCCGCCCATGCAGGTGTAGTACGCGTTCAGCTGCGGCCAGAACACCGCCAGCACGAGCAGCCAGAGCGCGCTGAACGCGAGGCCGAGCCCGCCGAGCACCACGCCGCTGACCGCCCCGCGCGGCCGGGCGGTGCCGCCGCGCCGCGCCTTCTTGCTCGCGGTGACGCCGAGCCAGATCGCGGTCACCGCGAACAGCAGGGTGAGGACGGCCACGTAGATCCCGCGGTGCAGGTTGCCCAGCCCGAGCATCAGGCCGATCAGGCTGAACACGCCGAGCAGCAGTCCCGCCAGCGCCCGCTGGCGCACGGCGGGATCGGGGGGTGGCAGCTGCCGGCGGGCCGGCTGCATCCCTTTCGGCTGCTGCCCGCGCCCGCCAGGTGGCTGGTATCTGGCCATCGACACCTATTCTGCCCTCTCCGCTGACCTCCCGGTCCCGTGCCATAGGGTTACGGCGTGACCTCGCGGCTGCTGGTGCTGGTCTCCGGGGAGGGGACCAATCTTCAGGCCCTGATCGACGCGTGCCGCGACGACGGCTACGGAGCGCAGGTGGCCGCGGTCGGCGCGGACCGGGACGGGATCAGCGCCCTCGCCCGGGCCGAACACGCCGGGATCCCCTCCTTCGTCGTCCGCCTCGCCGACTACCGCAGCCGCGAGGAATGGGACACCGCGCTCGCCCAGGCGTGCGCCGGCTACCAGCCCGACCTGGTCATCCTGGCCGGCTTCATGAAGCTGGTGGGCAAGCCGTTCCTCGCGTCCTTCGGCGGCCGCTGCCTGAACACCCACCCGGCGCTGCTACCGTCGTTTCCCGGGACGCACGGCGTGCGGGACGCGCTGGCCCACGGGGTGAAGGTCACCGGCTGCACCGTCTTCATCGTCGACGAGGGCGTGGACGCGGGGCCGATCGTGGCGCAGGCCAGCGTCCCGGTGGCGGACGACGACGACGAGGCGACGCTGCACGAGCGGATCAAGGTGGCCGAGCGGGCGCTGCTCGCCGGCACGGTGGGCGCGATGGTCCGCGACGGCTGGTCCGTCCGCGGCCGGAAGGTGAGGATCGGCCCGTGGTTGGAGACACCGTGACCAGGATCCCGATCAGGCGGGCGCTCATCAGCGTGTACGACAAGACCGGGCTGGAGGACCTGGCGTCCGGGCTGCACGCGGCCGGCGTCGAGATCGTCTCCACCGGCACCACCGCGGCCCGGATCGCGGCCGCCGGGGTGCCGGTCACGCCCGTGGAGGAGCTGACCGGCTTCCCCGAGTGCCTCGACGGGCGGGTCAAGACGCTGCACCCCCGGGTGCACGCTGGCCTGCTCGCCGACATGGCGGACGCCGCGCACCAGGCCCAGCTGGCCGAGCTCGGCATCGAGCCGTTCCAGCTGCTCGTGTCGAACCTTTACCCGTTCGAGGCCACGGTCGCGTCCGGGGCCTCGCCGGAGCAGTGCGTGGAGCAGATCGACATCGGCGGCCCGTCGATGGTCCGCGCCGCCGCCAAGAACCACGGCTCGGTGGCCGTCGTCATCGAGCCGTCCCGGTACGCCGACGTGCTCGCCGCGCTGGCCGAGGGCGGTTTCACGGCGGACCAGCGCCGCCAGCTGGCCGCCGGGGCGTTCGCGCACACCGCCGCCTACGACATCGCGGTGGCGTCCTGGTTCGCGTCGGCCTACGCACCCGACGAGATCGCGCGGGAGGCCGGCTGGCCCGCGGTGGCCGGGGCCTTGTGGCGCCGCGCCGACGTGCTCCGCTACGGCGAGAACCCGCACCAGCGGGCGGCTCTGTACCAAGCCAATTCCGCCGAACGGTCCGAGGCCGGGAGCCCGCCCGCCGCCGGGGGCATCGCGGCTGCGGAGCTGCTGCACGGCAAGGCCATGTCCTACAACAACTACGTGGACGCGGACGCGGCGCGGCGCGCGGCGTACGACTTCGCCGAGCCGTGCGTGGCCATCATCAAGCACTCCAACCCGTGCGGGATCGCGATCGGCGCCGACCTGGCCGAGGCGCACGCCAAGGCGAACGCCTGCGACCCGGTCTCGGCGTTCGGCGGGGTGATCGCGGCCAACGGGCCGGTGACCGCGGCGCTGGCCAGGCAGATCGCGGAGGTGTTCACCGAGGTGGTGATCGCGCCCGGGTTCGACGCCGAGGCGCTGGACATCCTGTCCGCGAGCAAGAACGTCCGGCTCATCCGCCTCGGGGGGAACGATCCCCCCCAGACCCCCCCTGCTCCTGGGGGGACCCATCCCCCCAGACCCCCCTTGGGAGGGGCCTCCGGCCCCCCCGGGCTCCCCTCGGGGGGACTCATCCCCCCCGATCCCCTTTGGCGGGGGCCTCCGGCGCCAGCCTGCTCGGGGCGATGGAGTGGCGGCAGGTCAGCGGCGGGATGTTGCTGCAGTCCGCCGACCGCGTGGCCGAGCCGGGCGACGACCCGGCGAACTGGCAGCTCAAGGCCGGCCCGGCGGCTACCCCGCAGCAGCTCGCTGATCTGGCCTTCGCGTGGAAGGCGGGCCGTTCGGTCAAATCCAACGCCATCTTGCTGGCCTCCGGCGGAGCCTCGGTCGGCGTGGGCATGGGCCAGGTCAACCGGGTGGATGCGGCCCGCCTGGCGGTGGCGCGGGCCGGTGACCGGGCCGCGGGCTCGGTCGCCGCCAGCGACGCGTACTTCCCGTTCGCCGACGGCTTCGAGGTCCTGGCCCAGGCCGGCGTGGCCGCGGTGGCCGAGCCGGGCGGCTCGATCCGCGACCACCTGACCATCGCCGCCGCCGAGGCCGCGGGCATCCCGCTGTACTTCACCGGGGTCCGCCACTTCTACCACTGAAAACCGGAGGATGACGCGTGACCGCACAGGTGCTCGACGGCAAGGCTACCGCCGGACAGATCCGGGCCGAACTGACCCAGCGGGTGGCGGCCCTGGCCGCGCGCGGTGTCGTGCCCGGGCTCGGCACGGTCCTGGTCGGCGATGATCCAGGCAGCCGCGCCTACGTCAACGGCAAGCACCGGGACTGCGCGCAGGTCGGGATCGCCTCCATCCGCCGGGACCTGCCCGCCGACGCGACCCAGGCGCAGGTGGAGGCGGTGGTCGACGAGCTGAACGCCGACCCGGCCTGCACCGGGTACATCGTCCAGCTGCCCCTGCCCGCCGGGCTCGACGCGCACGCCGTGCTCAACCGGATGGACCCGGCCAAGGACGCGGACGGCCTGCACCCGGCCAACCTGGGCAAGCTGGTCCTGGGCGAGCCGGGCCCGCTGCCGTGCACCCCGCGCGGCATCGTCGAACTGCTGCGCCGCTACGGGGTGCCGATCGCGGGCGCCGACGTCACCGTCATCGGGCGCGGGATCACCGTGGGCCGTGCCCTCGGGCTGCTGCTGACCAGGCGCAGCGAGAACGCCACCGTGACGCTGTGCCACACCGGCACCAAGGACCTGGCCGCGCACACCAGGACCGCGGACATCGTGGTGGTGGCCGCGGGGCGCCCCGGGCTGCTGACCGCGGATATGGTCCAGCCCGGCGCGGCGGTCATCGACGTGGGCATCACCCGGACCGACGCCGGCCTCGTCGGCGACGTCGCCAAGGACGTCGCGGAGGTGGCCGGCTGGCTGGCCCCGATGCCGGGCGGGGTCGGCCCGATGACCCGCGCCATGCTGCTGGCCAACGTGGTCGAGGCCGCCGAACGACCCTAGCGCGAGCCCCCGCGCCACCCCCCGCCGCGCCAGCCAAAGCGCCAGCCCCCGCCGCGCGACCCCCCGCCCCGCCGCCGCGCCTTTCATGATCACGAAGAGTTTAGGTATTTTTTTCGATACCAAAGTCTTCGCGATCATGGAATCCAGCCGCCTGCGGCCTGCCGAGCACGTGGACGGTCCAGCCGGCGTCGCTCCACAGGGCGGCGTCCAGGCAGCAGCGCGCGTCGATGATCACCCGGCGGGCGACCACCGCGGCCAGGGCAGCCGGGTCGATGGCCCGGTAGTCGGACCACTCGGTGAGGTGCAGGACCAGGTCGGCGCGTTCGGCCGCCTCGGAGACCGACGGGGCGTACCGCAGGCCCGGCCGCTTCCTGGCCGCGCTGGGCATGGCCACCGGGTCGTGCACCGACACGACCGCCCCCTCGCCCGCCAGCCGGTCACAGATGGCCAGGCTGGGGGAGTCCCGGACGTCGTCGCTGTTGGGCTTGAACGCCACCCCGAGCACGGCCACCCGCCGGCCGGCCAGCGCCCCCCCGGCCGCCTGGCGGGCCAGCTCGACCACCCGATCCCGGCGGCCGAGGTTGATCTCGTCCACCGTGCCCAGCCAGCTGACCAGCGAGCTCACCCCGAGGTCGGCGGCGGTGGCGCGGAACCCGCGGATGTCCTTGGGCAGGCAGCCGCCGCCGTAGCCGAGCCCGGGCGACAGGAACCGCCGGCCGATCCTCACGTCGTAGCCGAGCGCTTCGGCCAGCGGGATCACGTCGGCGCCCGCCTCCTCGCAGACCTCGGCCATGGCGTTGATGAAGGAGATCTTGGTCGCCAGGAACGCGTTCGCCGCCACCTTGACCAGTTCGGCCGTCTCCAGGTCCATCACCAGCAGCGGGGCGCCCGCCTCGAGCGGCGCGCGGTACACCTGGCGCATCCAGGCCTCGGCCCGGTCGGAGGCCACCCCGAGCACGATGCGGTCCGGCGCCAGGCTGTCCTGGACCGCGAACCCCTCCCGCAGGAACTCCGGGTTCCAGGCCAGGTCGACCCCGTCGCCGGCCGGGGCGAGCGCGCGCATCCGGTTCAGCACCTGCCTGGCCGTCCCGACCGGGACGGTCGACTTCCCCACCACCAGGCACGGCGACGCCAGGTGCGGCGCCAGCGCCTGCGCGGCGGCGTAGACCGCGCCGAGGTCGGCCCGGCCCGCCTCGCCCTCGGGCGTCCCGACGCACAGGAAGTGGACCTCACCGAACTCGCCCACCTCGCCGAACGACATGGTGAACCGGAGCCGGCCGGCATCCAGGTTCTTCCGCAGCAACGGCTCCAGGCCCGGTTCGAAGAACGGCACCTCACCCCGCCCGGCGGTGGCGATCTTCTCCGCGTCGACGTCGATCGCCAGCACCTCATGGCCCAGGTCGGCCAGGCAGACGGCATGGGTGAGCCCGAGGTATCCGGTCCCGATGACGGTGACCCGAGGCACATCGCCCTCCTGCTCCTAAATGCTCCCCACCGATTCTTACCACCAGGAACTCTAAGCGCCGACGGCACGGTAGCGGCCACCTAGCCGGTTCGTGAAGACCGGAGCGGGCAGCCGGTTCGTTAGCGCCGTCGCCCCGCCGGTTTTGGCCGCTAATTTACCGGCGAGTAACATAACGCTCGTGGACCCGGTGCCGCACGGCGCGGTGCGGTTTGGCAGGCTGTATGCCAGCAACCAAGGAGGTCGGTGTAGTCCATGAACATCGTCGTGTTGGTCAAGCAAGTGCCTGATACCTGGGCCGAACGCAAGCTCAAGGACGCGGACGGCACGCTGGACCGCGCGTCGGTGGACGGGCTCATCAACGAGCTTGACGAGTACGCCATCGAGGAGGGCCTGCAGATCGCCGAGGCGCAGCGCGCGGCCGGCGCTGAGGCCGAGGTCACCATCTTGACCATGGGCCCGGAGAAGGCGGCCGAGTCGATCCGCAAGGCGCTGTCCATGGGCGCGGACAAGGCCGTGCACCTGCTGGATGACGGGCTGGCCGGCTCCGACGCGCTGTCCACCTCCTATGCGCTCGCCCAGGTCCTCGGCCAGACCGGCTTCGACCTGGTGATCCTCGGGTCGGAGTCGACCGACGCCCGGATGGGCGTGATGGCCGCGATGCTGGCCGAGCGCCTCGGCGTGCCGCAGGTCTCGCTGGCCAGCAAGGTGGAGATCGACGGCTCCGCTATCCGCATCCGCCGGGTGTCCGAGGACGGGTACTTCGAGGTCGAGTCGACGCTGCCCGCCGTGATCAGCGTGGTCGAGAAGATCAACGAGCCGCGCTACCCCTCGTTCAAGGGGATCATGGCGGCGAAGAAGAAGCCGGTGCAGACGATGACCCTGGCCGACGCGGGCATCGACCCGGCCGCGGTCGGGCTCGGCGGCGCGGCCACCGAGGTGGTCGATCACGCGCAGCGGCCGCCGCGGGAGGCCGGCACGATCGTCAAGGACGAGGGCGACGGCGGCGTCAAGGCGGCCGAGTTCCTCGCCACGCGCAAGTTCATCTGAGGCCCGGAGGCATACGACATGGCTGAGATCCTGGTGCTCGCCGAGCACGTGGACGAGGACGTCAAGAAGGTCACGCTCGAGCTGATCACGCTGGCCCGCCGGTTCGGCGAGCCCTCGGTGGTATGGACCGGGCCGGGCTCAGAACAGGGCCAGGCGCGGTGCGCCGAGTACGGCGCGGCCAGGATCTACGTGGCCGCCGACGCGGCCTTCGACGACTACGTCGTCGCGCCCGCCGCCGAGCTGCTGGCCCAGCTGGTCAAGGAGAAGTCACCGGCGCTGGTGCTGCTGGCGGGCACGGCCCAGGGCAAGGAGGTCGCGGGCCGCCTCGCGGTCAAGATCGACTCCGGCGTGCTCACCGACGCGGTGGACCTGCAGCCAGGCGACGATGGCCCGGTCGCCGAGCAGTCGGTCTTCGGCGGCGCGACGATCGTGCACGCCCGGGTCCGGCGGGGCACTCCGATCGTGGCCATGCGGCCCAACGCGGTGGCGCCGGAGGCCGCGCCGGGCGCGGCCGAGCTTTCCCAGGTGTCGCTGGCCGGGGAGGCCGCCGGCGCCCGGGTCACCAACCGGGTGGTGGCCGAACGCGGCGAGCGTCCCGACCTGACCGAGGCGTCGATCGTGGTCTCCGGCGGTCGCGGCACCGGCGGGGCCGAGGGCTTCCAGATCATCGAGACTCTCGCGGACGCGCTCGGCGCGGCCGTCGGCGCGTCGCGGGCGGTGACCGACGCGGGCTGGTACCCGCATCAGTTCCAGGTCGGCCAGACCGGCAAGACCGTCTCGCCGCAGCTGTACATGGCGATCGGCATCTCCGGCGCGATCCAGCACCGGGCCGGCATGCAGACCTCCAAGACGATCATCGCCGTCAACAAGGACCCCGAGGCGCCGATCTTCGAGCTGGCCGACTTCGGCGTCGTCGGAGACCTGTTCAAGGTGGTCCCGCAGCTGCTCGAGGAGATCGGCAAACGCAGGTAGCTCCCGGTTTACCCTGTTACATCTGTATCGTCGCGGCAGCTAGGCTGGATGCAGCTATGAGTTCAAACCGCACCAGTCCGGTGTACCTGGATCACGCGGCGACGACGCCGATGCGGCCCGAAGCGGTCGCCGCCATGACCGAGGAGCTCGGCCGGCTCGGTAACCCGTCGTCGCTGCACGCCGCGGGCCGCCGGGCCCGCCGGGTGGTGGAGGAGTCGCGGGAGCAGCTGGCCGAGGTGTTCGGTGCCCGGCCGAGCGAGGTCGTCTTCACCAGCGGCGGGACCGAGGCGGACAACCTCGCCGTGAAGGGCTTGTACTGGGCGCGCCAGGACGGCGGCCGACACCGCGTGCTGACCACCTCGGTCGAGCATCACGCCATCCTGGACTCGGTCCGGTGGCTGGAGGAGGCCCAGGGCGCCGAGGCTACCTGGCTGGCGGTCGGCGCCGACGGCATGGTCGTCCCCGGCGCGCTGCGCGCCGCGATCGCGCAGGCCCCCGAGCAGGTCGCCGTGGTCAGCGTGATGTGGGCGAACAACGAGGTTGGCGCCGTCCAGCCGGTCGGCGAGCTGGCCGCGGTGGCGCACGAGTACGGCGTGCCGTTCCACACCGACGCGGTGCAGGCCGCCGCGCAGCTCCCGGTCGACTTCGCCGCCAGCGGGGCGGACGCGCTCACCGTGACCGGCCACAAGCTCGGCGGCCCGGTCGGCGTCGGCGCGCTGATCCTGGCCCGCGGCGCGGCCCCGGTGCCGGTGCTGCACGGCGGCGGCCAAGAACGGGACATCCGCTCCGGCACCCTCGATACCCCCGCGATCAGGGCGTTCGCGGTGGCGGCCGCGGCGTGCGCCGGGCAGCAGGCCGACGAGGCCGAGCGCGTGGCCGCGCTGCGGGACGACCTGGTGCACCAGGTGCTGGCCGCGGTACCCGACGCCGTGCTCAACGGGCCCCCGCCGGGACCGGCCCGGCTGCCGGGCAACGCGCACTTCTCCTTCCCCGGCTGCGAGGGCGATGCGCTGCTCATGCTGCTCGACGCGAACGGCATCGCCTGCTCCACCGGTTCGGCCTGCACCGCCGGCGTGGCCGAGCCCAGCCACGTGCTGCTGGCCATGGGCGCCGACGACTCGCGCGCCCGCGGCTCGCTCCGCTTCTCGCTCGGCCACACCTCCACCAAGCACGACGTCGACGCCCTGGGCCTGGTCGTCAGCGAGGTAGTCGCCCGCGCCCGCCGCGCCGCCCCCCGCTGACCCCCGCCCCCGCTGACCCCCGCCCCCGCTGACCCGCCGCCTGCCCCCCGCCGCCGCCCACGGCCCCCGGCCCGTCCCACGCGCCTCACTTATCTCTACGCGTCCCATGCGTCCTGTCCTTCCATATCCGGCTCCGGGCGGGCATGCGGCGGGAGTGGTGGTGCGGGCGCGTAGCCTTGATAGGCGATGAGTGGTCTTCGGGTGCTGGCGGCGATGTCGGGCGGAGTGGACTCCGCGACGGCCGCTGCTCGTGCGGTGGACGCGGGTCACGAGGTGACCGGCGTCCATCTGGCGCTGTCCTCCAACCCGTCGTCCTACCGGACCGGCGCCCGCGGCTGCTGCACGCTGGAGGACGCCCGGGACGCGCGGCGGGCCGCCGACGTCATCGGGATCCCGTTCTACGTCTGGGACATGGCCGAACGTTTCCACCGCGACGTGGTCGAGGATTTCGTCGCCGAGTACGCCGCGGGCCGCACCCCGAACCCGTGCCTGCGCTGCAACGAGAAGATCAAGTTCGCGGCGGTCCTGGACCGGGCGCTGGCGCTCGGGTTCGACGCGGTCTGCACCGGCCATTACGCGCGGGTCTGCGACGGCGTCCTGCACCGGGCCGCGGATCCCGGCAAGGACCAGTCCTATGTGCTGGCCGTGCTCACCACGGATCAGCTCAGGCACGCGATGTTCCCGCTCGGCGACACGCCCAAGGCCCAGGTGCGGGCCGAGGCGGCGCGGCGCGGGCTCGCGGTGGCGGACAAGCCGGACAGCCACGACGTCTGCTTCATCGCGGACGGCGACACCAAGGGCTTCCTCGCCCGGCACCTGGGCCAGGCGCCGGGCCGGATCGTCGACGCCTCCGGCGCCGTTCTCGGCGAGCATCAGGGTGCCTACGCCTTCACCGTCGGCCAGCGCAGGGGCCTGCGGGTGGACACGCCCGCCGGTGACGGCAAGCCCCGCTACGTGCTCGACATCGAGCCGGTGACCAGGACGGTCACTGTCGGACCAGCCGAGGGCCTTGACGTCACCGAGATCACCGCGACGCGCCCCGTCTGGACCGGCTGCCCCCGCCGGCCGAGCCCCGCGACGGCCTCGTCCAGCTGCGCGCCCACGGCGACGTGCACGCCTGCACGGCCTGGCTGGAGGGCGACGTGGTGCGCATCCGGCTGCACCGCCCGGCGCGCGGCGTGGCCAAGGGCCAGGCCGCCGTCCTCTACGAGGCCGGCACCGTCCTCGGCAGCGCCACCATCAGCGGCACGTCGGCCGTGACGGCGCCGGCCCGCGTTCCCGCCGGGCGGGACGCGACTTAGCCGTTAATGCCTGCCGGAAGAGATGACGGTTCAGCTCCGGCGGGCGGGTCGACTCCGGGTATGACTCGGTGTAGAAGTTCATCACCGCGACGACCCGCAGGTCCGATTCGGCCGACAGGGGGCGCGCGTAATGCGGGTGCTCCCGCCCGTCGAAGAAGATCATGTGGCCGGCGTGCGGCCGGATGGCCGAACAGTCCTTTTCGACCGCGTCGATGTCGGACGCAGCCGGGTCATGCGCGAAAACGAGCTCGCCGCCGGCTCCGCCGGGTGATCGGTGCAGAAGAGCAGCCCGGTCAGCGGATTGGAGTCGACGTGGCATTCAAACCGCATGGTAGTGCCGCGCTGTACGTTCAGGACGATGCCGTACCGGTCGTCGAGGGCCGCCGTGACGGGTTCAGCGGATACCTCGCGGGCCAGGTCGAAGAAGGCATCACGGTAGAGCTTGTACAACCAGGGCAGGGTCCGCCGCAGGTCGCTGGCGTGGACCCGGCCGCGCGGGATGTGCTGCACGTCCGCGGATTCACGGGACAAGATCGGCGTGCGCGGGAAGTCCCTGAAATCAGCTCCGGCGGCGACCGCCGTGATCTCTTGCTGCCAGTCTCCGGGGAGCTGGCCGGTCAAATCGAATGTGGTCCAACGAAATCCTGGCGTCACCAAGCTCGTCCTGTCGGGGATCCGGCATGCGCGTAAGCACGGCTCGCGCGTGGGCAGGTGCGAGATCACCGCAGCTCGCCCAAAGCCGAATGAGCTGCCCGCCCTCGGTGATCCCGCATGGTGCCTCATGCAACTGCGTGCGCACACGGAAGCGGACGCATGCCGCCCCGGCGAGGGGCGTCCCGCATCCGCTGCCCGATCTGGCCTGTGGCGTGGTGAGAGGTCAGACCGCGGCCCTCTCCGTTGAAGGCATCGTGCTCAGGCAGCGACCACCGCTACATCCTGGGGTCGTAGTGCTCGTAGCGGTACTGCACGGATGGACGGCCGTGGCGCTTAGCCATTGCACCTCCTCGATGCACGTTGCGACGCCCTGCTGCTGGGCCGAGACCCGGGCAGAGCCCGCCATCTGTTCGCCTGCAGTCCGATTATCGCTGCCGCGGGGCGATCATGACGTTTTGTGCTGTTCGGGATTCCTGCCGACCGCGAGTGCGATCTGAAGGCGCGCCTCGATGCCCGTCGGTGATCTGGGCAGATACCCTCGCGCGAGGACAAACTCATACGCGCCGGGGGAAGCAAAACCTAACCTAACGGTAAGTTGACAGGTTTTTGCGAGCCCGTCGGTTGCAGCTTGTGTCAGTCCTCAGACGAGCGTGCCCAAACGCGCCTCCTTCCGGGTCAGCGAACTGCGAGCGCCGGTCCGCCCGCGATGCGTCTGCCCATGGCCGGCCAGCAGATCAAGACGAGGGCGGGCACCAGGGCAGGCAAGGCCATGAGGATTCCGGTCGGCCGTACGCCGATCACGCCGGCCAGGCTGCCGTCCATGAGCGATGCGATCGGCTTGCTGCCTGCCCACGCCACCGCCCAGGCAGCCATCACCGCGACCTGGCGCTTTTCGTCCAGGCCGGCGCCGTCGAGGAGAAGCGACCGTGTCATCGCGCCCGCCAGCAGGCACGCCATACCCACGCCAAATGCGGCGGTGACGCTGAGCCAGGGCCACGGTGCGGCCGCGAAGACGATCATGGCCAGTGACAGCAGGGAAAGGACGGCCGCAGCCCGCCGGATGGACGGCCTGCCCCTCCTGCTTGGCCGCAGCGATCCGATGACGTTGCCAGCGCCCAGAGCGGCGATGAAGAAACCCGACCAGTCGGCGGTTGAATGGAAGACGTGCCCGGCTAGGGCCGGCCCTAGCACCAGGATCGGATCCGCGGCGACGGTGACGGCCGCCACCATCAGCAGCAGGATCATGATCCTCCGCTCGTCCCTGGCGATGCGGAAGCCGTTCATGACCCGCGATCGGTTGGGGGCCGGGCGAGCATGACGCGGGCGCAAGCACAGCAGCACGACCGTGAAGAGGAAGAACGAGCCCGCGTTCAGCGCGAACGCCCAGCCGAAACCGATCGTGGTGAAGATCAGGACGCTGACTACTGGCGCTAGGGCCCGGCCCAGGTTGTAAGACACCGAGTCCATGGCCATGGCCCTCTTGGTGGCCAGGGCCATACGGTCCTTGTCTTCGGTCCAGAAGAGGCCCGCCACCAGTACCGACATCGCAGGCAAGGCGAATGTGAAGGCGAAGCCGATGGCTAGCGCGCCCGCCAGCAGCCAATGGATGGTGAGCGAACCAGTGAACGCCAGTCCCGCAAGCGTCCCGGCGATGGTCATCGATGCGAACTGAGTGGCGATGAGCGCACGCCAATTGCCCATTCGGTGGGTCAGGACCGCTGCCCACGGGCCGAGCAGCAGCGGGCTGGTGAACTGGGCGCATGTCACCACGCCGACCATGAACACCGAGTGCGTCAGCTGGTAAGCCAGGATGACCTGCGCCGTATTCTGCAGCCAGGTTCCGAAGTTGGACGCTACGCTGCCGGCGAAGTACCAGCGGAACTTGGGATGGGCCAGCGCCTGCCAGTTCGAGCTTCTAGGGCCCTCGGCATCGGTGATGTCCAGCGCCGCACGTGCTTTCTCGAAGCGGTCGCGGGCAAACTGCCCCCTGGCGACGTTTACCGGGACCCGGCTAACGGTCGTGCCAGCATGGCCAACCGCAGTTAGCGTGTCTGCGCGGTCCATCAAGTCCGTAGCATCCGGAGGGCCCAGGACGATTGGGTTCGACATGTGGTCCTAGTTTGGTAATAGCTATATATTCACCGGCACCAGCTGACCGGAGCCGATGTTATCGGTCGATAATCGGTTTGTACTTAGCGCTCAGGTGCCCTGGCCGTCCAGGCCCGCCTGCTCCAGGTCTTCCGGTACCGCTCCGATTTCAACTGTGAATTGATTCCGGTCAGTCGGGAAGATGGTGACCGAGACTCGCATGGGTGTGCCAGTCTGGTCGAACGCGGTCCTGAAGTTTTCGAATACAGCGACCCGGCCGTCCTGAGGCAAGTTAAAGAACGTCGCTTCTGTCGCGTTCGGCGCGCGCACGGTAATCAGCTCGCGGTAACCGACCTGCTGGAGGCCCAAGATCTCCAGCAGGTACTTCACGGCGCCTCCCACGATGTCGTCGACATCGCTCAGCCGCCTGGCTCCCCGATCAGAAAGCTCTCTCGGGTAAAACGATGTCTGCAGGGACCAGGGTGTCTCGTCGATGAACCGCCGCTGATGCCGGCTGATGACCGCGGCACCTTCGGGGATTCTCAGCCCGGCGGCAATCTCGGCGCTAGCCTTCTGAATCTCGACCTGAACATCGCTGAGAGACGGCTGCCTGTTCTTCTTGCTCACTTCGAACTGATAGGTCTCGCTGTCACCGGTCCTGGGATCGGCTACCAGGGTGGTAACGAACGGGTCGATCTTTTTCACCACGAAGGTGCCCTGGCCGGGTCGTGTTTCCACAAGTCCGAGGTTGGTGAGCCACCTGATCGCGTCACGAACGGTATTGCGCGAAGCTCCGTAGCGCGTGCGCAGCTCGGTCTCGGTTTCTATCTGCTCGCCCGGCTGGAGTACTTCCGACTCGATCTGGTCTCTCAGATCGTCGGCGATCATCCGATACAAGGGGTTCGCCATCGGCCCTCCTCAACTCACCAACCGCCTGTAGCCGGACAGGTGGGTCCCACCTGTCCGGATCATCCTGGCCACCTGACTGACTGGAATATTTGGCCTCAGTGGGTTTATACCCAGCCTGGCGGTGGTAACACCAAGCTAGGCAAACAAGAGGTTGGGATGACTGGGATGGCAGGACGCATAGGTTCGATCCTACCAGTCAGACTGCTTGGTCGCACTAGTATCTGCGGGATGGCTCCGGAGAGCGGGACAGTCGGTCTCAACTGGACGTATCGGACAACACGATCAGATCGTGGGCAGACGGGGACACCGTGGGCCACGAGCACCAGGGGTGGCGAGAGCACCTCGCGCAGCCAGGTCAGAAGTAAGCGGGGGCCTGCGGAATGAACTCCGCAGCCGGAAGTGCTGGAGGCCAATCATGGCCGGTGTCGGAGTCTCAGTATTCATCGCCCTGTTCCTCGGCGGAGTCGTGACCGGGGTCATCGTGGTCGTCGCCCTGGCGGTACGCCGCGAAGACCGGTCATACAGCCTGGCCGGTGACGCGCCCAACCGGATGTCGAGGAGCGCGCGCCGGCTGAACGGCTTCGGCCGCAGAGGCCTGAATGCGGGAGTTTTTCCGGTCGGCCGGTGAGCTGCTGCGTAGCAGTCGACGGCACTGAGCAGCAGCTCACCGCCGAATCACGGCCCTCGCCGCTCACCGGCGAGGGCCGTGATGGACCCGGGCGCCAGCGCCGGAATCCCAGCTGACCTGGCCTTCTGCCGTAAACGATCCTAAGCAGGGCCGGGCCATCCGCCGCTGGTGATAATGAGCCGGCGGCTACGCGTCATTTGACGCATCCGCGACCGGCCCGGCCACGTAACGTGCTTGTTGTCAAGCCCGGTCCGGCTGGTGCACGGGCAGCGCCCGTTCCTTCGCTAGCCATGCCAGCCATCCCAGCGACTGGGCTTGCTTGGCCGAGTGGAATCATCCTCATTGTCGGAATTTCCGGCCGAGGGATGGTTTTTGGTTACGGCGCCCAGGGAACCCTAATAGGTACCAAATGTTGGGATGGCTAGAACGGTAGGTCACATTCTGGCAGTTCAACTGCTTGGTCACAGAAGAACATGTCATACCACCCCTACAGGGCCAACGGTTCGCCTCAGCCCGCCGGGCCGGATGACATGCTCAGCTGGCGAACCGATGGCTGGTTCACAGCACAAGCCCTGGGATCTCTCCAGGGCGGCAGCGAGTGGGACCTGTCGGTGCCTGGCACCGGCGGCAAGATGCGGGGAGGGTTTATGGACCGCATCATGGTAGCAGTGGCCATCGCGATGCTCCTGGTTTTCGGGACAGGCGTCTCGCTCGGAATCGTAGTCATGCTCGCGACGGCAATCCGGCGAGAGGACAGGCGGTACACGCTGACCGGGCCGCCGCCTGATGCCGCCGCCCGCGGGGTCCGGAGGCTGACCGGCGTAGGCCTGCGCGACATAACCCCGCGGGATGACGGGTGGGAACCATGATCGGCGGGGCCGCGGCCGTGGTGGCCGTGGTCCTGCTGGTCGTCTTCCTGGTCGGGGTCACGGTGGGCATCGCCTTTGTCATCGCCATGTCGGTGCGCCGGGCGAATAGGGCCGTGCGCCCGGACCGCGAGCCGGCCGCACCCCGGCGCACGTGGTCTGATCTCGACGAGACCGACCCGGATGACGATGAGCCGGGCGAGCCTCCGTCCTGGCCGACGCGCGGCAGCTGAGCGCCCCGGCCGAGCGCCCCGGCCGAGCGCCCGGGCTGGCCGGGGCGTGCTGATCGCGGGTTTGTCAGCTGGCGGTTCTAAGCTCGACGTGTGCGTGATGACCATGATGGGCCGGGCTACCCGTGGCCGGCCGGAAGCGCCACCGGGATCGGCTCCATGCCCGGGAGCGATCCGGCCGAGGCGATGCGCGTCGTCGCCGGGGAACTGCCCGATTTCCCTTACCTTCCCGAACTTCCCGATCGCGGACCCGGCGCGGACCTCACCGGCCGGACCGCCGCGCTGCTGGTCGGCATCCCGGCCGAGGTCACCCTGCGCGGCTGGCGCCTGGCCGAACGGCCCGGCCGTGACCTGGAGCGGGCCAGGTCCATGCTCTCCTCCGACCTGGACGTGCTGGAAGAGGTGCTTGAGGGCTTCCGCGGGCCGGTCAAGATCCAGCTCTGCGGGCCCTGGACGCTGGCCGCCACGATGGAGCTGCCGCGCACGATGAACGTGGCCATCGCCGATCCGGGCGCCGTGGCCGACCTGACCGCCTCGCTGGCCGAAGGGGCGGCCGCCTACGCGGCCGACGTCGCCAAGCGCGTCCCCGGCGCCCGGGTGGTCGTCCAGTTCGACGAGCCGGCCCTTCCGCCGGTGGCAGCGGGCCTGGTGCCGACGGCCAGCGGGCTGTCGCGGCTCGCCGCCGTCGACGCCGACGTGCTGCGGGACCGGCTGGCGCAGGTGATCGCGGCCGCCCATGGCTACACGGTGGTGCACAGCTGCGCTGCCTCTGTCCCGTTCGGGATTATCAGGGCGGCGGGTGCCGATGCCTTGTCCTTCGACCTCAGCCAGCTACGGCGGGGGGAAGAGGACGCGGTGGCCGAGGCCGCCGAGGCCGGCCTGGGGCTGCTGGCGGGCGCGGTCCCGGCGGTGCCAGGCCCGGCCGCGGAAGGCAGCAGCGGGCCCAGCGGCGCCAGCGGGCGCAGCGGCCAGGGCGGCGGCGCTCGCACGGGGACGAGCGGTCCGGGCGGCGGCAGCGTCGAGGCCCGCCAGACCGCCGAACGAGTCATCCGGCTGTGGCGGCGGCTGGGGCTCCCGCTGGCCACCTGCGCCGGGCAGGCGGTGATCACCCCGGCCTGCGGGCTGGCGGGCGCGTCCCCGGACCAGGCGCGCGCCGCGTTGACCAGGTGCCGGGAGGCGGCGAGCATGTTGCCCGAGCTGATCGAGGAGACAGGGGGCGATTCTTAGGTGAGCGAGAACGGGACGGGCGGGGAGCCGCAGGAGGCTCCTGCGGAGGCCAGACGACGGCACGCCGACCTCAGCCTGGAGATCACCGAGGCCGATCACCGGTACTACATCCTCGATTCGCCCACGATCTCCGACATCGAGTACGACACCGCGATGCGCGAGCTGCGCGCCCTCGAGGAGCAGTACCCGGACCTGCGCACGCCCGACTCACCGACCCAGACGGTGCACGGGGCGATATCCACGCTGTTCACCCCGGTCGAGCACCTGGAGCGGCTGCTCAGCCTGGACAACGTCTTCACCGACGAGGACCTGGGCGGCTGGGCGGACCGGGTCACGCGGCTCGGCGGCACCGGGCCGTACCTGTGCGAGCTGAAGATCGACGGGCTGGCGATCGACCTGGTCTACCGGGACGGCGCGCTGGTCAAGGCGGCTACCCGGGGTGACGGGCGTACCGGCGAGGACGTCACGCCGAACATCCGGACCATCTCCTCCATCCCGGCCCGGCTCAAGGGCACCGGGCACCCGGCCACCCTCGAGGTCAGGGGCGAGGTGTTCATGCCGGCCGAGGCGTTCGGGAAGCTGAACGAGTCGCTGCTCGACGCGGGCAAGGCGGCCTTCGCCAACCCGCGGAACTCGGCGGCCGGCTCGCTGCGGCAGAAGGACCCCCGGATCACCGCCTCCCGGGCACTGGACGCCATCCTGCACGGCATCGGCCGGGTCGAGGGCAGCGCCGCCCCGGGGGGACGACCCCCCAGACCCCCCCGCTCCTGGGGGGACCCGTCCCCCCAGACCCCCCTTGGGAAGGCGCGCCGGACACCCAGTCCGGCTGGTACGAGCGGCTGCGCGAGTGGGGGCTGCCGGTCAGCGGGCTGTACCAGGTCGTGCCCGACATGGACGGGGTCCGCGAGTACATCGCCTACTACGCCGAGCACCGGCACGACCCGCCGTACGAGATCGACGGCGTGGTGGTCAAGGTCGACCAGATCGCGCAGCAGCGCGCGCTCGGCTCGACCAGCCGGGCGCCCCGGTGGGCCATCGCCTTCAAGTACGCGCCGGAGGAGGTCACCACCCGGCTGCTGGACATCAGGGTGAACGTCGGCCGCACCGGCCGGGTCACCCCGTTCGCCGTGATGGAGCCGGTCAAGGTCAGCGGGTCCACGGTGGACCGGGCCACCTTGCACAACGCGGACGAGGTCAAGCGCAAGGGCGTCCTCATCGGCGACATGGTGATCTTGCGCAAGGCGGGAGACGTGATCCCCGAGGTGCTTGGCCCGGTCGCCGACCTGCGCACCGGCGACGAACGCGAATACGTCTACCCCACCCACTGCCCGTCCTGCGGCACCAAGCTAGCCCGGGAGGAAGACGAGGTCGACTGGCGCTGCCCGAACACCAGGTCCTGCCCGGCCCAGCTGCGCGAGCGGCTCTTCCACCTGGCCGGCCGGGGCGCCTTCGACATCGAGGTGCTCGGCTGGGAAGCAGTCGCCGCGCTGCTCGACTGCGGGCTGGTCGCCGACGAGGGCGACGTGTTCGCATTGACCGCCGACAAACTCCAGACCTGCCCGTTCTTCATGGTCAAGCAGGGCACGCTGAGCGCCAACGCGACCCGGCTGCTGGCCAACCTGACCGAGGCCAGGACCAGGCCGCTGTGGCGGATCCTGGTCGCGCTGTCCATCCGCCACGTCGGCCCGACGGCGGCCCGGGCGCTGGCCAGCGAGTTCGGCTCACTGGACCGCATCGAAGAGGCCAGCGTGGACGCGCTGGCCGCGGTGGACGGGGTCGGGCCGACGATCGCGGCGTCGCTGCGCGAGTGGTTCGCGGTCGACTGGCACCGGGCCATCGTCGCGAAGTGGCGGGAGGCCGGCGTGCGGCTCGAGGACCCGGGCTGGGACCCGAACCGTGCCGCGGCCCGGCTGCTGGCCGGCGTGTCCGTGGTCATCACGGGGACGCTGGCCGGGATGAGCCGGGACGAGGCGGGCGAGGCGGTCCGGCAGGCGGGCGGCAAGGTGACCGCCTCGGTGTCCAAGAAGACCAACTTCGTGGTGGCGGGCGAGAGCGCCGGCTCCAAGTACGACAAGGCGGTCGAACTCGGCGTGCCCATCCTGGACGAGGCCGCCTTCCAGATGCTTCTCACCCAGGGCCCCGAAGCCGTCCGCCCGTAGCCCCAGGCCGTCTCAGCGGGCCAGGCGGCCCGGCGGGAGCTCACGGCCGGACAGGAACAGGGCGAGGTCCTGCGCGGTACCGGTCACCGCGGTCCCCGAGCCGAACGTCCAGCCGGTATCGCAGGCCCGCAGCTCGAGCCCGGACAGGTCGACGCCGAAATAGCCGGCGGTTTTCGGGGTGGCCAGGTTCGGCAAGACGACGCCGAGCCGGTCTTCCGGCACGCGCCGGCCCAGGCCCAGGGCCTCGGTGATGTCCAGGCCGTGGATCACGTCATGGGTGAGCGCCCCCTGGTAGCCGCCGCCCGGCGGCTTCCACGGGTGGCCCGCGTTCGACCGCAGGGCCGCGGCCAGCTCGTCCGGCGACATGACGGCCGCGTCGCGCCGGGCGCACCGGTCCGCCATGGCGTTGAACCTGCCCCGCGACCGGGCCAGCTCGAACGCGAACCGGCGGCCCGAGTACCGGAACGGCATGGTGATGTGGGCCACGACCTCCCGCACCCGCCAGCCCGCGCAGAGCGTCGGGTCGTCCCACCTGGCCGCGGGCAGCGCGGTGAGCACCCCGGCCAGCTCGGCGCGCTCGGCCGCGATCATGTCATTGATGCTGTCCATCGCTGTCACGTCTCCTTCGTGATGAGGGCTTACGTGAACGCGACGAACGGGTCCGGGCTCAGATGGACGTTTCGGCCAGCCTGCGGCTGAGGTAGCGCCGCTCGGCGTCGGTGCTGGCCAGCTCCAGCGCTTCGGTGTAGGCGGCCGAAGCCTCCGGCAGGCGGCCGAGCCGGCGCAGGAAGTCGGCCCTGGTCGCCGGGAGCAGGTGGTAGCCGGCCAGCCGGCCCGACGCCTCCAGCGCCTCGACCCGCTCCAGGCCGGCCAGCGGCCCGAAGGCCATCCCCACCGCGACCGCGTGGTTCAGCTCCACCACCGGAGTCGGCAGGTATGCAAAGAGCTCGCCGTACAAGGCGGCGATCTGCGGCCAGTCGGTGCGGTCCGCGGCCGGCGCGGTCGCGTGGCAGGCGGCGATGGCCGCCTGGATCTGGTAGGGGCCGGGCCGGCCGCGCCGCAGCGCCGCCTCCAGGACGGCGACGCCCTCGCTGATCTCCGCGGCGTCGAACAACGCGCGGTCCTGGTCCTCGAGCGTCACCAGGTCGCCGGACGCGTCCAGCCGCGCGGCCCGGCGCGCGTCGTGCAGCAGCATCAGCGCCAGCAGGCCGGCCGCCTCGGGTTCATCGGGCATGAGCCGGACCAGCACCCGGGCCAGCCTGATCGCCTCCGCCGACAACCCCTGCCGGACCAGATCCGTGCCCGCCGTCGCCGAGTACCCCTCGTTGAACAGCAGGTAGAGCACGCCGAGCACGCCCGGCGTGCGCTCGGGCAGCAGGTGCGCCGGCGGGACCCGGTACGGGATCCCCGCGTGCTGGATCTTCTGCTTGGCCCGGACCAGCCGCTTGGCCATCGTCGGCTCGCTGGCCAGGAACGCCCGGGCGATCTCCGCCGTGGTCAGCCCGGCCAGCGTGCGCAGGGTCAGCGCGACCCGGGCCTCGAGCGACAGCGCCGGGTGGCAGCAGGTGAACATCAGCCGCAGCCGGTCGTCCGGCACCCCGCTGTGGTCGGTCTCGGGCTCGGGCGCCGAGGGTTCGTACGACATGGCGGCGACCTCCCGGAGTTTGGCGGCTCCGACCGCTTTCCTGCGCAGCACGTCGATGGCGCGGTTACGGGCGGCCGTGGTCAGCCACGCGCCCGGCCGGCCGGGGATGCCGTCCTTCGGCCAGCGCTGCAGGGCCATCGCGAACGCGTCCTGCGTGCATTCCTCGGCGAGGTCCCAGTCGCCCGTGGTCCGGATCAGCGTCGCGACGACCCGGCCCCACTCGTCCCGGAAAGCGGCGTCGACCGCGGCCCGGACGATGTCGGTGCTCATCAGCCGAACGGCCTGATCTCGATCGTCCCGTAGGCGGCAGCCGGGTGCCTCGCGGCGGCCTCGGTCGCCTCGTCGAGGTCCGCGCAGTCGATGACGCAGAACCCGGCGATCTGCTCCTTGGTCTCGGCGAACGGGCCGTCGGAAAGCAGCAGCTGGCGACGCCGCACCCGGACCGTCCTGGCCTCGGCCGGCGGCCGCAGCCCGGCGGCGGCCCGGAGCGCGCCGCGCTCCTGCATGTCTTCCATCCAGCCGCCGCAGCCGTCCTGCGCGTGGGCCGCCGCGGACTCGTCGCCGCAAATCAGCAGCAGGTATCTCACGGAGCCTCCCTCCTTCACAGCGACTTGCTTCACTGGCACGACGAACGAGAACACGGCAACAAGACAAAGGTACGACCACGGTGACGCGCCTTATTGCTGACAGCCCGCTCCCGCATCGCCCCTAGGATGGCGTGCATGCCCATTACCCGTGACGAGGTCGCGCACCTGGCGCGGCTGTCCAGGATCGCGCTCAGTGACGCCGAACTCGACCATCTGGCGCCTCAGCTAGACCAGATCATCACGGCCGTCGCGCAGGTCCAGGAGGTCGCCGCCGAGGGCATCCCGCCGACGTCGCACGCGACCGGCCTGGTCAACGTGTACCGCGACGACGAGCCGGCGCTGCCTAACCCCGGAAGAAGCCCTCGCCCAGGCGCCCGCGGTGGAGCAGCAGCGGTTCAAGGTGCCGCGGATCCTGGGGGAGGACTAACGATGGAACTCACCCGCATGACCGCGGCGGAGCTGTCCGCGGCGCTGGCGCAAAAAGAGGTCTCCGCGACCGAGGTCACCCGGGCGCACCTGGCCCGGATCGAGGCGGTAGACCCGCGAGTCCACGCGTTCCTGCACGTCGCGGCCGACAGCGCGCTGGCACAGGCCGCCGGCGTCGACAGCAGGCGGAAAGCAGGCGAGCAACTGCCCACGCTGGCCGGCGTCCCGGTCGCGGTCAAGGACGTGTTCGCCACCAAGGGCCTGCCGACCACCTGCGGCTCGCGCATCCTGAACGGCTGGCACCCGCCGTACGACGCGACGATCACGCAGCGGCTGAAGCGGGCCGGCGCGATCATCATCGGCAAGACCAACATGGACGAGTTCGCCATGGGCTCGTCCACCGAGAACTCCGCGTTCGGCCCCAGCCACAACCCGTGGGACCTGGCCAGGATCCCGGGCGGCTCGTCCGGCGGCTCGGCCGCCGCGGTGGCCGCCTACGAGGCGCCGCTGGCCATCGGCACCGATACCGGCGGCTCGATCCGCCAGCCCGCCGCGGTCTGCGGCATCGTCGGCACCAAGCCCACCTACGGCGGCTCGTCCCGGTACGGCGTGGTCGCGTTCGCGAGCAGCCTGGACACCCCTGGCCCGTTCGGCCGGACCGTGCTCGACGCGGCGCTGCTGCACGAGGCCATGTCCGGGCACGACCCGATGGACTCCACCTCGATCGACGCGCCGGTGCCGCCGGTGGTGGCGGCGGCGCGCGAGGCGGACGTGAGCGGCATGCGGATCGGCGTGGTGACCGACCTGAGCGGTGACGGCTACCAGCCGGGCGTGCTGTCCAGGTTCGCCGAGGCGGTCGAGCTGCTCGAGTCGCTAGGCGCCAAGGTGACCGAGGTGTCCTGCCCGCACTTCCGGTACGCGCTGCCCGCCTACTACCTGATCGCGCCCAGCGAGTGCTCGTCCAACCTGGCCAGGTTCGACGCGATGCGGTACGGCCTGCGGGCCGGCGACGACGGCACCAGGGACGCCGAGGAGGTCATGGCGCTGACCCGCGAGCAGGGCTTCGGCGCCGAGGTCAAGCGGCGCATCATCCTCGGCGCCTACGCGCTGTCCAGCGGCTACTACGACGCCTATTACGGCAAGGCGCAGCAGGTCCGGACGCTGATCATCAGGGACTTCGACGCGGCCTTCGGCCAGGTCGACGTGCTGGTGTCGCCGTCCACGCCGACCACCGCGTTCCCGCTCGGCGAGCGCGCCGACGACCCGATGGCGATGTACCTGGCCGACCTGTGCACGATCCCGTCGGACCTGGCGGGCAACGCGGCGATCTCGGTCCCGTGCGGGCTGGCGCCGGAGGACGGGCTGCCGGTCGGGCTGCAGGTAATGGCGCCCGCGCTGGCCGACGACCGGCTGTACCGGGTCGCCGCGGCCGCGGAAGCCGCCTTCACCGGCCGCTGGGGCCACCCGCTGCTCGCCGAGGCGAAGGGGCTGTAGAAGACATGACGATGGACACGCTGGTCTCGTTCGACGAGGCGATCAGGCGCTACGAGCCGGTGATCGGCCTGGAGACCCACGTGGAGCTGGGCACCAGGACCAAGATGTTCTGCGGCTGCACGACCACGTTCGGGGCCGAGCCGAACAGCCAGGTCTGCCCGGTCTGCCTGGGCCTGCCGGGCTCGCTGCCGGTGGTGAACCGGAATGCGATCGAGTACGCGATCCGCATTGGCCTGGCCCTGAACTGCACCATCGCAGCATGGTGCCGGTTCGCCAGGAAGAACTACTTCTACCCGGACATGCCGAAGAACTTCCAGATCTCGCAGTACGACGAGCCGCTCTGCACGGACGGCTACCTGGACGTGGACGTGGACGGCAAGACCACGAGGGTCGGCATCGAGCGGGTGCACCTGGAGGAGGACACCGGCAAGTCGCTGCACGTGGGCGGGGCCACCGGCCGGATCCACGGCGCCGAGTACTCGCTGGTGGACTACAACCGGGCCGGCATCCCGCTGGTGGAGATCGTGACCAAGCCGATCGAGGGGACGGACGCCGGCGCGCCCGTCGTCGCGCGCGCCTACGTCACCGAGCTGCGCGACCTGCTCCGGTCGCTGAGCGTCTCCGACGTCCGGATGGAGGAGGGATCGCTGCGCTGCGACGTGAACACCTCGCTGGCGCCGCGCGGCGCCAGCCAGTGGGGGACGCGGACGGAGACCAAGAACGTCAACTCACTGCGTTCGGTCGAGCGCGCGGTCCACTTCGAGATCCAGCGGCAGGCCGCCGTGCTGGACGCCGGCGGCCGGGTCGTCCAGGAGACCAGGCACTTCCACGAGGACACCGGGACGACGACCCCCGGCCGGTCCAAGGAGGAGGCCCAGGATTACCGGTACTTCCCCGAGCCCGACCTGGTGCCGGTCGCCCCCCCGGCCGAATGGGTGGAGCAGATAAGGGCGGCGCTGCCCGAGACGCCCGCCAAGATGCGGGCCCGGCTGCGGGCCGAGTGGGGCGTCTCCGAGGCGGACATGACCGCCATGGAAAACGCCGGCGTGCTCGACCTGGTGGCCGAGACGGTGGCGGCCGGCGCCTCGCCGGCTGACGCGCGCAAGTGGTGGCTGGGCGAACTCGCCCGCCGGGCCAACGACGCGGGCACCGTGCCCGCCGCGCTCGCGATCACTCCCGCGCAGATCGCCCGGGTCGCCAAGCTCGTCGCGTCCGGCGCGCTCAACGACCGCCTCGCCCGCGAGGTGATCGACGCCGTGCTGGCCGGCCAGGGCGGCCCCGACGAGGTGGTCGAGGCCCGCGGCCTGGCCGTGGTCAGCGACGAAAGCGCGCTGACTAAAGCCATCGACGACGCGATCGCGGCTAACCCCGACGTGGTGGCGAAGATCCGTGACGGCAAGGTAGCCGCGGCCGGCGTCCTGGTCGGCGCGGTCATGAAGGCCACCCGCGGCCAGGCCGACGCCCCCCGCGTCCGCGAGCTGATCCTGCAGCGCCTCGCCTAGCGAGCCAAAGGGCCGCCGGCGCCGCCTGGACTGACGAGCGACGAAGGAGCGAGGAGGGAAGGAGGTGCCTCAAAGGGCGGCCCGGAGGCGAGCGGGCAAGCAGAGCTAGCCGGGCAGGCCAGATCGGCGCCAGGCGCCGGGGGCGGGGGCCAGCGGGCGGCGGAGCCGGCTGGCCCGGTCGGACCAGAATCCAGGGACCGAACGAACCGGGCCGGGGGCCTCGGCGTCGCCCTCGCGCGCGAGCAGGACGGCGACCAGGGCCGCGATCTCTTCCGGCGTCGCGTCGCCGCGGACCACGCGCAGCAGCGGCTGGCTGGGAGGCTCGTCGCGGTCGGCGGGGCGGGTCACCATGGCTCGTTCGGTATTAAAGGTCTTCAGCCGCGGGATCGGCCGAGGCTGATGCCGAACTCCCGGTGCACCCGCTCCCAGAACGCGTCCCGCAGCCACTCGCGGGCCTCCTGGTACGGCCGCAGCGACAGGCCGAGTTCCTTCTCGGCGTCGACGAGCAGTTCCTTGTCGATGACGGGCGGCAGGATCGGGCCGGGCAGCAGGTCCCTGATGTTGTCCCGGCCGCGGGTCAGGATCCACTTCTGCGCGACGTGCTCGCCCGCCTCCTCGACCCGCGTCCGGTCGGGTCCGAGGCGCGGCATCGGGCCGGTGTCCCTGATGGCCGGGAAGCCGCCGGTGCTGGCGGACAGGACCGGGAACCCGCCGGTCCGCGACGTCGGCCGCTCCCGGGTGTGCCGCTCGCCGAACAGCTGGGCCGGCGTCGGAGCCGTCGGCGAGGTTCCCAGGACCGGGTCGGACCTGGGCTGCTCGACGGCGGTCGGGTTCTTGCTGAAGTAGGCCCGCAGGAACGAGCTGTCGAGCACGTCGACCGTGTCCGACTCCCAGACCAGGCGCTCGGCCTGGTTGGTGCCGTACGGCGGCTCGATGCCCCACAGGTGCACCCGGACCCCGAACGCCTGGGCCGCCTCGACCGCGGGCACCATGTCCTCGTCGCCGGCGATGAGGACCGCGTCGGTGATCGCCCGGTGCCGGGCCAGGGCCTCCATGTCCGCCCTGATCTGGGCGTCCACGCCCTTCTGCTGGCCGCGGGCGTTCAGGTTGCCGAGCCTGAGCTTGACCCAGGGCATCTGGGCGATGACCCGCTGGTCGATGGTCGGCACCCGGTCGCGGGCGGCGTCGTACCAGTAGACGCGGAGCAGCTCGCCGCGGATCAGCTCGTCGGCGTGCTTGGTGACCACCTGGATCAGCGGGACCGCGTCGACCCGGAAATCACGCCGCGCGCTCGTCCCGAACAACAGCTCACCCGCCGCGGCATAGATATAGCCGACATCCACCATGACCGCGTAACGGGCCAGGATGGGGAGCGGGGTAGCGAATTCGGTCATCACAAAGACTCTAGGCTAGTCCGCTGTGTGCGCGTGCCAGATGTGGCACTTTGGCCAACAGAGTGAATTGATCTGGACACGCATCGTAAGCAATTGCTTCAGGCAATTGCGTCTAGAGCGGTATGTTGCCGTGTTTCTTGGGCGGCAGGGTCTGCCGCTTGGTGCGCAGGGCGCGCAGCGCGCGGGTGACGGCGAGCCTGGTCTCGGCCGGGCGGATGACCGCGTCCACGTAGCCCCGCTCGGCCGCGATGTACGGGTTGGCCAGGGTGTCCTCGTACTCGGTGATGCGCCGGGCGCGCAGCGCGTCGGGATCGGCGGCGGCGGCCAGCTCGCGGCGGTACAAGATGTTCACCGCGCCCTGCGCGCCCATCACCGCGATCTGCGCGGTCGGCCAGGCCAGGTTGACGTCGCCGCCCAGGTGCTTGGAGCCCATCACGTCGTAGGCGCCGCCGTACGCCTTCCTGGTGATCACCGTCACCTTGGGCACGGTCGCCTCGGCGTAGGCGTAGATGAGCTTGGCGCCGCGGCGGATGATCCCGCGCCATTCCTGGCTCACGCCGGGCAGGAAGCCCGGCACGTCGACGAAGGTCAGGATCGGGATGCTGAACGCGTCGCAGGTCCGGACGAAGCGGGCCGCCTTCTCCGACGCGTCGATGTCGAGGCAGCCGGCCAGGTGCATCGGCTGGTTGGCCACCACGCCGACGGAGGCGCCCTCCACCCGGCCGAAGCCGACCACGATGTTCGGCGCGAAACCGGCGTGGACCTCCAGGAACTCGCCGTCGTCGAGCACGTGGGTGATGACCTCGTGCATGTCGTAGGGCTGGTTCGGCGAGTCGGGGATGAGGGTGTCGAGTTCCGCGTCATCTTCGTCGGGCTCGGTGAGCTCCGTTTCGCCGGCCAGGCCGCCTGGGCGCCTCGTCCAGGTTGTTGGAGGGCAGGTAGGACAGCAGGTCGCGGGCGAAGTCGATGCAGTCCTGCTCGTCCTTGGCCTGGTAGTGCGCCACGCCGGACTTGACGCCGTGCGCGTGCGCCCCGCCGAGGTCCTCGAAGGTCACGTCCTCGCCGGTCACCGTCTTGATCACGTCGGGGCCGGTGATGAACATGTGAGAAGTCCCCTCGACCATGAGGGTGAAGTCGGTGATGGCCGGCGAGTAGACCGCGCCGCCCGCGCACGGGCCCATGATCAGCGAGATCTGCGGGACGACGCCGGAGGCCATCACGTTGCGGTAGAAGATCTCGGCGAACAGGCCGAGGGCCACCACGCCCTCCTGGATCCGGGCGCCCCCGCCGTCGTTGATGCCGATCACCGGGCAGCCGGTCTTCAGCGCGTGGTCCATGATCTTGACGATCTTCTCGCCGTAGACCTCGCCGAGCGAGCCGCCGAACACGGTGAAGTCCTGGCTGAACACGCAGACCGGCCGCCCGTCCACGGTGCCGTACCCGGTGACCACGCCGTCCCCGTACGGCCGGGTGGCCTCGATGCCGAAGTCATGTGCCCGGTGCCTGGCCAGCTCGTCGAACTCGGTGAACGAGCCCGGGTCGAGCAGCAGCTCGATCCGCTCCCGCGCGGTCAGCTTGCCCCGCTCGTGCTGCTTGGCCACCGCCTGCTCCGAGCCGGCGTGCACCGCCTCGGACCGCCGCCGCTCCAGACCGGCGATCTTGCCCGCGGTGGTGTGCTGGTCGGGAGCGGGCTCGCTTCCTGGCCCGGTTTCGGCGGCTTGAGTCGTCATGGGGACAGGCTAGCGGGCAGCTCACCCCGGGGAATTAAGCTCTGACCGTGAACAGGGAACGAGACAGAGATCGCGCCGCGCTGCCGGAGCCGATGCGGCGCGACGTCCGGCTGCTCGGCGACATCCTCGGCGAGGTCATCCGCGATTCGGTTGGGCCGGAGCTGCTGGACGACGTGGAGCGGCTCCGGCGGGCCGTGATCGAGGCGCGCCGCGGCGAGCGGGACGGGTGCCCGGCGGCCGGCCCGGGAGATGACGGTGCACCCGCCGACCGGGCCGGGGACGAGATCGCCAAGCTGGTCGCGTCCTGGAGCCTGGAGGCGGCCGAGCAGGTCGCCCGGGCCTTCGCCGTCTACTTCCACCTGGCCAACCTGGCCGAAGAACATCAGCGCATCCGCAACCTGCGGGAACGCGACACAGGTCACGAGCCGGTACGCGAGTCGCTGGCCGCCGCCGTGGCCGAGCTGAGCCGGGACGCCGGGCCGGAGCATCTCGGCCAGCTGCTCGCCTCGCTGCGGGTGCACCTGGTGCTCACCGCGCACCCCACCGAGGCGCGCAGGCGCGCGGTGGTGGAGGCGCTGCGCCGGATCAGCGGGCTGCTCGACGCGCTGGACGACCAGCGCACCGGGGCGGCCGACCGGGAGGAGGCGCGGCGCGGGCTGCGGGAGCAGGTCGACCTGCTGTGGCGGACGTCGCAGCTGCGGGTCAAGGCGATGGACCCTATCGACGAGGTCCGCACGGTCATGACCGCGTTCGACGAGACGCTGTTCCGGGTGGTCCCGGCGGTGTACCGGGAACTGGACCGGGCGGTGGCCACGGTGGCCCTGCCCGCGGCGGACGGTGCTTCCGCGGCGGCGGGCGGTGCCCCGGCGGCGGGCGGTGCCCCGGCGGCGGCGCCGGCCTTCCTGCGGTTCGGCAGCTGGGTGGGCGCCGACCGGGACGGCAACCCCTTCGTGACCGCGCAGGTCACCCGCGAGACCGCGACGATCCAGGCCGAGCACATCCTGCGCGCGCTGGAGAACGCCACGACCAGGATCGGCCGGGCGCTGACCCTGCACGCGGCGACGACCCCGCCGGCCGCCGGGCTCCGGCGTGCGCTGGCCGCGGCGCACGCCGCGCACCCGGAGCTGCTGGCCGAGATCGACGCGCGCTCGCCGCAGGAGCCGTACCGTGCCTACCTGCTGTACACGGCGCAGCGGCTGGCCGCCACCCGCGTGCGGCACGCCGACCTGGCGTACCCGGGCCCGGCCGGGTTCCTCGCCGACCTGCGCATCGTGCAGGAATCGCTGGCCGCGGCCGGGGCGGGCAAGCAGGCCCACGGCGAGCTGCAGAACCTGATCTGGCAGGTGGAGACGTTCGGGTTCCACCTGGCCGGCCTGGAGGTCAGGCAGCACAGCGAGGTGCACGCCCGGGCGCTGGCCGAGCTCCGCGCGGCCGGGCCGCCCGGCATCGAGCACAGCGAGCCCTGGTCCGCCCGGACCGAGGAGGTGCTGGCCACGTTCCGCGCCGTGGCCTGGGTGCAGGACAGGTTCGGCGTGGACGCCTGCCGGCGGTACGTGGTGAGCTTCACCCGTTCGGCCGGTGACATCGCCGCGGTGCACGAGCTGGCCCGCTACGCCACGGCCGGCGCCCGGGTGCCCGTGCTGGACGTGGTGCCGCTGTTCGAGAGCGCGGCCGACCTGGCCAACGCGCCCGGCGTGCTGACCGGCATGCTCGCGCTGCCGGAGGTCGCGGAGCGGCTCGCGGGCAGCGGCCGGAAGCTCGAGGCGATGCTCGGCTACTCCGACTCGGCCAAGGAACTCGGCCCGGCCAGCGCCACCCTGCGGCTCTTCGACACCCAGGCCCGGCTGGCCGCCTGGGCCGCGGCCAACGACGTCCGGCTGACCCTGTTCCACGGCCGGGGCGGCGCCCTCGGCCGGGGCGGCGGCCCGGCCGGCCGGGCCGTGCTCGCCCAGGCGCCCGGTTCGGTCAACGGGTCCTTCAAGGTCACCGAGCAGGGCGAGGTCATCTTCGCCCGGTACGGGCAGCAGGCGATCGCCAAGCGGCACCTGGAGCAGGTGGGCTCGGCGGTGCTGCTCGCGTCGTCCGCGCGGATCGAGGAACGGACCGCGGCGGCGGCCGAAACCTACCGCGACATCGCCATCCGGATCGACCAGGCCGCCTGCGCGGCCTTCCGCCGGCTGGTCGAGGCGGACGGCTTCGCCGACTGGTTCGCGCGGATCAGCCCGCTAGGCGAGATCGGCGGCCTGCGCATCGGCTCGCGGCCGGCCAAGCGCGGCCTGCGGCCGGCGGCCAGCCCCAGTGGCGGCCCCAGTGGCGGCCCTGGCGGCGGCCCTGGCGGCGGCGCTGGCGCGGCGGCCGCGATGGACCTGGCCGACCTGCGCGCGATCCCGTGGGTCTTCGCCTGGTCGCAGACCCGGATGAACCTGCCGGGATGGTTCGGCCTGGGCAGCGGGCTCGCCGCCATCGCGGACGACGACGGCGCCGACATGCTGCGGCGCGCGTACCGCGAGTGGCCGCTGTTCGGCGTGCTGCTGGAGAACGCGGAGATGAGCCTGGCCAAGACCGACCGGCTGATCGGGGTGCGCTACCTGGCCCTGGGCGGCCGGCAGGACCTGACCGACCTAGTGCTCGCCGAGTACGACCTGACCCGGCGGCTGGTGCTCACCGTGACCGGCCACGACCGGCTGCTGGCCAACCGGCACGTGCTCTCCCGCGCGGTCTCGCTGCGCGACCCCTACGTGGACGCCCTGTCGTACCTGCAGCTGCGCGCCCTGGCCGCGCTGCGCGACGCGGACCCCGCGGATGAGGAGCAGGACCGGCTGGAGCGGCTGCTCCTGCTCACCGTCAACGGCGTCGCCGCCGGCCTGCAGAACACCGGCTGACCGGCCGCCCCGGCTCCCCGCCCGAGCTACTGCGCCCCACTGGTCCCATGAGCCCATTGACGCGCCGCGGATGCGGCGAGAAGTGAATTTAACGGGGAGGATATGGCTTACCGGGAGGATCTGGGCAGCCCTGGGGTACCTCCCCGCAGGCCGGATCCTCCCGGTTATTTTGCGGGCGGGAGGACCAGTGGTCCCTCGAGCACCACGGGGCGCGGGGGCATCAGCGAGCGCGGTTAATCCGCGATGCGGATGCGGAGGCGCCGGAAGCCCTTGCCCTTGCTCTCGATCTTGACGACCTCGATCCGGCCGACCTGGCGGGTGGAGGCGACGTGGGTGCCGCCGTCGGCCTGCTGATCCAGGCCCACGATGTCGATGATCCGGACCTCCTTGACCTCGGGCGGCACCAGGTTGGTCGCGGTGCGGATGATGTCGGGCAGGGCGAACGCCTCGTCCCGGGGCAGCACCCGGACGTCGATGCGCCGGTCCGCCACCAGTTCGGCGTTGCAGGCCGACTCGACGGCCTCGCGGAAGCCCGGCGGCACCTCCGGCAGGTTGAAGTCCATCCGCGCGGTCAGCGGCTCCATGTTGCCGCCGGTCACCAGCGCGCCGAAGTCACGGAACACCACCCCGCACAGCACGTGCAGGCCGGAGTGCGTGCGCATCAGCGCGGTCCGGCGGTCCTCCTCCAGCGCGCCGCGCACCGCGGTGCCCGCGGGCGGCAGCGGGTCGCCCTCGGCCGGGATCAGGTAAAGGTCGTCGCCCTTGCGGGCACCGGTGATCCTGGTCTGCACGCCGCCCCACAGCAGCACGCCGTGATCCGGCGGCTGGCCGCCGCCGCCCGGGTAGAACGCCGAACGGTCGAGCACGATCCCCTCGGCGCCGGACGCGAGCACCCGGGCGTCCCACTCACGCAGGGTCTGGTCGTCCAGTTCGAGCCGGTGCGTGCGCCATTGCGTGTCGTCCATGGGCGGAAGCCTACCGGCGGGCCCGGGTCAGCTACTGGCCGATTCCCCGGCGTCCGGGACGGCCGGCGCCGCGGCCGTGCCCGCCCCGGCCGTGCCCGCCCCGGCAGGGGACGCCCCGGCGGGGGACGCCCCGGCCGCGCCGGGCGCGGGCTTGCGGTTGCACACCAGGCCGAGCGCCAGGCAGGCGAACGGCACCGCGGAGATCGCGTACCGGTAGTCCAGCTCGTGCGCCGCGATCGGAAGCACCAAGTTGACGATCGCGACGCCCCAGGCCAGGGCCGCGTACTTGCCCCAGCCGCGCCACCGCCTGATCAGCAGGACCAGCCCGGCCGCCATCACGAGGAAGAAGACGAACCCGGGGAACCAGACCGGCTCCTGGTACAGGAACATGAAGTACGCCCACGGCTGCACTACGTGCGTGTTCGAGTGGGCGTGCGCGTACCTGTTCTCCCAGTACCTCATGTAGGGAGCCATCGGATCGACGTGCGGGGCCACGGTGAACTGCATCGCCAGGTAATCCTGGGACCGGTCGGTGGCGAAGAAGGTGAGGAACACCTCCTTGCCCACGGTCTTGAGGTAGTCGAGCGGCTGCGCCTCGATGGCCCGTTCGGCGAACTGCATGGCCAGCTTGTTGTTGTAGGCGTTGACCCCGGGGTGCGCGTCGGTCCGGTACCAGGCTTTGGCATTCCACAGGTAATCGGCCGGGGTGTACTCGTCGAGCAGCGCGGGGACGGACCAGGCCGGGGCGCGGGTGACCGGGAACCCGGGCTGGTTCTGCGGGCAGAGCGGGACCAGGTTGGCCGGCGGCTTGATGATCGCGCAGTTGGCGAACGACATGGTCCGCGACCACAGGAACAGCCCGCTGCTGTCGGTGATGTTGAGCTGGCTGGTCTCGGAGAAGAACAGCAGCGCGTAAGCGGCCAGCGGGACCGCGAACGCCGCGAGGCAGGCGGTGAAGACCTTCCAGCCGACCCGCTGGATCAGCAGGAAGGCGAGGATGACCACGATGACAGGGGCGCCGTTGCCGCGGATGACCGAGGCCCAGGAGACCAGCAGCCCCACGATGATCGCCTGCCAGATCGTCGGCTTGGGCCGGACGATGAGGATTGCTACGGCGATCATGAGCGCGAGCGTGAACAGCGTGTCGGGCAGGATGGAGGATTCCAGCCAGATCTGCCGGGAGTCGAACAGCGTCGGCGCGGCGGCCAGCGTCGCGCCCCAGGCCGGCAGCCCGCGGGTGCGCAGCACCGCGTAGATGACCGCGGCGAGCGCGATGCCCATCAGGTGCTGCACCGTGGTCACCAGGAGCAGGCTGTGGAACGGCTGCAGCAGGTGCAGCACCAGCGGGTACCCGGCCGGCCTGAGCTCCGAAAGCGGCAGGAGCTGGACGCTCTGCTTCATGTAGGAGAACGAGTCCTGGATGAACAGGGCGGGCTTGAACCCGAGCGCGGCGATGACCCGCGGAATGACGGAAACGAGGGCCGCGATGGTGAACAGCCGGTGGTTCCGCCACAGCGCGGCGGGAGTCAGGCTGGCCGCGACGGACCTGACCCGTGCCTCGAGCGGGCCGGCGTCCCAGGCGATCTCCGGTGGCCACAGCCGGAAGCGGCGCCCCGGCGCGACGCTGCCGTTCGGCGCGCTGCCGTCGTCTGCGTCGCGGCGCTGGCTCGTTCCGAGGTCGGTCAACGATTTCCCTCCTCCTGGCACCTGAACAATAGTGGGTTACCATGCGAGCCGAGAACCGTAAGCCTCTGGACGCGGCGGGCCTGCGCCGCGCCGCGTTCCGGCCAGGCGGCCTGTGGCGCGATGTCGAGGTCGTGGCCCGCACCGGCTCGACCAACGCCGACCTGCTGGCCCGGGCGCTGCGCGGCGAGCCGGAAGGCGTGGTGCTCGCGGCCGAGGAGCAGAGCGCGGGCCGCGGCCGCCTGGGCCGCTCCTGGGTGTCGCCGCCCCGCGCCGCGCTGACGTTTTCCCTGCTGGTGCGCCCGGCGGCGGTGCCGCCCGCCCGGCGCGGCTGGCTCTCGCTGCTCACCGGGGTGGCCGTCGCCGAGGCGGTCACCAGCGTGACGGGCGTGCAGGCCAGGCTGAAATGGCCGAACGACGTGCTGGCCGGCGCCGCGAAGCTCGGCGGGATCCTGGCCGAGGCGGCCGGCGACGCGGTCGTGGTCGGCGTCGGCCTCAACGTGTCCACCGGCCCGGACGAGCTGCCGCCGCCCGGCCCGGGCGCGCTGGCCGCGACCTCGCTGCGCATCGCCGCCCCGGACTCCGCCGCCGCCCAGGACTCGACCGCCGCCCAGGACTCGACCGCCCCGGACTCCGCCGCCGCCCCGGAAAGAGAACCGCTGCTCATCGCGATCCTGGCCGGCTTCGAGCGCTGGTACCAGGCCTGGCGGCAGGCCGGCGGCGACCCCGACCGCTGCGGGCTGCGCGCCGAGTACACCCAGCGGTCCGGCACGATCGGCCGCCTGGTCCGGGCCGAACTCCCCGGCGGTCAGGCGCTCTCCGGCCCGGCCGTCGGCGTCGACCCGGACGGCAGGCTGCTGGTCCGCGTCTCGCCGGGCACCGAGCTGCCCGTGGCCGCGGGCAACGTCGTCCACCTGCGCTGACCAGCAGCCGGGGCGAAGGCCAGCGCCGCGGCCAGGCAGGCGGCGGGCATCGCGGGCACCAGGTAGCGCAGGTCGAAGTCCGCGATCATCGGCGGCACGAGCAGGATCGTCACCGCGAACGCCCACGGCAGCCCGGCGCCGCGGACCCGCCGCCGGACGATCATCGCGGCCAGGCCGCCGAGCAGGATCACCCCGAGCAGCGTCCCCGGCAGGTACGCGTACCGCTGGTAGCTCACCAGCCAGGAGGCGAACGGCTGGACCGCGCGGGTGGGGGCCGCCCGCCCGCCGTCGTAGGCGGCCTGGTCGCCGGCCACGGTCCCGCCGCCCGGGGTGCGCATGGTCGCCGGGACCCAGGCCGTCGCCGCGTCGGAGAACTGGTACCTGTCCACGATCCCGGCGTCCGGGTGGACCGGCCGGTCCCAGTAGAAGCTCAGCGCGACGTCGTGGCCCACCGCGGCGGCGTACCCGCCCGGCTGCGCGGCGATGGCCCGCAGCGCGAAGTTGAGCGCGAGCGCGTTGGTCCGCGCCGAGAACCGGCCGCCGGGCATCCGCAGCAGCGGCGAGTTCCCGTCCCAGATGTACAGGGACGCGGCGATCCGCGGCCCGGCCGGCGGGCACAGCACCCGCTCGCTGGCCGGCGGCCTGATCGCCGCGCAGTCGGCGAACGACATCGTCCGCGACCACAGGTACACCCCGTCGCTCCTGGTCAGGCTGAACTGGTGCTCGTGCAGGCCGAACCAGGCGGCGTACCCCGCGACCGGGAGCGCCCCGGCCAGCAGCGCGGCGGTGACGGTCACCAGCCCCGCCCGCCGGATCAGCAGCGCGACCAGCAGTATCGCCAGCAGGGCCAGCCCGACCGGCCAGATGATCGCCGAGATCCCGAGCAGGAAGGCGGCCACGGCCGTCTGGGCCGGCCGCCGCTCGCCCGGTGACCGCAGCACCAGGTACAGGGCGATCACAATCAACAGGCCGAACGGGACGTCGGGCACTGCATCGCCTTCAAGCTGGAGCTCGTACGCATCGAAAAGCACCGGGACGGCCGCCAGCGTCGCGGCCCAGGCGGGCAGCCCGTAACGGCGCGCCAGCAGGTAGATGAGCACGCCCATGGCCAGGCCCATCAGGTGCTGGACGGCGGCGACAAGCGCGAGGCTGTGCAGTGCTGGCCCAGCCAGGGGCCGGAGCACCCACAGCATGAAGCCGTAGCCGCCGACCCGGCTCGGATCCGGGATCAGCCGCAGCCCGGTCGCCAGGTACGAGGCCGAGTCGCCGCCGAACCACATGATGGGCCGGAAGGCCAGCGTGGCCAGGACCCGCAGCACGACGGCGGCGGCCAGCACGAGGCCGAACAGCCAGTGCTCTGCCTTCCCGCTCGCCGCCGGGGCGCTTTTGAGGCGCTGCCTTCCCTCGTCGCTCGTCGCAGGCTCCTCGCTCCTCAGTCCAGGCACCGCCGCGCCCCTTTGGCTCGCAGGGGGAGTCCAGTCGCCGTCGGCGCCCTTTGGCTCGCGGGAAGCCGCGACGTGCCAATATTTGCCGTATGGTACAAGATCCTTCGCTCACCGACGATGAGCAGCTCGTGCTGCGTGTGCATCCGCACTGGAAGACGCTGGTCCGCCCGCTGCTGGTCGCGGTGCTGGTGATCGCGGTCGCGCTGGTGGCGGAGGCGCTGATCCCGTCGGGTTCGGCGGCGGCGGTGGAGCGGCTGGCGGTGGCCGCGGTCGCGGTCCTGGCGCTGATGCTGTGGCTGATGGTGCCGGTGCTGCGCTGGCGGACGACCATGTACGAGCTGACTACCCGGCGCCTGCGGATGCGGGACGGCATCATCACCCGGCATGGCCGGGACATCCCGCTGGCCAGGATCAACGACGTGTCGTTCGCCAAGGGCCTGCTCGACCGGCTGCTCGGTAGCGGGCGGCTGGTGGTCGAGTCGGCAGGCGAGCACGGCCAGATCGTGCTGACCGACATCCCGCGAGTGGAATTCACGCAGGCCACGCTGTTCCGGCTGGTGGAAGAGGAGCAGCGCAGGCTGGAGCGGAACGACAGGAACCAGCCCTGAACGGCTAGCCTGCACCGGAAGGAGACGATCCCGCATGAAGACGATCATGGTGTCGCGGCATCCCGGTGACGGGGTGGCCGAGATCACGCTCAGCAGGCCCGAGGCGATGAACGCGGTCAGCACCGCGATGGCGGAGGAGCTCACCCGGGCCTGCGCCGAGCTCGCCGCCGCGCCTGAGGTCCGCGTGGTCGTGCTCGGCGCCGCCGGGGAGCGGGCCTTCTGCGCCGGGGCGGACCTGAAGGAACGGGCCGGCATGACGGACGCCGACATCCTGCGCCAGCGGCACGCGATCCGCGGCGTGTTCGGCGCGCTGCTCGCGCTGCCGCAGCCCGCCGTCGCCGCGGTGCACGGTTTCGCCCTCGGCGGCGGCTGTGAGCTGGCGCTCTCCTGCGACCTGGTGGTGGCCGACGCCACCGCCACCTTCGGCCTGCCCGAGGTGACGGTCGGGCTGGTGCCCGGGGGCGGCGGCACCCAGCTGGCGTTGCGCCGGCTCGGCCCCGGCCGGGCCGCGGACCTGGTGCTGACCGGACGCAGGGTAGGCATCGACGAGGCCGAACGGCTCGGGCTCGTCGACCGCCGGGTAGCCGTCGGCCAGGACGGCCCGGCGGCGCTCGAGCTCGCCGCGCAGATCGCCGCCAACTCCCCGGTGGCGGTCCGGGCGGCCAAGCGCGCCATCCGGCACGGCTGGGGCGTCTCGCTGGAGGCCGGGCTGGACATCGAGGACGCCGCCTGGCGGACCGCCGCGCTCTCGGCCGACCGGCGGGAGGGCATCGCCGCCTTCGTCGAGAAGCGCAAGCCGGTGTGGCCGGGGGAGTAACCGGGCCTGTATTCGCCAGTCAGCGCAGGCCGGTGTGGCCGGGGGAGTAACCAGGTCCGTTCGGACCACCCCTTCGCGGCTCCCATGTTCGCCTCTTGACCTGGAAAAATTCACAAGACCGCCGCTAGGTTCTCGCTGAGATGTCACAGAGTTTCCTGAATGCGCCCCGTCCGGCGCGGGTGGTCGCTCAGCTGGCTCACAGCGACGGCTAGCCTGGAGGGATGAGCTGGGAACTTCCGGACCGGATCTCGGTGCGCGAGGTCGGGCCGAGGGACGGGCTGCAAAACGAGGACCCGGTGCCGACCGACGCGAAGGTGGCACTGCTCGACCGGCTGTCCGCGACCGGCGTGCAGCGGATCGAGGCGGTGTCGTTCGTCCGGCCGTCGGCGATCCCGCAGATGGCCGACGCCGACGAGGTGTGGAAGCGGGCGGCCCGGTCGCCCTCGGTCAGGTACTCGGCCCTGGTGCCCAACCTGCGCGGCGCGCTGCGTGCCCTCGACGCGGGTTTCACCGAGCTCGAGGCGGTCGTGTCGGCCTCGGAGACGCACAACCGCAAGAACGTCAACCGTTCTACCGGGCAGTCGCTGGACGAGATCGCCGAGATCATCGCGGTGGCGCACGACCGCGGCGCCACCGTGCAGGTGATCGTCTCCACCGCCTGGGGCTGCCCGTACGAGGGCGACGTACCGGTTAGCCGCGTGGTGTCGGTGGCCGGGCGGGCCATCGCCGACGGGGCGGACTCGGCCTCCTTCGGCGACACCACCGGCATGGCCACGCCGACCCGGGTGCGGGCGCTGGTCGGCGCGTTCCGTTCGGCTCATCCGGAGACCGGGCTGAACCTGCACTTCCACAACACCAGGGGCACCGGGCTGGCCAACGTGCTGGCCGCCCTGGAACTCGGCGTGTCCGACTTCGACGCCTCGGTCGGCGGCCTGGGCGGCTGCCCGTACGCGCCGGGCGCGACCGGCAACATCGCGACCGAGGAACTCGTGCACATGGTCGAGGACATGGGCGTGGCCACCGGCATCAACCTGGACGCGATGATCGCGGCCGCCACCGAGGCGGAGGGCATCGTCGGCCGCACCCTACCCTCCCAGGTGCTGCGCGCGGGCCCCCGCACCAGGACAATTGCCCCATGACCGATTCCGGCGAGCCGCGCGAGACGGACCCCGTGACCGACTTCCCCAAGCTCCGCGAGACCATCGAGCGGGGCGGCGCCACCCGCTACCACGAGGCGGCCGCCGCGCGCGGCAAGCTGTTCGCCAGGGACCGGATCGCGTTCCTCGTCGACGAGGGCAGCTTCACCGAGGACGGCCGGTTCGCCAACGCGCTGGCGGACGGGCTGCCCGCGGACGGCGTTGTCACCGGCACCGCGCTGATCGGCGGCCGGCCGGTCGCGCTGATGGCCAACGACTCCACCGTCAAGGCCGGGTCGTGGGGCGCGCGTACCGTGGAGAAGATCATCCGGATCATCGAGAAGGCCTACGACGTGGCCATCCCGATGATCTACCTGGTCGACTCGGCCGGGGCACGGATCACCGACCAGGTGGACATGTTCCCCGGCCGCCGCGGCGCGGGCCGGATCTTCCGCACCCAGATCCGGGCCTCCGGCTCGATCCCGCAGGTCTGCGCGCTGTTCGGCCCCTCGGCGGCGGGCGGCGCGTACATCCCGGCGTTCTGCGACTTCACTGCGATGGTGGACGGCAACGCCTCGATGTACCTGGGCAGCCCGCGGATGGTCGAGATGGTGGTCAGCGAGAAGACCACGCTGGAGGAGATGGGCGGCGCCCGGCTGCACTGCACGGTGTCCGGCAGCGGGCACTTCCTGGCCGCGACCGAGGCCGACGCGCTCGGCGCGGTCCGCGACTACCTGTCCTACCTGCCGCAGAACTGGTCCTCGGGTCTGCCTGTCGCTGCCGCCCGTCCTCCGAAGCCCGCCGACCTGCGGGCGCTGGTCCCGGCCAGCGAGCGGCAGGCCTTCGACATGCGCCGGTTCGTCCGCGGGCTCGTCGACGAGGAATCCTTCTTCGAGGTTCATTCTCTGTGGGCGCGCGAGGTCGTCACCGGCTTCGCCCGGCTGGACGGCCAGGTCACCGGGGTGATCGCGAACAACCCGATGTTCAAGGGCGGGGTGCTGTTCGTGGACTCGGCGGACAAGGCGGCGCGGTTCATCCAGACCTGCGACGCGTTCGGGATCCCGCTGCTGTTCCTCGCCGACGTGCCCGGCTTCATGGTCGGCACCGCCGTGGAGCGGCAGGGGATCATCCGGCACGGCGCGAAGATGATCGCCGCGATGTCCGACGCCACCGTGCCGAAGATCTGCGTCGTGGTGCGCAAGGCCTACGGCGCGGGCCTGTACGCGATGGCGGGCCCCGGCTTCGAGCCGGACGCCACGCTGGCCCTGCCCACTGCGAAGATTGCCGTCATGGGCGCTGAGGCCGCGGTGAACGCGGTCTACGCGGGCAAGCTCGAGCAGATTTCCGACGAGCAGGAGCGGGCGGCCGAAACCGGCCGGCTGCGCCAGGAGTACGAGCGCGACATCGACATCCTGCGGCTGGCCTCCGAACTGGTGGTGGACGACGTCGTCGAGCCGGAAGACCTGCGGGACGAACTGGTCCGCCGGTTCGCCGCCGCGCGCGGCAAGGACCGGACGCCGCCCCGGCGCCGCCACGGAATCAGCCCCGCCTGATCCGCGTCCGCGCGTCCCGCCGCCAGAGGCCCAGTCCGATCATCCCAGCAGCCCCGCCGCCACAGCAATTCCACTCGCCCCTGAAACCCACCCCCGCCCCTTCCCCCGAGTACCCTTCAACGACAACGACGGAACATCGTTGTCGTAATAGCGACCTCAATGTTCCGTCGTTGTCGCTTGCGCCGGGCGCGGGCTGCGGCGTGCGGGGCTCATGGGGCGTGCGGGAAGGTGGTGCGGAGCGCATGCCGGGCCGGCAGCATGCACGGCTCGCGTGGAGACCCGCTGGTTGGAAACCAGTGGTGCGATACCGTCTTTCCGGTAATAAAAGGGCTTCGCGATTCTGGAATCGGGACTGCGAGTCCGTCAGGACCCCGCCCGCGGGCCTGTTCGGAAAACCGTCCCGGGCCCGGAAGAACTCGCCCCTCGAGCCGGACGAAGGCACGCACCGGGCCGCCCCGGACGGCCCCGGCTTTTTACCGTGCCTTTACTATTTACTCATGACCCGCGTGCTGCTCGCTGAGGACGATACCTCGATCTCCGAACCCCTGTCCCGCGCGCTGCGCCGGGAGGGATACGAGGTGGACGTCACGTCCGACGGGCCAAGCACGCTCGACAAGGCGCTGGGGGAAGGCGTCGACCTGATCTTGCTGGACATCGGCCTGCCCGAGCTCGACGGGCTCGAGGTATGCCGCCGGGTCCGGGCCGGCGGGTACGCCGTGCCCGTGCTGATCCTCACCGCGCGGGCCGACGAGGTGGACACGGTGGTCGGCCTCGACGCGGGCGCCGACGACTACGTCACCAAGCCGTTCCGGCTGGCCGAACTTCTCGCCAGGGTCCGCGCGCTGCTCCGGCGGGGAACGGCGGAGGGTTCGGCCGCGCACGGCGTGCGGATCGACCCGGACGCCCGGCGGGCCTGGCACGGCGATACCGAGCTGGACCTGACCACCAAGGAATTCGACCTGCTCTGGATCCTGCTCCGCGAGGCGGGCAAGGTCGTCACCCGGGAGCAGATCATGCGCGAGGTCTGGGACGCGAAGTGGTGGACGTCGACCAAGACGCTCGACATGCATATCTCCTGGCTGCGCCGCAAGCTCGGCGACGACGCGCACAGTCCCAGGTACATCACCACGGTCCGGGGCGTCGGGTTCCGCTTTGAACGCGGCGACTGACACCGCGGGCCCCGCGCAGCCGCCACGCCCCGCGCAGCCGCGGGGCCCCGCGCGGTCGCCATGCCCCGCCGCGAGGTGAGCGATGCGCAGGAGGCTGTGGTTCTCTAGTTGGGCTGTGGCGCTGGTCGCCGTCCTCATCGTGGGCGTCCCCGCCCTGGTGATCGAGGCCGGCCGCGGGGCGGCCGCGCTGGGCGTGATCGGCGCGCTGATCATCGTGGCGGCCGCGCTGGCCGGCTGGCTGACGGCGCTGCTCGCGAGCCGCCTGGCCCGGCCGGTCGAGGAACTCGCCGAGGCGGCCGCGCGGCTCGGCGCGGGCGACCCGCGGCCGCTCGGCCGCCGGTACGGGCTGGCCGACCTCGATCAGGTGGCCGACGGGCTCGACACGTCCGCGCGCAGGTTCAGCAGCCTGCTCGCGGCGGACCGCGAGCTCGCGGTGGACGCCTCGCACCAGCTGCGCACGCCGCTGACCGCCCTGTCGATGCGGCTGGAGGAGATGATCGCCGCCGCGGACGACCCGGAGGTGGTCCGGGAGGAAGGCAGCGCCGCCCTCACCCAGGCCGAGCGCCTGGCCGACGTGGTGACCCAGCTGCTCAGCCCGGCCCGCCGCGCGACCGCGTTGTCGGCCGCCCTGACCGGCATTGACGAGATCGTGCAGCAGCAGGTCATCGAGTGGGAACCGGCCTTCCGCCGGGTGCGGCGCAAGCTCGCGGTGATCGGCGTGCGTGGCCTGCAGGCGCACGTCACCCCGGGCGGGCTGGCCCAGGTACTCGCGACGCTGCTGGATAACGCGCTCATGCACGGCGGGGGAACGGTGACCCTGCAGACCTCGCAGAACGCGCGCTCGGTGGTGATCGAGGTCAGGGACGAGGGGCGGGGCGTCCCGCCGGAACTGGTGTCCCGGATCTTCGAGCGGAGCGTCAGCGGCCGCCCGGAGGGGACCGGGCTGGGGCTGGCGCTGGCCCGGACGATGGCGGCCGCGGACGGCGGCCGCGTCGTGCTGGTCAAGGCGAAGCCCGCCACGTTCGCGGTGTTCCTGCCCAAGCACCCGCCTCGCCCGGGCACTCAGCCGGTCCGCGGTCCCGCGTAACGCAGGCCACCCGCGGACAAGCCAGCAGCCGCCACAAGCTGGCGATCGCCACAAGCTAGCGATCGCCACAAGCTAGCGGCGCGGCGCGTCCGCGGGGTCGAGATGCTCCCACGGCGGTCCGTAACCGTGCTCCGGCGAAGGCTCGTGCCGCCCCCAGGGCGCGTCGGCCGTCCCGGCCAGGGCCGTCCCGGCCAGGACCGCCCCGGTCTCGCTCGCCTCAGTGGCATCGACCATCCCGGATACCGCGGCTTCCCCGGCAGCGACGGCGGCACCGGGAGCACCGGCCAGGAACACCCACTTCTTGTACGAGAAGTACCGGAAGATCGTCCCGAGCCCGGTGCCAGCCAGGCTGGCCGCGTTGTAGGCCAGCGTGCCCTTCATGCCGAGCCCGTAGGTGGTGAGCGCGATGACGCATTCCGCGATGGCCAGGCCGACGACGTTGAGCGCGGCGAACAGGATTCCCTCGCGTAGCAGCGCCTGGTTGACCCGGTGCCTGAAGGTCCAGAACCGGCTGCCGAGGTAGGTGATCACGGTGGCCGCGGTGATGGACAGTCCCTTGGAGACCATGGGCCCGATGCCGACGGCGCCGTGCAGGTAGGCCGCGCCGCCCAAGTCGACGACCGATCCGACCAGGCCGACCACGCCGAATTTCGCGAGCTCAGGAATCAGGTCGGCGAAGCGCTTGCGAAGGCTCACCATCCTGGGCATACGAAAAATCCTTTCGGAACGGCATCATCTGGCCTGTGCGAACCCCCGTACAGGCTCCAGTCGAGACCCGCACATGCTACCGGCGGCGTCTCAGTGACGACTCCGCCTTCCCTGAGACAGGGGTATGAAACGGAACACAGTCCGCCGGACAAGGCAAATCCCAGCCGCCAGCGACCCAGTCCGTCAGAGACCCAGCCGCCAGCGACCCAGTCCGTCAGGCGCTGAGCGTGTTCTCCCGCCCGGTCCCGGCGATGGCGTGCCAGGCCAGGTAGACCACGGCGGTGATCACGAACCCGGCCTCGAAGGTCAGGTCGCCGGCCGAGCCGAAGTGCTTCGGCACCAGGCCCACGTACTCGGTCTGGTTGGAGAACAGCCAGATCGAGATGCCCATCCCGATCGCCATCGCGGCCGGCCCGGCCCAGTTCGCCCGCCGGGTCGCGAACAGCAGCGTCTCGTCGGGGTCGCGCCGCAGCAGCAGGTCGCAGAAGTAGACGGCCAGCCAGGGGGCGATCCAGTACGCGATGATCAGCAGGAAGTTCTCGTACTTGGTGCCCGCGTTGTGCAGCCCGCTCCAGGCCAGGAAGAACCCGATGGTGCCGAACCCGAGCGCCACGATCGCGCGGCGCAGCGAGAGCGGCAGCTTGATGCCGATCGCGGTGAACGACAGCGCGCCGGAGTAGATGTTGAGCACGTTCGCCGAGACGGCGCCGAGCGCGATCGCCAGCAGCGTCAGGTCGGCCAGCGGGGTGGCCAGCAACCCGGTCATGCCGCCGGGACCGGCCAGCGCGTCGCCCGCGCCGACCGAGGTGCCGACGGCCGCGCCGACGATCTCGAGCAGCGCGCAGGAGAGGAACAGCCCGAGCCCGGACCACAGGGCGATGGGACCCCTGGGCGTGTCCGGCTTGAAGTACCTGGTGTAGTCCGACGCGTACGGGTTCCAGCCCACCGCGTAGCCGAACGAGGCGCCGAACGTCAGCAGGAACGCGCCGGGAATCGTGTGGTGCGACGCGCCCGGATGGGCCTTGCTCAGGATGACCGCGCCCGCGATCAGGAAGATGACGGCGAGGATGGGGAAGGCGTACCGCTCGAAGACGTGTATCAGGTTGTAGCCGAAGAACGCCACCGCGACCTGCACCGCCACGATGATGAGCAGGCACAGCACCTGCGGCAGGTGGGTGAGCACGTTCAGCGCCAGGGCGCCGCTGACGCTGTTCACGGCGAACCAGCCGATGCCGGCCGTGACCGAGTTCAGCCCGGCGGGCAGCGCGTTGCCCCAGTAGCCGAACCCCAGGCGGCTCAGCACCATCTGCGGCACGCCGTACCTGGGCCCGCGCAGGGAGAGGATGCCCTGGGTGATGCCGCCGATCGCGCTGCCGAGCACCAGCGCCAGCGCCGCCTCCCAGAACCCGAGGCCGAAGCCCGCGACCGCGAGCACGCCGACGAAGATCGTGGCGAACTCCATGTTCGGCGAGGTCCAGGTCCAGAAGAGCTGAAGCGGCTTGCCGTGCCGTTCGTTGAGCGGGATGAATTCCGCCCCGCCCGGCTCGACCGACATGACCTGGCTGCCGTAACTGCCCTCTCGGACGAGGACGCCCGGGCCGGCGTGGCCGCCGTGTGTGACGTCCTGATCGCGTGTCGCCATTTGCGCACTCCCCTCCGGTGGGCCCTGATCATAAGTCTTTTACCCTTCTAATTGGGTAACGAAAGGCCACAACGTTTCACGGCGGAAAAACCTGTACCGCAAGCGAAATAGATGAGTTACATCCCGGGCGCCCGGGCGGGTGCCGGTCCCGTAGGGTACGGAGCGTGACCGATTCCGCGGATGCGCCAGCCACGCCGCGCCCCGCCGCCGCGGCACCCCCGGGGGTGCCCGTGGTAGGCATGGTCGGCGGCGGCCAGCTGGCCCGGATGACCAGCCAGGCCGCCATCGGCCTCGGCGTCGGCTTCCGTGTCCTGGCCGGTTCGGCCGGGGACAGCGCGGCCCAGGTGGCGGCGGGCACCCGGCTGGGGGACTACCGCTCGCTGGCGGACCTGCGCGACTTCGCGGCCGGCTGCGACGTGCTCACCTTTGACCACGAGCACGTGCCCGCCCAGCACCTGCAAGCGCTCGAGCATGACGGCATCCAGGTCCGGCCGAACGCCGCAGCGCTGCGCTTCACCCAGGACAAGCTCGCCATGCGCGAGCGGCTGACCGGGCTGGGTATCGCCTGCCCGCGGTTCGCGCCGGTGCGCACCATCGCCGAGGTCGAGGAGTTCGCGGACGGCTCCTGGCCGGTGGTGCTCAAGGCGGTCAGCGGCGGCTACGACGGCAAGGGCGTGTGGGTGTGCGAGTCCGCCGCCGAGGCCGCGGAGGTGCTCGCGCACGGCATCGATCTCATGGCCGAAGAGTACGTCGCGTTCGAGCGCGAGCTCGCGGTGCTCGCGGCGCGGTCCCCGCACCGGCAGGGCGCGGTGTACCCGGTGGTGCAGACGGTCCAGCGGGACGGCATCTGCCGTGAGGTGATCGCCCCCGCCCCCGGACTGACCCCCGGCCGCCGGGCCCAGGCCCAGGAGCTGGCCCTGAGGATCGCGAACGAGCTCGGCGTGACCGGGCTGCTGGCGGTGGAGATATTCCAGACGCCGGCCGGGCTGCTCGTCAACGAGCTCGCGATGCGCCCGCACAACTGCGGTCACTGGACCATCGAGGGGGCTCGCACGTCCCAGTTCGAGCAGCACCTGCGGGCCGTTCTGGACCTGCCGCTCGGGTCCCCGGCGCTGGCCGCCCCGGTCGCGGTGATGGCCAACGTGCTCGGCGGCGACGACGCGGACGTCTACGACAGGTACATCCACGTGATGGCGGCCGACCCCGCCGTGAAGGTGCACATGTACGGCAAGCCGGTGCGCCTGGGACGCAAGATCGGCCACGTCACGGTGACCGGGGACCGGGACCACCGGGATCCGGAGGAGCTCGCGGACCGGGCCCGCCGCGCCGCCAGCTACCTGCGCTGGGGCAAGGAGGACGGCGAGTGAACGCCCTCGTAGGGATCGTGATGGGCAGCGACTCCGACTGGCCGGTGATGCGCGCCGCGGCCGAAGTCCTCGACGAGTTCGCCCTCCCCTATGAGGCCGACGTGGTATCCGCGCACCGGATGCCGCACGAGATGATCGAGTACGGCTCCTCGGCCGAACGCCGCGGGCTGCGGGTGATCATCGCCGGCGCCGGCGGCGCCGCGCATCTGCCCGGCATGCTGGCGTCGGTCACGCCGCTCCCGGTGATCGGCGTGCCCGTCCCGCTGGCCAACCTGGGCGGTCTCGACTCGCTGCTCTCGATCGTCCAGATGCCGGCCGGCATCCCGGTCGCGACCGTCGCGGTCGGCGGCGCCCGCAACGCCGGCCTGCTCGCCGTCCGTATTCTCGGTGCCGCCGAGGGCCCCGGCGGCGAGGCCCTGCGCGCCAGGCTCGTCTCCTTCGCCGAGGCCCTGGCGGACCAGGCCCGCGCCAAGGGTGCCGCCCTGCGCGACCAGCGTCCGTAATTTTCCCGAACGGGTGGCCTTTCTGCCCCGATAGCGGTCCTCTGCCCGGGTAAGGGCCATGAGTCGCGGGTACGTTTCCCCGCAACCTTTGGCCAGGGATCAGCCCTCGGGGGTTAGGAGGCGCGCGTGAGCATCGGCGCGACGCTGGCCGCCGCCCGCCGCCGGGCCGGGCTCACCGTCGGCGAAGTCAGTCACCGCACCCGCGTCACGGAACCCATCATCCGGGGAATAGAGCAGGATGACTACGCTGCGTGCGGCGGTGACTTCTATGCGCGGGGGCATATCCGCGCCATCGCCCGCGCTGTGGGGGAGGATCCCTTGCCGCTGATCGACGAGTTCGATTCGACGTGGCGATCCGCCCAGGAAACCACCGCGGCGGAGGCCTTCCAGCCGGGCATGCCGCTGAGGAAGCGCGAGCGGCGGCGGGTGCGCTGGACGGCGCTCCTGGCGGTGCTGGTCCTGGCGGCCATCGGCTTCGCCGGCGTACAAGTTCGCCTCCGGCGTGGGCCGGGAACGGCCCGTGTCCGCCGCGGCCAGCCTGCGTTCCTCCCGGCCGGGTGCCGTTACCGGCCCGACGGCTAGCACCCCGGTCGTCCAGGCCGGTACGGCCCAGGCATCGCCGGCCCAGACGTCCCCGGCCACCACGGCGCCGTCCAGCGCTCCGGTCTCGCCGCGCCCCGTCGCGGTTCAGGTTCTCACCCCGGCCAGCGTGACGGCGTTTGGCCCGGCCGGCCCGGCCGACGGCGACAATCCGCGGCTGGCGGCGCGCGCGGTCGGCGGGAACGCCGCCGCGCCCTGGCTTAGCCAGTGGTACGCCACCGCTCAGTTCGGCCGGCTGAAGACCGGTACCGGCCTGCTGGTCGACATGGGCCGAAGGGTCACCGTCTCCTCGGTGCGCCTTTCGCTTGTCAGCCGCTCCGGTGCCGGCCTCCAGCTACGGGCCGGCGCCAAGGCCATCCCGTCGTGGCTGCCCCCGGTGGCGACCGCCGCGAACGCGGGCGGCACGGTGCGGTTTCAGCTGAACCCGTCGGCGCACGTCCGCTACCTGCTCATCTGGTTCACCAAGCTGCCCCCCGACAATGCGGGCACCTACCAGGCCCGCGTCTACAGGATCGTCGTGCATGGCCAGCCCTAAAGGGGCGACCTGGCCATCGCCACGGCCGAGACCGGCGGCCATCCGCCGGCGCAGCAGCCCGAGGCAGGCGCGTTGACGTGGTGGCCATCTGAGCTCGTCCGCGGGGCGCGGTTACCATCGAGGCATGAGCGATGACTTCCCGGCGTTCGCGCTGTCCGAGGAGCACGAGGCGCTCCGCGAGGCGGTGCGCGCCCTGGCCGATGACAAGATCGCGCCCCGGGCCGCCGACGTGGACCGCACCTCCGAGTTCCCCTGGGACGTCTACGAGGCGCTGGTCAAGGCGGACCTGCAGGCAGTGCACATCCCGGAGGCCTACGGCGGCGGCGGCGCCGACGCGATCGCCACGGCCATCGTCATCGAGGAGGTCGCGCGGGCCTGCGCGTCGTCGTCCCTGATCCCGGCGGTGAACAAGCTCGGCACGGTGCCGCTGCTGCTCGCCGCGTCCGAGGAGGTCAAGACCAGGTACCTGACGCCGGTCGCGCGGGGCGAGGCGATGTTCTCCTACGCGCTGTCCGAGCCGGAGGCGGGATCAGACGCGGCGGCCATGAAGACCAAGGCGGTGCGCACGGACTCCGGCTACGTGCTGAACGGGGTGAAGCGCTGGATCACCAACGCCGGGGTGTCGAAGTACTACACGGTGATGGCGGTCACCGATCCGTCGGCCGGGGCGAACGGGATCTCGGCCTTCGTGCTCGAGGACGGGGATCCGGGGTTCTCGTTCGGCGCGCCGGAGCACAAGCTCGGCATCAAGGGCTCGCCGACCAGGGAGCTGTACTTCGACGACTGCGCCATCCCGGCCAGCCGGCTGATCGGCGCCGAGGGCGAGGGGTTCAGGATCGCGCTGCGCACGCTGGACCACACCCGCATCACGATCGCGGCGCAGGCCCTCGGCATCGCCCAGGGGGCGCTGGATTACGCGCTCGGCTACGTCAAGGAGCGCAAGCAGTTCGGCCGCGCGATCGCCGACTTCCAGGGCCTGCAGTTCATGATCGCCGACATGGCCATGAAGCTGGAGGCGGCGCGGCAGCTCACCTACGCGGCGGCGGCCAGGTCGGACCGGGCCATGGCCGGGGAGAAGGTCGCTGACCTGACGTTCTTCTCCTCCGCCTGCAAGTGCCTGGCGTCCGACGTCGCCATGTCGGTGACCACGGACGCGGTGCAGCTGCTCGGCGGCTACGGCTACGTCAACGACTACTCGGTCGAGCGGATGATGCGCGACGCCAAGATCACCCAGATCTACGAGGGCACCAACCAGATCCAGCGCATGGTCATGGCCCGGCAGCTGCTGAAGGGCTAATGTTGGGCCGCTGAGCTGGGGTTTCTTTGGCCTCAGCTGCCGCATTACGAGCCGTCCGACGTCGAGTCGGGCGGTTCGTTTTGTCTTACCTGGCACTGCTGTGATGTCGATTGCCTTGATCGCGGTGTTTCGAGACCTTCCGCAACACGAAACGGTCTCACGGTGAACCGGGCCGGCCCTGGGTGCAATAGATGAAGTGATGGATGATGACGAGCTGATCGCGGCCCTGGCGGCAGGCGACGACACGGCACTGCGCGAGCTGTTCAGGCGACACGCGCCGTGGCTGGCCGGGCGCCTGCGGGCCGCGCTGCCGCCGCCGGATGTCGAGGATGTGCTCCAGGAAACGTTCCTGGCGGTGTGGAAGGGCGCCAGCGGCTACCGGCCGCGCGGGACGCCGCAGGCCTGGATGTGGGTGATCGCCCGTAACCAGGCCGCTCTTCTGCTGCGCAGGCGCGGGCCGGTCACCGCACCGTTCGAAGAAACCCCGCAGCCGGCCTGGACCCCGCCGAAGCCGCCATCGTCCGCGCCGACATCACCGCCGCTCTCAGCAGCCCGGAAGGACAGGTACTGCGCCTCATGTACGTCGAAGACCGCCCGGTCGCCGAGATCGCCGCCCTGCTCGGCGTCCCCGCGGGCACGGTCAAGAGCCGCGCCCACCGCGCCCGCGCCATGCTGCGGGCCGTCCTGGGAGGAACACGATGACTTCCCCGAACGAGCCGGGCCGGCTCTCGTCCGCCCATGACTCGCCGGACGGCGTCGACCTGGGCCGCGTCTGGACGAGCGTCGCCGCCGAGGTGTGGCGGCGGCATCCCGGCTGGATCGAGCGCACAGCCGCCCGGCTGCTGCGCTCACCAGGTCTGGCCCGCGCCCTGGTCACCACCCCGTCGCTGCTGCTGCCGTGGCTGATCTCGACGGTCGTGGTGTTCGGCGCCGGGGCGCTGATCAGCCTCGGGCCCGGGCAGCCGCTCGTGTGGCTGGTCGCCCCGGCGGTCGCGGCAGTCGGCATCGCCTTCGCGTACGGCCCGGGCATCGACCCGGCGTGGGAGCTGTCGTCGAGCTGCGCGGTCAGCCACCGCATGGTGCTGCTCACCCGGGCGGTCGCGGTGTTCGCATTGAACTCCGTGCTCGGGCTGCTGGCGAGCGCGGCCTCGGGCGCGGCCGTGGCACTGACGTTCGGGTGGCTGCTCCCGATGACCGCTGTCAGCGCGCTGGCGCTGGCGGCCGCGGTGGCCGCCAGGTCGGCCGTCGTCGGCGCCGGCGCGGGAGTGGCCGCCTGGGTGATCACGGTGCTCGCCGGCCAGAGCGCCAGCGGCCAGTTCACGGCCTCGGTCACGAACGCGCACGCTTACCTGCCTTACCTGGCCGTCGCAGCATGCTGCGCCGCGGTCGTCATTTACGCGGTACGCCCGGAAAGGGGCCTCCAGTGAACGTGGATATGAGAGATACCCGCCGCTCGTTCGGAAAAAATAGGGCCGTTGACGGCGTGAGCCTTGAGCTGGGGCCCGGGGTTTTCGGTCTGCTCGGCCCCAACGGGGCCGGGAAGACCTCCCTGCTCCGCATGCTCGCCACCGTGCTGCCGCCGTCGTCAGGAGAGATCCGGCTGCTCGACCGGGATCCGCGCAGGCCGGCGGCGCGGCGGGAGATCCGGCGGCGGCTCGGCTATCTTCCGCAGAACCTGGGGTATTACCCGTCGTTCACGGTCGTGGAATTCATCGAGTATTTCGCGCTGCTCAAGGAAATGCCGTCGGCCGCGGTTCCGAAAGCGGTGGCGGTGGCCGTGGAGCGCGTTGACCTCGGCGCCAAGGCGAAGGCGAAGCTGCGCACGCTGTCGGGCGGGATGCTGCGGCGCGTCGGGATCGCGCAGGCGATCGTGAACGACCCGGACCTGCTGCTGCTCGACGAGCCGACCGCCGCCTGGACCCGGAGCAGCGGGTGCAGTTCCGCGCCCTGCTGCGATCGCTGGGGGAGACCGCGACGGTGATCGTGTCGACGCACCTCGTCGAGGACGTGGGCGCGGCGTGCTCGGAGGTGGCGCTGATGTCCGCCGGGAAGATCGTGTTCCGCGGCACGCCGGACGAGCTGACCGCCCGCGGCGCGGGACACGGCGTCGGCGACGCGCCGCTGGAGCGCGGCTACAGCGCGGTGCTTTCGGCGGCCCGGTCATGAGCGTCATGAGCATGCCCCCGTCCCGGCTGGCACTGCCGCGGTCGGCCCGGGCGCTGCGGCTGGAGTTCAAGCGCAACGCGGTGCCGTACGTGCTGCCGCTGCTCGCGGCGGTTTTCTACTTCAACACGGTCCGCACCGCGGACGGGTTCCCGCCCGTCTGGACCCTGCGCGCGTCCGCGATCACCGATCACATGCTGTTCGAGTTCAGCGCGTTCGCCGGCGGCCTGGGCGCATGGGCGGGATCACGCGAGGGGCGCAGGAAGACCATCGACCTGGTGGCGGCCACGCCCCGCGCGGCGTGGGCGCGGCAGAGCGTCACCCTGGCCGGGACGCTGAGCTGGCTGCTGATGGCGTTCATGGCCGGGGTCGCAGTGCTGTACATCCAGACCGCGCTGCAGGCGACCTGGGGCGGGCCGCCGCTGTGGCCGGTGCTCGTCGGCGCGGCCGGCGTGACCGTGGTGACCGTGATCGGGTTCACCTGCGGTGTCTTCTTCCCCGGGCGGTTCACCGCGCCGCTGGTCGCGATCGGCGCGCTCGTCCTTTACCAGACCGGGTTCCACCAGGCGCTGGGCGTCACGGCCTCGCCGGGCACCTCTGCGCTGCTGTCGCCGGCCAACGCCCCGCCGGTCGCCGACGCCGGCGTCTATTACCACGTCGCACCGGACCTGACGATTACCCAGGTCATGTTCATGGGCGGGATCGCGGTCGCGCTGTTCGGCGTGCTCGGCCTGGCGACGGCATTTCGCGAGCTCGCGCCCGCGCGCGGCTGCGTCGCTGCGCGCCGCGCTCGCCCGTAGTGACGGCTGGCTGCTTCGCGCGGCCGCAGCCATCCTGGTCGCGTGCGGCGTCGCCGCGTCCTGGACCGCGTTCGCGCTGGCCGGGACCGCGAAACCGGACGCGGCCGGCGGATGGGAGATCCCGGCGCTGCACTCGGCGGCCAGCGTCCAGCCGGTACCCGTCACCCAGGCCTGCACGTCCTCGCCCGGGTTCCAGGTGTGCGTCCACCCAGCGTTCAGCTTCTACCTGGGACGACCTGGCCGCGGCGTTCACCCCGGTGACCGCCGAGATCGCGGGCCTGCCCGGCGCGCCTGCCGGCGCCAAGGAAGTGGCGAGCGTGAGCGGCGGAAAGGATGTCCAGAGTGGCATCTCCGGGAACCCGCCGGTGTTCGAGTTCACCGCGGAGCATGTGGGAACCATGTTCGGCCAGTTCCTCGGCGTCCCCGACGCCGGTGGGGTGGCGCGAGGGGTTCCAGCAGGGGCTGCTTGACGCGTTCCTCACCGGGCGGCCGCCTCATGCGGGTCCTGTCCCGATTCTGCTGGGACCGGCGCAGCAGGCGGTGGAGGACGCCCTGCTGACCGCGGCCGGTCACGAACCTGTCCGCGACCATCGGCCAGATGCTCCAGAACGGCAGCCGATCGCCGGGACGCCGGCCGGCGTCTCCGCCGCCGCGCAGCGGTTCGCCGCGCTGTCCGCCAGCGCGCGGCACGCCTGGCTGGCGGCGCACCTGGCCGCCCTGCGGGCCGGCACGATCACCCTGGCGCAGATCCCGTGACCGCCGCCGAGGTACTGAAGCCTCCGGCCGCCCCAGCCGGGGCTGCCTGGCGTGGCCCGTCTGGCGTGCGCCTGGTGTGGCTTCACCTGCGCAGCCGGCGTGTCCCGGCCGGGATCCTCGCGCTCGCCGTCTGCGGCGCCCTGCTGCACGCGGCGCTGCACTGGCACTGGGCGTTCAACTCCGGCCCCTACGCGCAGCAAGTCCCGCTGATCATCGAGGCGGGCGCGGCGACGGTGATCGCGGTGACGGCGCACAGCCCGTTCGGCGAGACGGAACGGTCCGCCGGGCGCTGGCTGCCGTACCTGCGCCTGTTCGCCGCCGCCGGGATGTGCGGGCTGGCGATCGCGCTGCTTCAGCTGGGCGCCGCCGGGGAGAGCCTCAACGAGGGCGTTCTGGTGCTCGCCAGGAACGTCATCGGGATCACCGGCATCGGGCTGCTGTGCTCGCTGGTCACCGGCGGCCTGCTCGCCTGGACGCTCCCGCTGGGATACATGGTGTTCTGCCAGTACGCCCTGCTCGAAGCCTGGACCGCCCCGTGGACCTGGCCGGTCCGCCCGCCCGCCGACCGCGGCGCCTGGATCTGCGCCTGCGCGGTCTTCGCGGCCGGCCTGCTGCTGTTCACCATCCGCGGCCCCCGCACCCGCCTCAGCGACGACAGTTAGGGAATCCACCGACGTGCATAGCCGTAGCTCCAGGCGGCACGGGTAGCTGCTGTTCCGTGATCATGAACGGTAGTCACATGTCAGCCCACCTCTTCTGATGTCCTTTCGAACCCGATGAGGTTGAGCTCAAGTGACTCGATACGATAAAGCGCTCCGTACAGGGCAGCCTGATCGAGGTCGGCCGTGAGCGTCGTGTACGCGCCGTCGGATTGGATCTTGAACCCCTCGAACCCGCGGCGGACGACTGTGCTCATACCACCCCCGATGATGATCCGGTAGCAGTGAGGGTGCACATTGGGCTCCTCTCCGTACTTCTAGCAGCTTGCCGGGCGATGGCCGGGCCGGATTGACGCTTACGCGTCAAGGTCCAGGTCGCCCGGCCCGGCCTGGACACGTTTCTTGTGAGTGATCACGCGGCCCGGCCGCGGGTCCGCATCGGTGTTAAGTTCCCGGATGTTCTCTGGATCGAGGTCCAGCAGGTCGAGGATCCGGTGCACCGCGGGACTGAGCGACCGCATGATGACCGGGCAGTCGCCTGGCGCAAAGCCCGTCGCGATGGCCAGCGCCCGTAGCCCGTAGCAGTCAAGGAACGTGACCCCGGCCAGGTCCAGGACAAGCCGCCCGGTCCGGTCGTCGACGACCCGTGCCGCATGGTGCAGGAACCCGCTAGCCGAGGAATAGCACAGCTCACCGCTCACGACGAGCGTGCACGCCGGCCCGGCGCGGATGGTCTTGATCGTCAGGTCATCGGTATCCATCGCTTCTCAATCGGCACGCGGGGTCTGGACGACACCAACTGAGGACAGCTCTCACTTGAGCGTAGAACCGCAGGCCGCCGTCGTCCATAGCGACCATGGCCCGGCAGCAGCCCTCCGGTCGTGACGGGTTGACACTAAATGTCAGTGCGGAACCGGAGCAGCATGCCCGCGGGCGGCAGGAGTCTCGTCCTCTTGGCCAGCGGTGATCCGGCACCAGCTGCTGCCGCCTGCACCGCTGTCGGGCTGCCGCCCGACTCTGTGCGATGGGGATACCGGCCACTCCCGCCCGTGCTGTGCCGGTGCTAGCCGCGCGCTATCCGGACGCCACCGCCTCAGGTGAGACTGAGCACGGTCCCGGACAATCGCGAAAGGCGCTTCAGATCTCCTAGAAAAGAAACTGTGTTCATGCAGCAATCAACATTGTCAGCTGTTCATGGCCGATCCGGTGTTCGCGTTGTGCAACGGGCGCTCCAGGTCCACGTTGCTGCGATTCCTGCGCGACGCGCACCTGGATCTCGCGTGCCCGCCGGCCGAAGAATTCACCCCGGGCCTTAATGGCAACCCGGAAATACAGACAAGGAGAGGTCTTATGGCAAGATTCAGGACCCGTATTCGCATACTGGCTGGCGTGCTCGCGGTCGCTTCCAGCATCGGCCTGGCCACGTTCGCCACCACGGGCATGGCCGCCGCGGCTCCCACCGTCTCGGCGGCCAGCAGGGGAACCACCCAGGCGCTTGCCGGGGCAAATGTCGTGGGACCCTCCTCGGTCCGCATTGACTGGGGCTGCCGTACCTGGAGATGGCGTCCCGCGGGTACGATCACGATCCACTGTCAGATGTCCTGGGGCGGCATCAAGCTGAGCGATCTCAGCCGGACCTGCCATAACACATCGTGGTGTTATCTGCCCGCCTCCGGCGGCCTCTACTACGAAACGGTTCCGATAATCCCGAATGGGCTTACCGTCTATGCCACCGGCAGAGGGCCGGCTGGCAAGACCACAAGCACGGGCCACGCATCCATCTGATCTTTACTGCGGCCTCCCGGGCACGTCCGTAACCGGGAGGCCGCAGCTCGCAAGCGATAATAATGAGCCGCGTAGCGTACGCGTGCCCCGGGGGCGACCCCCGTCAGAACCGCAGGATCCCGTTTCCCGTGGACCTGCGGTTGGGGCCGCCAGCCCTGCGTCGGCGAATTGAAGCTTGCCTGGGCCTTCGCCTAGCCAGGACCTGAGCTTCCGGTGCTGTCCTCGGCGGCCCAGGGAATCCCGAGGTGCTTGTGATACGCGGCTAGGCCCTCCTCCAGCGTGCGCGGCCCGCGAAGCCACTGAAGCCGTGGCGGGACATAGAAGTAATCCAGGTCTGGATTATCGCCGCAGCTGGGACAGACGAGTTCATACACGTCGTTGTAGCCGCCCTGGATACGGCCGTCCACGATGCGAGCCGGCTGGTTTCGCAGGATCGCCGTGGGGCCGTGACCGGGCTGACCGGCGCGAGGAAGCGCGTCGGCGACGTCGGACCCGGTACGCGGCCGCGAGTCACGGCGATCATGAGGGCGCGGTGCGGTGACGGCGCCCGGATGGGCGGCCGGACCAGTACCGGTCATGATGTCGGGGGCGCTAGGTCTGCTCACTCAAACTCACCGCCAAGCGTAGTTTTCCTGCGCTACCGGGGGCTGGAGCAGCGATGTCGCTATTCACCCGACGCTAACACGTAGTCACTGCGCAGCCAATGCCCGCCTTGCGGGTGTCAGGCCGGGAGCACCCGAACACCCTGAACACCCGCGTCAGCCTCGCCCGCTGGACCGGGTAGGCGGCGGGCTCAAGTACGGCGTGAAGTAGCTCCCGTCGTTGGCAGCGCCCGTCAAACGGTATGAGTGGTGCCAGGACCGAGCCCGGTGATGCCCGGGTCCACTCCTGGTGCTCCGGTATCAGAGCGTGACGTGTCTGGGGCCAGTCCGTATGCCGGTCCGTGAGCCGGGCCGCTACCCTGTGTCCATTCACAAAGGGGAAAGGATCACCGTGGCCGACTCTCAGCAGTTGCGGGAGCGCACGCTTGTCGTGCTGAAGCCGGATGCCGTTGTCCGCGGCCTAGCCGGACGTATCATCCAGCGGTTCGAGGACGCGTCACTGAAGGTCATCGGCATGAAGATGCGCGAGATGGACGCGGACTTCGCCCGCAAGCACTACTTCGACCTGGAAGAGCGGACGAGCTCGGCCGTCTACAACGCGACCGCGGCGTTCATGCAGCGGGGACCGGTCATCGCGTTCGTGCTCGAGGGCGAGGACGCGGTGTCCACCGTGCGGAAGATCGTCGGCACCACCTACCCGAACGAGGCCCAGCCCGGCTCGATCCGCGGTGACTTCGCGCACCAGTCCAAGGCCGTCGCCACCACGACCGGAAAGGCCGTCGCCAACCTCGTGCACGCCTCGGGCAACCGGGAAGAGGCGCAGTACGAGGTGAACCTGTGGTTCGACAAGACCGAGCTGTTCGAGTACAAGAACCTGGCCGAGGCGTTCGACTGGTGACCTCCGCCGGGCTTTGTCTGCGGTTTCGGGTGCTATAGGGCTAGAAGTAGCCCATTTCGAAGATGACATTCGTGGTAGTGCTCTGAGGACTAGTTCGGCCGCTCTGCCGGGTCGAGGTCCCGCCGGAACTGGTACTCCTCGCCCTGTTGGCCGAGAAAGATGAAGCCGCACTTCTCCGCCACGCGCCGGGAGGCCAGGTTGTCGATGTGGCAGGCCAGATGGGTGCGGCGAAGGCCGATCTGTTGCGCAGCCCAGGTGAGGAACGCCTGGAGCGCTCGGGATGCGATGCCCTGTCCGCGCAACTCGGCGGTGACGTTATAGGACACCTCGGCCTCATTGCCGGCCAGTCGAAGTTCGACCCAGCCCTCGGCCTCGCCGTCCGAGCGTCGTCGGATCGCCAAGTTGAGCTCTCTTCCCTCCTGCCATGCCCGGAGGCTCCGCCGCGCGCGCTCGTCGCCGTCGTAGTGGCTGCCGGGCATGGCCTTGGCCTGCTCGACGGTGTAGCCGAAGAACCGTGCGGTATCGGGGTCGAGGTCGAACCGGCGGAGCGCGGCCCCGTCCCCTGGTCGCCAGCGGTCGAGTACGAAGGCAGGGTCGACGACAATCAGCGGCGGCTCCCGGGGCCGCCAGCCCGCCGCTGGTTCCGTCGAGCCCGATGGGGGCGACGCGATCCCCTCGTGGCCGGGTTCGGCGGGGTTCGCGCTCGCGAAGTCAGCCACGACCCAAGACAACCTCATCCATAGCTTTGCGGCTTCCGCTTGTCCTGCATTGCCTGGTACTTGTTGCCCAGAACGATCCTCTATGTGGTGGGTGCCTAAGGCCCGTACGGGCCGGGCGCAGGCCAGGAAGCCTGTTCCTAGCCCCGCGATTTCTCGCGATGTATCTTGTTCTTGTGTCCGGCGGGGATCCGGCTGGCTGATGTGCGGTGTGCCGGGCTCCGTCCGGCACACCGTTCAATGATCGGGGCCCCCTCCTATGTATGACGACATCGTTCGCTGGCCGGACCGCCCGGTCATACCCGGCCGGGTCGCGGTCATCACGGTCTCGTTCAACACGCGCGAGCTCACGGCGCTCTTGTTGTGGTCACTGCGACGGATTCTGGAGTGGGAGTCGCTTGAAGTAATCGTCGTCGACAACGGATCGAAGGACGGATCGGCGGAGCTCTTGGCGGGGATCGCTGCTGCCGGTGGGTGCCGCCTCGTCGCGAATGCGACCAACCGCATGCACGGCCCTGCGCTCACCCAGGCCATGTCCTTCCTTGCCTCACGCGAGTCCGACCTCCCGCAGTGGGTTTGGGTCCTTGATTCCGATGTCGTGATCAGCCGACCCGATGCTCTCAAGAAGGCGCTTGAGAGAGCCGACGAAACGGCGGCCGCGATCGTGGGCGAGTCGTGGTGGGACCAGTGGCACGAGACGGACCGTTTCCTTGCGTACTCCCTTCTGATCGATCCCGTCCGTGTCTGGCGCGACGAAATCGAGCCCTTCATCGATGGGGGTGATCCGGCGTTCGATCTGCTCCAGTCGGCCAACGCCGCTGGCGAGACGCTCGCTGAGTTCTCCTTCGTGAGAGACAGCTATGTGATCCACCGAGGCCGAAGCAGCCTCATGGCGGTCTGGGAATCGGGCGAGACCACGCACCCCGACTACGAGTGGACGCTCGAACATCACGAGCCGCACTTCGGTCTTGTCGACGGTGCCGCCGCCAACCACGAGGAGCTGCTGAGGAGGTTCCGCGCCGAAGTCGGATCACTTGATGACCCGAAGGCGATCGCAGCTATGGCGCCCATTAGCGGTAAGCGCCTACCAGCGGCTATCCAGGATCCAGCACGCCGTGAGCTGAACGAGTTCCCGCAGGAATTCCCAGTGGGGCATCGTGGTGGGCGTGGATCTTGGCTTCAGCGGCGAGGTGGCCGATCTTTACCACAGGTACCGGCACGGCTACCCGGGTGCCGTCATCGACACGCTGGCAGGCGCCTTCGGGCTGACCGGCCAGGACGTGGTGGTCGACCTCGGCTGCGGTACTGGTCAGCTGACCTTGCCGATAGCACGGCGGGTGCGGGCGGTGGTGGGCGTTGACCCCGAGCCGGACATGTTGCGGCGCGCCCGGCAAGCCGCCCATGACATGGACGTGCCCAACGTGAGCTGGATGCTGGGCACAGACACCGATATGTCGACGCTGCGGGATCTTCTGGGAGACAGGTCGGCCGCCGCGGTGACGGTCGGCCAGGCCCTGCACTGGATGGATCACGCCGACCTGTTCCGCGCGGTCGTCCCGCTGGTGCGTCCTGGGGGTGGTATCGCCGTGGTAACCAACGGGACGCCGTTGTGGCTGCAGGACACTGACTGGTCCAGGGCTCTGCGCGGCTTCATGGAGCGATGGCTGGACACCAAGCTGACTTATCCCTGCGGTACCGACGAGAACAGCCAGCGGCGGTACCGGCAAGACCTAGCCGCAGCCGGGTTCGAGGTGCTCAGCACCGCTGTCGATTACGTCGCCGACCTGGACCTCGACCAGCTTGTCGGCGGCGTCTACTCGGCGCTGGGAGTGACCCGGCTGCCCGCTCTAGATCAGCGGGCCGCCTTCGCCGAGCAGGTGCATGCCGCCCTCGCACCGCACGATCATTTCACCGAGCACGTGCACGTCGCGATACTGGCTGGCAAGGTCCGATAGCAGCAAATCGACTTCCTCGCCGTCGGTGGTCACGCATTCGAGCACCGAGATGGAGGTGCCAGTCGGGCGCGCAAGCGCACAGCCTGAACGAGAGGTCCACGTCACCATCGTCCTACTGATGCAGATCCGGCGCGGACGGCGAGCGGAGGCGCCGGAGGCGGTCAGCTTGGCGAGGCTAGCCGGGTTAGCAGGCGATTCGGGGACCGGACGATTATCGTGTTGACATGATGCCTTTGCCCTCCGTCTCCGATGGCGAGCAGACCGTCTCAGCGTCTACCCCCCGCGAGATACGCGCCGCGCTGACCGGCGAAGAGACCGCCCATTTCGATCGTGAGTACCGGCGGGCAATGGCTGATGCTGCTGAGTCTCTCGATCTTTCCTGCGTGATATCGATGTTGACGCGCTGGCAACGAGTCGCCTGGTCTACCCAGGACGACGCGGAGGCGCACCGGCACATGCTGACCTGCGCGGACGAACTCAACGCTGGCGGCGATGTCGCTACCGAGTCCTGGCGGGTGACGAGGGCCAGGCTGGGCCTGTAGGTGTATTCGGTCGAATCGGAGCAACACGCTCTCGAGCAGGTCGCGGCGCTGCCTGCGGAGGCCCTTCCCCGTTACGCCGAACTCATGACCGTCCTCGAAACTGCACCCTGGGGCGGTGAGGCTTACGATCGCCAGCGGCCCGACGGGAACATGCGCACGTACCTTTTCGGCCAGCACGACCAGGGAATGGCGATCTACCTCATCCTTGACGACCAGCGACGGGTCGTAGTCCTGCGCGTCTTGTGGGCCGGATAAGGTCGCAGGCGCCGCCTGAGTCGAGCAGCGGCTACTACGAGAGGCCTCCGCCAGGCAAAGCAGCCCAGGCAAGGCCCGCTACTGGGCCGCGAGGTTGGGCGCGCCCTTGCGCAGCACGAACTTCTGGATCTTGCCGGTCGCGGTCTTCGGCAGCTCGGTGACGAAGGTGACGCCGCGCGGGGCCTTGAAGTGGGCCAGGCGCTCGCGGGCGAACCCGATGATGTCTTCCTCGGTGGCGCTGCCGCCGTCGCGGAGCACCACGAAGGCGTGCGGCGTCTCGCCCCATTTCTCGTCCGGCAGGCCGACGATCGCGACCTCCTGCACGGCGGGATGACGGAGCAGCGTCCCCTCCACCTCGACCGAGGAGATGTTCTCGCCGCCGCTGATGATCACGTCCTTGAGCCGGTCGCGGATCTCCACGTAGCCGTCGGCGTGCACGACGGCCGCGTCCCCGGTGTGGAACCAGCCGTCACCCATGGCTCGCGTCGTGGCTTCGGGGTCGTCGTAGTAGCCCTCCATGACGACGTTGCCGCGGACCACGATCTCGCCGACGGTCTGACCGTCGGCGGGCACCTCGCGCCCGTCGGTGTCCACCACCCGCAGCTCGCCCGAGGTCAGCAGCTCGACCCCCTGCCGGGCCTTGATCACGGCCCGGTCCGCGGGCGGCATGTCCTCGTGCTCGGGCAGCGGGGCGCAGACGGTGATGAACGGCGCCGTCTCGGTCAGGCCGTAGGCCTGCGTGATCTCCCAGCCGAACGCGCCTTCCAGCCGCTCGATGGTGGCCGCCGCCGGGGGAGCCCCGGCCGTCACCACGCGCACCCCGGCGGGTACCTCGCCGCGCACCGAGTCCGGCGCGCTGGCCAGCGAGATCAGCACCGTCGGCGCCGCGCACAGCGCCGTCACCCGCTCGTCCCTGATCAGCCCGAAAATGGTCGCCGGGTCGACCTTGCGCAGGCAGACGTGGGTGCCCGCGGCCGCCGTCACGGTCCAGGTGTAGGTCCAGCCGTTGGCGTGGAACATCGGCAGCGTCCACAGGTACCGGGAGCCCACGCCCATCGGCAGGTGCAGCAGGGTGCCGATGGTGTTCATGGCGGCGTTCCGGTGCGTGATCATGACGCCCTTCGGGCGCGCCGTGGTGCCGCTGGTGTAGTTGATCGAGAGCAGGTCCCGCTCGCCGATCTCCGGCCGGTCGAAGCCGGGGCCGGCGGCGGCCAGCGCCTCCTCGTAGGAGAGCCAGCCGTCCCCGGGGACGCTCCCGTCCAGGGCCACGTAGTGCCTCACCCCGGGCATCTGGTCGCGGATGCCGTCCACCGCCGCCAGGTACTCCTGCGCCACGCAGACCACCGTGGAGCCGGAGTGGTTCACGATGTAGACGAAGTCCTCCGGGGTCAGCCGGTAGTTGATCGGCACCAGGACGGCGCCGATCTGCGGCACGGCGTAGAAGGACTCCAGCTGCGCGTGCGTGTTCGGCGAGATCGTGGCCACCCGGTCGCCCTGCGCCACGCCGAGGCCCTGCAGCGCCGAGGACCACCGGTCACAGCGGTCGAGGAACTGCGCGTAGGTCAGGCGAAGGTCACCGTCGACGACCGCCTCGCGGTCAGCGTGCAGCCGGCGGGTACGGCGGGCGAATTCCAGGGGCGACAGTGGTGTTTCCATGATCCGATTGTGACAGCATGCCGTGCTAGGCAAGCAAGCTGCGGATATCGTCGGCGTCCAGGCTCCCGCCGAACGCGTTGCCGTCGTCGATGACGTTGGCGAACAGTTCGGCCTTCCGTGCCTTCAGCGCCATGACCTTTTCCTCGATCGTGTCCTTGGCGATGAGGCGGTACACGATGACGTTGCGGGTCTGCCCGATCCGGTGGGTCCGGTCGATGGCCTGCGTCTCGGTGGCCGGGTTCCACCACGGGTCGAGCAGGAAGCAGTAGTCGGCTTCGGTCAGGTTCAGCCCGAACCCGCCGGCCTTGAGGCTGATCAGGAACACCGGGTCGGTGCCGTCCTTGAAGCGCCGCAGCACCGCGGCCCGGTCCCGTGTCTTGCCGTCCAGGTAGCAGTGCTGGATACCGGACGCGTCGAGCCGCTCGCGGACGTGGGCGAGGAACCCGGTGAACTGGCTGAAGACCAGGGCACGGTGCCCGCTCGCGGCCACATCCTGGAGCTGATCGAGCAGCGTGTCGATCTTGCTGCAGGGCATGTCCGCCTGCGCGCTGTCGACCAGTGCGGCGTGCAGGCTCAACTGGCGCAATCGCGTCAGCGAAGTCAGGATCGTGAACCGGTTGGCGTTGAAGTCGCCGATCAGCCCGAGGACCTTCTGCCGCTCGCGCTGCAGGTACGTCTGGTAGAGCTTGCGGTGCCGCGGGTGCAGTTCGACCTCGAGCACCTGCTCCTGCTTTTCCGGCAGGTCAGCGGCCACCTGCTCCTTGGTGCGGCGCTTGAGCAGCGGCCTGATCCGCCGCCGTAGCTGGGCGAGCAGCTCGGCGTCGCCCTTCCTTTCGATCGGCCGGGCGTAGTAGTCGCGGAAACGCGCCGGGTTCGGAAACAGTCCCGGCGCCGTGATCGAGAGCAGCGACCACAGCTCCATCAGGTTGTTCTCCATCGGCGTGCCGGTGATGGCGACCTTGAACGGGGCAGGCAGTCGGCGTGCGCACTGGTAGATCTTCGACTGGTGGTTCTTGACGTACTGTGCCTCGTCCAGGATCAGCCCCGACCATTCCGCTGCCAGGTGGGCGCCGAAGTCCAGGCGGAGCAGCGTGTACGACGTGACCACGAGGTCGGCGCCCGCGATGACCTCGGCCAGGTCGGCGCCGCTGCGGGCCAGCGTGTCGGTGAGGGTCACCACCTTCAGGCCGGGTGCGAACCGGGCGGACTCGGCCGCCCAGTTCGGCACGACGCTGGTCGGCGCGACGACGAGGAACGGCGCGCCGGCCGGGTCCGCCTGCCGGGCGTGGCAGATCAGCGCCAGCGCCTCGAGCGTCTTGCCGAGCCCCATGTCGTCGGCGAGGATGCCGCCGAGGCCGTGCCGCCACAAGAACGCCAGCCACTGGAATCCCTCTAGCTGGTAGGGACGCAGCGTGGCCCGCAGCGTCTCTGGTGGCTGCCCGCGGTCGGCGGCCCGGGAGATCCCGTCAAGCAGTCCCTGCACCTGTTCCTGCCAAGCCCGGGCCTGGTGGCCGACCACGCCGAGGGCGGCCAGCTCGTCCCACAGCCCCGCCTGGAACCGGCTGATCCGCAGCGGGCCGCCGGCCGTGTCCTGCAGCGCCCGTGCTTCCTCGATCAGGAGGGCGAGCTGCCGCAGTTCGGGCTTGTCCAGGCTGAAGTAGGCGCCGCCGGGGAGCAGCAGGTGCGACTCGCCGCGGCTGAGCGCGGTGAACACGTCGGTGAACGGGACCTCGCGGCCCTCGACAGTGATCGTGACCCCGAGGTCGAACCAGTCGGTGTCGCCGGCTACCTCGCCGGTGGACACGCCGATGCGCAGCGAATCGCCGGCCTCACGGTAGTCGGCGGGCTCTCCGGTGACCTCGACGGCCACCCGGGGCTGGCCAGCCAGCAGCGGCAGCACTTCCGTGGTGAAGCGCATGGTGTCCAGGCCGCCGAGCCGGGAGCTCGGCACCAGGGCCGGGTCCCCGGGCAGGCCGCCGAGCTCGAGGCCATCCAGCATCGCTTGCTCGGCCGCCAGGTCCCGGTAGCCGGTGCCGCCGGGTTCGGCATGCAGGTTCGCGCGGAACTGCGAGCCGCCGACCTGGTAGGCCCACTCCCAGTCGACCTGGACGTCGTGGCCGTCGCCATATGACGCGCGCAGCACCAGGGTGGGGTCCGAGATCACCGGCGGGGTGAAGGAAGCATCGGAGGAGATCACGGTGGCCATCTGCCGCAGTCGCGGGTAGAACCGGTCGCGGAATCGGGTGTGCTCGGCCGCCGGAATCGTGAGCCGCTGGCCGGCCAGCGCCATCTCCTGCAGCTGCGCGGGAACGGCCTGGCCGAGCCGGGCCAGGCGGAAACGCCAGCGGGCCGGATCGGCGCTCCGCTGCGCCTCGGCCCGGTCGAGGTAGACCAGGCCGTGGCCTTCGGTGCCGATGAACCGGACCGGGACGGCGCCGTCGGTGTCAGCGCCATCGACGCAAATCACGGGGGTGATGGAAAGTCCGCCGTCGGCGTCGGCCTGGGTGACATCCAGGCCGAGCCGCGCCTCGCGGTACCGCTCCACCAGGCCGAGCTTATGTCCGTACACGAGCTGCAGCCCGGTTTGCCCGGCCTCGTCGAGGAGCGGCCAGAGGCGGCTCGACTCGAAGGCGGACAGCTCGATCGACCGCTCGTTGCCGTGGGAATAGTAGTAATAAGGCTGGTCGACCCGGGCCCGGTACAGGGCAAGCAGCTCGCGCAGCAACCGGACCTGCGTGGCCGGGCAGTCACCGAAGTAGCCGTAGCTGTCGAGCTTGCCCCAGCTCACCGAGCCGGCGATCCAGCCGCCGTTCTTGCCGGGCTGGACCAGGCGGGCCATCAGCCGCACCTGCGGTCTGGCCTGGGTTGGCTGGGACCCGACCGCGGGGAATGACCGGGGCCTGGACTGAAGCTGTCCGTAGGGCTGGTCAGCCGCCAGGGTCAGCTCGATGGCCAGCGTCGTCTCACCCGGACGTCCCGCATCGCGCGTCAGCAGCGACTCGAGCGACATGTCCCAGGACGGCGGCCGCCGGGCCTGGCGCGGCATGGCCGGTCTCCCCGCCGCGTCGCTCCCGCCCTCGACGGCGGAAACGAGCAGCGCCGCGGCGTGCTCGCACGCGTAGCTGGCGTCGCAGCTGCACTTGGCCCCACGGACCTCGAGCATCGGTCCCCGGCGCGAGAAGTAGACCGTCGGCGTGTAGGACTCCCCGTACTTGCCGTGCACCACGCCGAACAGGGCGTTCTGCCCCTCGATCCATATCTGCTGGACGACTGCCTTGCGGCGCACATACCCCAGCGCCGCCTCGTAGCAGTCGGTCCCGATCATGTCCTCGAGGGAACCAGGTTCCATGTCGTTCAGCTCAACGCCCATGCCGGGAGGCTAGCGGCGGTCACCGACATTTTCCGGCTGCCGGGCCGGCCGCGTCCCGGAGCCGAACGACACCACGGCCCGTTCGTCATCCTGCCCCGGAGATCACCCGCCCACGACGCAGGGCGAACTGCCCGGCGCCGACCGTTCGCAGACGGCGGCCGGATTCTGGAAGATGCCGATCGAGGGGAGGGCCGCGCCCTCGAAGTTGAACAGGGTGAGGTTGACGTTCGTGTTGTCCCCGCCCTGGTCGTAGTGCATCATCACCTGCAGCTTGTGCCCGGCCGGGTTGCCCGCCTCCGCTCCGGCGACACCCGCCTTGAGCAGCTGGGCCAGGTTGTCCCAGCCGCCGCAGGCGGTGCAGTTGATCTCGCCGACCGGCCACAGGATGCCGTTCCTGATCTCGTTCCCGATCGACACGAGGTCCACCGGCGTGCACCTGCCGGGCCAGCGCGAGGTCGCTGGCCAGGTCGCTGTAGCCGGGCGGCGGGTTCACCCAGACCGGGCCTGGGCGGGCGTGCCGGCCACCGCGACGACCGCGAGCGGCGCCGCCACCAGGACCGCGCAGGCGGCCGCCACCAGCCGCGGGCGCCGGCCGGCCGCAGCGGCAGCCACCCGGCCCGTTCGGATAATTTGATCTTTGGGTCTTCTCATCAAATTTCCCTTCGAACCCGACGCAACTTTTGGGCCTAAGTGGACAGCCTCGCGCGGGTTCGGACAAGCGGAAACCGATTGCCTTATGGGTTTCAACAAAAAGATCATTTTCCCGAACGGCCCCGGCGCGTCCCCCGGCTCACCCCGCGAGCCCGGATGTCCGGTACGGGCGGGCGGCGCCGACGTCTCCACTGAGAGGCACCGCGGAGGTGCCGGCAGAAAGGAGAGATCATGAAGTACATGATCTTGACCTACGGGTCGCAGCAGGACTACGACGGCATGGCCGGGAAAGCTGCCGACGGCCGGTCAGCCTGGTCGGCGGCGGACTTCGCCGCGATGGGCGCGTTCATGGAGTCGTTCACCAGGGACCTGGCCGAATCCGGGGAGCTGGTGGAAACCCGGGGCCTGACCGCTCCGGTTCATGCCCGCCGGATCCGGCTGACCGACGGCGTTCCGGTCGTGACGGACGGGCCGTATGCCGAAACCCAGGAAGTTCTGGCCGGCTACTGGATCGTGGAGTGCGCCAGCTTTGACCGGGCGACCGAGATCGCCGCCCGGTTGTCGAAGGTCCCGGGTCCGGCGCACGTCGCCGCGCGTGCCTTCGCCGACGTGCGGCCGCTCGCCGAAGGCCGGGATCAGCTGGAGCTCTGATGCCTGGCCCCGAAGCCGAGGACCTGCTGCGCCGGCTGGCGCCGCAGGTCCTCGGCGCGGTGGTACGGCGTTACGGGCACTTCGACACCGCCGAGGACGCCGTGCAGGAGGCGCTGCTGGCGGCGGCCGTGCAATGGCCGGCGGACGGCATTCCCGAGTATCCGCGCGGCTGGCTGATCACGGCCGCCTCGCGCAGGCTGACCGACCTGCTGCGCAGCGAGCAAGCCCGGCAGCGCCGTGAAGACCGCGTGGCCCAGTGGCGGCTGCCCGATCACTGGCTGCAGGCCGGCGCCGAAAGCCCGGCCGCGGACTCCGACGACACGCTCATCCTGCTGTTCATGTGCTGTCATCCCGCGCTGTCGGCCGCGTCGCAGATCGCGCTCACCTTGCGGGCGGTCGGCGGCCTGGCCACGGCGGAGATCGCCCGGGCCTTCCTGGTGCCGGAGCCGACCATGACCCGGCGCATCAGCCGGGCCAAGCAGCAGATCAGGGACAGCCGCGTGCCCTTTGCCCTGCCCCCCGCTCCCGAGCAGGCGGAACGACTCGCCGCGGTGCTGCACGTGCTCTACCTGATCTTCAACGAGGGCTACGTCAGCACGTCGGGACCGCGCCTGCAGCGTACCGAGCTCGCGGCCGAGGCGATCCGGCTGGCCCGCATGGTGCACCAGCTGCTGCCGGATGACAGCGAGGTAGCCGGGCTGCTCGCGCTCATGCTGCTGACCGACGCGCGCCGCCCGGCCCGGACCGGACCGCACGGCGAGCTGGTCCCGATGGCCGAACAGGACCGGAGCCGCTGGAACGCCGCCCTGATCACCGAGGGAGTGGCCCTCGTCACCGGCGCGCTTCCCCGCGGGCCGACCGGCCCCTACCAGCTCCAGGCGGCGATCGCCGCGATCCACGACGAGGCGCCCACGGCCGAGGCGACCGACTGGCCGCAGATCACGGCGCTCTACGAGCTGCTCATGCGGATGTCCGGCAACCCCGTCGTGGCCCTCAACCATGCCGTCGCGGTAGCCATGGCCCGCGGTCCCCGGGCCGGGCTCGCCCTGGTCGAGAAGCTGGCGGCCGACCAGCGGATGGCCGCCGACCACCGGCTGGACGCGGTCCGCGCGCACCTGCTGGAGATGGCCGGCGACCGCGTGGCGGCCCGTGACGCCTACCTCGCGGCCGCCCGCCGCACGGCCAACCTGCCCCAGCAGCGCTACCTGCACGCCCGGGCCGCCCGGCTGGCCGAAGGCGACTAAGCCGCCGCGGCCGGGACGAGACGCAGATTACACCGCGTTCCGGTGGCGTTATGACTATCTGACCTGAATTGGTTACTAAGAGTGTCATGATCCTGTGTTCATCGTCACAGTCGTTTCGGTAAACCCGCCGCGCGATTTCTTGCCGAAGTGCCCGGCGCATGGGGAGGCTTTCTGGCATTGTTGTCCGCCAGCGGTACTTGCGCGCGGCGGGCTAGGCGGCGCACCAGGTCAGGTGCGGCGGGGTCGGCGGGCGCGGCGGGAATACAGCGAAGGCCCGCGGCCGGAAAGCCGGAATTGCACCGAAACGGTGGCAGTATCTCGCGGGCATGGCCGACGAAAGGATTGCCTTGTCGCAACACCGGACTGGGGCTCGCAGCAGTAGGCGCAAGCGGGGCCTGATCCGACGTTTTGGCATTGTCCTCCCGGCCGCCGTCATCGCCGTGGTGGCGATCATCGCCGTGGCGGTCGGCGGCAAGGTATTCGCCCCGGGATCGAGTGCCTTCAGCGCCGTTCAGGCGATCGAGGCGGTGCCGGGCAGCCACACCATGACCGCCCTCGAATCCGAGCGCGAGCAGCTGATCGCGATGACCGCCGCGGCCCGCACGCTCACCGTGGTGGCCAAGCCGAAGCTCGCCTCGCCGGCCGAGGTCGCCGCGGCCAACCCGGGCACCGGAGCGAGCTCGGGTGGCGGCGGCACCGGCGGAATCGTCTACGTCACGTCCACGCCGCCCAACCCGAACACCGCGCAGTCCATCGCCTACAACATGATGGGCGGCTTCGGCTTCGACCCGAAGACCTACTTCGGCTGCCTGCTCGACATCTGGAACCGGGAGAGCGGCTGGCGCTACGACGCGGAGAACGCGAGCGGCGCATACGGCATCCCGCAGGCGCTGCCGGGCAGCAAGATGGCGAGCGCGGGAGCCGACTGGCAGACCAACCCGGCCACCCAGATCAAGTGGGGGCTCACCTACATCAAGGCGATCTACGGGAATCCCTGCAAGGCCTGGGCTTTCGAGGAAGCCGACGGCTACTACTGACGTATCGTCACGAATTCACTCTATGGACGGTGCGGGCGGTTACCGGATTACCCGCCGGTGATGCCCGTTATCGACGATTATGAGAAGCTTCATAATCGGTGTGAGTTTCCTCATAGCGTCGTTCGCTGACCGGTGAACGCGTAGGTGAATGCGCCAATTCCTGCCGGTTACCGGCATAATCCCGGTCGTGGTGATCTAGCTCACGTCTATTTCGGTCACCGGCAGCATTTCCGTCAGGCATGGTGGAAAGCCCGGAGGTGAGCGGCGGGCCAGCCCCAGGGCGAAACGGGGTCCCGGCTAGCTCGGCAGCGGGGCGAACCGCTCCACCTCTTCGTCGAAGATCGGCCGCTCCTGGTTGAACTTCGACTCCGGCGCGGTCATGTACAGGGCGTACGACTGCGGTCCCTTGGACGTCTGCAACACGAAGAGCAGGTCGAGAGCCTCCTGCTTGACTCCCGCGTTCGTCCAGGTGAACTTCCACCAGGCGCCTGACGTGCCCCGGATCGGCGTCGCCGCCATGCCCACCCGCTGGTATCCGGGGAAGTGCGGGATCGACTGCGTCTCGATGTACTGCGCTTCCCGCAGCATGTCCGGATAGGTGTGCGGGGTGAGGTCGATGAGGATGTTCGTGTTCGGGTCCGTCGGGTCCCTCAGGTACGTCTGGTAGCCGCTCGTCTTCTCTTTCCAGATGGTCGGCGCGGCGATGCTGAAGCCCGCCGCCTCGTTGGCCGCAGCCGGCTGCATGACCGTGGTGAACCCGCTGGGCAGCGGCCCGGTGGCCGACGTGTTGACCGCGTTGATGATCTGCAGCGTCGGGGGCGGGAGCGTGCCCGCCGCCGACCCGGAGGCCGACCCGGATGCCGAACCCGTGCCCGTCGTCTGGCCCTGCGGCGAGCCGGAATTATTCTGGTGCAGCAGCACGACGGTGGCGGCTCCGGCCCCGGCGCCGATGAGCACAAGCGCCGCGACGGCGATCTTCCATCCCGCGCCGGATCGCCGGCGCCGGGGCGGCGCGTACCCGCCGCCGGACCAGGGCGGCGAGCCCGGGGTCTGCTGCGGCGCCGGTGCCTGCTGTGACCCTGGTGCCTGCTGTGACGCCGAGCCGGACCAGGAGGCCGGACCGTAGCCGGCCGGGGGCGGGTAGGCAAAGCCGGAGCCCGGCGGCGACGACGCGCCGGTCCTGGGGGCCGGGTCGTACCAGGAGGAGAAGTCGGGCGGCGGCCCCTCCGGCCGGGCCGCGGACCCAGAATGGCCGCCCGGCGCGGACCCGGAATGGGCGCCCGGCGCGGTAACCGGCTCCGGCGCCCGCGCCTTGGCCCAGGCTGCCGGCCCCCCAGCTGCTGCCCGGCGGCTGGTCGTGACGCGGCGGGTTGCCCCAGGCCGGCGACGGGGCGGTCGGGGCGGTCTGCGCGGCCGACGCCTGGAGGCCAGCCGGCGGTCCGGCGCTGGCGGCCGGATCCCTCGCGATCGTCTGCTCAGGCGAGCGGAAGTCCAGCGCCGTCTCGCCCGGCGGCGGCGTCCGCGGCCCTGGCGGCGCTGAGCCTGGCGGCGCTGAGCCGGCGGGTGCTGAGCCTGGCGGCGCTGAGCCTGGCGGGTGCTGAGCCTGGCGGGCGCTGAGCCTGGCGGGTGCTGAGCCTGGCGGGGGCGCGGCTGGGCGGGGTGCCGCGGAAAGCGCGGTGGCCACGTAGCCGGCCGACCTGGCCGGCGTCCGTTCGGTCAGCTGCGGCAGCACGTCGGTGATCATCTGCGCGGCCGCGCTCGCGGCCGGCCGGTCCTCCGGGTCGCGGCGGAGCAGCGCGGCGATGACCGGGCCGAGCGCGCCCGCCGTCGGCGCCTCGGGCGCGTCCTCGTTGATGATGGCCGACATGGTGGTGATCGCCCCGCCGCGCTTCTCGAAGGGGCCGTGCCCTTCGACCGCCGCGTAGATGGTCGCGCCGAGCGACCACAGGTCGGAGGCGGGCGACGCGTCCTCGCCGCGGATCCGCTCCGGGGCGGTGAAGCCCGGCGAGCCCATTACCATGCCGGTCTGGGTGAGCTTGGGGTCACCCTGGAAGGTGGCGATGCCGAAATCTGTCAGCACGGCCCGGTCGTCGTCGCCGAGCAGCACGTTGCTCGGCTTGACGTCCCGGTGCATTACCCCGGCCGCGTGCGCCACGCTGAGCGCGGACAGCAGCTGCCGGGCCATCTCGGCGGCCCGGCGCGGCGACAGCGGTCCCGAGGCCGCGAGCACCTGGTCCAGCGACTGCGCGCTGACCAGCTGCATGACGATCCACGGGCGGCCCTCGTCCTCGGCCACGTCGTAGACGGTGACCACCGCCGGGTGGTTGAGCCGGGCGGCGGTCTTGGCCTCGCGCAGCGTCCGCTGGTACGCGTTGGCCCGTTCGGCGTCGGTGAGGGTCTCGGCGATCTGGACTTCCTTGACCGCCACGTCGCGGTCCAGGAGCTGATCGCGGGCACGCCAGACCACGCCCATGGCACCGCGGCCGATGGGGGCCTGCAGACGGTAACGCCCGGCGATCACACGCCCGGTGTCCGCCGATGGGTGCATAGCCGGACCATACACGGTGTTGGCTGAAAGGTCCCTGGCAGACAGCCAAGCATTGATTAAGCGTCGTCAGATCGTGAGGTACCCGTCATCGCCAGAACGTCGAGGGCGGCGTCGAGTTGCTCCTCGGTGATCTCGCCCCGCGAGACGTAGCCGCGCGCGATCACGATCGAGCGGATGGTCTCGCCGGTCTCCAGGGCCTCGTGAGCCACTTGCGCCGCTGCCTCGTACCCGAGGTAGCGGTTCAGCGCGGTGACGATGACCGGGGAGGATTCGGCCAGCTGGCGCAGGTGATCCGCGTGCGCGGTGATGCCGGACACGCAGCGGTCGGCGAGCAGCGGCAGCACCGCCGCCAGCAGCCGGGCCGAGGCGAGCAGGTTCCGCCCGATCACCGGCATCATCACGTTCAGCTCGAAGTTCCCCGCCGCGCCGCCGAACGCCACCGCCGCGTCGTTCCCGATCACCTGCGTGCACACCTGGCACACCGCCTCGCAGATGACCGGGTTCACCTTGCCCGGCATGATCGAGGAGCCCGGTTGCAGGTCCGGAATGGCGATCTCGCCCAGCCCGGCCCGCGGCCCGGATCCCATCCAGCGCAGGTCGTTGCAGATCTTGTACAGGCTCACCGCGATCACCCGCAGCACCCCGCTGGCCTCCACCAGCGCGTCCCGCCCGCCCGCGGCCTCGAAGTGGTTCCGCGCCTCGGTCAACGGCAGCGCCATGTCGGCCGCCAGCCGCCCGATCACCCGCCGGGCGAACTGCGGCGGCGCGTTGAGCCCGGTTCCGGTGGCGGTCCCGCCGAGGGGCAGCTCGCCGAGGCGGGGCAGGCAAGCCGCCACCCGTTCGGCGTCATGACGGACCGCCGCCGCGTACCCGCCGAACTCCTGTCCGAGGGTCACCGGCACCGCGTCCATGAGATGGGTCCGCCCGACCTTGACCACCCCGGCGAACTCCGCCGCCTTGGCCCCGAACGCCGCGGCGAGCTGCTCAAGCGCCGGGATCAGCTCGAGGGCGAACAGCCGGGTGGCGGCCAGGTGGATCGCGGAGGGGAACACGTCGTTGGATGACTGGGACGCGTTCACGTGGTCGTTCGGGTGCACCGGGCGGCCGAGCCCGCGGGCGGCCAGGGCCGCGATGACCTCGTTGGCGTTCATGTTGCTCGAGGTGCCAGAACCGGTCTGGAACACGTCGACCGGGAACTGGTCGTCGTACTCGCCCCGCGACGCGGCGGCGGCCGCGTCGCGGATCGCGGCCGCCATGTCGGCCTCAAGCACCCCGAGCTGGCCGTTCACCGTGGCGGCCACGCCCTTGATCGAGGCCAGCGCGCCGATCATGTCCCGGCTCAGGCGCTCCCCGGACACCGGGAAGTTGTCCACCGCCCGCTGGGTCTGCGCGCCCCACAGCGCGTCGGCGGGCACCTCCACCTCGCCCATCGAGTCATGCTCTGTTCTGCTTTGCGCCGCCGGGCTGTGCTGGCCTTGCGCCTCCGGGCCGCTCTTAAGGCCCTGCCTTCCCTCCTCGCTCGTTCCTCGCTCGTCAGTCCAGGCAGGGCCGCGGCCCTTTGGCGCGGGGGAGGTCATGGGTGCGCGCCGATGCTGAGCACCGGCCCGGATGGGTCGGCGAAGAAGTCGTTCCCCTTGTCGTCGACCACGATGAACGCGGGGAAGTCGCGCACCTCGATCTTCCAGACGGCCTCCATGCCGAGTTCGGGGTACTCGAGCACCTCGACCTTGGTGATGCAGTCCTGGGCCAGCCGGGCGGCCGCGCCGCCGATCGAGCCGAGGTAGAACCCGCCGTGCTGCTTGCAGGCGGCGGTCACGGCCGCGGAGCGGTTCCCCTTGGCCAGCATGACCAGCGAGCCGCCGGCCGCCTGGAACCGGTCCACGTACGAGTCCATCCGTCCCGCCGTAGTCGGCCCGAACGACCCGGACGCGTATCCTTCCGGCGTCTTGGCCGGCCCGGCGTAGTAGACCGGGTGATCGCGCAGGTAGGCGGGCATGGGCTCGCCCGCGTCGAGGCGCTCGGCGATCTTGGCGTGGGCGATGTCCCGCGCCACCACCAGCGACCCGGTCAGGGCCACCCGGGTGCGCACCGGATACCTGGTCAGCTCGGCCCGGATCTCGTCCATCGGCCGGGTGAGGTCGATCGCCACGACCTCGCCGTCGTCCTCGCTCGCCGCGAAATCCGGCAGGTACTGCGCCGGGTCGGTCTCGAGCTGCTCGAGGAACACGCCGCCGGAGGTGATCTTGCCCAGCGCCTGCCGGTCGGCCGAGCACGACACCGCGATCGCGACCGGGCAGGACGCCCCGTGCCTGGGCAGCCGGATCACCCGCACGTCGTGGCAGAAGTACTTGCCGCCGAACTGGGCGCCGATGCCGATCCGCCGGGTGATGCCGAGCACCTGCTCCTCCAGCTCACGGTCGCGGAATCCGTGCCCGGCGGCCGACCCTTCAGACGGCAGCGTGTCCAGGTACTTGGCCGAGGCGTACTTGGCCGTCTTCAGCGCGAACTCCGCGCTGGTCCCGCCGACCACGATAGCCAGGTGGTACGGCGGGCACGCGGCGGTGCCGAGGGAGCGGATCTTCTCCTCGAGGAAGCTGAGCATCCGCGCCGGGTTCAGCACGGCCTTGGTCTCCTGGTACAGGAAGGACTTGTTCGCCGAGCCGCCGCCCTTGGCCATGAACAGGAACTTGTACTCGTCCCCGCCGGTGGCGTAGATCTCTACCTGGGCGGGCAGGTTGCTGCCGGTGTTCTTCTCTTCCCACATGGTCAGCGGGGCGAGCTGCGAATACCGCAGGTTCAGCGTGGTGTACGCGTCGTAGACGCCGCGCGAGATGTGCTCCTCGTCCCGGCCGTCGGTGAGCACGTGCTGGCCGCGCTTGCCCATCACGATGGCGGTGCCGGTGTCCTGGCACATCGGCAGCACCCCGCCGGCCGCGATGCACGCGTTCTTGAGCAGGTCGCGGGCCACGTACCGGTCGTTCGGGGAGGCCTGCGGGTCGTCCAGGACCGACCGTAGCTGGCGGAGGTGGGCGGGCCGCAGCAGGTGCGCGATGTCGTGCATGGCCGCGGCGGTCAGGCTGGTGAGCAGCTGCGGCTCGATCTCGAGGAAATTCCGGCCGAACGAGCTACGACTCGTCACCCCGTCGCTGGTCAGCCGCCGGTAGCTGGTGCCGTCCTGGCCTAGCGGCAGCAGGTCGGTGTAGCTGAACTCAGGCACGTGTCTCGCCCTCCTCGGGTGCTTGCTGGCCCGGGCTGGTGTTCAGCTTAGGCCGGCCCGCGGCGTTGGCGCGTCCCCGGTCCCACTGATTCCGAAGGTGCCGGGAGCAAAACCGGTGGGAACCGGCGGTGATCCGCGGGTCGTTCGGCAGAAACTAACGCTGGACTTGCTGATCACGACTTGTACTCGTATGGGCGAGCTTGTATCGTGACGCTATGCGGCGGCGCCGCGCCGCGCGGTGCCCCCGTCCGCGCGATGCACGCTAAGCACGCGGTGCCCCCGTCCGCGTTCGGCTGAGCTGCGGCGCCGCCGCCGTACTTCTCCTGTTGCCACGCTCTCGCGTTTCTCGCCGCTGCGCTCTCGCGTCCTGCGAATGCGCCTCCACCGCGCCCGTGCGTACCTCGTCGCCTACCTCAGCCGCGCACGCCGCGCTGCCCGAGCACGCCCTGCGGCAGGCGGCCGTCCTGCTCGGCGCGGCGCTGGCCGACGCGCTTGTTAGTTCGGCCTGATCGGGTTTTAGCTCCCGATTTGGGGTAATCGGGCAGGCGGCGGGCATCAGGGCCCGTGCTCAGCACGAGGAGGAGGGCGCGATGACAGCGACGCCCGAGACGGCGAGTTCAGGTATCCGCAGCCTGATTCCCGCCCGGATCGACCGGCTGCCTTGGTCGAGGTTCCACACCAGGATGGTGATCGCGCTGGGGGTGGCGTGGGTCCTGGACGGGCTGGAGATCACGATCGCCAGCAACGTGGGCCCGGACCTGACCCTGAACAACACGCTGCACATGTCCGCGTCCTCGGTGGCCGACATCGCGACCTGGTACCTGATCGGCGAGGTGATCGGGGCGCTGTTCTTCGGCCAGCTGTCGGACAAGCTGGGCCGCAAGAACCTGTTCCTGGTCACCCTGGGGGTGTACCTGGTCGGGTCCGGGCTGACCGCGTTCACCCCGGCGGGCGGATACTGGTTCATCTTCTTGTACGCCACCCGGGTGATCGCCGGGATGGGCATCGGCGGTGAGTACGCCGCGATCAACTCGGCGATCGACGAGATGATCCCGGCCCGGTTCCGGGGCCGGGTGGACATCGCAGTCAACGGCACCTACTGGGCCGGGGCGTTCCTGGGCACCATCGTGACCCTAGTTGCCCTGAATCACATCTCGACCACCCTCGGCTGGCGGGTCGCCTTCCTGGTCGGCCCGGTGCTCGCGCTGGTGATCGTCTTCGTCCGGCGGCACCTGCCCGAGAGCCCGCGCTGGCAGATCATGCACGGCCGGGAAAAAGAAGCAGAGGCGTCAATCGCGGAGATCGAAGCCGACGTCGCGGCGACCACGGGCGAGGCTCCGCCGGTAGACCCCAGCCGGGAGATCGTGATCCGCCCGACCGAGCAGATCGGTTACCTGGCCCTGCTGAAAACGCTGTTCCAGCACTACCCGAGCCGGTCCATCTACGGCGCGACGCTGATGATCACGCAGTCGTTCCTGTACAACGCGATCTTCTTCACCTACGGGCTGGTCCTGGAATTCTTCTTCCACGTCCCGACCGGCAAGATCCCCTACTACTTCATGGCGTTCGCGTTCGGGAACCTGCTCGGGCCGCTCACCATCGGGCGGCTGTTCGACACCATCGGCCGCCGCAAGATGATCTCGGGCACCTACCTGCTCTCCGGCGTCCTGCTGATCATCACCGCGCAGCTGTTCAAGGCGGGCGCGCTGAACGCCGTCACCCAGACGCTGTGCTGGACGGTGATCTTCTTCTTCGCCTCGGCCGGCGCGAGTGCCGGGTACCTGACCGTCAGCGAGATCTTCCCGCTGGAGGTCCGGGCCAAGGCCATCGCGGTGTTCTTCGCCATCGCGCAGTGCTTCGGCTCGCTCGGCTCGCACCTGTACGGCCACCTGATCGGGACCGGCCAGGACAAGAACTCCCTGTACTGGGGCTACCTGCTCGGGGCCGGCGCGATGATCCTGGGCGGCGTCGTCGCGGCGTTCCTCGCCGTCGACGCCGAGGGCAAGTCCCTGGAGGACGTCGCCAGGCCGCTCGGCGTCATCGCCGGGTCATCCGAAGGCATCTTCCGCTCCGGCGACCCGCGCCAGGGAGGCGTGGCCGCCGGCGACTAACCACACCCGCACGTGATCGTGGCCAGTTCCGGGTTCGCCCGGACTGGCCACCATCATGCAGCCTAGATTTTGGTGAAGTGGTGGAAGCACTCGTAGTAGGGGTCGGTGGAGTGCGCGAAGTGGGATGCTTCTGAGCGCTTGACCGCCAGGTAGGCGGTGCTGCGCAGCGGTCCGAGCAGGTCCATGAGCAGCTCGTCGGAGGCCAGCGCGTCCAGGGCCGCGTTGAGCGAGGCGGGCAGCCGGTGCGTGTTGGTCTCGGCCCGTTCGGCGTCGGTGAGGGTGGCCGGGTCGACGTTCACGGCCTCGCCCGGGTCCAGCTTGCCGCGGATGCCGTCCAGGCCCGCGTAGATGAACGCGCCGAGGGCCAGGTACGGGTTGGCGCTGGAGTCGGACGGCTTCAGCTCCAGGTTGACCGAACTGCCCGGGTCGCCGCGCAGCGGAGAGCAGATCCTGATCGCCGCTTCCCGGTTGTCCATCCCGTAGCAGGTGAACGCGCTGGCCCACATCTGCGGCGCGAGCCGGCGGTAGCTGTTCACGCTCGCGCAGCTCAGCGCGACCAGGGCGGGCAGGTGCGCGAGCAAGCCGCCGATGAAGTGGTAGCCCACCTGGGACAGGCCGTTCCGGTCGGCGGGGTCGGCGAACGCGTTGCGCCCGCCGGGCGCGCCGTCCGGCCCCAGCTCGACGAGCGAGGCGTGCAGGTGGGTGCCGTTGCCGGCCTGGTCGGGGATCGGCTTCGGAGCCAGGCTGGCCCACAGGCCATGCCGGAACGCCACGCCGCGGACCGTCTCCCGGTACAGCACGTGGTTGTCGGCGGCGCGCAGCGCTTCGGCGTGCCGGATCGAGAGCTCGTGCTGGCCGTGGCCGAGTTCGGGGTAGTAGTGCTCGACCTCGAGGCCCTGCGCCTCCATCGCCGCGACGAGTTCCATGGCGAAGTCGTGCCCCAGATGGAAGCCGGTGGCGGAGTAGCACAGGCTGTCGTCAAGCGGGATGAGCCGGTCCGGGATGGAGGGCGCGGCGGGTGATGTCTCCCGGTGGCCGACGGTGAACTCGGGCTCGAACGCGGCCTGCATCGCGTAGCCCTGGCCGGCCAACTCCACGATGGCCTGCTTGAGGAACGTCCGCGGGCACGCCTCCCACGGGGACCCGTCCGGCTTGACCAGGTCCGCGACCATCGCGCCTGCCCCCGGCGCGTAGGGGAGCGTGACAAACGTGTCGGGGTCGGGCACGATCCGGACCTCGCCGACCGGGCCCATCCCGGCCACCGGCTGCAGCTGGTCCAGCATGGACATCGCCATCATCGCCACCGTGTGCCCGATGCCGCTGGCCATGCGCTCCTGCAGCCGCGCGGTGCCCGCGGCCTTCCCCCGGATGATCCCGCCGTGGTCGGCGTACAGGAAGCGGACCAGGCGAATCCCTTCCTGGGATGTCCGCTCCATCACGGTTTCGATTGCTCCGTCTGTCATGCCACATGGGTAGCACGTTCACCCCGTTCTCGTACAGCCGACCGCCAACATGCCCCTGGCCAGCACACTCCCCGCGAGCCAAAGGGCCGCCGACGTCGCCTGGACTGACGAGCGAGGAACGAGCGAGGAGGGAAGGCGACGTCTAAAGGGCGGCCCGGAGGCGAGCGGGGAGTTAAATTGAGCCATGAGCCCACGCCCGTCGCCCCGCGACCTGCGCGCGTCCGATGCGGACCGGGACCGCGTGCTGGCCCTGCTCGGGGAGGCGATGAGCGATGGAAGGCTCACCGCCGACGAGCATGCCGAACGGGTGCAGCGCGCGTTCTCCGCCCGTACCCTCGGCGAGCTGGCCGAACTAACCGCGGACCTAGCTGTGCCATCCGCGCAGCCGGTGCGGCTGGACGGCGGCCGGGTGATCTCCGGGATCTTCGGCCCGGCCCGCCGGGACGGCCGCTGGGTGGTGCCGGAAAACCTCACCGTGACCGCCATGTTCGGCGAGGTCGAAGTCGACTTCACCCAGGCGATACTGCAGACCAGCCGGGTGCAGCTGTACGCGACGGTGTTCGGCGGCCGGCTCCGGCTGATCGTTCCCGACGGGGTGTCGGTGATCGTGAGCGGGCACATGGTCCTGGGCCGCAAGCGCGGCGGCACGCCGTTGCCGGCCGGGCCGGGCACGCCGGTGATCGAGGTCCGGGCGCTGGTGCTCGGGGGCGAACTGACCGTCCGCACCCCGCCGAAGATCCGCCGCTTCCGGCTGTTCGGCCGGAACGGAGGGCAGCGGTGACCGCAACGAAAAAAGCGGTCAGCCGAAGTTGACCGACGAGTACGCGCGGAGCTTCCACAGCTGGTGCTCGCTCTTGATGCTGCGGATCGTCCCGGAGCGGGAGCGCATGACCAGCGAGTGAGTGGTCGCGTGGCCGCGCAGGTACCGTACGCCGTCGACCAGCTCACCGTCGGTGATCCCGGTGGCCGCGAAGAACACGTCGTCGGACGTGACCAGGTCGTCGGTGGTGAGAACGCGGTCCAGGTCGTGGCCCGCGTCGAGCGCGCGGCGCCGTTCGGCCTCGTCCCTGGGCGCGAGCTTGCCGAGGATGACCCCGCCGAGGCACTTCAGCGCGCACGCGGCGATGATGCCCTCCGGCGTTCCCCCGATGCCGAGCATCAGGTCGATCCCCGTGCCCTCGCGCGCGGCCATGATGGCGCCCGCCACGTCGCCGTCGGTGATCAGGTGGATCCGGGCGCCGGTGGCGCGGACCTCGGAGATCAGGTCCGCGTGCCGGGGCCGGTCCAGGATGACCACGGTGACGTCCTGGGGCGAGCAGCCCTTGCCCTTGGCCACCGCGCCGATGTTGGCGGCGGGCGGTGCGTCGATGTCGACCATGCCCGCCGCTTCGGGGCCGGTGGCCAGCTTGGACATGTAGAACACCGCGGACGGGTCGTACATCGAGCCGCGGCCCGCCACCGCCAGCACCGAGATCGCGTTCGACATCCCGTTGGCGCACAGCCGCGTGCCGTCGATCGGGTCGACCGCGACGTCGCACGCCGCGCCGGTGCCGTCGCCGACCTCCTCGCCGTTGAACAGCATCGGCGCGTGATCCTTCTCGCCCTCGCCGATCACCACCACGCCGCGCATCGACACCGAGTTGATCAGCAGCCGCATCGCGTTCACGGCGGCCCCGTCGGCCCCGTTCTTGTCGCCTCGGCCCACCCACCGGGCGGCGGCCATCGCCGCGGCCTCGGTCACCCGGGCCAGCTCGAGGGCCAGGTTGCGGTCGGGGGCGTGGCTGGCTGGCGCGTGGGCCTGCTGATCCGCGGTCATTAGTGGTGTGTCCTTCCGCTGGCCCCGTGTTGATGGCCCCGTGTTGATGGCCCGTGTTGATGGCCCCGTGTTGATGGCACTGTGTTGATCTTATGTAGCTACCGCGAAGCTTCCCCTGTCCACCCTGCGGGCCAGGTTAGCCTGGACAGTTGTGAACACGGTGCTGCGCGGCGGCCTTTCCGCGCTGGGCTGCCTGCTGGCCGCCGCGGTCGTCGTGGTGGCGATCCCGGCGCCGCACGCCGCCGAACCCGTCACCGTCAGCTATCGCGGTGACCTGGCCGCGCTGACCCGGCTGGCGCCGTACCCGGCGGTAGCCCCCGCGGGCTTGCCCGCATCCTGGCAGCCGGTCAGCTCCGGCCTGACGGTGGGCGGCGCCAACGGCGCCGGCACGGTCACCTGGCAGCTCGGCTACGCGACCCCGGACGGCTCGCTGGCCTCGCTCGAGGAGACCAACGCGAGCGCCGCGGCGTTCGTCAGGCGGATGACCAATGACGGCACCACGCTGGCGCCGGCCCGGCTGGCCGGGCGGACCTGGAGTCTCAGCGCTACCCCCGCCCGGGGGCAGCGGTCGATGTACGTCACCAGCCCGGCCGGGTTCACCGTCGTGGTCACCGGCAACGCCACCTGGGCCGAACTGCGTGAACTCGCCGCGTCACTGCGCCCGGTCGCCGGCTGAGCTGGGGCCGGCCGCGCCCCGCTGCTCGGGAACCCGAGCCTCCGCGGGCGGGGCTACCTCGTCCGGCGTTTGCGGGGCTCTGGCCGGTGCCTCAGCATCGGGCTCGCGGTCGTGGAAGGTCACCTCGACGTGCTGCTCGGGGCGCCGCTGGTTCTGCAGCGCCTGCAGGGCCATGCTGGCCCGGTCGGCCTCGGTGAGCGGCGGCTGGACGATGGACCGCGGCCAGAGCCGCCGGGCCAGCACCACGTTGATCTCGGCCGAGTACACGGTGACCTCCACCGCGAGGTAAATCCACGCCAGCAGGCCGAGCACGGTGCCGAAGATGCCGTAGAGAGAGTCGCTGTGCAGGAAGTGGTGCACGAGATAGGTGCCGAGGACCTGCAGCACCGTCCACAGGATGCCGCCGGTGATCGCGCCCGGTATCAGCTTGCCGGTCGGCACCCCCTTCGGGGTGAGCACACGGAAAGCCCCGACGTACATGCCCACGTTGAACGCCGCGGCCAGCACCTCGGCCAGGATGACCAACCAGAAGCCCTTGAGGTAGTAGGTATTCAGGCTGGCCAGGCCCGTCGTGACGATCACGCCGGCGCCGAGCAGCCCGATGAACAGCCCCGCGCGTCCCAGCCGCTGCACGTAACCGGGCCGGGCGGGCCCCGGCAGGTTCCATACCTGCTCCATGGTGAACAGGCCGGCCTGGGCCAGGCCGGTCGCGCCCCAGAGCAGGCCGAGCAGGCCCACGATCAGCCCGATGATGCTGGCCCGCTTGAGCTGGTGCACGTTTCCGGTCAGCGTCTTGCCGATCAGCGGGACCTGGTTGGCCACCGCGTTCAGCACGTCGGTCCGGACGGTCGCGTTAACCGCCGCGACCAGGCCGAGAATCGTCGTCAGGATGAGCAGCAGCGGGAATACCGAGACGAAAGCGGAGTAGGCCAGGTTGGACACGAGGACGCCGCCGTTGTCGTCTCCGTACTTCTTCACCACCCCGAAGACGAAGGCCATGGGCGTGTAGCGCTGCTGCGTGGCGTCGACCCGCCGGATCCCGCGCTCCACTGGATTCATCGCGCCCACCTCGCTGTTGCCTGCCTGCTGGCTGCCCCGCAGGAAGGTGGGCAAACTCACCGGCCGTCCGGTCAGAAAGGGCCAGCTTCAGAAAGGCGCAGCTTCAGAAGGGTGCGTCGTCCCCGGCTTCGGCCTGTCCGGGGTCCGTGTCGCGGGCGGCCATGGCCGCCGCGAGCCTGGCCCGCGCGCCGTCCAGCCACTCACCGCACACCGTGGCCAGCCTTTCGCCGCGTTCCCACAGCTCGAGCGACTGCTCCAGGGTCAGGCCGCCGGCCTCCAGGCGCTTGACGACCGCGGCCAGCTTGTCCCGGGCCTGCTCGTAGGTGAGCGTTTCCCGGGTAGTCCCGGCCGCCCCCTTCGCCGCCCCCTTGGGGGTCACGTCCGCGCCGTCTGTCACGACCCCAACCCTATCCGTCGTCACCGTCATGGCTGGCCCGCACGGTGAGCTGATCTTCCGCGAACCGGACGGTCAGTGTCTCGCCCGGCTTCACCTCGGCCGCGCCGCGGACGACGCCGTCGTCGCTGTGCTGCACGATCGCGTAGCCGCGGCGCAGCGTGGACGCGGGCGACAGGGCGAGCAGCCGGGCCTGGGTGTGCGCCACGTCGTCGCTGGCCCGGGCCAGGCTCGCGGTCAGCGACATCCTGGCCCGCTGCAGCAGCGCGTCCACCCGTTCGGCCTGGCGCTCGATCTCCCGCACCGGATCGGCCAGCGCGGGCCGGGACCTGATCGCCTCCAGCCACGCCGTCTCGCGGTCGAGCCAGCCGGTGACGCACCGGCGGGCCCGGTCGCGCAGCTGGCTGATCAGCGCCATCTGCTCGGCGACGTCGGGCACCACCCGCTTGGCCGCGTCTGTCGGCGTGGACGCGCGCACGTCGGCCACGTAGTCGAGCAGCGGCGTGTCCTGCTCATGCCCGATCGCGCTCACCACCGGCGTCCGGCACGCCGCCACCGCCCGGACCAGTGCCTCGTCGGAGAAGGGGAGCAGGTCCTCGAGCGAGCCGCCGCCCCGGGCGATCACGATCACGTCCACCGCGGGGTCCTCGTCGAGGCGCCGCAGCGCGTCGATGATCTCCGCGACCGCGTACTGTCCCTGCACCGCTGTCTGCTCGGTACGGAACCGAACGGCTGGCCATCGCCGCCCGGCGTTTTGCTGCACGTCCCGCTGGGCCGCGGAGTCGCGTCCGCAGATCAGGCCGATGACGCCGGGGAGGAAGGGAATCGCCCGCTTTCGTTCGGGAGAAAAAAGCCCTTCAGAATCCAGCTGACGGCGCAGCCTTTCCAGCCGGGCGAGCAGCTCGCCCACCCCCACGGCGCGGATCTCCAGCGCGGTGAGGGCGAACGAGCCCCGGTTGGCATTGAAATCCGGCCGGGCCAGGATGACGACCCTGGCCCCGTCGGCGGGCGGTGGCGCGGCCGCGTCGAACACCTGCCGCGAGCAGATGACCCGAACGGACACGGCCGCGACCGGGTCGCGCAGGGTCAGGAACACCGCGTTGCCGCGCATGGCGAGCTCGGCGATCTGCCCTTCCACCCAGACCCGGCCGAGCCGGCTGATCCACCCGCCGACCAGTTGCAGGACCGTGCGGACGGGAACGGGCGAATCAGCCGACGTGTCCAGCGGCACTAAGCCTCTGCCTCCAGCTTGGCGATCCGCCGCTCGAACATGCCCAGCACATCGGCCCGGGCGGCGTGCGCCCGCTCGTACTCCCCGAGCCGCCTGACCTGCGCGACGTCGAGGTTGCGCAGCCGGGCGCGCAGCGACGCCACGGACAGCTCGTCGTAATTGGGCAGCGGCGCCGTCGCCGGCTCGGCGACGCTCACCGGCTCAGGAACGGCGATCTGCGCGGCCGCGCTGGCTGGCTCCGCGGCCGCGCTGGCTGGCTCCGCGGCGGCGATCGGCTCGGCCGCGACGGGCGCGGCGGCGTCGAGGGGGGAGCTGTCCGCCTCATCGCCGAGCAGCCGCACATTGCCGGTCTTGTCCAAGTCCCTGATGCTCTGCCGCTTGGGCGGCTTCGGCGGTGCCTCGGCCGCGGGCTGCGCCGGTGCCGCCTTGACCGCCGTCGGCCTCGCCGTAGCCGGCTTGGCCGCAGCCTTCGCAGCCGCAGCCTTCGCGGTGGCTGACTTCGCAGCCGCAGGCTTCGCGGCGCCGTCCGCCGCCTTGGCGGCGGTGCGCCTGGCCGTGGCCGCCTGAGCGGTGGCCGCCTTGGCGGGTGCTGGCTCCGCTTCGCCCGCCGCGACCGCTTGGCCCGCCGCGACCGTCTCGGCTGGGGCCGGAGCGGCTGGGGCCGGAGCGGCTGCGGCTGGCTCCATGGTGGCTGGCTCCGCGGTGGCCGCCGCAGTCGCGGCGCGCTGGCCGACCGGGCTGGTGACGGGTGTGTCAGTGACCGTTTCTGACGCCTCGGGCGTCCGGGCCCGCGGGACATCGGAATCCGCGGAGCCCTTGTTCCTGAGCTTGTCGGTTATCAGCAGCAGCTGGCCGATGCCGGCGAAGACGCCGCGCAGAGCCTGGGCCGGGGCTTCCTTTATGCGTTCGCTGACCTGCGGAACGCGCATGTCACACTCTCCCTCTTGGACGGGATATCACGTGGCGCCCAGACAGGTTCGGTGCATCTGCCGGCGCCGGTGCATCGCTGATAGTCGGCGCGTGTTCCCTGACCGGTTATCTTTGCGCCTCCGCTTGTGTGTCGCAATACCTGCACCGTGGCGCGGGTACGCCTGCCTTGCCCCAGGAGATACTCACCTACCATGGGGTTATGTCTTCCAGCCAGCGCCGTGTCCTGCTCGCCAAACCTCGCGGCTACTGCGCCGGGGTCGACCGGGCTGTGCAAGCAGTCGAGATGGCACTGGACAAGTTCGGCCCCCCGGTCTACGTACGCAGGCAGATCGTACACAACACGCACGTCGTCAGCACGCTGGAGAAGCGCGGCGCCATCTTCGTGGCGGAAGTTGAGGAGGTGCCGCCCGGCGCGATCGTGGTGTTCTCCGCGCACGGCATCGCCCCCGAGGTCCGCCTCGATGCCGAACGCCGCGGGCTGCACGCCATCGACGCCACCTGCCCGCTGGTGACCAAGGTGCACAACGAGGCGCGGCGGTTCGCGGCCAAGGACTACGACATCCTGCTGGTCGGCCACGAGGGACACGAAGAGGTGGTGGGGACGGCCGGCGAGGCCCCGTCCCGGGTCCGCCTGGTGGACGGCGCCGACGGTGCGGCCGGCGTCGAGGTCAGGGACCCGTCGAAGGTGGTCTGGCTGTCGCAGACGACGCTGTCGGTGGATGAGACGATCCAGACCGTCAACGCCCTGCGCGAGCGTTTCCCGGCCCTGATCGACCCGCCCAGCGACGACATCTGCTACGCCACGCAGAACCGGCAGGCCGCGGTCAAGGTCATCGCCGCCCAGGCCGACCTGGTGATCGTGGTGGGCTCGCCGAACTCCTCGAACTCCGTCCGGCTGGTCGAGGTGGCCAAGGACTACGGCGCCACGGCCGCCTACCTGGTCGACGACGCCGGCGAGGTCGACGAGCGCTGGCTCGACGGCGTGACCACGGTCGGCGTGACCAGCGGGGCTTCGGTGCCGGAGGAACTGGTGGCCGCGGTGCTGGACACGCTGGCCGGGCACGGGTTCGGCAGCGTGGAGGAAGTCGAGGCGGTGGAGGAGGACATGACGTTCGCGCTCCCGCGCGAGCTGCGCCCCACCGGAGCCGGCCGGAACGGCTAGGGCGGCAAAACGGGGAACACCCTGGCTGGCCCCGCCGCTCACTGCCGGGCTCATGGGGCCTGTGATGCCAGGCGGACTGGACTTACCCAAGTTACTTGACCGGCGCTTTAGGTCGCATAGGGTGACACAGTTTTCGGTACCACAGGCGACAAGACGACCTAAGCGCACCCGATTCAGGGGTACGCGAGCCGTCCTGTCATGCCCGGTGCAGTACCTCGACGGTGCCGTTGCTGCCGTCGACCCTGACCCGGTTGCCGCTGTGCAGGAGCATGGTGGCGTTGCCGCATCCGACGACGGCGGGGATGCCGAGTTCGCGGGCCACGATCGCGGCGTGGGACAGTGGCGCGCCGACGTCGGTTACGACTGCGGCGGCGCGAGGGAAGATCGGCGTCCAGCCGATGTTGGTGACCGTGGTGACGAGGATCTCGCCGTCGCCGAACTGGGTGGCGTCCTCAGGCGTGCGGAGCACCCGCGCGATGCCTTCGACCATGCCGGCGGCACCGGGGAATCCGGTGATCGCGTCGTCCGGCTTGGTCGTCTGGGCGCGCTCGTCGTAGTAGTCGCTGCGCCGGTTCGGGTCGGCTGCCCAGCGGATGGGGTCGAAGCGGCCGCGGATCAGCGCGGGATAGGGCGGCAGCGCCCGGTAGGTCTCGTAGGCGGCCCGGCGGGCGGGCACGTTCGCGAGGGGTGCCGGGTCGCCGCGGAGCACCCCGACGGTCTCCGGCAGCTCCAAGAAGAACAGGTCATCGCCGTGACCGGTGAGCTGCCCGGCGCGCCGTACCCAGGTGCGCGCTACCCACACCGACCTTGTGACCTCGGATCTGGCCGCTTCGCGGTCGCGGGCGACCGGCGCCCAGCGCGCGATGAGCTTGCGCGCCGCGGCCGCCTTTTTGGGGTCCTGGCGGGCCAGCCGCTCCCAGGCCGCGGCGCGGGCCGTTTCCTGGTCTGCCAGCAGCGCGTCGGCGTCGCGGGCGGTGCCGCGGAGGGCGGCGAGCTGGTCGTCGATCCAGCCCGGATCCTCGGCAGGTCGCGGGATCGACAGCTCCACCTCGTGGGAGCCGCGGTGTCCGTACTGGCGGGCGAAGGTGTCCCGGTCCATCTCGTCCCGGGCGAGCCGGGCCAGGCCGGTAACCGGGCCGAGACTGGCCAGGGGGGTGCCCCCGGCCTGCTGGCCGGACAGCAGCAGGGCCGCGTCGGCCTCGCCGACCAGCTTGGCCAGCTTGCCGGGAACGGACACCAGCGTGGTGCCGTGCGCCGCCGCGCCGGAGAGCATGTCGCAGGCCTCTTCGAGCAGCGGCCGGACCTTCTCTGGCCACAGGCTGGCCAGCATCGTGGGGTCGGTGGTCTGCTCGATCTCGGCGCGCTGCCGTTCGCAGCGGGACGGCGCGCCGGCGAGGAACTGCGGCATCCGCTTCTGGCTTGCGCGGACTCTGCGCAGCAGCGTGACCGTCGCGGGCACCATCAGCCGGGTGGCCTTCCAGCGAGGAAGCCGCGGACGCGGGATCTCCCCGGCCGGGGGGAGCTTGCCGAGGACCGGGCCGAAGAGCGCGGCGAACCGGCGCGGCGAGATGCCGGCCAGGGCCTCGAGCGAGATCGACATGCTCACGTTCGCGTAGAAGCGTCCGCCGATCCGCCCGTAGCCACGGTAACCGGGCAGGCTCGGCGGGAAGGTCATCCGCGTCATGAGCAGTTCTACGAACGACCAGGTGGCAGGCGTCATGACATCAGGGAGGGCCTCGCCGAGGTTGCCGTTGCTCCACAGGTAGTCCCCGGCCAGGCTGTCGTTCCACTGTTCGCCAGGCCCGGCGGCGGGGCGAGAAGCTCCAGTCGTGATCGGCCTGGCCTGGACCACGGACAGTTCGCCCGCGGCGAGCGCCCACTCGATGTCCACCGGCTGTCCACACAGCTTTTCGATCGCCAGGCCGACCCGGGCCAGCTCGCCCGCCTGGGCCGGCGAGAGCACCGCCGCTGAACGCAGGCCGGCCGGCGTGCCTGTCGCCCGTGTGCCGACGCCGTCGGCCACGGTCATCGTCTCCTTGCTGCCCGTCTGGTAACTGACGAGCGTCTCCGACGCCCGGTCGACGACCGCGATGTCGGGGGTGACGTCGCCGCCGACGACGGACTCGCCGAGGCCCCAGTTCGCGCTGACGACGACCTTGTCGTGAGCGCCGTCGACCGGGTCGATGGTGAACATGACGCCGGCCGCCTCCGCGGGCACGAGCCGCTGCACGACGACGGCGATGCTCACCTCGCCAGGCTCGACGCCACAGCGAGCGCGGTAACCGATGGCCCGCGCCGACCACAGCGAGGCCCAGCACCGCCTGACCGCGTTGAGCACGGCCGCCTCGCCACGGACGTTGAGGTACGTGTCGTGCTGCCCGGCAGCGGACATGCCGGGCAGGTCCTCCACTGTCGCCGAGGACCGTACTGCGACTGCCACGTCGTCGCCGAGGGAAGCGTAAGCTCCGGCGATCGCAGCTGCCGTCGGGGCCGGCACGGGCTGGCCGGAGAACAGCTCACCGATGCGCACGGAGGCCGCGTCGAACGTGGCCGCGTCGGACACGTCGACAGCGGACACGGCCGCCAGCACCGGCTCGCGCAGGCCGCCACGACCGATGAAATCGAGGTACGCGCAGGTCGTCACGTGGAACCCTGGCGGGACACGGAACCCGGCGCGTGCGAGGCGGGCTAGCGAGGCGCCCTTGCCTCCGACCACCCCGGGCGCGGCGCCCGGGTCGTCCAGAGCCATCACCAGCGGCACCTGAGCATCCACGGGATACCTCCTGTTTCTAGGCCTGGTGGTGGAGCCTCCCGGTCACCGCCGGATTCCGAGGTCGAAGAGGCGCACCAGCTCCTCGGCATAGGCCCTAGAGTCAGTGAAAGTTCCATCCGGCGAGCCATCGAAGAAGCCATTCCTCCGAACGGACCCATGGAGCCGCGGCCCAGTGGGAACGCCATTGGTGACTGTGGGATACCCGGATGACAGGCCGATCTACACCAGCCGGGCATCAAGATCCACGGCGCCCTAGCGCCGCCGGGCCCACTGGCCGCGCCCCGACCGGGACGGCAGGACGTCCTTCAGCGCCTCGCGCAGGCTGCTGAGCGCCGTCATCCGGGGCCGGTAGCCGCGGCCGAGCGCGATCGCCACGGTCAGCACCGTGCCGGTGAATAGCCAGGGGGCCGAGCTGCCCAGCGTGACCAGGATCCCTGCCAGGGCCGAGAAGGTGTCGGCCGCGGTGAGGATCTGGGCCAGCACGCTCCCGGCGAAGAAGGCCAGCGGCGGGCACACCACCAGCCCGCGCAGCCCGCTGACCCGGGTGTAGCAGGTGACCAGGCCGCAGGCCATGACGAACGTCACGTCGGCGAGCACGCCCCAGCCGGTCCAGGCCGCGATCAGCAGGCCGAGGAAGCAGGTCACGAACAGCGCGACGGCCGCTCCGCGCCCGGTCAGCGTGATGGACCCCGAAGCCCGCCGGGGCAACGGTCCCTGCGACCGTGCTTTCTGGCCCGGGGCCCGGGTCTGCGTCATCGAGCGGCACGCACGAGGCCGGCCACAGCCGGGTCGATCTCGGCGGGGCCGATCCCCGTCGCGTCCATCTCCGCGGGGCCGATCTCCGCTGGCTTGTCCGGGATGAACTCCGGGGCGGACAGCGCCCGGACCGTTTCCTCCACCGGGGCCGGGGCGGTGAGCTCCCCGTCGACCAGGCCGAGTTCGCTGAGCTTCCTGGCGCTGGGCAGCACCCGGCTCTCCAGCGAGCCGACGGCCTGGTTGTAAGTGGACACCGCCTTGGCCAGGCTGCGGCCCAGCCGGTCCACGTGGCCGCCGAGGCCCGCGATCCGCTCGTAGAGCTGCCGGCCAAGGTCGAACACGGCGCGGGCGTTCTCGGCCAGCGCCGCCTGCTGCCAGGCGTACTGCGCGGTGCGCAGCATCGTGACCAGCGTGGTGGGAGTGGCGATGTGCACCCGGCGGCTGAGCGCGTACTCCAGCAGCCCGGGGTCCCGTTCCAGCGCCGGGGCCAGGAAGGCCTCGCCCGGGATGAACAGGATCACGAACTCCGGCGACGGGCTCAGCGCCGTCCAGTAGGCCTTGCCCGCCAGCCGCTCCACGTGCTCGCGGACGTGCCGCGCGTGCGCGTCCATCCGCGCCGCGCGCACGTCCTCGTCGTCGGATTCGGCGGCCTCCAGGTACGCGGCCAGCGAGACCTTGGAGTCCACCACGATGTTCTTGCCCCCGGCCAGGCGCACCACCATGTCCGGGCGGATGGCGCCGTCCGGCGTGGCCACGGTGACCTGCTCGTCGAAGTCGCAGCGGGCGCTCATCCCGGCGAGCTCGACCACCCGGCGCAGCTGCAGCTCACCCCAGCGGCCCCGCGCCTCCGGCCGCCGCAGCGCAGTGACCAGCGCCTGCGTCTGCACCCGCAGCTGTTCGGAGCTCTGCCGCGCGATGCTGACCTGCTCGGCCAGCGCGGCGTGCGACCGGGTCCTGTCCGCGTCGGACTCCCGCAGCTGCTCCTCGACCCGGGCCAGGGTTTCCCGCAGCGGCCCGACCAGGTGCTCGACCGCCGCGCGGCGGACCTCAAGCTCGCCGGCCGCGTGCGCGTTCGCCGCCCGCAGCCGCCCCTCGGCGACCTCGAGGAACCGCGCGGTGCTGGCGTCCAGCGCCTGCGCCGACAGCGCCTGGAACCGCTCCGCGAGCTGGCCCTCGACGAGCGCGGCCCGTTCGGCCGCGCCGCGCTCGATCATCCGGGCTCTGTCCTCGGCGGCGCGGGCCCGCTCGTCCGCGGCGCGGGCGCGGCCGGACAGGTCCGCGGCGGCACCGGCGAGCCGGCCGCGGGCGAAGAGGTATCCGATCGCTGCCCCGATAACGATCCCGAGCAGCAGTCCGGCAAGCAACAAGACCGCACCCATATGCAGCGATGATCTCACCGTGGGTGCCGAACCCGGCGGCGACACGCCCGCCCTGCGCTGAAACAGCCGCCGGAAAGGCGACAGAATGAGCGATATGAGCGTCGAGGTGGCGGCGAGCGGGCAGCCGTTCATTGATCTGCGCGATGTGAGCCAGCAGGTCCGGACCGGCGAGCTGATCCTGCGCGGGATCTCGCTCAGCATCGGCCGCGGCGAGCTGGTGGCGATCATCGGGGGCAGCGGGACCGGCAAGACCACGCTGCTCGACACGATGTGCGGGCTGCGCCCGCCTGCGGCCGGCGAGGTCCGCCGCGACGGGGCGCAGGGCAGGCACGGGTACGTCCCGCAGGACGACATCATCCACCTGACCCTGCCGCTGCGCCGCACCCTGCGGTACACCGCCGGGCTGCGGCTGCCCGCGGCCACGACCCCGGATCAGGCCGGGCACGCGGTAACAGAGGTGCTCCAGGCCCTCGAGCTGGCCGACCGGGCGGACGTGCCGGTCGGCTCGCTGTCTGGCGGCCAGCGCAAGCGCGCCAGCATCGCCGCCGAACTGCTGACCAGGCCCGGCGTCTTCTTCCTTGACGAGCCGACGTCCGGGCTCGACCCGGCCCGCGGCGCGGAGCTGATGCACACGCTGCGGCAGCTCACCGCCGAGGGCACCACGGTGGTGCTCACCACGCACAACCCGCTGGACGCGGAGCGCTGCGACAAGGTCGCCGTCCTGGCCGACCGCGGCTACCTGGCGTTCTTCGGCTCACCCCGGCAGGCCTGCGATTACTTCGGCACCGGCAGCCTCTCGGAGATCTACGAGCGGCTGGCCGGACCGGACACGCCCGAGGCCTGGGGCCGCCAGTTCACCGAATTCACCCAGGCCCAGACCCAGACCCAGGCTCAGGCCCAGGCAAACGCCGAGGCCCAGGCCGAGGCCCCGCCCAAGGCCCAGCCCAAGGCAGAGCCCAAGGCGGACGCCCCGCCGGGCCCCGCCGAAGCGCCCGCGGGCTCATTGCGCGGCATCGGCAGCGTCCGCCAGTGGCTGCTGCTGACCAGGCGGAACGCCGAGATCCTGGCCCGCAGCCGCCTCACCCTGGCCATCCTGGCCGGCTCGCCGGTGATGGTGCTGGCCATGTTCGCGGTGCTGTTCAGGCCGCGCGCGTTCGGGCCGGGCGTGCCGAGCCCGGAAGCCACCGTGATGATCTTGTTCTGGGTGGCGTTCGGCGGCTTCTTCTTCGGCCTGACCTACGGGCTGCTGCAGATCTGCACCGAATTCGCCGTGCTCAGGCGGGAGCGGTTCGTCGGCCTGCGCGCGGGACCCTACGTGCTGGCCAAGGTGGCCGTGCTGCTGCCGCTGCTCGCGGTGGTGGACGCGGTGTTCCTGGTGGTGCTCCGCGCGCTCGGCCGGCTGCCCGGGGCCGGCGACTACGGCGCGGTGTTCGCGATCCTGGTGCTGTCCTCGGCGGCGGCGCTCGGCCTCGGCCTGCTCATCTCGGCGGCCGTGTCCGAGCCAGCCCAGGCCACCATCGCCATGCCGATGGTCTGCTTCCCGCAGGTGCTGTTCGTCGGCGCGATCCTGCCGGTGCCGGTGATGGCCGTGGCGGGCCGGTGGATCAGCTACGCGATGTCGAACCGGTGGGCGTTCGAGGGGCTCGGCCACAGCCTCGGCGTGAACCGGCTCTGGGCCGTCGGCGGCTCCCCGCTCGGGCCGCCGCTGCTCGCCTCGTACGGGACCACGTTCTCCCATCCGGTGACGGCGGACCTGGTGATCCTGGCCGGGTTCACCGTGGCCTTCCTGGCCGCCACCTGCGCCGTGATCGTCCGGAAGACCCGTGCCTAGCAACGCAGTGCTAGCAGAGCAGTGCTAGCAACGCAGGCGCGGAGCCAGGCCGTCACGTGACGGCGCGGCGTCACGGTAGGTCCGTTCGGCAAAATCCAGGAAACGGTCCAGGTCGCCGAGATCCGACGCCAGCCCGAACGAGACCCTGACGGCGCCGCCGCTGGGCAGGCCGGTCAGCTCCAGGTAGTCGTCCACGGTCTGCATGTCGCGCCGCAGGAAGCCGCTCCACCAGCGGCCGCGCACGTCGCTCCGGCTCAGGCCGAACGCCCACTCGCCCGCGCCCGGGTTGCAGAAGCAGCCGGTCCGCACCGAGATGCCCGCCGCGCTGGTGTCCCGGGCCACGGCGCGCTCGTCCACCACGGCGCCGCGCGGGTCGAGGAAGTTGAACGCGACCGTGCCGCCGCGGGCCCGGCCGTCCGGCGGCCCGTACAGCCGCACCATCGGCGCGCCGCTGGCGTGCTTCAGGCCGGCCAGGCAGTCGAGCAGCCAGCTGGTCAGGTAGCCGACCCGGCGGTGGATCAGGTCGATGCCGATGTCGCTGATCCAGGCCAGGCCGGTGGTGATGTCGGGGATGGCGAGGAAGTTGAGGGTGCCGTCCTCGAACGCGCCCTCGTCGTCGAGCAGCCGGTGCCAGCTGCCCTGCACGCTCACGCCCCAGATGGTGCCGCCGGAGAACCACGGGCGGCGCAGCCGGGCCAGCGCGTCCCGCCGGGCCAGCAGGCAGCCGACCCCGGTCGGGAAGCCGAACATCTTGTAGAAGCTCACCGTCACGAACTCGGGCTTGACCGCGCCCAGGTCGAGCCGGCTGGCCGGGACGAACGCGGCCGCGTCGAGCAGCACGTCATAGCCGGCCGCCTGGGCCTGGTCCACCCAGCCGAGCGGGTGCCGGACGCCGCTGAAGTTGCTCTGCGCCGGGTAGGCGAACAGCCCGCGGCGCCGCCCCCCGCGCCCGAGGGCGGCGGTGACGTCCTCCCCGGCCACCCGCAGGTCGGCCGGCGACAGCCGGATGTACCTGGTCACGGCGCCGCGGGCGCGGGCGAACTCCCGGATGCCGTTGACCGAATTGTGGTTATCCGCGGTGAGCACCTTCACGATAACCCCGGAGCCATTAAATATGTATTGAGCGGACATATACCGATGCGGCCACGGTCCCGCTCCGGCCGCCCGCCGCGGCCGGCCGGCCCGCCGCCGCCCAGCCGGTCTTCCATGGGCCCGAACGGTCCTGGCTGCCCGCCCCGGCTCCCCTGCATGGACAATGGGGCGATGGCGCAGCTGCCCGAATCCGCTCCTGAGTCCACGGCGGCCCTGCTGGCCGGGTACGTGCACGCGGCCGGGGTGCGGCACGTGTTCGGTTATCCCGGCGAATCGGTCATCGAGTTCATGGAGGCGGCCCGCCACCGGGGCATCGAGATCGTGTCGGCGGTGCGCGAGGGCACGGCCGCGTTCATGGCCGAGGCGTCGGCGATGGCGACCGGGCGGCCGGGGGTCTGCCTGTCCACCCTGGGACCCGGGTCGACGGCGGTGCTGAACGGCGTGGCCGCGGCGACCCTGGACCGGGTGCCGATGCTCGCCGTCTCCGGCCAGATCGAGAGTGCCCGCGAGCAGTTCTTCACCCATCAGGTGGTCGACCACGGCCGGATGTTCGCGCCGGTCAGCAAGCTGGCACTGCGGCTGGACCCGGCCTCGGCGGATACCGTCATCCGCAAGGCGCTGCGGACCGCCATGGCCGAACGCCCCGGCGCCGTCCACCTCACCGTGACCGCCGACGCCTGGGCCGTCGCTCCCGGCTCCGGCCAGATCAGCCTGCCCCCGCTGGCCCCGGCGGCGGGGTCCGTCGACGTGTACTCTGCCGACCACCGGGACGGCGACCCGATGCGGACGCTGACCGCGGCGCGCCGCCCGGTGATCCTGGCGGGCATCGCCGCGCTGCGCTGCGCCGCGGGCCCCGAACTGGTCCGGCTGGCCGAGCTGGCCGGGATCCCGGTGGTGGTCTCGCCGATGGCCAAGGGCACCTTCCCCGAGGACCACCCGTACTTCGCCGGCGTGCTGGACATGGCCGGGTACCGCGTCGTCTGGGACCTGCTGGCCGGGGCCGACCTGATCCTGGCCGCGGGCTTCGACCCGGTCGAGCTGATCAGCCCGTGGTCGGTCGCCACCCCGGTGCTGCACCTGGACACCACGCCGAACACCGACCAGGTCTACGCCAGCGCGCACGAACTCGTCGGCCACGTGGCGGCGCTGCTCGGCTGGCTGTGCGCGCACTGGTCAGGCGAGCCCCGGTGGGCTCCGGCCGAGGTGGCGGCGCACCGCGCCCGGCTGCGCGCGGCCTGGCTGGCGGGCCGCACCGAGGGCCGGCTCAACCCCTCCGACGTGGTGGCGATGGCCAGGGAAGCCGCCCCGCCCGGCACCATCCTGGCCACCGACGTCGGCTCGCACAAGATCATGGCAGGCCAGGTGTGGCAGGCGGTTGCGCCGCGCTCGGTGCTGATCCCGAACGGGCTGTCCGCGATGGGGTTCGGCGTGCCCGCGGCGATCGCGGCCGGGCTCACCCGGCCAGACCGGCCGGTGATCGCCCTGGTCGGCGACGGCGGGTTCGCGATGGCGGCCACCGAGATGCGGATCGCCTCGGCGCTGGGCGTGCCGGTCACCGTGGTGGTGTTCGCCGACGGCAGCCTGAACCGGATCGAGCTGCGGCAGCAACTGATGGGCTACCCGCCCACCGGTACCCGGATGGACGGGATGGACCTGGTCGCGCTGGCCGAGGCGATGGACTGCGACGGCGTCCGGGTGGACAGCCTGGCCGCGCTGGAGAAGGCCCTGTCCGGCTTCGCCACCCGATCCCGCCCCCTGATCGTCGAAGCCCGCGTAGACCCCGCCCAGTACGAGGCCCAGTTCTAACCCGGGCTCGGTGACGCCCGTGCGTTCCGCGATGCTCATGCGCGCTGTGGGGCGCGAGCGAGTGTCAGCCCGTTCGGCTGAAAGGACCCGCGCCCCCACCTAACCCCTGGCCCACCCTCGTGCCGCTCAAGTCGCCTTCCCGCGGCACTAAACTCGCGCGGGTGAGTCTGTCTATCGGTATTGTCGGCCTGCCCAACGTCGGCAAGTCCACCTTGTTCAACGCGCTGACCCGGGCTGGCGCGCTGGCTTCCAATTACCCGTTCGCCACCATCGATCCGAACGTCGGCGTGGTCGGCGTCCCCGATCCGCGGCTGGCCGAGCTGGCCAAGCTGTACGACTCCGCCCGGATCGTGCCGGCCAGCGTGCGGTTCACCGACATCGCCGGCCTGGTCCGCGGCGCCTCGCAGGGCCAGGGCCTGGGCAACCAGTTCCTCGCCCACATCCGCGAGACCGACGCGATCTGCCAGGTGGTGCGCGTCTTCGCCGACCCGGACGTGACGCACGTGGACGGCGACGTGTCGCCGGAACGCGACATCGAGACGGTCGTCACCGAACTGATCCTGGCCGACCTGCAGACGCTGGACAAGGCGCTGCCCCGGCTGGCCAAGGAGACGAAGTTCGCCAAGGATCCCGCGCGAGCTCAGACCCTCCAGGCCGCGGACGCGGCGCAGAAGCTGCTGGATTCCGGGACCGCGCTGTCGGCCGGCGCCGCGGCCGCGGGCATCGAGGTCAGTGCCCTGCGCGAACTGCAGCTGCTGACGGCCAAGCCGTTCCTGTACGTGTTCAACATGGACACCTCCGAACTCGCCGACGAGGACCTGCGCAAGCGCATGTCCGCGCTGGTCGCTCCGGCCGAGGCGATCTTCCTGGACGCCAAGACCGAGGCCGACCTGGCCGAGCTGCCCGAGGACGAGGCCGCGGAACTGCTCGCCGAGGCCGGCCTGGGCGAGCCGGGGCTGGCCCAGCTGGCCCGGGCCGGGTTCCGCGCGCTGGGCCTGCAGACCTTCCTCACCGCGGGCCCGAAGGAGACCCGGGCCTGGGAAATCAAAGCCGGGGCGACCGCCCCGGAGGCGGCGGGCGTCATCCACACCGACTTCCAGCGCGGCTTCATCAAGGCTGAGGTGGTCTCGTACGACGACCTGATCGCGGTCGGCTCGCTGCCCGCGGCCCGTGCCATCGGCAAGGCCCGCATCGAGGGCAAGGACTACATCATGCGCGACGGCGACGTCGTGGAGTTCCGCTTTCAAACAACATCAGGCGGCAAGGCCGCGCACTGAGCCATTGACGATTTCCGTAGGGTAGCTGGATGGTGACAGGCGTGGCTGGGTGTGCCATCTGACGCTGCCGCTAGTTCCGCGCTCAGCGGTGGGCGCATACCTCCTTCGGCCCAGCGCTCCCAGGCCGTAACAAACCCGGCAGCCGGTCCCTCGCCGGGTGCGAGAGATGATCACAACTGATCGTGGCGGCCAGCCCCTGCCGCGGCATCCGGGCATCCATGGCATCATCGGCCTTCGCCCGGGGGGAGCAGGTGATCAGGCGTTCGACGGGTGAGGAAGCCTTAAGACCATGACGAAGCCAGCCGGGTCCGCGGATCCTGCGGGCGCCGTCATGTCGTGCTCGCCTCGGCCGACAATGACGCCTTCACCTCGCTGCGGCGACGGCGGCGCACACGAGTTCCCCCACGGGCAAGCCACCCGGTCACATCGGCTGCACCGCACCACGGGCATGACGATCACCGCGGACACCCAGGCCGCCATCGGGAAGTCCCCGGCCCCGGCGACAGCCCCGGCAACCGACGAATTACGACCAGGCTGCGGATCCAGGTTCCGGTTGATGCCGCGCACCGCGACCATCGGCGCGAGCATGAGACGGGCCTTGTCCCGTCTGAGGATCCGTGGCTTCCGTATCGGCCGTCGGAAGCTGCTTCGATTGCGCAACTTTTTGCGACAGATCATTGACGGACGCGCGTCAAGTGTTGCCTAATCTAGCTGAGCGTTAATCTTCCGACGTGCGGACCACGAGCCGTCA
>CAVRMX010000032.1:0-130078 GCA_963722275.1 uncultured Actinomycetes bacterium | reverse complement strand
GACGACTGACAAGGTGAAGCAGAGCGTGGGGCAGCAGACGTGGGCGGGCGCGGTTCGCGAGCTCGGGCGGGCGGCGCTCAGGCACAAGGTAGTCTCCGGCATCGTCGCCCTCTGCGTGGCCGGGTCCCTGACCGGGATTGCCCTGGTCGGGTCGGCCTCCGGTCAGCCCGCGGGCGGTCAGCCCGCGCAGGCCGCCAAGGTCGCGGCGCCCGCGTTCAAGCTTCCGGCCCTCGGCCACTCCGGGCAGCAGGTCGCGCTCAGCGGGTATCAGGGCCAGCCGCTCATCGTCAACTTCTTCGCGTCCTGGTGTGATCCCTGCAAGACGGAGACCCCGCTGCTGGCCAGGTTCTACCGCGCCGAGAAGGGCAAGGTGGCGCTGGTCGGGATGGACGAGAACGATGTCATCGGCAACGCGACGTCGTTCACCCGCGCCGACGGCGTCAGCTATCCCGTGGGCTGGGACCCGCAGTTCAGCGTGGCGTCCGCGTACGGGGTCAGCGCGCTGCCGCAGACCTTCTTCCTCAACGCCAGGCACCAGATCGTCGACCGCATCTTCGGCGCGGTCACGCTCACTGACCTGCATAAGGGCATCGCGCTCGCCACGGCCCGGGGCTGACCCGGCCGGGCGGCTAGGAAGCCTGCTTCCTCGACTTCCTGACGGTGCCGGCCGCGCCGGTCAGGCCGAAGGCCAGGCCCCCGTGCCACAGGCCACTCAGCACCGGGTCGATAATGCCGCCGCCGGTCACCACGGAAATCACCAGCGCGACCGCGGCGACCGCGAGCGCGGGCAGCACGGCGAAGCGCCAGGGATTGCTCCTGGCCCAGCGGATGGCCCGGCTCGGCCGGGCCCGCCACAGGGCGCCGGCCGCGGCCACGACGAAGAAGGCGACCGCGCCCATGGCCACCGAACCGCTTACGGCACTCAGGCCAAGCCCGCCGCTGATGACGTGCAGGCCCAGGTCCCCCACGGCGACGACCCCGCCGGTCACGGTGGCGGCGCCCCACGGCGCGGCCGACATGGCGGCGCTGGAAACGGTCATCTCCTCGCGCCGGGAGAGGTCCTGGTCAGTTGGAGTGGACGCGGACATCCGGATCCCTGCCCTTCGATCCCCTAGCACGATATTCACGTCATATCGTGTCTTGGACGCAGAGTATCACGGTATTACGCATAAATCGTCCATCCCGGGCCCGCCGCCCCGTCCGGGGGGCACAGGGAACGGCGAGGGAGCCGTGTTCTCCAGGTGAAGTCAGTGTTTTGCCCCGATCGACAGGCTTGATCTACCCGCCGGGCGGGAAACCTACTGGCGAGGGTCGATTCCGGGCAAAAGGGCAGTGGGATGCACGAGGACGACAGCGCGGACGGGGGATCCCTGAATCCCCCGGCGGGACCCTCAGATCACGCTCCGCCGCCAGCGGTAGCCGGCCCGCGTGGCCGGGCCAGAAGTCTCCTGATTTACCTGGTGGTGGCGGTCTTCTCCGCCACGGCAGGCGTCGGCACCACGCTGGCCGTGCAGCACGTCACCGGCGGGCCGCGCCCCGCCGCGATGCCGCGCGACGCCGCGGCGGACCGGCCAGGCGCGATGAACGACGAGGCCGTCTACGACGAGGTTGAGCCGGGCATCGTCGACGTAACGGCCAACCTGCCGTACCTCCAGGAAACGGCGAAGGGCACGGGCTTCGTCATCGACGCGGCGGCCGGCCTGGTGCTGACCAACAACCACGTTATCGACGGCGCGACCAGCGTCACGGTCACGGCGGTGACGTCGGGCAAGAGCTATCCGGCGCGGATTCTCGGCTACGACGTCGGCCATGACGTCGCCCTGCTGCAGCTGCGCGGAGCGACCGGGCTCACGGCGGTCACGACAGGCAACTCCTCGCACGTGCAGGTGGGCACGCCCGTCCTGGCCATCGGCAACGAGGCCGGCCAGGGCGGCTCGCCGACGGTCGCGCCCGGGGTGATCAGCAGCCTGGACCGCACCATCGTGGCCAGCGACCAGAGCTCGGGCCTGACCGAGACCCTGCACGGCATGATGCAGACCAGCGCCGACATCCGGCCGGGCGACTCCGGCGGGCCGCTGGCCGACGCCGCCGGCCAGGTGATCGGGATCGACACGGCCGCCGGCGGGAGCACCGTCTATTCGGGCTATGCCATCCCCATCAGCCAGGCCCTGCCGATCGCCAGGCAGATCGCGGCCGGGCGGCCGGGCGGCCGGGTCCAGATCGGCCTGCCGGCGTTTCTCGGCGTGCTCGTGCCGGACAGCACGAGCTCCAGCCCGCAGCGGCAGGCCCGCCAGGAGCTGCACCAGACGGGCGCGGTGAGCAGCAGCGGCAGCGGCTGCACCATCGGCGACACGACGGCGACCCCGGCCAGCATCGCGCCCGTCAGGTCGGGCGCGCTCGTGGACGGCGTTCTCTGCGGGACTCCGGCCGCCGCCGCGGGCCTGTACGCCGGGGACGTCATCACCTCGATCGGAGGGCAGGCGGTCACCTCGCCAGGCTCTCTGAACGCCCAGGTCAGCCGCTACCGTCCGGGCAGCACGGCCGCGCTGGCCTGGGTCGGCCCGGACGGCCGCCTGCATACCGCGGCGGTGACGCTCACCGCGGGACCGGCAGGCTGACGGCCGATCCGGTGCGGAACAGGACGATGGCAAGGAAACGTTCAGCCTATGCACAGCTTCGCCGGGCTAACTAGGAGACAGCTGTCGCTGGAGGACTACCGGACCGGCGCAACCGGTTGCGACGTACCCTGGTCTGGTCGAAGGCGAGGATGATGCGAGAGAACGACAGCGACGGCGAAGGCGGCTGGGCGCAGTCGCCCGGGTACGTCAGCCCGTGGGTCCCGCGCGACGAGGACCGGGACGAGGCCGAGGACACGCGGGCTCGCTGGTCCGGGGCGAACGCCGTTTCCCCGGCCGAGCACGGCTACCAGGACACCGTCGCTTTCGGCACGCCGGCCGGCCACGGGAGCCGGCCGGATTACGGGCAGGCCTGGTACGGAAACCAGCCGGGCCACGGAAGCCAGCCGGACTACGGCCAACGGGGTTACCAGGGCCAGGCGGGCAGCGGCGAACCCGCGAGCCACCGGGCCGGCGGCGGTATCGGCGGGCCCGGGTGGGGCATGCCCGGGCCCCCGCCGAGGCCTTCCGGCCGCGGCGGCCGCCTCCTGGTCTACGTCGCCGTCGCGGCGCTCGCGGCGAGCATCGGCGCCGGGGTGACCGTCGCGGTCGGCCACCACGGCGCGGCCCAGTCGGCCGGGATCTCCTCGGGCGATGTCCCCGGACCGCACAACAACGCCTCGGGCAGCGGGTCCTCCTCGGCGCCGCTCAACCCGGCGAAGGTACAGAAAAAGGTGGATCCTGGCCTGGTCGACATCATCGCGACGCTCAAGTACAACAGCGAGACGGCCGAGGGCACCGGAATGGTCATTTCTTCCGGCGGGCTGGTGCTGACCAACAACCACGTGATCGACCAGGCCACGGCCGTCCGCGTCGCCCTGGTCACCAACTCGAACCAGTCCTACTCGGCCAAGGTCGTCGGCTACGACGCCACCGATGACGTGGCGTTGCTCCAGCTGGAAGGCGCCTCCAGCCTGCCCACCGAGAGCTTCGGCAACTCCTCGCAGGTCAGCCTGGGCACCCCGGTGCTCGCGCTGGGCAACGCCGATGGCCGCGGCGGGGCAAAGCCGGCCCAGGGCATCATCAACGCGCTCGACCGCTCGATCCAGGCCAGCGACGAGGGCTCGAACAGCACCGAGAACCTGCGCCACATGCTGCAGACCAACGCCCGGATCCAGCAGGGCGACTCCGGCGGCGCGCTGGCGAACAACGCGGGCCAGGTCATCGGCATGATCACCGCCGCGAACACCGGTACCTCCAGCCAGACCGGGTCGTCCGGCGGCACGCTCGGCTTCGCCATCCCCGTCAACAGCGCCCTGACGATCGCCAGGCAGATCGCGGCGGGCCGGGCGAGCGCTACCGTGTCCATCGGCCTGCCCGGTTTCCTCGGCGTGGAGGTGGCGACGAGCGACAGCTCGAATCCGCAGCAGCAGGCCGCCGACGAGGCGCAGTCGGGCAGCGGCGGCCGGGCGGCCCCCAGGAGCGGCTCGTCCTGCCAGACCAGCAACCAGCAAACCAGCATTCCGGCGCGAATCGCGCCGACCGGGGTGGGCGCGCTTATCGTCGGGGTCCTGTGCGACACGGCCGCCGCGTCGGCGCGCATGGTGCCCGGAGACGTGATCACGGCGGTGGGCGGAACGCCGATCACCACGCCCACCTCGCTGACCAGCATCGCCGCCAAGCACCACCCGGGTGACGTGATCTCCGTCCTGTGGGTCAGCCTCAACGGCGCCGAACACACCACCCGGATGCTGCTGGGCCAGGGACCGGCCCGCTAACTCGGTCAGGAGGCGTCCAGCCAGGTCCGGAGGCGGGACTCGCACTCGGCGATCTTGCCGGTCTCCACGTACTCGCCGGCCGTGTGCGCGATCTCCGAGATGCCGGGTCCGTAGTTCACCGCCGGGATGCCGAGGGAGGAGAACCTGGCCACGTCGGTCCAGCCGAGTTTGGCCCGCGGCGTCCCGCCGACCGCCGCGACGAACTCGGCCGCGGCCGGCTGGCCGAGCCCGGGCCGGGCGCCATCCGCGACGTCGAGCACCCGCACCGGCCAGGCGGAGAACACCGACCGGACGAAGTCCGCCGCCTGCTCGCCGGTAAGGTCCGGCGCGAACCGGTAGTTGACGGTGACCGCGCACTCGTCGGGTACGACGTTTCCCGCCACGCCGCCCCGGATGCCGACGGCGTTCAGGCCCTCGTGGTAGCGCAGCCCGTCGACTTCCGGTTCCCGGGGCGTGTACCCGCGCAGCACGTCGAGGACGGCGGCGGCCTCGTGAATGGCGTTCCGGCCCATCCAGGACCGCGCGGTGTGCGCCCGCTGGCCGGCCACGGTGACCTCGGCCCGAAGCGTGCCCTGGCAGCCGCCCTCGATCTCGGCCGAACTCGGCTCCATCAGCACGGCGAAGTCGCCGGCCAGGAGTTCCGGGCTGTTGCGGCTGAGCCGCAGCAGCCCGTTGCGGTCGGCCGCGACCTCCTCGCAGTCGTAGAAGACGTACGTGACGTCCCGGCCCGGCGAGGCGAGGCTGGCCGCGAGCCGGAGCTGCACCGCCACCCCCGATTTCATGTCGGTGGTCCCGCAGCCGTAGAGGCGGGAGCCCTCCCGGCGCGAGGGCAGGTTATCCGCGACCGGCACGGTGTCGACGTGCCCGGCCAGGATCACCCGTTCGGGCCGCCCGAGCATGGTGCGGGCCACGATCGCGTTGCCGTCCCGGTGCACGGTCAGGTGCGGCAGGCCGCGGAGCGCGCCTTCGATGGCGTCCGTCAGCGGCCCCTCCTCGCCGCTGACCGACGGGGTGTCTACGAGCCAGGCGGTCAGCGCCGCCCCGTCGAGCTGAAGATTCACCCGGTCAGCTTAGTCACCGGGCCTGGCCCGGCATCGTCTTGGCCGCCGCCCGCAGCGCGGTCACGATCACCGCCACCGAGGGACGGCGCACGCTCGCGGTGCGGGCCACGGCGTAGACGTCCCTGGCCAGGTCGAGGCCGTGCGGCAGGTCCCGGACCGTGACCCGGCGCTCGGCCGCGGCGACGGCCAGCCGCGGCAGGATGGCGATGCCGATGCCGCGCGCGACCAGGCTGACGATGGTGGACATGCCCTCGAACTCCGACAGCACCGGCGGCGCCACGCCGACCGCGGCGAGCAGCCGGTCCACGGCCTGCCGGGACGGCTCCCCGGCCGGCGCGGCCAGCCAGGGCTCGTGCCGCAGCGCCCGCAGGTCGACGGGCTGGTCAGGGGCGGCCGCCGGGTGGCTGCGCGGCAGCACGAGCACGAGCTGATCCCTGATCAGGTGGTAGCAGGTCAGGATGGACCCGCCCTGCTCGATCTCCTCGGCCAGCCGGCTGGTCCAGTCGTCCACGATCGCCACGTCGACCTCACCGGAGCGGACCAGGCGGTGCCCCTCGCGGGCCGGGGTCTGCCGGAGCACCAGCGTCAGCCGCGGGTGGGTGCGCAGGCTACGGGCCAGCGCGGGCGCGAACGCGACGGCGGCGGACGGGAACGCGGTCGCCATCAGCCGCCCGGCGGGCTCCTGGGCCTCGGTGGACAGGTCAGTCTCCGCCTCCTCCACCATGGCCAGGATGCGCTCGGCGTGCCCGGCCAGGCGCCTGCCCGCGTCGGTCAGCTCGGCCCGGCGCGCGGACCGGTCGAGCAGCGCCGTGCCCGCCTCGCGTTCGAGCGCGGCGAGTTGCTGTGACACCGCGGACGGCGTGTAGCCGAGGACCGCGGCGGTCCGGGCGATGCTGCCGCGAGCAGCGAATTCCTGGAGCAAGCGGAGCCGGTGCAGATCGAGCATAAGAAAACCTTAGTCTCTGCAAAAGAGATCAGCGCTTGTACTTATGGTTTAGGCGAGGGCAAACTGACAAGGTGCGCAGGGTTGCCACCGCTAGTGGGGCCTAATCCCGTTCCCGTTCGGGTCCCTTCACCGCGATAACCGCCCATTCGCCGATCCCGCAGCTAGGAAGTGCCAGCCCCCGTGGCTCTCACCATCACGCCCTCGCCACTCCTCCCGCCCGCCGACACCGGCCGCGCCCGGCCGGAACGCCCCTACCTCAGCCCCGCGAAGATTCCCGTGTCCGCCACGCTCGCCGCCAACGAGACCATGGACGCACGGCGCCGCCGCGGCGAGCCCGTGCTGCCGCTGGCGTTCGGCGAGGCGGGCTTGCCCGCTCACCGGATGCTGCGCGCCGCGCTGGCCCGGGCCGCGGGCTTCAACTCGTACGGCCCCGTCGCCGGTCACGCCGCGCTGCGCGAGGCGGCTGCCTGCTACTGGGCCAGGCGCGGCCTGCCCACCAGCGCCGAGGAGGTGGTCTGCGGGCCGGGCAGCAAGGCCCTGCTGTTCGGCTTGATGGCCGCCATCGACGGTGATGTCGCCGTCCCCCGGCCCAGCTGGGTCAGCTACGCCGCGCAGGCGGCGCTGTCCGGGCGGCTGGCGCACTTCGTGCCGGGCGCGGCGGGCGTGCCGGACGCGGAGCAGCTGGCCCGCGCCGTGTCGGCGGCCCGGGCGGCCGGCCGCCAGATCCGCTCGGTCATCGTCACGCTGCCCGACAACCCGACCGGGCGGCTGGCCTCCCCGGCCGCGGTGCGCGCCCTGTGCTCGGTCGCCGAGGCGCACGACCTGATCGTCATCTCGGACGAGATCTACCGTGACCTGGTCCACGACCCTGACGCGCCGTTCACCAGTCCCGCCGTCATTTCTCCCGAACGGACCGTGATCACCTCCGGGCTCAGCAAGAACCTCGCCCTGGGGGGCTGGCGCCTCGGCGTGGCCCGGCTGCCCGCCGGAGGGTTCGGGCGCGAGCTGCGCGACCGGCTGCTCGGGATCGGCAGCGAGATCTGGTCCGCTCCGGCCGGGCCGGTGCAGCAGGCCGCCGCGCTCGCCTTCAGCGAGCCGCCGGTGCTGGCGGACCGGGTCACGCTCAGCCGCCGCCTGCACGGACGCGTCGCCCGGGCGGCCGCGCAGAGGTTCGCCGCGGCGGGCGCCGCCGTGCCCGCGCCGCAGGCGGCGTTCTACCTCTACCCGGACTTCTCGCCGCTCGCGGACATACTGCTCGGGCGGCACGGCGTCACCAGCGACGAGAGCCTGGCGGCGGTGCTCCTGCACAAGTACGGCGTGGGGGTGCTGCCGGGCAGCGCGTTCGGCGAGAAGAGCGGACGGCTGCGGTTGCGGGTGGCCACGGCCATGCTCTACGGCGACACCGACAGCGAGCGGCACGCAGCGCTGAATTCGGACGACCCGTGCTCGCTCCCCTGGATCGCCGCGTCGCTGTCCCGCCTCGAAGAGGTCCTGGCCGGCCTCACCGGCTAACCCATCCGTGCCGCTGGCGCGTTTACGGCTGGCGCTAGCGTTTCCGCGGAAACGCCCGGACATGAAATGAGGGTCCCCGGGTGTCGACCGGCGGGCGCGAAGGGGCGAGTCCGGCGGCACGGCCGCCCTCCTCAGACGGGAAGCAGGTCGGGGCGCTTGGGCGGCACGCCGTCGCCGGTGGAGCCGCCGCCCAGCCGGCGGCGCAGCCACGGGGCCGCGTACTCCCTGGCCCAGCGGGCGTCCTGGCGGCGCGCGGCCAGCCACTGGGCCCGGGCCGGCGGCCCGGCGGGGCCCGGAGCGGGCGGCAGCGGCACCAGTCCGTTCTCAGCGGCCGGCACCCCGAGAACCTCGCAGGTGCGCAGGGCCACCATCCGGTGGCCTTCGGTGGTGAGGTGCAGGCGGTCCGGGCTCCAGGCGCGGGTGTCCTTCAGCCCCCGCATGGACCACAGGTCGACGAGATCGCAGCCGTAGTCGTCGGCGATGCCGCGCAGGTTCATGTTGTAGGTGGCGATCCGGCCCCGGAGGAGCCTGATCACCGGGAACATGCGCGGGTCGAAACCGGTGAAGATGAGCACCCGGCAGCCCGCCGCCTGCAGTTTGGCCACGGCCGGCTCGAACTCCGAAGCCAGCACGTCCACGTCGGACCCGCACAGGATGTCGTTCCCGCCCGCGGCCAGGCTGACCAGGCCGGGTGCCAGCTCGACGGCCCTCGGCAGCTGCTCGGCGACGACCTGGCCGAGCAGCTTCCCGCGGATGGCCAGGTTGGCGTACCTGAACCCGGGCCGCTGCGCGGACAGGGCACCGGCCACCCGGTCGGCCCAGCCGCGGAACCCGCCGCCGGGATCCGGGTCATCGAGGCCCTCGGTGAAACTGTCACCGATCGCCACGAACGTGTCTATGCCAGGCATCTCCTCAATGATGCCATCCCTAGCCGGGAGCAACCCGAAGGGGCGGGGGGAGCGGAGAACGGAACTTCCGGGTGTCCGGCGGCCGGGACGGTGGAAACTAGTGGGATGCGGATGAGACTCGCGCGCACGGCCAGGCTCGCGGCAGCGGCACTCACCGGCGGCGTCCTGGCCGCGGCGGCAGGCTGTACCGCTGCGCCGGCCGGCGGTTCCGGCGGGGACGGCACGTCGACCGGCTCGGCGCCGCCGTCCAGGTCACTGACGGCATCCCCGGACCTGGCCGGGCATCCCGGCGCCGACTGGCCCACGTACGGGCACGACTACGCCCGCACGGGCGTCTCCGCCACCGCGGCCACAGCCGGCCCGCTGCAGCTGAGCTGGCGGGCGCACCTCGACGGCGCGGTCTACGGCCAGCCGCTGCTGGTCGGCAACATGGTGATCGCGGCGACCGAGAACGACTCCATCTACGCGCTCGACCAGGCGAGCGGGCAGGTCGTCTGGCGAACGCACGTCGGCACCCCGGTCCCGCTGGCGCAGCTGCCGTGCGGCAACATCGATCCGCTCGGCATCACCGGCACGCCCGTCTACGACACCGACAGCGGGATCGTCTACGCCGTGGCGGAGACCTCCGGATACCACCACGTGCTGCTCGGCGTCTCGGCTACCGACGGCACCATCCAGGTGGAGCGCGACATTCCCGCCCCGGACGGGCAGCCCCGTTACGATCAGCAGCGGCCCGGGCTCACGATCGAGAACGGGCGGGTCTACGTCGCGTTCGGCGGCCTGGACGGGGACTGCGGGCCGTACCGGGGCTCCGTGGTGGGCATCCCGGAGAGCGGCAGCGGCCCGCTGGTGTCCTACCTGGTGCCGACGCCCCGCGAAGGCGCCATCTGGGGTACCGCGGGCCCGGTCACCGGCCCCGGCGGCACCATGTACGTCAGCGTCGGCAACGGCTCGGAGAGCAGCACCAAGTTCGACGGCAGCGACTCGGTGACCGCCCTGTCCCCCGTCCTGAAGCAGGCCGGCATCTTCGCGCCGTCTAGCTGGCACGACGATAACGCGCACGACCTTGACCTCGGCTCCACGCAGCCCGCGCTGGCCGGCGGGACGCTGCTCGCGCTGGGCAAGAGCGGCACCGCGTACCTGATCAGCACGGCTCACCTGGGCGGGGTCGGCGGCCAGGTCGCGCAGGAGAAGGTCTGCCCCGCCTACGGCGCGGCCGCGGTCCAGGGCAGCACCGTGTACGAGCCGTGCGAACAGGGCGGGATGGCCGCGATCAGCACCGCTGGCGGCAAGATCCGCGTGCTGTGGCGCGGGCCGGCCAGCGCCTGGGGCTCCCCCGCCATCGGCGGCGGGGCGGTCTGGGTCACCGACTGGTCCGCGGGGACGCTGTACGAGCTCAACCCGGGCACCGGCAAGACCAGGTACTCGCTGAGCCTGGGCACCACCCTCCCGCACTTCGCGTCGCCGTCGATTACGGGCAACCACGCCTTCATCGGTACCAGTGACGGCGTGGTCGCAGTCGCCGGCGCCTGACCGCGGATACCCGGGCCGTTCGGGTCAAAGATCTGTGCGGGGTACGGCGGGGACGGGGGTACGGCGGGCGGGCGGTGCGGGCAGACTTGGGGCATGGCCCCTGCATCGTCCTATATCGAATCACCGACCCCGTCGTTCCTCTTCGACCTGGACGGGACGCTGATCGACAGCGTCTACCAGCATGTCATCGCGTGGCGGACGGCGCTGACGCGGATCGGCGTAGACCTGTCGGTGTGGCGGATCCACCGGCGCATCGGGATGAGCGGCGGGCTGTTCGTGTCCGCGCTGCTGCGGGAGACGGGGCGGTCGCTGTCCAAGGAGGACATCGACCGGCTGCAGCAGGCGCACGCGGCGGAGTACCGGGCGCAGGCGGACTCGGTCACGGCGCTGCCCGGGGCGCGTGAGCTGCTCGCCGCGCTCACCGACGCGGGCGTCCGCTGGGCCATCGCGACCAGCGGGTACGCGGCCACGGCCCGGCCCGCGCTGGCCCTGCTCGGGCTGCCGGAGGATACCCCGATGATCACCAGGGACCTGGTCCGGCACGCCAAACCGGACCCCGACCTGTTCCTGGCCGCGGCGGCGGAGCTCGGCGTGGACCCCCGGTACGCGATGGTGGTCGGCGACAGCGTGTGGGACCTGCTCGCGGCCCGGCGGGCCGGGGCGCTCGGGGTCGGGCTGATGTCCGGCGGGTACGGCCGGGAGGAGCTCGAGCGCGCCGGGGCGTACCGGGTCTACGCCGACCCGGCCGAGATGCTCGTCCGCATCGACGAGCTCGGCGTCCGCGCCGACCCGGGGGGTACGGGGGGGCGGGAAGCCCCTCCCCAGGGGGGTACGGGGGGGCGGGAAGCCCCTCCCCAGGAGGGTACGGGGGGGCGGGAAGCCCCCCCGTGAGCAGGGGGGGTCTGGGGGGGATCGTTCCCCCCGGGGGAATACTGCTGGTCGCCGTGGGCGTGGCCTTCACCGCCGCGGAGCTGCTGTTCGTCTCGCCGCGTACGGGCCTGAGCTGGGACGAGGTGGTCTACGTGAGCCAGCTGAGCGGGCACGCGCCGGCCGCCTGGTTCGACCCGGCGCGGGCCCGCGGCGTGCCGCTGCTCGTCGCGCCGGTGGCCGCGCTGACCGGTTCGGTGACGGCGCTGCGGGTGTACCTGTCGCTGGCCTGCGGCCTCGGCCTCACGCTGGCCCTGTGGACCTGGCGGCGGCTGCGCCCGGCGTGGGTGCTGGGGCTGGCCGGGGTGGTGTTCGGCGGCCTGTGGGTGGCCCAGTACTACGGCCCGCAGGCCATGCCGGACATGTGGTCGGCGCTCGGCGGGCTGGCCGCGGTGGGCTGCTTCCTGCGCTGGACCCGCGAAGGGGCGCTGGCCTGGCTGGGCGGGCTGGGCGCCAGCGTCGCTTTCGTGACGCTGGTGCGGCCGGGGGACGCCGTGTACCTGGCCGCGCCGCTGGCCGTCGCGGCGGTCGTCATGGGCCGCAGGTGGCGGGCGGTCGCCGCGATCGCCTTGGGCCTGCTGGCGGGCGGCGCCGAGTGGGTCGCCGAGGCCTACGCGCGCTTCGGCGGCATCGCCGCGCGGCTGCGGGCGGCGGGCGCGGAGCAAGGGGGGTTCGGCCTCCACTTCGCGCTGGCCGACGAGCTGCGCGCGCTGAACGGGCCGACGCTGTGCCGCCCGTGCACGGTCGGCGTCAGGTACCCCGAACTCGACCTGTGGTGGTTCCTGCTGCCGGTGCTGGTGGCGCTGGCCATCCTGGCCGCGCGGTCGGCCGGCGGCTCGCCGGGTCCCGGCCTGGCCAGCGTGCTGCTGCCCGCCGGGTGCGGCCTCTGCGTCGCCGCGCAGTACCTGTTCATGATCGACTACGCGGCGCCGAGGTTCCTGCTGCCCGCCTACGCCCTGCTCGCCGTGCCCGCCGCCGACGGGCTCGCCTTCCTCATCACCGGGATGGGCCGGGAGCTGCGGCCGGCCATGATCGCGGTGGTGACCTGCTTCCTCGTCGTCCAGCTCGTGGCCCAGCACCTGGTCCTCGATCACGAGGTCGGCGGGACCGTGACGTTCCACGACGACTACACCCGGATCGCCGCCGCGCTGGCCGCCCGCGGCGTCCGGCCGCCGTGCCTGATCCAGGGGGTGCAGTACATCCCGATCGCCTTCTACGCCGGCTGCGCGTCGGCCGGGAACGCGGCGCCGGGCGAGCGGGTGGCGCTGCTGATCCAGTACCGCGCCCGGCCGCCGTCGTCCGCCAGTCACTGGCACGTCTATCGCATCACCGGCACCACAGTTCTCAAGGTCAACGCCTATATCCGGTGACCGCGGCCCATCACGACTGCATTACGTATGCATTTTCATCTTCGCCGCAAAGAAGGCCGTTAGTAATGACGCCGCCGGACGCGGATAGAGGTTATATGGAGGGGTACGCGGTGACGGGGCGCCGCCTCGGACAATGGCGCCCGGTGTCAGTCAGGAGGCGAGTTGCCGTGCCCACGGTGCGTCGGATCATTGTTGGCGTGCATGGGTCTCTAGGGAGCCTGCAAGCGCTGCGGTACGCGGCGGACGATGCCAGGCAGCGGAACGTGCCGCTGCTGGCCGTCACCGCCTGGGTTCCTCCGGGGGGTGAGATGGCCGAACGACGAGCTCCCTCTGCTCACCTGCGCAAGGTCTGGCGGGAGGCAGCCTGGGAGCGGCTGTGGGCCGCGTTCAACGCCGGCCTGGGCGGCATGCCCGCCGACCTGCACGTCGAACCGCAGGTGGCCCGCGGCGAGACCGGCCCGGTGCTGGTCGAGGCGGCCAGCCAGCCGGATGACCTGCTCATCATCGGGACGGGCCGGCGAGCCGGGTTCGGCCGGTCGCTGCGCCGGTCGGTGAGCCGGTACTGCCTGGCCCACGCGCGCTGCCCGGTGCTGGCCGTCCCGCCGTCGGCCCTGATGGACGAGATGAGCCACGGCCTGCGCTCCTGGCAGCTCCGGCGGCACGCGCTCATCCCCGACACCCCGGACGTCTAGGTTTTGCAGCACCGCCCGCGGATACCGCCGCGGGCGGCTTCCGGCATGCCCTCACACCGGGTCCGCATGGGTTCCGTTAGGAACCGAATGCCGACTGCATGGGTCATGTAAGGACCCTTCAATCAGGTGATTCCTGAACGTTAACTTCAGACGTGCCTGAGGCCCGCACGGGCCGGGCGAGCTCTATCTCTGACGGCACATCACTAGGAGTCACCGTGTCGGATCTGCTGTACGTCGGCCTGACGATCGTCGTCTTCGCCGTGCTCATCCTCATCGTGAAGGGGGTTGAGCGCTTTGAGCGCTGAGAACTGGATCGGCCTGATCGGCGGCGTGCTGCTGACGATCTACCTGTTCGTGGCCCTGATTCTGCCTGAGAGGTTCTGATGAACTCCGCAGCAGCCGGCTGGCTGCAGGTGGCGCTGCTCGTGGCGGCGCTCGCGGCATGCTACGTGCCGCTCGGCAACTACATGGCGCGCATCTTCACCGCCAAGGAACACTGGCGGGTCGAGCGCGGCATCTACAAGCTCTGCGGGATCGACCCGGAAGCGGACATGAGGTGGAGCGTCTACGTCCGCTCCGTGCTCGCGTTCTCCTTGGTCAGCGTGCTGTTCGTGTACTTGATCGAGCGGACCCAGCACTGGCTGTTCCTGGCGGTCGGGATGTCCAACGTGTCGCCCGTTACCGCGTGGAACACGGCCGTCTCGTTCACCACCAACACCAACTGGCAGAACTACTCGGGCGAGTCCACCATGAGCTACCTGACCCAGATGTCGGGGCTCGCGGTGCAGAACTTCATGTCCGCCGCGGTCGGGCTGGTGGTCGCGATCGCGATGATCCGCGGCTTCACCCGGTCCAGGACCGACCGGCTCGGCAACTTCTGGGTCGACGTCACCCGCGCGGTGATCAGGCTGCTGCTGCCGCTGTCGATCATCGGCGCGCTGATCCTGGTGGCCGGCGGCGCGATCGAGAACCTCAGCGCCTTCCACACGATCACCACCCTGTCCGGCGCGCACCAAACGATTCCCGGCGGCGCCGTGGCCTCGCAGGAAGTCATCAAGGACATGGGCAACAACGGCGGCGGCTTCTTCAACGCCAACTCGGCCCATCCCTTCGAGAACCCGAACCCGTTCACCAACTGGTTCGAGATCTTCCTGCTGCTGCTCACCCCGTTCGCCACGCCGCGCACGTTCGGCAAGATGGTCCGCGACAACAAGCAGGGCTACGCGCTGGTCGCCGTCATGGTGATCATCTGGATGGTCGCCGTCGGCGGGATCAGCTTCTTCGAGACCCACATGGGCACCGCCGGAATCGCGCCGCAGCTCGCGCACGGGGCCGCCGAGGGCACGGAGACGCGGTTCGGCACGCCGGGCTGCTCGCTGTTCGCGGCGTCGACCACGGTGACCTCCACCGGCGCGGTGAACTGCTTCCACGACTCGCTGACGCCGTTCGGCGGCGGCATCGCGCTGTTCGACATCGCGCTCGGCGAGATCGCACCCGGCGGGATCGGGGCGGGCATGTACGGCATCCTGGTGCTAGCGATCGTCACCGTGTTCGTGGCCGGGCTGATGGTCGGCCGGACGCCGGAGTACATCGGCAAGAAGATCCGGCCCACCGAGATGAAGTACGCGGCGCTGTACTTCCTGACGCTGCCCGTGCTCGTGCTGACCGCGGCGGGGTTGTCGATCGGCACGAAGACCGGCCAGAGCGCGATCTTCAATCCCGGTCCGCACGGGCTGACCGAGATTATGTACGCGTTCGCCTCGATGGCCAACAACAACGGGTCCGCTTTCGCGGGCCTGGGCACCGCGGCCACCTGGTACCAGGTGCTCGGCGGCATCGTGATGCTGTTCGGCCGGTTCGCGCCGGAGATCTTCGCCCTGGGCCTGGCCGGGTCACTGGCCAGACAGGCCCCGGTGCCGCAGAGCGCCGGCACGCTGGATACCAGGACACCGCTGTTCGTCGGCATGCTCACCGGCGTGATCCTCATCCTCGTCGGCCTGACCTACTTCCCGGCGCTCGCGCTGGGCCCGTTCGCAGAAGGACTGCACTGAGATGGCTGTGACAACGACAACCCCGGGGGCCGCTCCGGTCGGCCCCAAGCAGGCCGGTCCCGAGCCGCGCCGGGTCGGCGGCGGCCTGCTCGACCCGAAGATGCTCTGGAGGTCGACTCCGGACGCGTTCAAGAAGCTGGACCCGCGGGTCCAGATCAAGAACCCGGTCATGTTCGTGGTCGAGGTCGGCGCCGTGCTCACCCTGTACACGGCGATCAGAAGCTCGACGGTGTTCAACTGGACCATCGTGGTCTGGCTGTTCCTGACCGTGGTCTTCGCCAACCTGGCCGAAGCGGTGGCCGAGGGCCGCGGCAAGGCGCAGGCCGACACGCTGCGCCGAGCCAAGCGCGAGACGATGGCGCGCCGCCTGACCAACTGGCAGGCCGGCGCCGATCCGGCCGTGCTGCGGGAGGAGTCCGTGGCCGGCACGGCCCTGCAGCTCGGCGACTTCGTGGTGGTCGAGGCGGGCCAGGTCATCCCCGGCGACGGGGACGTGGTCGAGGGCGTCGCCTCGGTGGACGAGTCGGCCATCACGGGAGAATCGGCTCCGGTCATCCGCGAGTCCGGCGGCGACCGGTCCGCGGTTACCGGCGGCACCACCGTGCTGTCCGACCGGATCGTGGTGAAGATCACCTCCAAGCCGGGCGATACGTTCATCGACCGGATGATCGCCCTGGTCGAGGGCGCGAAGCGGCAGAAGACGCCGAACGAGATCGCGCTGAACATCCTGCTCGCGTCGCTGACCATCATCTTCATGCTCGCGGTGATCACGCTGCAGCCGATGGCGTACTACTCCAAGGCACCGCAGAGCCTGGTCACCCTGGTGGCGCTGCTGGTGGCGCTGATCCCGACCACGATCGGCGCGCTGCTCTCCGCGATCGGCATCGCCGGCATGGACCGGCTGGTCCAGCGCAACGTGCTGGCCATGTCCGGCCGGGCGGTCGAGGCGGCCGGGGACGTGAACACCCTGCTGCTGGACAAGACCGGCACGATCACCATCGGGAACCGGCAGGCCAGCGAGTTCCTGCCGGTCGGCGGGGCGACCGCAGCTCAGGTCGCGGACGCGGCGCAGCTGTCCTCGATGGCGGACTACACGCCGGAGGGCCGCTCGATCGTGGTGCTCGCCAAGAACGAGTACGGGCTGCGCGAACGGCACGAGGGCGAGCTGGCCGGGGCCGAGTTCGTCGAGTTCACCGCGCAGACCAGGATGAGCGGGGTCGACCTGGCCGACGGGCGGCAGGTGCGCAAGGGCGCGGCCGCCTCGGTGGCCCAGTGGATCCGTGACGGCGGAGGCTCGGTTCCGCCCGATCTCGGGTCGCTGGTCGACGGCATCTCGGCGGCGGGCGGCACGCCGCTGGTAGTGGCCGAACGGACCGGCGGAACTGCCCGGGCGCTGGGTGTGATCCACCTCAAGGACATCGTCAAGGAGGGCATCGCCGAGCGGTTCGCCGAGATGCGCAAGATGGGCATCAGGACCGTCATGATCACCGGCGACAACCCGCTGACCGCCAAGGCGATCGCGGACGAGTCGGGCGTGGACGACTTCCTGGCCGAGGCGACGCCGGAAGACAAGATGGCGCTGATCAAGAAGGAGCAGGAGGGCGGCAAGCTGGTCGCGATGACCGGTGACGGCACCAACGACGCACCCGCCCTGGCCCAGGCCGACGTCGGCGTGGCCATGAACACCGGCACCTCGGCCGCCAAGGAGGCCGGGAACATGGTGGACCTGGATTCCAACCCGACCAAGCTCATCGAGATCGTGGAGATCGGCAAGCAGCTGCTGATCACCCGGGGCGCGCTGACCACCTTCTCCATCACCAACGACGTGGCCAAGTATTTCGCCATCATCCCGGCCATGTTCTCGGCCGTGATCCCCGGCCTGGGCAAGCTCAACATCTTGCACCTGGCCACCCCGAAGTCGGCGATCACCTCGGCGATCATCTTCAACGCGCTGATCATCGTGGCGCTGATCCCGCTGGCCCTGCGCGGCGTGCGCTATCGCCCGGCCTCCTCGCAGTCAATGCTTCGCAGGAACCTGGTGATCTACGGCATCGGCGGCCTGATCATCCCGTTCATAGGCATCTGGGGCATCGACCTGATCATCCAGTACATCCCTGGATTCGGAAAGTGACCGGCATGAACCGCCTACCCATCATCGTCAGACAGCACCTCGCCGCGTTCCGCGCCCTGCTGGTGTTCACCGTGCTCTGCGGGCTCATTTACCCCTTCGTCATGGTCGGCATCTCCCAGGTGGCCTTCCACAAGCAGGCCAACGGCTCGATGGTCAGCTACAACGGTCGCGTCGTGGGATCGAGCCTGCTCTGCCAGGAGTTCACAGACGCCAAGGGCAACCCGCTGCCGCAGTACTTCCAGCCACGGCCCTCGGACGCGGTCAACGCCACAGATAAGACCGACTACGGCTGCGACCCGGGGTTTTCCGCGGCATCTAACCTCGGGCCAACCAACCCGACCCTGGTCCAGCTGATCAAGCAGCGGCAGCAGCAGATCTCGGCGTTCGACCACGTGCCGGTCTCGGAGATCCCGGCGGATGCGGTGACGGCGTCCGGATCCGGGCTCGACCCGGACATCTCGCCCGCGAACGCCGCCATCCAGGTCGACCGGGTCGCCGCGGCCAGGCACCTGCCGGTGTCCGAGGTCCAGGCGCTGGTGGACAAGTACACCCAGGGCCGGACGCTCGGCTTCCTCGGCGAGCCGCGGGTGAACGTGCTCAACCTGAACCTCGCCCTCGACCAGCTGTCGGCGAAGTCCGGCGGCTGAGCGCGCGATGGCGTCTCCTGCCTCAGAACCCCGGCCGGACCCTCCCCGGCCGGGGCCTGGGGGCGCCGGGATCCTCATCGTCGAGGACGAGCCCGAACTGGTCCGCGCGCTGCGGATCAACCTGCGCGCCCGGCAGTACGAGGTGCTGACCGCGGGCACCGGCCGGGAGGCGCTGGCCGTGGCCGCGAGCCACCCGCCGGACGCGATCATCCTCGACCTCGGCCTGCCCGACATCGACGGCACCGAGGTGATCGTCGAGCTGCGCCGCTGGTACCGCGCGCCGATCATCGTGCTGTCCGGCCGGACCAGTCCCGGCGACAAGATCGGCGCGCTGGACGTGGGCGCCGACGACTACGTGACCAAGCCGTTCGCGATGGCCGAACTGATCGCCCGGCTGCGGGCCGTGCTGCGCCGCGACGACGGGGAGAACGGCGGATCCGGCCCGGCGCAGCCGCGCGGGGCCGATCGCGTCGGCCGCTGGCTGGTCGACCTGACCGCGCACCAGGTCAGGCGCGCGGCCGCGGACGAGGACGGGGCTGCGGACGCGGACGGGGACGGGGAGGGCCTTGCGGAGGCGGCGACGCTGCGGCTCACGCCAACCGAATGGCGGATCCTGGAGATCCTGCTCCGGCGGCCGGGCCAGCTGGTCGGGTCGGCGCAGATCCTGACCGCGGTCTGGGGTCCCGGCTACCAGCAGCGAACCAACTACCTCCGCTTTCACATGGCTCGCCTGCGCCGCAAGCTGGAGGACAACCCGGCGCGTCCCCGCCACCTGCTGACCGAGCCGGGCATGGGGTACCGCTACCAGCCTTGACCGGCGTATCGCCCGCATCGGCGGGCTTCTTCCTGGGCAAGCAACATTCCCGCTCATCGGCGGTACGCGGTTCGCCGACTATGCCGCAAAATGTGAAGCGCGGGACCTACCCTGGGGAGCTGATGAAGCCACTGGCCGCGGACGATCCGCGCGTGATCGGCGAATACCGGCTGCGCGCGCAGCTCGGCGCGGGCGGCATGGGCCGGGTCTACCTCGGGCTCTCCCCGGCCGGCCGGGCGGTGGCCATCAAGGTCGTCCACCCGGAACTGGCCAGCGACGCCCAGTTCCTGCGCAGGTTCGGCCAGGAGGTCGCCGCGGCCCGCGCCGTCAGCGGGATCTACACCGCGCCGGTCGTGGCCAGCGGGCTGAACGAGCGCCCGCCCTGGCTGGCCACCGCGTTCGTGCCAGGTCCCTCCCTGGAACAGGTCGTCACCGAGCACGGGCCGCTGCCCGAGCAGGCGCTGCGGCCGCTGCTCGCCGGGCTGGTCGAGGCGCTGCAGGCGGTACACGCCTGCGGAGTGGTGCACCGCGACCTCAAGCCCGCCAACGTGCTGCTGGCCACCGACGGGCCGCGGGTGATCGACTTCGGCATCTCGCGCGCCGCCGACGGAACCTCGCTGACCGCGGCAGGAGTGGTGTTCGGCACGCCGGGTTACATGTCACCCGAGCAGGCCGAGGGCCGCGGCGCCGGGCCCGCGAGCGACGTGTTCGCGCTCGGCTGCGTGGTCGCTTACGCCGCGGCGGCCATGGGACCGTTCGGCACCGGGACGGCGGCCGCCATCTTGTACCGCGTGGTGCACGCCGAGCCGGTCCTGGACGGGGTACCGCCGCAGTTCCGCGAGGTGATCGCCGCGTGCCTGGCCAAGGACCCGGACGCGCGCCCCACGCTGCGGGCGCTCTCCGGCGCGATCGCCTCCCGGCTGGACGCGACCGGGCCGTCCGCGGTGGCGTTCTGGCCGTCCTCGGTGGCCGGCCTGATCGGCGCCTACCAGGCCAGGCTCGAGCAGGAGACGCGAGGCGGCGGCAGGCCCGCGGAGGCCGAGGGGTTTTCCTGGGCCAGGTCCGTGCACCCGCCGACCACGCCGTCCGACCCGGGGCATCAGCGGCCCGTCCCGCAGCAGCAACCACCGGCGCAGCAGCCGCAGCCACAGCAACCACAGCAACCACAGCAACCACAGGCGCAGCCGCCCAGGCCGGGGCCCGGGCCGCGCTGGCCGTACCCCGGACCGGGTGGCGCCCAGGCGTCGCAGCCGCCGTACGCCCCGCCGCGCGGCTACCTGCCCGGCAACGGCGATCCGGCCGGCGCTGGGGCCGCGGGCTTCGGCGGATACCCGCCGAACGGCGGGCCGGGCTACCCGCAGCCGTACCGGCCGGGGTCGCGCGGGCCGGCCGTCCCGCTGCCCGCCAGCGTGGCCACCGCGGTCCGGCTGATGTACGCCGGGGCGGCCTACGCGCTGGTCTGGGCGATCGGCGTGATCACGGTATCGGCCAGCATCGTCAAGCACCATCCGATCGTCAGCGCGTCCGGCGATCACCGGCTGGCCGGGGCGGTGACCTTGGCCGTCCTCCTGTCGGTGGTCGATATCGCGCTCTGGCTCGGCATCGCCCGGGCCTGCCGGCGGGGCAGGAGCGGGGCCAGGGTGGCCGCCACGGTGCTGTTCGCCCTGCACACGCTGGGCGCGCTCGGCGTGATCGGCAGCTCGCAGGCGGGTCTGGGCCCGGCCAAGGCGCTGACCCTGATCGGCTGGCTGATCGGCTGCGGCGCGGTGGTGTTCCTGTGGAAGCGCCCGTCCAGTGCCTTCTTCACCGCCCAGGCGTCACCGAACCGTTAGCCGCGCCCGGCGCATGGATCGCGTATGCGCGGCGCATGAATCTCGTTAGCACCGGCTGGCCGCCTGACATGCGGAATTCCTGACCCGGTGACCATGCTTCACAATGAAGGTCAGCGGCGGAGAGCCGGGAGCTGGCGAGGTAAACGAGAAGGACACGGGCCGTAATGGCTGACAATGACGGCCGGTCAGGCACCGGCGGGGCGCCGCGGGCGGCCCCGCCTGGCTCGTTCGCCCGCGGCCGCCCCGCGGCCGGCTCCGCGGGCGGCCCCGGTCCCCGCCCGGGACGTGGCCACCTGCGGATTTACCTCGGTTCCGCGGCGGGCGTGGGCAAGACCTACGCCATGCTCGGCGAGGGGCACCGGCGCGCCGAGCGCGGTGCCGACGTCGTGGTGGGGTTCGCCGAGGCGCACGGGCGCCCGCAGACCAGCGCGCTGCTCGACGGCCTGGAAACCGTCCCCAGGGCCACGCTGCAGTACCGCGGCGCGACCTTCGAAGAGATGGACCTGGACGCGGTGCTCGCCCGCCGGCCGGAAATCGCCTTGGTGGACGAGTTCGCGCACACCAACGTCCCCGGCTCTCGCAACGAGAAGCGCTGGCAGGACGTCGAGGCGATGCTCGACGCCGGGATCGACGTGATCTCCGCCGTCAACATCCAGCACCTGGAATCCCTCAACGACGTGGTCGAGAAGATCACCGGCGTGCCGCAGCGGGAAACCGTGCCGGACGCGATCGTCCGCGCGGCCGACCAGGTCGAGATGGTCGACATGACGCCCGAGGCGCTGCGCCGCCGGATGGCGCACGGGAACATCTACCCGCCGGAGAAGATCGACGCGGCCCTGACCAACTACTTCCGCTCAGGGAACCTGGCCGCCCTGCGCGAGCTGGCCCTGCTCTGGCTGGCCGACAAGGTGGACGAGGGCCTGCAGCGCTACCGCACCGAGCACAAGATCCAGGGCTCCTGGGAGGCCAGGGAGCGGGTGGTGGTGGCGCTGACCGGCGGCCCGGAGGGCAAGACGCTGATCAGGCGGGCCGCCCGGATCGCCGCCCGGTCGGCGGGCGGCGACCTGCTGGCCGTGCACGTCACCAAGTCCGACGGCCTGACCGGCGCCGATCCGGCTTCGCTGGCTGACCAGCGACGGCTGGTCGAATCGGTGGGCGGCACCTATCACCAGGTGGTCGGCGACGACATCTCCGAAGCGCTGCTGGCCTTCGCCCGGGCGGAGAACGCGACCCAGCTGGTGCTCGGCGCCAGCCGCCGGTCGTGGCTCAGCGCGATGCTCACCGGGCCCGGCATCGGGTCGCGCACCATCCGCGGGTCCGGCGATATCGACGTGCACATCGTGACCCACGGGCACATGGGCCGGGGGCGGGGCCTGCCGCGGCCCCGCGGCGCGATCACGCTGCGCCGGAAGGTGGCCGGGTACGTGCTGGCCGCCGCGCTCCTGCCGGTGGTGACCGTGGCCCTGGCCAGCCTGCGCAACGGTCTCAACCTCACCAGCGACGTCCTGATGTTCCTGACCGTGGTGATCCTGGTCGCCCTGGTCGGCGGGTTCGCCCCGGCCGTGCTCGCCGCCGTCGTGGGCTCGCTCCTGCTGAACTACTACTTCACCCCGCCCATCCACCAGTGGACGATCTCGCAGGCGAACAACGCCCTCGCGCTCGGCGTGTTCGTCCTGGTCGGGCTGCTGGTCAGCCGGGTGGTGGACATCGCGGCCCGGCGCACCAAGCAGGCGGCCCGGGCCAACGCGGAATCGGAGCTGCTGACCACCACGGCCGGCAGCGTGCTGCGCGGCCAGCAGGGGCTCAGCGCGCTGCTCGACCGGGTCCGCGAGGCCTTCGGCATGGATTCGGTCACGCTGCTTGAGTGCACGTCACCGGACGGCCAGCAGCCCGCCGACACCTCCGCCGACCGGATCCGGGGCACGTCCGGCGGCTGGCACGTCGTCGCCAGCCGCGGCGAGCCCGCCGTCACCCGGCCGGACGAGGCGGATGTCGAGGTGCCGGTGGCCGATTCTCTCTCGCTGGCGCTGCGCGGCAGGCCGCTGCCGGCCGCGGACCGGCGGGTGCTCGGCGCGTTCGCCTCCTACGCGGCGGTGGCGCTCGACCAGCAGCGGCTGGCCGCCGAGGCCCAGGCGGCCAAGCCGATCGCGGCGGCCGACCGGATGCGGACCGCGCTGCTCGCGGCGGTCAGCCACGACCTGCGCACGCCGCTGGCGTCCGCGAAGGCCGCCGTGACCAGCCTGCGGTCGCCGGAGGTGAACTGGGCCGCCGAAGACCACGACGAACTGCTCGCGACGGCCGACGAGTCGCTGGACCGGCTGACCCACCTGGTCGACAACCTGCTGGACATGAGCAGGCTGCAGGCCGGCGCGCTGTCCCTTTTCCTGCGCCCGGCCGGCCTGGAGGAGATCGTGTCCCGCGCGCTGGACAACCTGGATCCCGCGGCCCGGGGCGTCACGGTGGACATCCCGGAATCGCTGCCCGAGATCAACGTCGACCCGGCCATCCTCGAACGCGTCATCGTGAACCTGACCGAAAACGCGTTGCGCTACGCCCCGGCGGGCCAGCCGCCGCTGCTGTCCGCCAGCGCGCTCGGCGACCGGGTCGAGCTGCGCGTGGTCGACCGGGGCCCCGGCATACCTGAGAAGGACAGGGACCGGATGTTCGTGCCGTTCCAGCGGCTCGGCGACACGGACAACACCACCGGGGTGGGACTCGGCCTGGCGTTGTCGCGAGGGCTGACCGAGGCGATGGGGGGCACGCTCACCGCCGACGACACCCCCGGCGGCGGGCTGACCATGACGGTGTCGGTGCCGGCCGTCACGGAACCGGGTTACGAGTGCGAGCCGGGCCAGCGGGAGCGCGAGGGGACAAGCCAGTGACGCGAGTGCTTGTCGTCGACGACGAGCCGCAGATCCTGCGGGCGCTGCGGATCAACCTGCGGGTACGCGACTACGACGTGCACGTCGCCGCCACCGGCACCGAGGCGCTCGAGGTGGCCGGCCGCTATCCGCCCGACCTGGTGATCCTCGACCTGGGCCTGCCCGACCTGGACGGCGTGGAGGTGATCCAGGGTCTGCGCGGCTGGACCAAGGCACCGATCATCGTGCTGTCCGGCCGGGCCGACAGCGTGGACAAGGTGGAAGCGCTCGACGCCGGCGCCGATGACTATGTCACCAAGCCGTTCGGGGTCGAGGAGCTGCTGGCCCGCATGCGTGCCGCGGTCCGCCGCACCGGGACCGCCGAGGACCTGCCCCGGATCCAGCTCGGCCACCTGGTCGTCGACCTGGCCGCCAAGCGCGTCACCCGGCAGGCGCCGGTCGCGGCGGGCGCGGACCAGGGCGAGGACGTCAGGCTCACCCCGACCGAGTGGCACCTGCTCGAGGTGCTGCTCAGGAACCCGGGCAAGCTGCTCACCCGCAACCAGCTGCTGACCGAGGTCTGGGGGCCGGGATACGCCGACGCCACCGGCAACCTGCGGCTGTACATGGCGCAGCTGCGCCGGAAACTGGAAACGGACCCGGCCCGGCCGCGCTGGCTGGTCACCGAGCCCGGGATGGGCTACCGCTACCAGCCCGGGCCGGAACAGCACAGCCCCGAACCGCACAGGCCCGAACCGGATCAGGTCTCCGGATAACCCGGACTCACCAGGGGAAGGGCTGGCCGTCCCGGGTGAGCGTGCCGGTGGGGCCGCCGTTGGGGATGGTCACCGCCCAGATGACGCTGGCCGCGGCCTGGCCGAGCGAGCGGCCATCCGGGTGACTCTCGCTGGCGGGCCAGCCGGGGCAGACCGAGTTGACCAGGATGCCGTCCCGGGCCAGTTCCGCGGCGAGCAGCCGGGTGAGCGCGTTGAGCCCGGCCTTGGAGACGCCGTACGCGGGCGAGCCGCCGGTCATCACGGAGATCGAGCCGCCTTCGCTGCTCACGTTGACGATCCTCGGCCGCGTGCTCGAGCGCAGCATCGGCAGCAGCGCGTGAATCACCCGCCAGGGGCCGAACAGGTTGACGTCGATCGCCTCGGCCACCGTGCCCAGCTCGGCGTTGCTGGCCGTGGCCCACCGGTCGTAGACGGTCGACGCGTTGTTGACGAGCACGTCGGTGCGGCCGAACCGCTCCTTCACCCAATCGGCCATCGCGGCCACGCTGATCGAGTTGTCCACCTCGAGCTGGCAGGCGACGATCCGGCTACCCTCGGGATCGAGCTCCTTCGCGGCCAGCTCCCCCTTCCGCAGGTCACGGGAGCCGAGCACCACGGCGAAGCCGAGCAAGGCCAGCTGCCGGCACACCTCACGGCCCACGCCGCGGTTGCCGCCAGTCACCACAGCCACCGGCAGGTCAGCGAACACGCGCATCACCCGCGTTAGCCACGACCGCGACGTTTCTCATGGCAGTCATCTTGCCACCCGCCAATCACCGTGCTGACCCCCCTGACGCCAAATCGTCATCTAACGGCTAGGTCAGGGGCCGGACACCACCAGCGCGGCGAGCAGGACGATGATCGCGCCGGTGATCGGCAGCGAGTAACGCAGCCCGCGTTATCCGCGTTATCCGCCTAGGCCACGGCCACGATGATGACGATGATCGCGATGACCACCACGGCCCCGGCGATCAGCACGGCGGGAGACACCGACGAGCGCCGCGCCGCCGGGGCCTCCTCGTCGCCGCGCTCGACGAAGGCCCGGAACCGTCCGGTATTGGCGCTCGGATCCTGCTCAAACTCCGACATGTGCACGACTTTAGCTGTTCAGCCGCCGCCTGGATGTCCGATTCAGCGCAACGGGGCCAGGGCGTCGGCCCGGTCGACCAGCCGGGAGAGCACAATCACGCTCTTGGTCCTGACCACGAACGACTCGGCGCGGATGCGCTCCATCACCTCCTCGAAGTGCCGGACGTCCGCGGCCCTGATGTGCACCAGCGCGTCCGCCTCCCCGGTGACCGTGCACGCGTCCACCACCTCGGGATACCGCCGGACCGCCGTGCCGATCTCCTCGGGCGAGGTGCGCCCGCCGCAGTACAGCTCCACGTATCCCTCGGTCGTCCAGCCCATCGCGACCGGGTCCACCCGGGCCGAGAAGCCGGTGATCGCCCCCGAGGCCCGCAGCCGGTCCACCCGCCGCTTGACCGCGGGCGCGGACAGCCCGACCTCGCCGCCGATCAGGGCGTAGCTGGCCCGGGCGTCCCTGATCAGCGCGGCCACGATCTGCGCGTCGATGTCGTCCATGCCGGCCGTCAGTCGACGCCGTCGTACAGAGCCGCGATGCGCGGCGGCTTCACCTGGGCGACGTTGTCCCTGGCCGGATGCGGGCGCCCGGCCGGACCCGCCGCGAACGCCCGGAGCAGGTTCGCAGTGGCCCGGTCGACGAACAGCTCGGCGGCCCGGGTCAGGCCATGCCCGCAGGACGGGCCGCGCATCGCGCACACCCAGCGCATCGTACCGGAGGCGAACACCCCGGCCCCGCTCGCGACCGTGTAGTACACCGAATCGGAGTAGGTGGAGAAGCCGTCGCAGGTCAGCGGGGAATGCGCGAGCACCTGCAGCGGCCGGGGGAACGGCACGGCCGGGTTGAGCCTGTCGTACTCCGGCCCCACCATGCCGGGGAAGCGCTCGCCCTTATAGGCGCCGGTGCCGGCGAAGATCCAGCTCGACGGGTCGTAGACCACCCAGGGCGCGCTGACCGGGTTGCACTCGTAGAACACCCCGGTCAGGACGCTCTCCGGGCGCGGGTCCGGCGGGTCGCGCCACTGCTGGGTGGTGTCCGCGTTGTCCTTGCCGGACAGCGGGTCGAGGGCGGCGGCCTTGTAGCAGATGATGACGCGGTCCCCGGCCGCGAACCTGATGTGCCGGTAGATGGCGTTCGCGCCGAGGAAGGCCAGGTTGGTCCCGGCGTTCCTGGCCTGGGTAAGCGCGTTGCGCATCGCGAAGGAGTAGTACTCGTCGTGGCCGAGGGTGATGACCGCGCGGGCCCCGGCCAGCAGGCCCGGGTGCTGGTCCAGGTCGACGTCGGTCTCGTAGGCGAGCGGGACACCCGTTTTCTCCGCCAGGGCGATGGCGGCCTGGTCGAAGGCGAGGAAACGCACCGCGCCGTCGCCGTCGTAGGGGCGGTCGAAGCTCACCGCGTAGCCCCGGCCGGACGGCAGCCCGTCCGGGCCCTGGTAGAGGCTGTAGCCGCCCCAGGTGTTGTACGCCTGCCAGGTGGTGTTGTCGTTGAGGATGACCACCGCACCCGCCGTGCTCGCCGACCGGACGGTGACCGGCACGTACCGCTCGGCCCCGCCGGCCGCGTCCAGGCGCAGCAGGTAGGAGCCGGGCGGCCAGCCCGCGGTGCTGACCGTCAGCGACGGCCGCCACGGGGCGGTCACCATGCGGGTGCCTGCCGCGGTGCGCACCGCCGTCTGCCGCTGGCCGCGGACCGCGGCCGACGCCCAGACCAGGCGCGCCTGGTGGCCGGAGTACCAGCCGAACCGGAACGCGTCCACCCGGAACGAGCTCGCCGTGGTCGACACGTACAGCCGGAAGCTCTGCCCGGGCAGCACGCTCTGCTGGTCCGCGTACCCGTCGATGGCGTCGGCCGCGCCGAGGTCGGTGATCCGCCACGCCGACGTGCCCGGCCGCTTGTTCTCCGCCACCGGGAACGGCGCCGCGGCTCCCCCTGCCGCTCTGGCAGACGGCACCGCGGCGGGAGTGCTAGGGCCGGCCGAACGTGACCCGGATCCTCCGGTGCAGGCGGCGGCGGGCAGCACCACCGCGAGGGCCACCGCGAGGCAGGCGGATCGGTGCATCCGCTTCATCGTGACCAGGCTCACGGAAACCCATCATGGCACCGGGCCAGGTTCCGGGCAGCAAACGAGGCTCGGCGTCCCGCTTTCGCCGAGCCTCAAATAGTGAGACGCGGAGCCCGCCGTCCTGGTTGACGCGATCGCCGTAAAACAATCCGGCCGGCCTGGGCTGTGGCCGAAGGGCCGTTCGGCATCCGGCTCTTTGATGTTGGCCACCCGGGAGGCCTGCCCTGTTGTCCCGGCGGCTGTCGCGCCAGCGCTCATCATCCCATGCGCCAGCCGGCCGTCGAGCTCGACCGCGAGCTGGTACTCGTCGTAGTAGGCGTCCCGGTAGGCGGCCTGGCCGGCGATGACCACGCGCACCTGATGCCTGGACCGCGGCAGGCCGTGGGCCCGCTCCACATCGCGGAGATACCGGTATTCGAGCACCGAGTGGATTCCGTCGCCGGCGGCCGCGAGAACATCACCGAGACACGGAGCACGCCGGCACTGGAGCACGCAGGCGCGGCGGAGATCCGGCCGCTGGGCCGGCGCTGTATGGTGCCAGGCAGCGGCCGGTTCGCGTCTACTCGAGGAGGAACGGCATGGCGGGCGATGCTGAGGGTGACGAGACCATGGTGCGCGGGATGTACGGGCCGGACGTCACCTTCCTCGGGGTGCCGCGGGCCGAACTCGATGCGCTGGACGGCCTCGACGTGGTCTTCCTCGGGGCGCCCTTCGACAGCGGCGCGTCGTACCGGTCCGGAGCCAGGTTCGGCCCGCAGGCGATCAGGGCCACCGACTACCTGCCGCACGACGCGTCGAGGCCGCACCTCGCCCTCGGCGTGGACCCGCTGGTCGAACTGCGCGTCGCCGACGCCGGCGACGTGCTCATGCCGCCCGGCGAGACGGAGAAGTCGCTGCAGCGGCTGGAAGAGGCCGTGCGCGCCGTGGCGGCCGCCGGCGCGATACCGGTGATCCTGGGTGGCGACCACACCGTCACCCTGCCCGACGCCACCGGGGTGGCCAGGCACGTGGGCTGGGGCCGGGTATCGCTGATCCACTTCGACGCGCACGCCGACACCGGGGACAGCCAGTTCGGGTCGCTGTACGGGCACGGCACGCCGATGCGGCGGCTGATCGAGTCTGGCGCGGTGCGCGGCGACCGGTTCCTGCAGATCGGGCTGCGCGGGTACTGGCCGGAGCCGCCGACACTGGCCTGGATGGCCGAACAGCGGATGCGCTCGTTCGAGATGAGCGAGATCGTCAGCCGCGGGCTGGGCGAATGCCTGACCGAGGCGTTCGCCATCGCCGTCGACGAGTGCGAGGGCGTCTTCCTGTCGGTGGACGTCGATGTGGTCGACCCGGGCATGGCGCCGGGCACCGGCACGCCGGAACCGGGCGGGCTCACCGGCCGCCAGCTGCTCGACGCGGTGCGGCGGATCGCCATGTCGGTGCCGCTGGCCGGGATCGACGTGGTGGAGGTCTCCCCGCCGTACGACCACGCCGAGGTGACCGCGTTCCTGGCCAACCGGGTGGTGCTCGAGGCGCTGTCCGGCATCGCCTGGCGGCGCCGGGAGCTGGCGGGCGAGCGGCCCCGCCAGCCGGATGCGCCGCTGCTCGAGGACCGCTAGCCCCGGAGGCGAGCGGGAGACACCGCCTGGCCTGGGAGTATCAACCTTGATAGTCCTGGCCTAGCACTCTGGGCGGACCGATCGGCACGATCTATAGTCGGTGCATGCTCGACGTGACCAGGCTGCGCGTGCTGGTTGCCGTGGCCCGGTATGGTTCGGTCACCGCTGCGGCACGAGCCCTCAACTATGCGCAGCCTTCGGTGAGCCACCACCTGTCCCGGCTGGAAGCCGAGACGGGGATCAAGCTGATCCAGCGGGCAGGCCGCGGCATCAGGCTCACCGACGCCGGGCGGCTGCTCGCCGAGCGGGCCGCCGAGGTAATCGGCAGGCTGGACGCCGCGGAGAACGAGCTGGCCGCCTACACCGGGCTGCGCGCCGGGCGGCTGCGGCTGGCGGCGTTCCCGTCCGCGCTCGGCACCATCGTCCCAGCCGCCGCGGCGATGCTGCGTGAGTCCCAGCCCAGCGTGGACCTGCGGCTGACCGAGGCGGAACCGCCAGAGGCACTGCGCATGCTGAGGGCCGGGTACGTCGACGTGGCGCTGGTGTTCCGGTACACCCTCGACCCACCCGGTGCGGACGGCACACCCGGGCCGGGCGTTCCAGGCCAGGGAGCCGTCCCGGCAGCGCCCGGATCCGGCGGCACGGCCCTGCCCGGTGACGACGGCGGCATCGACCTTACCGAAGGCCTGCGGGAGCGGCTCCTCCTGGAGGAGCAGGTGCACCTGGTGACCTCGGCGCAGGCCGGGGAGGAACCGCCGGCCGACCTGGCCGGCTACGCCCGGCATCGCTGGATCGCGGGCTGTGACCGCTGCCGGGCCAACCTGCTCAGGCAGTGCGCGCTCGTGGGGTTCACTCCGAAGATCGCGTTCACCACCGATGACTACGTCGCCGTCCAGGCGCTGGTGGCCGCCGACCTCGGGGTCTCGACCCTGCCGTCGCTCTGCCTGCGCGCCGCGCGTCATCCCGGGATCAGGACCGTGGCGCTGCCGGGCGCCCACCGGTACGTGTTCGCGGTACGGTACGGCGACCCACCCGACCCGCCCGCGGTGAACCTGCTCATGGAGGTGCTCGGCACGGCCGCCTTGCCGCCGCCACGCGCCGCCGGCAGCTGCGCCGGCGAGCCCGCTCAGCTACAGTCGCCTGCGTGAACCTGGGGCAGCCGCCATCCGCCGAGCCCGGCCGCCTTTCGGTTCCCGGCGATCCGCAGCTCATCCCCGGCCAGCTGCCGCTGCCTGGCATGCCGCCGCCGCCGGCCGCCGCGACCGCCGACGGGCAGGCCACCCTGCCCGGCCTGGAGGTCGCCGCGGCGGACGCCAGGGACGACACTGACGACGGTGAACTGGCGGCGGTGGCCGCGGAGCTGCGCGGGCTCGACGGCGACGGCTCACGGATGGCCGCCGCCATCCGGGGCGCGCTGGACATGCTGCTGGACGGCCAGCACACCGGGCGCTACCGCTGGGAGCAGCTGCATAAGACGGAGAAGACGCACGCCGGGACCCTGGTCGAGATCGCGCTGGCCCGGGCGCTGCGGCTGGCCGACGGCACGGCGCTGGACTACACGATCGCGGGCGCGGACGTGGACTGCAAGTTCTCGCACCGGCTGGGCGGCTGGATGATCCCGCCCGAGGCCGGCGGGAAGCTGATGCTGCTGGTCCAGGCCAGCGACGAGGACGGCACCTGGTCGGCCGGGCTGCTCCGGGCCAGGTCGGAGAACCTGAGCCTGGCCGGCAACCGGGACGGGAAGCGTACGGTCAACGACCGCGGCCGGGCGGCGGTGCGCTGGCTGTATACCCGGGCCCCACTGCAGGAGAACGCGCTGATCAGGCTGCCCGACCGGGACGTGGCAGCGATCTTCGCGAGCGCCTCAGGTCAGCAGCGGGTGAATGAGCTGTTCCGGCGCGCGCAGCGGATGCGGGTCAGCCGCACTGTGGTGGCCACGGTGGCCATGCAGGACGACTACATGAAGCGGGTCCGCGGCGGCGGCGGGGCGCGCGACCAGCTGCGCGCCGAGGGCATCGTTATCTTCGGGGACTACGCCGGGGACCAGGTGCTCGCCTCGGCCCTCGGCCTGCCCCGGCCGGGTCCCGGCGAGTTCGTCAGCGCGCGGCTGGCCCGGTGCCCCGAGGACGGCAGGCTCCGTGACTACGCCCGCTTCGTCCGCATCGCGGGCGCCGACTGGCAGCTCGCCGCGGCCGCCGACCCGGCCGGGCCCGCGCCCGCGCTGCCCCGATGAACCGATGAACCGCTAAAACCGCTGAACCGCAGGTCAAGCCGCGCGCGACTCGGCGGAAACGCTTGCAATGGCAACCGCGAACCGGAATTGTATGGCTTGTCCGTAACGCAGCCGCAGACGCAATTGCACAGGAGGTACCGGCAGGGGCACTCGGGGCGGCGGTCAGGCGCCGCGGCCCGGCCAGGGCAGTTTCACGAACCGGAGAAGAAATTATGAGTGGTTTCAAGAATTTTGTTATGCGCGGCGACGTGATCATCGTCGCGGTCGGGCTGGTTATCGCTTTCGCGTTCAGCGCGCTTATCCTCGCATTTACCAACGACATCATCCTCCCGATCGTGGCACGGCTCCAGGGCGGAAAGTCGATCGGCCTCGGCATCCAGCTCGGCCAGGCCGGCAACCCTAAGACCTTCATGGATATCGGCGGGTTCATTGCCGCGGTCATCTACTTCGTCATCTTCATGGCCATCATCTACTTCGTCATCATCGTGCCCTACAAGCACATCCAGGCGCGGCGCGGGCAAGTAGTTTTCGGCGATCCGCCGCCGGTCAAGACCTGCCCCGCGTGCCTGTCCAGCGATCTCCCGGCCGCCGCCACCAAGTGCAAGTACTGCGGCACCGACCAGCCGGCCACCACGGCCTGAACTGGCACCCGCTTCGTGAGGCCGTCTCCTTCCGCGCCGCCGCCGCGGAAGGGACGAGCATCATCCTTCCCCGGTGATCGTCTAGGCTGCCGTCGCGAGCAGCGGCCCCGGAGCGACCCGGAAGCGGAGGAGCCTATATGGCACAGGACAGGCCGGCGGCGCTGGTCACCGGGTCGGCGAGCGGGATCGGCCGGGCCGCCGCGCTGCGGCTGGCGCGGGCCGGGTACGACGTGGCGATCAACTACAGCCGGTCACAGGACGCCGCCGGGAAAACCCTGGCCGAGCTGGAGAGCCTGGGCGGTCATCACCTCGCCCTGCGCGCCGACGTCAGCGACGACGACGCGGTGAGCTCGCTGGTCGCGGCGGTCGGCGAGGCCTACGGCCGGCTCGACGCGCTGGTGAACAACGCGGGCATGACCAGCCAGACGCCGCCCGACGACCTGGACGACGTGGACCTGGCCGAATGGGACCGGGTGTTCGCGGTCAACGTCCGCGGGCTGTTCCAGGTCACGCGGGCCTGCGCGCCCCGGCTGCGGGCGGCGGGCGGCAGCGTGGTGAACGTGGCCTCGATCGTCGGGCTCCGGCCCGGCCCGCAGCCGCTCGCCTACGCGGCCAGCAAGGCGGCCGTGGTCAGCCTCACCCGCACGCTGTCCCGGGTGCTGGCCCCCGAGGTCCGGGTCAACGCCGTCGCGCCGGGCTGGATCGCGGGCGAGTGGATGGAGCGGACGCTGGGCGGCAACTACGAGCGGCTGATGGAGCGGCGCGCCAACTGGACGCCGATGCAGCGCAACGTCACCGTGGCGGACGTGGCCGAGACCATCTTCTCGCTGATCACCTCCAACCCGTTCGTCACCGGCGAGACGATCGTCATCGACGGCGGCTACGCGGCTACGAGCTGATGTCGCCGGTGAGGTACCGCTGCACGGTGGGGCCGATCGCCGCCACCAGCTCCTCGGTGGTCGCCGCGGCCAGCGGTTCCAGGCCGAGCACGTACCTGGCGAAACCGAGGCCGACGACCTGGCTGGCCACGAGGGCGGCCCGGTAACGGCTCTCGGTGTCGTCGCCGAGCCCGGCCACCTGGGTCAGGCTGGCGAGGATCGTGCTGGTCACGAACTCGCGCAGCATGACCACCCCCTGCTCGGTGGTCGCGGCGGACCTGAGCAGCCCGAGGAACGCCGTCCTGATGTCGGCCACGTCCCAGATCCGCAGCAGCGTGCCGACCAGGATCTCGCCGAGGCGCCGGTCGAACTCCGCGCCGAGCCGGTCCCGCTCCGCGCCGAGGATGACGGTGATGATCTCGCTCGGCACCGCGGGCAGCCGCATCGCGGCGGAGAACAGTCGTTCCTTGGTCCCGTAGAAGTGATGCACCAGCGCCGGGTTGACCCCGGCGTCGGCGGCGATGCCGCGGATCGTCGCCCCGTCGTACCCCTGCTCGCCGAAGCGCCGCCGCGCGGCGTCGAGGATGGCCTCGCGGGTCCGGCTCTCCCCGGGCCGCCGGCCCGGTCCGCGCCTGGATTCGTCTGCTGCCACCTGATAGACGCTATCCACCCGCCACGAGCTCGAAGAAACGCTCCTCCAGCGTGGCGGGCTCGGTACCGACGCTGGCGGGCAGGTCGCCCAGCGCGGCGGCGACCTCGGCGGCCGACCGGCCCGGCACCCGCAACCCCGGGCCGGCCAGTCCCGTATCAGCCAGCCCCGCGTCAGCCAGCCCAGGGCCGGCGAGCACGGCCCGCAGCCCGGCCCTCTCGAGCCGCCGGAGCGCGGCGGCCCAGTCCGCGGCGCGCACCACCGCCGTCCTGGCCTGGCCGGTGATCTGCGCGGCCGTGCCCGCGGCCACCACGCGCCCGGCGGCCAGCACCACCAGGCGCGTGCACTCCTCCGCTTCCTCCATGTTGTGCGTGGTCACGATGACCCCGGCGCCGTCGGCGGCGGTCTGCGAGATCGTCTCCCAGAGCCGGGCCCGGGCCAGCGGGTCGACCCCCGACGTCGGCTCGTCCAGCAGCAGCAGTTCGGGTGCGTGTGCGAGGACCTGCGCGAACCCGGCCCGCCGCGCCACCCCGAGCGGCAGGTCCCGCACCGCCATCCCCGCGTACCGCCGCAGCGGATCGGGGCCGGAGCCGCTCCCGGCGCCGAACACCGCGCGGGAGAACGCCAGGTTCTCCGCGATCGTCAGGTCCTCGTAGAGGCCGGGGCCCTGCGGCAGGTACCCGATCCGCCGCCGGGACGCGCGCGACGGCGGCTGCCCGAACAGCCGCACCGCACCGCCGGAGACCGGCAGCAGGCCGAGCAGCATGCGGATCAGGGTGGTCTTGCCCGCGCCGTTGGCGCCGAGCAGCCCGACCACCTCGCCGGGGCCGACCGTCAGGTCCACCCCGTCCACGGCGGTGAACCGGCCGAAGACCCGGCGCACCCCGGAGCATTCGGCCAGGAGCTCAGGCACGGGCACCGTCCAGCTCGGCACGCAGGGCCGCCACGCACACCGCGTCCTGCAGGTCCGGCGTCACCGGCCTGGCCCCGGGGGCGCCGGCCGGCTGCCACACCCGCCAGGTACCCGCGCGCCGCCAGGCCCGGCGCCGCTCGTCCGCGTCCGCGGGAGGGCCGGGCGCGACCGTGATCGTGCCCGGCACCGATGCCACGATCTCGGCCGGGGTGCCCGTGGCGAGGGTCCGCCCCGCGTCCAGGACGAGCACCTGCGCCGCCCGCGCCGCCTCGTCCAGGTAGGTAGTGGACATCAGCACGGCCGCGCCGCCCGCCGCGGCGCGGGTGATGAGCCACCACAGGTCGGCCCGGCTCACCGGGTCCACGCCCGTGGTCGGCTCGTCGAGGACCAGCAGGTCCGGCCCGGGCAGCAGCGCCGCGATCACCCCCAGCTTGCGCCGCATCCCGCCGGACAGCTGCCCGGCGAGCCGGTCCCGGGCGGCGGCGAGCCCGGTCCGTTCCAGGTACTCGCCGGTCTCGCGGCCGGCCGCCGCGTCCGCCATCCCGTAGACGGCCGAACGGAACTGGAGATTCTCCGCCACCGTAAGGTCCTCGTACACCCCGGGGCCCGGCGGCAGGTACCCGATCCGGCGGGCGCCCGGCCTGCGGACCGCGCCTCCGGTCACCGCGAGCGCGCCCGCCACGCAGCGCAGCAGCGTGGTCTTGCCCGCCCCGTCGCCGCCCACCACGGCGCTGACCTGGCCGGGCCGCACGCCCACGGTCACCTGGTCCAGCGCCCGCAGGGCGCCGAAGCTGACCGAGACCGCCACCGCGCCCCACTGCTCGCTCACGGTACTGCTCACCGCGCCGCCCCCGGCGCCAGGAAAGCGCGGAAGCGCCACGTCGCCAGGCCGGTCACGGCCGCCCCGAGCAGCGCCAGGTAGACGAACGGGGGCCAGAGCGAGCCGAACGGCTCGGCGCGGAGCATCACGCCGCGGGATATCTCGGTGAAGTAGGTCAGCGGCAGCAGGTAGGCGATCCAGCGCACGCCGACCACGATCGAGTCCAGCGGGAAGATCAGCCCGGAGAGCAGCACCTGCGGCAGCAAGGTCATCACCGCGAGCTGGATGGCCTGCCCCTGGGTCTGCGACACGGTGGAGATCAGCACGCCGAGGCCCAGGGTGACGAAGACGAAAAGCAGCGCGCCGAGCCCGAGCACCAGGACCGACCCGCGGAACGGCACGCCGAACACGGCGACCCCGAGGGCGAGCACGATCACCAGGTCGGCGACGGCGACCGCGAAGTAGGGGACGATCTTGCCGAGGAAGACGTCGGCCGGCCGCAGCGGCATCACCGCGAGCTGCTCAAGCGTCCCGGCCTGCCGTTCCCGGACCACGCCCAGGCTGGTGATCACGGTCCCGGCGAAGACCAGGATGACCCCGGCCAGGCCGGGGATCATGATGGCCGACGTCTTCAGCCGGGGGTTGTACAGGATCTCTGCTCGCCGGGGGGACGATTCTCCCCTTGGCAACGCGGACAGGGCACGCTGCGCGGCCTGCGCGCTGAACAGCTGGCTGCCGTCGATGAGGACCAGCGGGGCCTGGGCGCCGGTGACGATCGCGACGGCCGCGTGCCCGTCGCGCAGCTGGTCGCGTGCCCAGGCCGCGGGCGCCTGGCGGCCCGCCGCGGCGGCCGGGTAGGTCGCGGCCAGCGTCAGCGGCTCCGGCAGGGACCGGGCGACCGCGCCGGCGCCAGGTCCGGCCACCACGGTGGGGACGGCCGACACGTCGAAGCTGGCCGCGTAGCCCAGGATCACCAGCAGCAGGACCGGCATCACGATCATCATGGCCAGGGTCCTGCGGTCCCGCCGGAGCTGGCGGAACTCCTTCACGATCATCGCCCGCATGCGGTCCTCCACCGGTCGGCGCCCGATGAAATTATACGTATGGTTAATTTAGTTGGCCAGGACGGCCCGATCTGGTCAGATGACAGGCATGGCGAACTCCACGCGGCACAGCGGGCGGTGGACGCTCGAGGACCGCTTCGCGTCCCCCTGGCACTACCTGCCGGTCGACGTGCCGCCAGGGACGGCCGGGCTGCGGGTGGAGCTCGACTACGACCGCGCCGCCGGAGCCGTGCTCGACCTGGGCTGTCTTGACCCGCGCGGGTTCCGCGGCTGGTCCGGCGGCGCCCGCGAGTCGTTCGTGATCGCCCGCGACGCGGCCACGCCCGGCTACCTGCCCGGGGCGGTCGAGGCCGGGACGTGGCAGGTGATGATCGGGGTGCACCGGATCCCGCCGGACGGCGTGGGCTACCGGCTGACCGCCGAGACCACGCCGCTCGCCGCGGCCCTGGGGCCGCCGCCGCCCCCGCCCGCTCCCCCGGCGCCCGGGGACCGGCCGCCGCGCCGCGACCTGCCGGCCCGGCTGGGCCGCCGCTGGCTGGCGGGCGACCTGCACACGCACACCGTGCACTCGGACGGCGTGCTGACCGTCCAGGAGCTGGCCGCCCTCGCGGCCGGGCGCGGGCTGGACTTCCTCGCCGTCACCGATCACAACACGGTCAGCCACCACGCCGAGCTGGCGGACGCGAGCCGCCGGTACGGGATCACCCTGCTGCCCGGTCAGGAGGTGACGACCGACGGGGGGCACGCCGGGGCGCTCGGCGATGTCGGCTGGATCGACTTCCGCCGCGAGCCGGATGCCTGGCTGGACGCGACCGAAGCCGCGGGCGGGCTGCTATCGGTCAACCATCCGTTCGCCGGGCCGGTGAGCTGGACCCGCCCGATGCGCCGCCGCCCGCCGCTGATCGAGGCCTGGCACTGGAGCTGGCTCGACCTGCGCTGGACCACTCCGCTGTCCTGGTGGCTGGCCTGGGACGAGGCGGCGATCCCGGTCGGCGGCAGCGACTGGCACCAGCCCGGATCCGACGCCCCGCCGGGGCGCCCGACCACCTGGGTCGAGTGCGCCGGCGGCGAGCCGGCTGACGTGCTCGACGGCCTGCGGGCGGGCCGGGTGGCCATCTCGGCCGAACGCGACGGCCCGGTGCTGCTGCGTCACGACGGCGCCCTCGTCGCGGTCGACGCCGACGGCCTGACGCTAGCCGGGCCGCAGGGACCGTGCGCCCGGGTCCGCGGCGGCCGGGCCGCGCTGCCCGGCCCGGCCGGGCCGCACCGCCTGCTCGACGCCGCCGGGGCGACGCTGGCCCTCACCGCCTGAGCGCCGGCCCGGTTCCGCCCGCCGGGAGGTCAGAGCGCGATCAGCCGGACGCGGTCGACATCGCGGCGCCCACGGTCAAGCAGGAGCACAAGCTGCGCACCAGCGGGCCCTACGGCGTCACCAGGCATCCCATCTACACCGGCATGCTGGGCATGCTGCTCGGCTCGACGCTGCTGGCCGGGGCCGGGCGGTGGATCGTCTCCTTCCCCGGCCGGCCAATCAGCACGCTAGCCGGGGCGCCTGCTGGCCAGGAGGCGCTGCCTGGCCATCTCGTACAGCACGGCCGTCGCCGCGTTGGCCGCGTTCAGCGAGCTGGCGGCCCCGGTCATGGGAATCCGGACGGTCCGGTCGCACAGTTCCCGCCACGCGCTGCTCAGGCCGGCCGCCTCGTTCCCGACCAGCAGCAGCGTGGGCTGGGTGAAATCGGCGTCGAACACGTCCAGGTCGCCGTGCTCGTCGGTGCCGGCCAGCACCATCGGGCAGCCCCGGGCGCGCTGGTCCGCCACCCAGGCGGCCACCTCACGGTGCGAGGGACAGCGGACCACGGGCCGCGCGAAGAGGGACCCGGTGCTGGCCCGGACGGCCCGGGGGTCGTAGACGTCGGCCGCGTGGCCGGCCACGATGATCCCGTCCGCGCCGAAGGCGTCCGCCGACCGGATGATGCTGCCGATGTTGCCCGGGCTGGCCGGGCGGTCGAGCACGACGCCGAGGAAGCGCGGGCCGGCCACGATCCGGCCGAGGTCGTCGTCCGGCATCTCCACCATCGCGACAAGCTCCGGGGTACCCGCGTCCTTCTCGCCCAGTTCGGCCAGCAGGCCGGGCGACATCGCCACCCGGACGGCGGGCACGTCGCGCAGCATGGCCCGCGCCCAGCTCGACAGCGGGCGCTCGGCGTCGTAGACCAGCGCGCGGAAGCGCCAGCCGAATTCGGCCGCCAGCGTGATCGGCCGCACTCCCTGCACCACGAACTCCCTGGTCCGCTGGCGCTTGCCGCGGTTGCTGAGCAGCGACTCCCACTGCTGGAACCTGGCGTTCCGCGACGAGACCCGCAGCTCCCTCGTCACATGCCCTCCGTAGCCGAACTGGTTTACCGATGAGTCTGGCAGGCCCGGGCCGTCTACGCTGTGAAGCACTTACGGGAGGATGTCGCCATGAGCCAGGAAACCACTGGATACGCGCCGGTCAACGGGCTGCGCATGTACTACGAGGCGCATGGCACGGGCCGGCCGCTTGTGCTGCTGCACGGCGGGCTGATGACCATCGACCTGTCGTTCGGCGGCCTCTGGCCCGAGCTGGCCACCGACCGCCAGGTGATCGCCACCGAGCTGCAGGGACACGGGCGCACCGCCGACATCGACCGGGATATCGAGCTGCGCTACCTGGCCGGTGACGTCGCCGCCCTGCTCGATCACCTGGGCATCGGCCAGGCCGACGTGCTCGGCTTCAGCCTCGGCGGCGGGGTGGCGCTGCAGCTGGCGCTGGATCACCCGGACCGGGTCGGCCGGATCATCCTCGCCTCGGTCGGCTACGCCCCCGACGGGTTCCACCAGGAGATCTCGGACCCGGCCCAGCACGCGACCTCGACCCGGATGCCCACCGCCGAGGACTTCCGCCAGATGCGCGAGGCCTACGACCGGCTGGCCCCCGACCCCGGTCACTTCGACGCGTTCGCGGCCAAGACCTCGCAGGCCGCGGGGAGCCTCAAGGGCTGGACCGCCGAGGAGCTCGGCGGCATCGGCGCGCCCACGCTGCTCGTCTTCGGTGACCACGATTTCATCCGCCTGGAGCACGCGGTCGAGATGCACGGGCTGATTCCCGGCGCTCAGCTCGCGGTGCTGCCCGGCGCCACCCACATGGGCGTCCTGCGGCGGGCCGACCTCATCCTGCCGCTGGTCCGCGACTTCCTCCGCTGATCAACCGGCGCTGATCAACCGGCGCTGATCAACCGGCCAGGGCGGTCAGCAGGTCCAGGCGGGCGCGCAGCAGCGCGCGGTGCGCCACCACGTCGTCGACCTGATCGGACTCCTCGGGACACTCACCCGCGGTGATCGCCCGCGCCAGCCGGACCCGGGCGTCGGCGGTGCCGATCATCTCGAACACCACCAGCGGGTCACGGCCCGCCTCTCGCTCGGTGTCGGCGCGCAGCCTGGTGCCCTTGGCGACCCAGGTGTCCCTGATCTTGCCGCCGTGGCCGTGGTCGATCAGCACGCAGACGGCGTGCTGCCTGTCACCGTAGGCGAAGGCCATGGTCAGCGACTCCTGGCGGCCGCCGACGTCGGCGTAGTGCCAGCAGTCGCGGACGAGCGGGGCACCGATCTGGCCGGCCCACTGCGGGTCAGCCACGTCATGGGCGCGGAGGCGCGCGGCCGCCTGCGCGGCGGCCTCGCGCAGGGCCGGCGAGCCGATCGCGGCGAGGACGCGCAGCAGGGCCAGGGCCTCCGCGGTGCCGGCCGCCTCGGCGGCGGGCACCAGCGACCCGGCGAGGGTATTCATCAGCGAGGCCTGGCCCGCGGCCGACGAGGCCAGGGCGCCGATCAGGTCGGATCCCCAGAGCTCGGCGTCCACCGGGTCCTCCAGCTGGCCCAGGACCTGGCCGGCCTCGGTCAGCACCCCGGCGAAGGTCTCCTCGACGGCGACCGGTGCGAAAAGGCTGGCGACGTCGGGCTCGCTGGGATTATCGGCATCCATGCGGTGCAGGATAAGCGAAGGATCCCGTCTGGGGGACGGGGTCCTTCACGGTCGGGCCGCCCGGGGCACCAGATGCCGTCCGGCAGTCAGCCGCCCAGGGCGCCAGATGCCGTCCGGCGGTCGGGCGCCGGGGCGCCAAGTGCCGTCCGGTGGCCGAGCCGGTGGCCGGCAGCGAGCCGGTCGCCTGGCCCAGGCCGGGGAGCGCGCCGGTGGCCGTGCCGAGGTCGGGGATGGAGCCGGAGACCGAGTTGAGGCCGGGCAGCGCGCTGCTCGCGCCGCTGAGGTCGCTGGCCGGGCCGCTGACCTGCATCGGGCCGTTGGCCTGCCGCGAACCGCCGGGCTGCAGCACGTTAGCGCGCCGCCGAGGACGAGCCGCACGACATGCCGATGACGCCGGCCGCCGCCGAGACCTCGCCGGCCATGGGCAGCGAGGGCAGGCCGCACAAGACCCCGCTGGCCCCCGATCCGCCGAGGTTCTGGGTGACCCCGCCCAGCGAGAACGGCGCCCCCGAGCAAAATTCGCCAGTTGTACACGAAGCACTCCATTTCGATTTGGGTAATGGAATCGGCCGCTATCCGGGAATTCACCCGGCCAGGGAGAATTGACCATTCGGCGGGATCTGGCGCCGACCGGACGGACGGAAGACCGGGGCGCCGCTGAAAGCCGGACGCCCCGAGGGTAGTGACAAAGGAAACCCGGTTACCCTGGTCGCCCGGCGGAGCCGATGACCGGCCGAAGACGCCTGCCGTCGGTTTTCATGATCGTGGACAGTTTCGGGCAAATAGCGCCCATTTCTGGCCACGATCATGGAACGAAGGCCTCGGCTTAGGCTGCGGGTGAGGCTCACGGGTGTCGTTCGGGACCCGCCGGGCATCATGGTTGATGTCCGCGGTCAATTCGCCATTTATTCACGATCGCTCCATTCCAGCTGGGTCTGGAAATTGACGTGGGCCGAGATTTGGCGACTGTTGATGAGTCGAATCCAGACCTTAGCACACTCTGAGTGATCGTAGAGTGACTCTCTGAGGTCTAGCGCGGCGCGGCACGGCCGGGATCCGGAAGCCGGCCATCATCGCGCGGGCGGCTCGACCCGCACCGCGTCGAGCAGCCGCTCGTAGGCGGCCAGGTCGAGGTGATCCCGGTCTTCCGCGCCGCCGGGTACCCGGGTCCAGGCCCCGGCGGCCAGGGCCAGGGCATGCCTGAGCCGGTCCGGCCAGGACCAGGCGAGCAGCTGGCCGGGTACCAGGCCCGCCACCAGCGCGCCGCGCGCCGGCAGGTAGGCCGGGTCGCGCAGGTAGGCCGGGTCGCGCAGGTAGGCCGGGTCGCGCGGGTACGCCGGGTCGCGCAGGTACGCCGGGTCGCGCGGGTACGCCGGGTCGCGCGGGTAGGCCGGGTCGCGCGGGTAGGCCTGGTCCGGCTGGCGGGCGGGGTCCGTGTCCTCGGCCTCGATCCGGGCCGTCCACTCGCCGTCCGCGGTCACCGCGCGGACCAGGCCGCCGGCCGCGACGGCCGCCGCGCCCGCGCCCAGCCGGATCAGGGTGGCGCCCAGACTCGGGTCGACCGAATCCGATTCGGCGACCACCAGGTCGGGACCGTGGCCGACGGCATGCTTCAGCTCCTCGCCGCCCGCGTCGAGGATCACCGGCACGCCGGCCTCGGCCGCATAGGTCACCAGCGACCCGTAGGTATCCGCGGGCAGCCCGTCGGGCAGGCTGCCGCAGAGCACGACGGCCGCGGCGCCCGCCATCAGCCGCCGGTAGTCCGCGGCGAACCGGCCGAGTTCCTCGGTGGTGATGTACGGGCCAGGCTCGCCGAATCGCAGCACCTGGGCGCCCGGGGCTCTGCTGGCTCCGGGGACGACCCTGCTGCCCTTGCCGCCGGCGGCGGGCCCGGGCCCTTCCGGATCGGGACCGGTGAACCGGAAGAAGCGCCGGGACTCGCCGCGGATCAGCGTGAACGCCGTCGGCACCCCGGACTTGGCCAGATCCTCCCTGATCAGCTCGCCGGACACGCCGCCCGCCAGCCCCGCGGCGAGCACATCGTGCCCGAAGGCCCGCAGCACCCTGGCCACCGTCACGCCGCGGCCGCCGGCCCGGTAGCCGGGCCGGGACACCGGGGTGATGCCGTCGGCCGGATCGCCCGCGGTGTAGGCCACGTGCAGCGCGGCGTTGAGCGTGACCGTGACGATCACATCGCCGCTCATGGCTCCCTGCTTTCTGCGTGAGGCCTTCGGGTGGGCTCGGGGTAGGTCCGTTCGGGCCTATTATGCGGGGTCAGCGGCCGGTCACGGTCCGCAGGACCTTCGCCGGCCCGGCCGGCCTGCGTAGGCTCGTGTCTATGCGCAACGGATTCGAGGATCTCGACCTGGGCCGGCTGCGGCGCCGGCGCAGCGAGAAGTGGCGGCTGCACGCGCCCGACGTGCTGCCCGCGTTCATCGCGGAGATGGACTACGACCTCGCGGAACCGGTGCTCGCCGCGCTGCGCGCGGCCGTCGACCTCAGCGACTGCGGGTACGCCGCCGCGGACGGCCTCGGCGAGACGTTCGCCGCGTTCGCCGCGGCCAGGCACGGCTGGGCGGTCGACCCCGGCCGGGTGCACCTGGTGCCCGACGTGATGGCCGGCGTCGACGCGGTGCTGGCCCTCGCCACCGAGCCCGGCGACGGCGTGGTCATCAACACGCCGGTGTACCCGCCGTTCTTCAAGCACATCGGCTTCGCCGGGCGGCAGGTCGTGGAGGTACCGCTGGTCCAGGTGAACGGGCGCTGGGAACTCGACTTCGCCGGGCTGGAGGCGGCGTTCGCCGCGGGCGCGCGCGGCTACCTGCTATGCAACCCGCACAACCCGACCGGGCGGGTGTTCAGCGCGGCCGATCTCGGCCGGATCGCGTCGCTGGCGGAACGGCATGGCGTCATCGTGCTGGCCGACGAGATCCACGCCTCGCTCACCCTGCCCGGCGCGCGGCACACGCCGTTCGTCTCGCTCGGCGGCGCGGCGGCCGAGCACGGGGTGACGCTGGCCTCGGCGTCCAAGGCGTTCAACGTGGCCGGGCTCAAGGGCGCGGTGGCGGTGGCCGGTTCGGCGTCCATGCAGCGGCTGCTCGGCCGGCTGCCCGAGTCGTGCCATTACGGGGCCGGGCTGTTCGGCGTGCTGGCCTCGCTGGCCGCGTGGAGTTCGGCCGGGGACTGGCTGGACGCGCTGCTCGGGCAGCTGGACCACGCGCGGGCCGAGTTCGGCCGGCTGCTGGGCGAGCGGCTGCCAGGGGCTGGGTATGTCCCGCCGGAGGCGAGCTACCTGGCCTGGGTCGACTGCGCCGGGCTCGGCCTGGGCCCGGAACCCGCGAAGGTGTTCCTGGACCGTGGCCGGGTGGCGCTCGGCCGCGGGCTCGACTTCGGCGCGCCTGGTGACGGCTTCGTCCGGGTCACGATCGGCACCAGCAGCGCCCTGCTGGCCGGCATCGTGGACCGGATGGCCGCCGCCGCCGGCTGACCGGGCCTGTGTTGCCGGCTGCCGGGACGTCTCGATGAGCTGCCGCTCCACCCGGGGAGGCAGCGGAAGCTCGATCATGCGCCGACCGTCAGACGGGAACCGGCGAGAACGTCCTCCAGGCAGGAGACGGCCCGGCCGGTGCCATCCTCGGCGCGTACGAGGGAGCCGAGGGCGGCCGCGCGCTGGGCCATCCGCGGGTCGCTGAGCGCGCGGTCGAGGACCGCGGTGAGGGTGCGCCCGGTCAGCGCGCGCACCGGCAGGGCCGGGGGCGCCACGCCCAGGCTGGCCATCCGCCTGGACCAGAACGGCTGGTCGACGCCGAACGGCCAGATGACCTGCGGTCTCCCGGCGGCTAGGGCCGCCGCGGTGGTGCCGGCGCCGCCGTGATGCACGACCGCCTGGACGCGCGGGAACAGCCAGTCGTGCGGCGCGTTCCTGATCACGAGGAAGCGGCCGGACGGCAGCAGGCGCCGCAGCGCCGGGTCGGGGGACGCCACCACGGCGCGGACGCCGGTCTTCCCGGCGGCCGTCATGATCGAGACCGCCATCCGGGCCGGGTCGAGGCCGGGCATGCTGCCGAAGCCGACGTAGACGACCGGGCCGCCGGCCTCGAGGAACTCGGCCAGCCGGCGCGGCGGCGCCCAGCCGGGCGCGGCGGGCAGCAGCCAGTAGCCGGTGACGTGCGCGGTGGCAGGCCAGTCCGCGGGACGCGGGACGACGTGCGCGCTGAACGCGTGCAGCACCGTGACCGGCGCGCCGTTTTGGTCGGCCAGCGGGTTGTGGCGGCCGCGGCGCCGCGGCAGCGCAAGCACGTCCCGCCGCCAGCGGTCGACGTCCTTCCGGCACCACGCGCCGGTGAGCCGCCTGGTGACGCGGTAGGACGGCCGGTTGAGGATCCCGGGTGCGCGGCACGGCCACACCACGGAGGGGAACTCCCTCGTCGGCACCAGCGCGGGCATCGGCTGGGCCACGACGGCGGGCACGCCGAGCATCTCGGCCAGATGCTGGCCGAGCGGCAGCACCGGGTGGTGCACGACGATGTCGGCGCCCCCGGCCGCCGCAGCCTCCAGGCCCGGCAACGCCGCGGCCGCCCGCCGCCCCATCGCCTGGCAGAACCTCACCATGTGCCGCAGCCCGTGGCGATCCGTCACCGCCCCGCCGACCTCGCTCATGTCCAGGTCGAGCGGCACGAACGGCACGTCGTAAGCGCCGGCCAGGCCGCTGAACGCGACGGGCGCGGCGAGCACGGCCTCGTGGCCTCCGGCCCGCAGCCGGAGGGCGAGGGCGACGAACGGCTGGACGTCGCCTAGCGACCCGACTGTCAGTAGCAGCGCCTTCATCGTCCCTCCCATCCCCGAGATACACGGCCTCAAGCTCCGTCACTAATTGAATGCCAATTATCACGGAAAGTAACGAAGGCGTACGCCAAACAGCTAACCTGGCTCACCACGCGTCCCACCTGTCCCCTAATGCCGCCTTAGTAACAGCGGACATCAGTGATGGATGCCGCATCTAGATCGCTCGCGTGACATATACCCAGAACAAGCGGCCTTGAGCCGGCCGCGGCGGCTAGCGATCCCGGCAGAAACAGGCGGCCAGGTGGTCGTTGACGATACCGCAGGCCTGCATGGTCGCGTAGGCGGTTACCGGGCCGGTGAACGTGAAGCCGTGCCGCCTGAGTTCGGCGCTGAGTGCCTTGGAGGCCGGCGTGGCCGCGGGCACCTCGGCCAGCGTCCGCGGCGCCGGGCCGGGTTCACCGGCGTACTTCCAGACCAGCGCGGTCAGGCCGTCGGGCAGGTCGAGCGCGGCCCTCGCGTTGGAGATCACCGCGTTGATCTTCGCCCGGTTCCTGACGATGCCCTGGTCGGCCATCAGCCGGGCCACATCCTGCTCCCCGAAGGCCGCGACGGCCTGGGCCTCGAACCCGGCGAAGGCGGCGCGGAAGTTCTCCCGCTTGCGCAAGATGGTCAGCCAGGACAACCCGGACTGGAAGCCCTCCAGGCAGAGCCGCTCGAAGATCGCCGTATCGCCGCGCACCGGACGGCCCCACTCCTCGTCGTGATACGCGACATACTCGGGGGCGCTCAGCCCCCAGGGGCAGCGCAGCTTCCCGTCAGGACCCACGGCCGGGCCTTGCTCCGGTGAGTGGTCGGTCACCAGCCCTGCTCCTCGGCCGCGGCCACGGAGCCGTCTTCGTGACCGCCGGCCGCTACATGGTCTTCGGGGGTTCCGTGGTCTTCGGCGGCTGCCTGGTTTTCGGCGGCCTGGTTTTCGGCGGCCTGGCGCCGGGCCTGCTCTTCGCGGGCAGCTTCCTCCTGTTCGGCCCACCAGCCGTGAGTGTTGAAGGAACCCTGCGGGCCTTGTGTTTCCGCTGGCGCCCAGGTCGGGGAGGGCTGGGTCGCCTCGCGGGTTTCTGAGGGCTGGAGGGCGTCGTGTGCCTCTTCGCGGTCCTGGAGAGTCTGGGAGGGCTGAGTTGGCTCGTGGGGTTCGGGTGCCGGGGGAGGCTTGGGGCCGGAGGCCTTGAGGACCAGCGTGGTCTGAGCAGGCCTGGGAGCCTGGGAGACGGCGGGAGGCTCCGCGGCGATCGGGGGTTCGGGAGATTCCAGGGGCTCGAGCGTGTCCGGGGACTCCGGAGGTTCGAGCGCCTCCGGAGGTTCAAGCGCCTCCGGAGGTTGTGGGGACTGGAGCGCTTCCGGCACCTCCGCGGCTTCCGGGGTTTCCGGGGCTTCCCGGGACTCCAGGGCTTCTGGGGACCGGAGTACTTCTGGGGACCCGAGTACTTCTGGGGACCCGAGTACTTCTGGGGACCGGAGTGCTTCTGGGGACCCGAGTACTTCCGGGGACTCCGGAGCCTCGAGGGTCTCGGGGTTCTCGATACTCTCGGGGACCTCAGAAGTCCCTAGAACTTCCGAGGCACCGGCGGCCTCTGCGGCCCGGGAGAACTCTGGGGCACCGGGAGGCTCCGAAGCCCGGGAGAACTCTGGGTCCTGGGAGAGTTCCCAGGGCTCAAGAGACTCTGGAGCGCCGGCGGCCTCGGTGGTGCCGGGGAAGAGCCCGAGGCCAGACGCCAGCGGGGCATCCGCGACCTGGCGAGCGTGCGCGCCCTTCGGTTCGGCGTAGGCGTCGTTGCGTTCGTAGTTCGCCACCCGCTCCTGCAGGTAGGCGATCGTGACGTCACGATCGCGCACCGCGCGGGCGATCTGGTCCAGGGCCTCGTCGGTCACCTGCATGTTGTAGCCCCACAGGGCGGTCGGCGGGCGGAGCAGCGCGACGTCCGCGGAGGAGACCGGGCCGAGGTCGAGCGGAGCGTGATCGGCGTGCTCATAGGCCATCTCGCCGCCCCGTCCGGTGGCGGCGAAGAAGATGCCGACGAGCACGGCGGCGATCGTGATCAGGAATACAACGGGCACATACGAATCGTGCCATGGCTCGGTCCGTGATGTCGCTTCCGCGGGCGGCTTGGCGAGAATATGGCACGCCGGCGGCTGGGCGCCGTCATGATCGTGCACAGTTTTGGCTGATATCCGGCCAAAACTGTGCACGAAATGTCGCCGTTGGCCGAAGCCAAGGAGTCGGCCTCGGGGTGCGGGAGAGTTGCGAGCGGCTGTCGCTGCTATCGCGTCACGTGATGACGGCGAGGAGCGCAATCCTGGCCGGCCGGCGGGCGCATGGGCGGTTAGAGCGTGTCCCGTAGATCATGGAACAGGGTGGCGGAGCACCAGGGCGCAGCCAGGCCGGCCGCCAGGAAACCTGCGCAACCACCCGCGAAGACCAACGGGACACGTCCTACGGGACACGTCCTAGGCGTGCTCACGGCGACACAAGCGCGGGATGGTCGATTCCTCAGCGATGCCGGTCAGGCAATCACTCGCTCGTCGCCCAGGCCGTTCCCTTGTGGGCCTCGCGGACGATCGCGACCACCTCGTCGGCGTCGTCAGCCATGCTGATCAGCGACAGCTCGGCCGGGCCGATGTTGGCCTTGGCGAGCATCGTGTCCTGCAGCCAGGAGAGCAAGCCGGACCAATACTCCCGGCCGACCAGGACGATCGGGAACTTGGTGATCTTGCCGGTGGCGACCAGGGTCAGCGCCTCGAACAGCTCGTCCATGGTGCCGAACCCGCCGGGCAGCACCACGAACGCCTGCGAGTACTTGATGAAGCATGTCTTCCTGACGAAGAAGTAGCGGAACTCCAGGCCGACCTCGACGTAGTCGTTCAGTCCCATTTCCCTGGGCAGCTCGATGCCCAGGCCCACCGAGACGCCGCCGGCCTCGGCGGCGCCCTTGTTGGCCGCCTCCATGATCCCCGGGCCGCCGCCGGTGATCACCGCATAGCCGACCTGGACCAGGCCGGAGGCGATGCGCTCGGCGGTCTTGTACTCGCCGCTGCCCCGCGCGGTCCGCGCCGAGCCGAAGATCGAGACCGCGGGGCCGAGCTCGGCCAGCAGGCCGAACCCCTCGACAAACTCAGCCTGGATCCGCAGCACCCGCCACGGGTCGGTGTGCACCCAGTCGGATGGCCCGCGCCTGTCGAGCAGCCGCTGATCTGTGGTGGTCGTCGGTATCTGCTTGCCGCGCAGCGTGACGGGTCCCTGGCGGCGGACCCGCCGGTACGGCTCGGAATTTCCGTTCATGGTGTAACCAAGGTAGTCATCGCGGCCGGCTTCTCCGCGCAGCCACGCGCCACCGGAGTCAGGCGTCTACGCCATGGTCGCGGAGGATGGCGTTCAGGGCCGATTTGTCGTGCCGCGATCCTTCGGGCAGCCGCTTGAGCACCAGCAGGCACGGCAGGCCGAACTCGCCGCCAGGGAACTTGCGCGGCATGGTCCCGCCCACGCAGACCGACCAGGCGGGCGCCTCGCCGCGCGGCAGTTCGGCGCCGGTCTCCACGTCGATGACGTGCGTGGTGGGAGTGAGGATGGCACCCGCCCCGAGGAGGGCGCCGCGGCGCACCCGGGCTCCCCCGACGACCATGCACCTGGACCCGACCATCGCCTCGTCCTCGACCACGACCGGCACCGCGTTCGGCGGCTCGAGCACGCCGCCGATCCCCGCCCCGCCGGAAAGGTGGACGTTCTTGCCGATCTGGGCGCCCGACCCGACCGTGGCCCAGGTGTCGACCATCGTGCCCTCGTCCACGTAGGCCCCGATGTTGACGAACGAGGGCATCAGCACCGTCCCCGGCGCGACGTAGGAGCCCCACCGCACGATCGCGCCCGGCAGTACCCGCACGCCCTCCAGCCGGGTCTTCAGCGGGACCCGGTCGTCGTACCTGAAGTCGCCCACCTGGGACCTGGCCATCGGCAGCACCCGGAACGCCAGCAGGATGGCCCGCTTGGCCCGCTCGTCCACCACCACCTCGTCGGTCGCGGGATCGACGTACGCCACCCTGGCCTCGCAGGCGTCCACCGCGTCCACCGCGGCGACCACCGCCGCGCGCGCCTGCGTGTCAGCCGGCGACAGCTCGGCGCGCCGTTCCCACAACTCGTCGATCACCTCGGCTAGGGGGGAACGGGGGGAGGATCCCCCCTGTGCGCGGGGGGGTCTGGGGGGGTCGTCCCCCCGGCTGGCACTGACTCGCTCATGCAGCGCGAGCTTAGCGGTACCTTCAGATGCTGTGCCGCACAATCCCGCTCGGCCCACTCCCGGTCGGCTGGGGGCCAGAGCCATCGTCGGGACCACGCTGGTGTTCGTGCTGGTGGTCGCCGGCTACGGCGTCTACGCCGCCTTCCGGCACCTCACCGCCCCCGCGCCGCCCGCGCCGGGCTGCCAGGCGGGCACCGGCGATCAGGCCATCACGCTCGACACCGAGCAGGCGTCCATCGCGGCCACCATCGCGGGCGTCGCGGCCAGGCACCGGCTGCCGCGGCAGGCGGTCACCATCGCCCTCGCCGCCGCGCTGCAGGAATCGAAGCTGCACGACCTGGACTACGGCGACCGCGACTCGGTCGGGATCTTCCAGCAGCGCCCCTCGGAAGGCTGGGGCCCCGCCACCCGGCTCGAGGACCCCGTCTACGCCACGACCAAGTTCTTCGCCGCCCTCACCCAGATACACGGGTACGCCACCATGCCCGTCTCCCAGGCGGCGCAGGACGTGCAGCACAGCGCGGACGGCTCCGCCTACGGGCAGTGGGCGAACCTGGCCGGGCAGCTGGCCGGGTACTTTACCGGGCGGTCGCCGCACGAGGTGTCCTGCTGGTATACCCCGCCAGGCCAGGCGAACCTGACGGGGGCGGAGCGGCGGATGGCGCAGACGTTCGGGTCGCTGGGGCAGAAAGCGGTTGTGGCCAGGATCACCACGGTCCGTTCGGGCCAGAAAAACACGGGAAGCACCGCGGTCCTGCACGTCCAGCGGGCCGCGGCCTGGACCGTGGCCAACTGGCTGGTCGCGCACGCGCAGGCCTACGGCCTGAGCGAAGTACGGTATGCCGGCTATGTGTGGAAAGCTGCGGATGGCAGTATGGGCTGGCGGCCAGATTCCGTGCCGGGCGATCCGCCGCGCGGCAGTATTGTCGCAGGCTGAGGCGGCACGCTCCGCGACCCGCCATACTGTGTAAGCAGCAGGACGACGACAGGAGTTCACCCGTGACTTACATCATCGCGCAGCCCTGCGTTGATGTGCTTGACAGAGCATGCATCGAGGAATGCCCCGTCGACTGCATCTACGAGGGCGAGCGCATGCTTTATATCCACCCCGACGAGTGCGTGGACTGCGGCGCTTGCGAGCCGGTCTGCCCGGTCGAGGCGATCTACTACGAAGACGACGTACCTGACCAGTGGAAGGAATACTACAAGGTCAACGTCGACTTCTTCGAGGACCTCGGCTCCCCGGGCGGTGCCTCCAAGGCCGGCAAGATCGGCAAGGATCACCCGGTGGTGGCGGTGCTCCCGCCGCAAGCCGCGGAGGAATGACGCTCGCGACCCGGCTTCCCGCCTTCACCTGGGACCGGATCGCGCCGCTGCGCCAGAAGGCCGGGCTCCATCCGGACGGCCTCGTGGACCTGTCCGTGGGGACGCCCGTCGACCCGGTGCCCGGCCCGGTCCGTGACGCCCTGGCGCTGGCCTCCGACGCGCCCGGGTACCCGGCGACGTGGGGAACGCCGCGGCTGCGGGGCGCGGCGGCCGGCTGGCTGGCGCGCGCGCACGGTGTCCAGGTGCCGCCGGACGACGTGCTGCCGGTCATCGGCACCAAGGAGTTCATCGCGTGGCTCCCGGTCATGCTCGGGCTCGGGCCGGGCGACGTGGTGCTGCACCCCGAGCTGGCGTACCCCACCTACGACATCGGCGCGCGGCTCGCCGGGGCTTCGGCGATGGCCGCCGACAGCCTGCTGGCGGCCGGGCCCGCCCGGGTGCGGCTCGTCTGGGTGAACTCGCCGTCCAACCCGACCGGGCGGGTGCTGCCGGCCGAGCACCTGCGCAAGGTGGTGGACTGGGCCAGGGAGCGCGGCGCGGTGGTGGCCTCCGACGAGTGCTACATCTCGCTGGGCTGGGAGGCCTCGCCGGTCTCGGTGCTGCACCCCGACGTGTGCGGCTCGTCGCGCGCTGGCGTGCTGGCCGTGCATTCGCTGTCCAAGCGGTCCAACCTGGCCGGCTACCGGGCCGGGTTCGTGACCGGCGACCCCGCGCTGGTCGCGGACCTGCTGGCGATCAGGAAGCAGGCCGGCATGATGATGCCGGGCCCGGTGCAGGCCGCGATGACCGCCGCGCTCGACGACGACGAGCACGCTGCCGAGCAGGCCTTGCGGTACAGCAGCCGGCGCTCGCTGCTGCGGGCGGCCTTCACCGAGGCGGGCTGGACCATCGACCACTCCGAGGCCGGGCTGTACCTGTGGGTCACGCACCCCCGGCACGACTGCTGGTCGGCGGCCGAACTGCTGGCCGCCGAGGGCGGCATCCTGGTCGCCCCAGGCGAGCTGTACGGGGCGGCGGGTACCCGGCATGTCCGGGTGGCGCTGACCGCCACCGACGAGCGGATCGCCGCCGCCGCGAAGCGGATAACGGCACTGCACGCCTGAGCCTCGGAAGGCGGTGCTCGGCGGAAACGGCACCATGCACTTGCGCGGGTGCGGCATGATTTGAGAAATGTTCCGCAGGCGCGCTTCCGAAGCAAGGCACGGGGTCGCCGTCCCTGACGGCCGTCAGGGCGCAGGCCCGGCCGGCCGCGGTGCCGGCGAGGATCCTGGGCCGCGTCCGGCCGGCCCAGGCGCAGGCCACGCTGCCGGAGGCGGCCACGCTGCCGGAGGCGGCGGCCAGGGGCGTGACGCCGCCGAGCCGTGGGGGCCGCCCCCGGCCGGGCTCGACGTGAGCATGCCGCACCCGGCCCGGGTGTGGAACTACTGGCTCGGCGGCCGGGACTTCTACGCCGCCGACAAAGCCGCCGGCGAGCAGATCGGCAGAGAGTTCCCGCATCTCGCCGAGGCCGCGCGGGCCGAGCGCGCCTTCCTGGTCCGGGCGGTGCGCTTCCTGGCCGGGCCGGCCCGGATCCGGCAGTACCTCGACATCGGGGCCGGCCTGCCCGCCGGGGGGAACACCCACGAGATCGCGCAGCGCATCGCGCCGAACAGCGGGATCGTTTACGCCGACAACGACCCGGCGGTGCTCATGCACGCCAAGGCCCTGCTCAGGAGCCCGATGCTGGCCAGCACCCCGGAAGGAACGGTCTGCTACGCCGACGCCGACCTGCGCGACGTGGCCACGGTGCTGGCCTCGGCGGCCGGCACGCTCGAGCTGGCCAAGCCAGTCGCGCTGATCATGCTGGGCATCCTCGGCCACCTGGACGACTACGGCGCGGCGCGGTCGATCGTCAGCCAGCTGATGGCCGCGCTGCCGGCGGGCAGCTACCTGGTAATCGGCGACGGGGTGGCCGCGGACCCGGTCATCGGCAGCGCGCAGCGGCGGTACGACGAAAGCGCGCGGCCGCGGTACGGCGCCAGCGCGCCCGCGCCGTACCTGCTGCGCAGGCCGGACGACCTGGCCAGCTTCTTCGACGGGCTCGACCTGATCGAGCCCGGCGTGGTGCCGTGCCCGCAGTGGCGGCCAGACGGGCGCGGGCCAGACGGGCGCGGGCCGGACGGGCGCGGGCCGGACGGCGCACCGGACCACGCGGCGGCCGCCTACTGCGGGGTAGCCAGGAAGCCGTGACCGGCGAGGCCTGCGCGGCCCATGAGGCCCGTTAGGCCTGCGACTGCCCGATACGGGCCTACAGACAACAAACTGCCGTTTCGGCCCGCTATTACGCAATGATTCTTCGCTGACACGCATGGCCGACGCATGTTTTCCGGTACGGCGAACCCCTACCCTTGCCTCATGATCACAAGGGAGCGCAGCGTAGAGCGCCGGGCTTCAGCGCGCGCGTATCTGATGTGCCCGCCGGAACATTTCGCCGTCACGTACGCCATCAACCCGTGGATGGAGCCGGACAAGCCGACCGACGCCGCCAACGCCATGCGGCAATGGGCCACGCTCCGTGAGCTTTACCTCGATCTCGGGCACGACGTGCGGATCATCGAGCCGGTGGCCGGGCTGCCCGACATGGTGTTCGCCGCCAACGGCGCCACCGTGGCGGGCGGGAAGGCGCTCGGCGCGCAGTTCCGCTACCCGCAGCGGGCCGGGGAAGCCGGCGCCTATATGGACTGGTTCCTCGGCCGTGGCTACACCGAGGTGCGGACGCCCGAGCACGTCCACGAGGGCGAGGGCGACATCCTGTTCGCCGCCGGCACGCTGCTGGCCGGCTACGGCTTCCGCAGCGACCGGGGGGTCGCCGCCGAGCTGACGGACCTGTTCGGGCTGCCGGTGCTGAGCCTGCGCCTGGTCGACCCGCGCTTCTATCACCTGGACACCGCCCTGTGCGTGCTGGACGCCGATACCGCCATGTACTACCCGGCCGCGTTCGACGACGCCGGCCGGGCGGTCCTCGCCGAGCATTTCACCGAGCTGATCGAGGCGAAGGACGAGGACGCCGAGGTGCTCGGCCTGAACGCGGTCAGCGACGGCCGCCACGTCGTGCTGCCGGTCCAGGCGGCCGGCCTGGCCGCCCAGCTCAGCGAGCGCGGGTTCGAGCCGGTCGGCGTCGACATGTCCGAGCTGCTCAAGGGCGGCGGCGGACCCAAGTGCTGCACGCTCGAACTACGGCCCTAGGGGAACACCATGACCGAGACCATGACCGGCCTGCTCAAGCTCGGCAGCGAGTACGGCGCGCACAATTACCATCCGCTGCCGATCGTCGCCGCCGAGGCCGAGGGCGCCTGGGTGACCGACGTGGACGGCCGCCGCTACCTCGACATGCTCGCCGCCTACTCGGCGCTGAACTTCGGCCACCGGCACCCGCGGCTGATCGGCGCCGCGCGGCGGCAGCTCGAACACCTCACGCTGGTCAGCCGGGCGTTCGAGCACGACCAGTTCGGGCCGTTCTGCGCCGAGCTGGCCGACCTGGCCGGGATGGACGTGGTGCTGCCGATGAACACCGGCGCGGAGGCGGTCGAGACCGCGATCAAGGTCGCGCGCAAGTGGGGCTACACGGTCAAGGGGGTCCCCGCCGACCAGGCGGTGATCATCGCGTTCGGCGGAAACTTCCACGGCCGAACGACCACGATCATCAGCTTCTCCACCGATCCCGACGCCCGGGCGGACTTCGGGCCCTACACGCCCGGGTTCCGCATCGTGCCCTACGGCGACCTGGACGCGCTGACCGCGGCGGTCGGTGAGCTCGGCGAACGCGTGGTCGCCGTGCTCGTCGAGCCGATCCAGGGCGAGGCCGGGGTGCTCGTGCCTCCGCCCGGTTTCCTGGCCGGGCTCCGGGACCTGTGCACCGCGCACGGCATCTTGATGATCGCCGACGAGATCCAGTCCGGCCTGGGCCGCACCGGGTACACGTTCGCCTGCGCGGCAGAGGACGTGGTGCCCGACGCCTACCTGCTCGGCAAGGCCCTCGGCGGCGGCATCGTGCCGGTCTCCGCGATGGTCTCGACCTGGCCGGTGCTCGGGGTGCTGCAGCCGGGGCAGCACGGGTCCACGTTCGGCGGCAACCCGCTGGCCTGTGCGGTAGCGCGGGAAGTCGTCGCCATGCTGCGGACCGGCGAGTACCAGGCGCGGGCCAGGGTGCTCGGCGAGCGGATGCACGCGCGGCTGTCCGCGCTGCCGCCGGACGCGATCCGGGCGGTGCGCGGGCGCGGCCTCTGGGCCGGCGTCGAGTTCGCGTCGCTGCCCGGGCGCGAGGTGTGCGAGCGGCTCGCCGCCCGCGGCGTGCTGGCCAAGGAAACCCACGGGAACGTGATCCGGCTCGCGCCGCCGCTGGTCATCAGCGAGGAAGACCTCGACTGGGGGCTCGGCCAGATCGAGGACGCGATCCGGTCCTCAGCCGGCCGTTTGGAGTTCACGCGATGCTGTCTAAGTCCCACATCAGTTCAGGCAACCCGGCGCGCCGACTGGGGAATTGAAGCCACGTACCCACTCTGATGGACAGTTTGACCAAGTCTCACATCGCCCCTGGCTGCAAGTAGAGCAGTCGCGCTACGCTTTGCCTGCATTGTGCGAGTGGGGAGGCGCCGGTGATGACAGGACCGGAAGACCCGGCCGCCGCGGGCCGTGACCGGCTCAGGGCGGGCCACGCCGACCGCGAGCAGGTGATCGGCATGCTGAAGGACGCGTTCGTGCAGGGCCGGCTGACCAGGGACGAACTTGATACGCGGGCGGGCCGGGCGCTGGCCGCGCGGACCTGCGCCGACCTGGCCGCGCTCACCGCCGACATCCCGGCCGCCGACATCCCGGCCGCCGACATCGCCGGCCGCAGCCGGGCCGCCGTGCCCGCCCGCCCCAGCGCGCCGCCGGCCGCTGGCCAGGGCGGCCGCCGGGTCGGGCGCCTGCCTGATCATCGCGGCCGCCGCCATGTGGGCTCACCCCCTCCTCGATCCAGGGGCCCGCCCCACTCCTTATGGTTGGGCTGCCAAGCTGCTGTTCCTGGCCTTTCTCGCCGCCGTCGTCGCGGCGCTCGGCATCTTGGCGTACGGGGTGGCCGCCTCATGGGAGCTCAGGCGCTCCCGCAGGCAGCTGCCGCCCGGGCCGGGGCCAGGCGGCCACGACCTAGACGGCGAACGACGCGGCGGCACCGGCCAGGATCCGGATCTCCCCGCCCTCCCCACCGACCAGACCGGCGCCGACCTGCGGGTTCACAAGTCACGGCCGCGTCGGCAGCACCTTCCCGCCCGGGTGTCCCGTGGCGAGCGGCCGGCGCCAGGCGCGGCCTGACGCCGGTGAAATCAGCACCCGCCGCGCGGCTCCGCGCGGCGGAGGGTGTCAGTCCTCCGCGGGGCGCAGGCGGCGGTAGCGGCCCGCGTAGTGGACCATCGGGCCGCGGGCCGGCGGGTCGGCCGGGCCTTCCACGGCGGTCACCTGGCCGACGATGATGCTGTGATCGCCGCCGTCGTACACCGCCACGCTCCGGCATTCCAGCGTGGCCAGCGCGCCGTCGAGCAGGGGCGCGCCGGTGACCGGGCCCGGGTGATGCGGCACCCCGTCCAGCTGCCCGTCCAGCGGGCGGCCGCGGGTCGCCAGCCAGCGCGCGGTCTTCTCCCCGTCCTCGCCCAGGATGGAGACCGCCCAGGATCCGGCCTCGAGGACGGCGTCGTGGAAGCGGGCGATCTTCTCCGCGCAGAACAGCACGAGCGGCGGCTCGAGCGACACCGACGCGAACGCGCTGACGGTCATCGCGTGGCCGGCGCTGGTCGTGACCACGACGATGCCGCCGGGGAACTGGCCGGCGGCTTGCCGGAAAGCGGCCTGATCGACGTCGCTCACCTCGGCGATGTCCCGGTAGCCCCCGGCCGCCCGGCCCGCCGGCCAATGATCGCGAACGACGCGACCACCCCGGCGGCCACGCTGAGCGTGCCGCCGTACAGGTACCACTTGCCCGGCGTGGTACCGGTGATGATGACACTGCCATTCGAGACCGGCATGGACAGTACAAACGACGCGATGACCCAGCCCATTCCGGGTATGACCGCACCGCTGACCGAGCCCATGGCCCAGGACGCCAGCAGGCAGGTGGCCAGGATGGCGGCGCAGCACACGAGCGCTACCACCGGCACCGATCCGGACGCCCGGCTGTACTGGAAGCTGCCGATCACGCCCTGCACCGCGCCGAACAGGAACAGCACGCTGTACACGCCGACCGTGACGGGCCATTCCGGCCCGCGCTTGCCGGTCGTGCCGTTCATGCCCGCGGGTACCGCCATGGGAGCAGGCTACTGCGCAAACAGGTCCGTCTCACGACCACCCGGGCCGTCCGGACCGCGCCGCCCGGCCAGCAGCGTGTAGTACTCCACGCCGAGCGCCTGGTGCCTGATCTGGTTGGACAGCGCGAAGAACGGGGCGTCCACGGTGATCTGCGTGGCGTGCTCGCGCATCGCCGCCAGCTTCCGGCCGAGGTAGCCGGTGCCGTCGATCTCGGTGGTGACCCCGGCGGAGCCGGGCCCGGCGGTGACGTAGAACTTGGCCAGCCCGAGGTCGGCGGCCTGCTGGAAGGCCCGGCAGGCGACGCGGTGCGCCTGGATGTGATCGGGGTGCCCGTAGAATCCGTTGGCGTCGTAGGTCACCAGCACCTGCGGCCGGACGTCGCGGATGACGTCGAGGAGGGCGCGGGCGGCCTCGTTCACGTCGGCCCGCCAGAAGCAGCGCGGATCGTCGTTGGCGTCGGTGCCCATCATGCCCGAGTCACGCCACCGGCCCGGGCCGCCGAGGAACCTGTGGTCGGCCACGCCGAGCTCGGCGCAGGCGGCGGCCAGCTCGCCGATGCGGTACTCCCCCAGCCGGTCTTCCGACTCCGCGGCCAGGTGCGCCAGCGACGGCGGGATGATCTCCCCCAGCTCGCCGAGCGTGCAGGTGACGAGCGTGACCAGCGCGCCCTCGGCGGCGTACCTGGCCATCGTCGCCCCGGTGCCGATGGACTCGTCATCCGGGTGCGCGTGCAGCAGCAGCAATCGCCGCCCGATCTCCGCCGAACCCATGGCGGCGAGCCTACAGGCCGCCGCGGGATCCGCCGGGACTGGCAAGATCGAGACTGGCAAGATGCTGTCCTATGACCGAGAGTTTCCCGCGCCAGGAAGCCAGGACCAGACGGTTCACGCTGGGCGTGCCGCGGGCGTTCCGCATCTCACCCGACGGCGCCCGGGTGGCCTACCTGCGAACCCGGGGCGGCGGCGACCCGGTGACCTGCCTGTGGGTGCTGGACGTCAGCCGCGGCGCGGAGCACCTGGTGGCGGACCCGCGGGCGATGGGCGGCGACGAGGCGGACCTGCCGCCGCAAGAGCGCGCCCGCCGGGAGCGGGTCAGGGAGCAGGCCGGCGGCATCGTGGCCTACGCCACCGACGCGGACCTCACGGTGGCGGTCTTCGCCTGGTCGGGGCGGGTCTACGCTGTCGACCTGACCGGCGGGGGCGCCCTCCCGGCCGAGGTCGCGGTGCCCGGCCCGGCGCTGGATCCCCGCCCCGACCCGACCGGGAAGCGGCTGGCCTACGTCCGCGCCGGGGCGCTGCGGGTGGCCAGCCTGGGCAGTGCCGCCGGAGACGGGCCCGCTGGAGACGGGGCCGCCGGAGACGGGGCCGCCGACGACCGGGTCCTGGCCGACCCGCGGGGCGCCGCGCACGTGACGTTCGGGCTGGCGGAGTTCATCGCGGCCGAGGAGATGGACCGGCACCGCGGCTACTGGTGGTCCCCGGACGGTTCGGCGCTGCTGGTGGCGCGGGTCGACGAGGCGCCCGTCACCCGGTGGCACATCGCCGACCCGGCCAACCCGGAGCGGCCGCCCGCCGACGTGGGCTATCCGGCCGCCGGCACCCCGAACGCCAGGGTGTCCCTGCTGCTGGCCCGGCTGGACGGCACCAGCGCGGACGTTCAGGTCGACTGGGCCGCGTTCCCCTACCTGGTGACCGCCTGCTGGGCGGGCGAGCACGACCCGCTGGTGGTGGTGCAGAGCCGGGACCAGCGGACGATGCGGCTGCTGTCCGTCGACGCCGGCACCGGCCAGGCCGAGGTGCTGCGCGAGGACACCGACCCGGCCTGGCTGGAGATCGTCCCCGGCGTCCCGGCCTGGACCGCGGACGGCCGGCTGGTGTGGACCGCGGACCGCGAGGACACCCGCCGCCTGCTGGTCGGCGCGGACGCCGAGCCCGTCACCCCGCCCGGCTTGCAGGTGCGCGGCGTCATCGGCGTCGACGGCGACACCGTGCTGTTCCAGGCGTCGGCCGAGCCGACCGAGGTCGGGCTGTGGGCCTACGGCCCCGGCGGCCTCAGCCAGCTCGGCGACGGCACCGGCGTCGAGACGGGCACCCGCGCGGGCGGGACCACGGTCGTGTCCAGCCGCGGGCTCGGCGACGACGGCGTGACGGTCCGGGTGTACCGCGACGGCGGGCCGGTGGCCGAACTGGCCTCGCTGGCCGAGCGCCCGGCGCTGCCGGCACCCCGGCCGGCCCTGTTCGGCGCCGGGTCGCGGGAGATCCGCACCGCGGTGCTGTTCCCGTCCTGGCACCAGCCCGGGCAGCAGCGGCTGCCGGTGCTGCTCGACCCGTACGGCGGCCCGCACGCGCAGCGGGTGCTGAAGGCCCGCTCCGCCTACCTGACCGCGCAGTGGTTCGCCGAGCAGGGGTTCGCGGTGGTCATCGCGGACGGCCGGGGCACCCCGGCGCGCGGCCCGGAATGGGAGCGCGCGGTGGCCGGCGACCTGGCCGGCCCGGTGCTCGAGGACCAGGTCGACGCGCTGCGCGAGGCCGCGGCCCGCTTCGCCGACCTGGACACCAGCCGGGTCGCGATCCGCGGCTGGTCGTTCGGCGGCTACCTGGCCGCGCTGGCGGTGCTGCGCCGCCCGGACGTGTTCCACGCGGCCATCGCCGGCGCGCCGGTCACCGACTGGCGCCTCTACGACACCCACTACACCGAGCGCTACCTGGGCTTTCCTGACCGGGACCAGGAAAACTACCAGCGGTCCTCGTTGATCTCATGGCCCGAACGAGCCGGCCAGGCCACCGTCCGCCCGCTCATGCTGATCCACGGGCTGGCGGACGACAACGTGGTGGTCGCCCACACCCTCCGGCTGTCCGGCGCGCTGCTGGCGGCCGGCTACCCGCACTCGGTGCTGCCGCTGTCGGGCATCACGCACATGGCCTCGCAGGAGACGGTGGCGGAGAACCTGCTCCTGCTCCAGCTCGACTTCCTCCGCACCGCCCTGGCCGCGCCGCGGTCATGATTGTGGATTGTTACACCCCCTATGGGGGTATTTGTATCCACGATCATGGGACGGGGAACTCGGGGAGGGGCGGGTTTCTACGACGGCGTCAGGTTGAGGGGGCCGTAGATGTGGGGGTAGGGGTCCGCCTGCCGGGCACGCGCTCGTAGCGGAGCTCCGGGCCCAGCCGTTCGGGATCGATGACCAGCAGCACCAGGTCCGGGGCTCCCGGTAGTACGCGTCGGCCACCCGGGTGACCTGCCCGTGGCGGCGTGGATGAAGCCCTCCTCGGCCAGGTCCCGGCCGCGGGTGGACACCGTGTACTGCCCGTCGCGCTGCGCCCGCGCCCAGTCCGCCGCGACCGCGATGTGGTAGATGAACGTCACTTGACCCCCCTTTAGCCAGCAGAGTGTAGCCAGGGTCACATAGCACGATGAGGTCTCGGTCACTGCATCATCCCGCTGACTGGAATAGGTTCTCGTTATCACGCGCAAAAGCCGGCATGTTCCGGCTGGGCGACGCGGGCGTTAACCTTGAAAGCAACGAGGACGCTGAGGATGACACAAGCACCGGAAGCGCAGGCCAGGTCGCGGGCGCGGATTTCCGAACGTACATTCCGCAAGGACAAGTGGTGGCAGACGCCGCGGATTGTCGCGGCCGGTCTCACGGTCTGGGTGCTCTACGCCACGGTCCGGGTGTTCATGGGCCACTGGTATTTCGTGCCGCAGTACCACTACCTGACGCCGTTCTACTCGCCGTGCGTCAGCGGCGAATGCGTACCGGGCTCGAGCACGCTGGGCCAGTGGATCCCGGCCGTGCCGCCGATCATCCCGTACGCGTTCGTGTCGCTGGTGTTCGTGCTCGGCTTCCGGCTGACGTGCTACTACTACCGGGGGGCGTACTACCGGGCGTTCTGGCGCGCGCCGTCCGCGTGCGCGGTGCGCGAGCCGCATGCCACCTACTCCGGCGAGACCAGGTTCCCGCTGATCGCGCAGAACGTGCACCGCTACTTCTGGTACGCGGCCCTGTTCGTCGGCATCCTGCTCAGCTACGACGTGGCGCAGGCGTTCCGCGGCCCGGACGGGAACTTCGGATTCGGCATCGGGTCGCTGATCCTGCTGGCCAACGTGATCTTCATCTGGGGCTACACGCTGGGCTGCCACACCTGCCGGCACATCACGGCCGGACGGCTGAAGAACTTCTCCAAGCACCCGGTCAGGTACTGGGCGTGGACGAAGGTCTCCTGGCTGAACGCGCGGCACTTGAAGTTCGCCTGGATCTCGCTGGGCACGCTGATGCTGAGCGACCTGTACATCATGCTGGTGGCCAGCGGCGCTTTCTCCGACCCAAGAATCTTTAATTAACCGAACGGGCAGTGGTATGAGCGACACGGTGTCGGCCGAGATTGGCCGTTATTCGTACGACGTGGTGGTCGTCGGCGCGGGCGGTTCCGGGCTGCGCGCGGCGATCGAGGCGCGGCTGAACGGCAAGAAGACCGCGATCATCTCCAAGTCCCTGTTCGGCAAGGCGCACACGGTCATGGCCGAGGGCGGCTGCGCGGCCGCCATGGGCAACGTGAACCCGAACGACAACTGGCAGGTCCACTACCGCGACACCATGCGCGGCGGCAAGTTCCTGAACAACTGGCGGATGGCCGAGCTGCACGCCAAGGAGGCCCCGGACCGGGTCTGGGAGCTCGAGGCGTGGGGCGCGGTCTTCGACCGGACCAAGGACGGCAAGATCAGCCAGCGGAACTTCGGCGGGCACGAGTACCCGCGGCTGGCGCACGTCGGCGACCGGACCGGGCTCGAGATGATCCGCAGCCTGCAGCAGAAGGTCGTCGCGATGCAGCAGGCGGACGCGGCCGAGTTCGGCGACCCCGAGGCGATGATCAAGGTTTTCGCCGAGACCACCATCACCGAGCTGATGGTGGCGGAGGGGCGGATCGCCGGGGCGTTCGGGTACTTCCGGGACACCGGCCGGTTCTGCCTGTTCGAGGCGCCCGCGGTGGTCCTGGCCACCGGCGGCATCGGCAAGACCTACAAGGTCACCTCGAACTCGTGGGAGTACACCGGCGACGGGCACGCGCTGGCCCTGCGGGCCGGGGCCAAGCTGCTGAACATGGAGTTCGTCCAGCTGCACCCGACCGGGATGGTCTGGCCGCCGTCGGTGCGCGGGCTGCTGGTCACCGAGTCGGTGCGCGGCGACGGCGGCGTGCTGCGCAACTCCGAGGGCAAGCGGTTCATGTTCAACTACGTGCCCGACGTGTTCCGCGCCCAGTACGCGGAGACCGAGGAGGAGGCGGACCGCTGGTACGACGACCAGGCCAATAACCGGCGGCCGCCCGAGCTGCTGCCCAGGGACGAGGTGGCCCGGTCGATCAACTCCGAGGTCAAGGCGGGCCGCGGGTCGCCGCACGGCGGGGTCTTCCTTGACATCGCGTCCCGGCGGCCGGCCGAGTACATCCTGCAGCGGCTGCCGTCCATGTATCACCAGTTCAAGGAGCTGGCCGACGTCGACATCACCAAGGAGCCGATGGAGATCGGCCCGACCTGCCACTACGTGATGGGCGGGGTCGAGGTGGACCCGGACACCGGGGCGGCCTCGGTGCCCGGCCTGTTCGCCGTGGGCGAGGTGTCCGGCGGCATGCACGGGTCGAACCGGCTCGGCGGTAACTCCCTGTCCGACCTGCTGGTCTTCGGCCGGCGGGCCGGGCTCGGCGCGGCCGAGTACGTGTCGGCGCTGGCCGAGCCGGACCGGCCGTCGGTGTCCGAGGCTGCCCTGGACACGGCCGCGGCGGTGGCGCTCGAGCCGCTGGAGCGGGCCGAAGGCGAGAACCCGTACGCCATCCACGGCGAGCTGCAGACGATCATGAACGACCTGGTCGGGCTGATCAGGCGGGAGTCGGAGATGAAGACCGCGCTGGTCGAGCTGGACAAGCTGCGGGCCAGGGCGGCGCAGGTCAGCGCGCCGGGCGGCCGGGCCTACAATCCGGGCTGGCACCTGGCCCTGGACCTGCGGAACATGCTGGTGGTGGCGGAGTGCGTGGCGCAGGCCGCGCTGGAACGGCAGGAATCGCGCGGCGGCCACACCAGGGACGACTATCCCGGCATGTCGCCGGAGTGGCGCAAGATCAACCTGATCTGCTCGGCTTCTGCGGATAGCACGGTGTCGCTGAAGCGGCAGCCGAACCTGCCGATGCGGACCGACCTGCTCGAGCTGTTCGACATCTCCGAGCTGAAGAAGTACATGACCGAAGAAGAGCTGGCCGGGCTGTCCGGCGCGGGCGCTGAGGAGTAGAGCGATGGGCTACAAGGCTGCGCTACGGGTCTGGCGCGGGGACGCGGGCGCCGGCGCGCTCACCGACTACCAGGTCGAGGTCAACGAGGGCGAGGTGGTCCTCGACGTGCTGCACCGGCTGCAGGCCACCCAGGCCAGCGACCTGGCCATCCGGTGGAACTGCAAGGCGGGCAAGTGCGGGTCGTGCTCGATGGAGATCAACGGGCGGCCCCGGCTGGCCTGCATGACCCGGATGTCGGTCTTCACGCCCGAGGAGACGCTGACGATCACGCCGATGCGGACCTTCCCGGTGATCAGGGACCTGGTCACCGACGTGTCCTTCAACTACGCCAAGGCGCGCGAGATCCCGTCGTTCACCCCCGACCCCGCGGTCAAGCCCGGCGAGTTCCGGATGCAGCAGGTCGACGTGAACCGGTCGCAGGAATTCCGCAAGTGCATCGAGTGCTTCCTGTGCCAGAACACCTGCCACGTGATCCGCGACCACACCGAAAACGAGGCCGCCTTCGCCGGGCCCCGGTTCCTCATGCGGGTCGCCGAACTCGAGATGCACCCGGCCGACACCGCGGACCGGCGGGAGATCGCCCAGGATGATTTCGGCCTCGGCTACTGCAACATCACCAAGTGCTGCACCGAGGTCTGCCCTGAGCACATCAAGATCACCGACAACGCGCTGATCCCGATGAAGGAACGGGTAGTCGGCCGCAAGTACGACCCGCTGGTCTGGCTGGGTGACAAGATCGGCCGCCGGACCGCCAAGGACACTCCCAAGGTCCCCGGCAAGGCCTGACGGCCGCGCTCCGGGCAGGGGGCCTCGGGCGGTAGGGGGACATGGGATACGCCGTCTGCGGGATGACAGGGCGTGTCCATGAAGACAGCATGAAACCGGGCGGGGCATCACGGCAGCCCGGCTACCATGACTGGTGGCCGGGCTGATGTCTACCCGCTGCACTCGCCCAGGGCTACTAGAACGTGTTCGCGGGGCTCGCACCCGCGCTCGTTCGGGATAATGAATTTTTCTTTAACTGGGTTGTGTCGCAGGGAGCGAAGGGCTGGCATGTCGCATCTGACGTACGCAGAGGCCGGGGTTATCGGGCTCATTCAGGGAATTACCGAATTGTTCCCGATATCCAGCCTGGGCCACGCCGTGCTCATCCCGGCGCTCGTCGGCGGGCAGTGGGCGAGCGACCTGGACGTTTCCAAGTCCGAGTCGCCGTACCTGGCGTACATCGTCGGGCTGCACGTCGCCACGGCCGCCGCCATGATCCTCTTCTTCTGGCGGGACTGGGTGCGGATCATCCGGGCCTTCTTCGCCTCGATCTGGCACGTCGTCGCGCCCGCGCCGGAGACCAGGCGATGGCAGCTGCAGGGCACCGACCAGAAGCTCGCCTGGATGATCATCCTGGCCACGATCCCGGTCGGCATCGCCGGGCTCGCGCTCGAGCACACCTTCCGCACCGTCTTCAGCAAGCCGCTTCTGACCTCGACCTTCCTGTTCATCAACGGGCTGATCCTGCTGGGCGGCGAGCGGCTGCGGCGGCGCGGAGCCGACGCCGAGTTTCACCAGGTGGCCTTCGATAAGCAGATGGCGGCCGAACGGCAGAAGGCCACCGTCGCCGTCGGCGGGCACGGTCCGGCCGGAGGCGGCCGGCATTCGTCCGGGCAGCGGGCGCTGAAGCAGGAGCAGGCCAGCCTGGCGGTGGAGGCCGACCGGAGACTGGTCGGCATCGGCTTCGGCAACGGCATCTTGCTCGGCGCGATGCAGATCCTGGCGCTGCTGCCCGGCATCAGCCGGGACGGCATCGTCATGGTCAGCGGCATGTTCCGCGGCCTGTCCCGGCAGGACGCGGCCCGGTTCTCGTTCCTGCTGTCCGCTCCGGTCATCCTGGCGGCCGGGGTGCTGAAGGTCGGCGACCTGACCGGGCCGCTGGGGGCCGGGATCCGGGGACAGGTCATCTTCGGCAGCGTGCTGTGCTTTATCGGCGCCTACCTGGCGCTCAGGTTCCTGGTCCGCTACCTGAGCGACCCCAAGCGCACGCTGACGCCGTTCGCGATCTACTGCATGGTGGCCGGCCTGGGCTGCTTCATCGTCCTTTCGCTGCGGTGACGCCCGGGGTGGGCACGCTGCCCGCCGGCGGCGCCGTCGAGGCCGCCGGGCCGTTCCTGGTGCCGTTGGCGTTGGCCCAGGGCTGAGTGAAGCCGATCGCGCCGCGGCCGGCGTAGCTGGAGACGCGGATCGGGAAGCCCGTCGCGTACGCCTCGATCATCTTCCCGTTCCCGATGACCATGCCGACGTGCCCCGGATCGGTGGTGGTGCCGTCCGCGCCGGCGAAGAACACCAGGTCCCCGGGCTGCACCTGGGAGGCGGGCACCCGCTGCTCGGTCGCCCACTGCGCCTGCGAGGTCCGCGCGATGCCGATCCCGGCCGTCCGGTAGGCCATCATGACCAGGCCGGAGCAGTCGAAGGCGTCCGGCCCGGTGCCGCCCCACAGGTACGGCTTGCCCAGCTGCTGCTCGGCGAACGTGATCGCGGTGGCCACCGCCTGGGTCGGCGCCTGGACGGCGGGCACGCCCCCGGCGGTCTGGACGCAGCCGGCCGCCGAATCGGCGGCCGGCATGACCGCGGACGCCACCGAGAAGTTGCCGCCCGCGTACTGGCCCGCGTAGTAGAGCACGCTCTGGACGTATGACTGCAGGTGGTTGTAGGCGAAGATCGCCGCCGACGGGCTGTTCTGCACACCGAACTCGAGCAGGTACTTGGCCGCGCCCGCGATCGCGTCGGGGGGGTCGTAGACGCTCGCGACCCCGTTGCCGTCCTCGTCGGTGGCGACGCCGCTGACCACCTGGCTGGCCGGATGGATCGGTGCGCCGCCCCAGCTGTTGCCGGACGCGCCTTCGATGCCGATCTGCATCGGCCCGGCCGCGCCGAAGCCGTTCTGGCCACTGTGCACGCCGGGCAGGGCGGTCTGGCCGTTGTTGCTCTCCACCGTGCCGATGCCGGCCAGGATCGTCCACGGCACGCCGTACTGCTGCCCGACCTTCTTGTACCAGGACAGGTAGTTCGACGGGATCGACTTGGCCTTGGCGCCGACGGGCGGCTGCCCGGCCGTGCCCGTCTGCTGGCCCGAGCAGCCCGCGCTCGCCGCGAAGAACGCGTTCGTGCCGACCAGGATGGGCACTGCGAGCAGGCCCAGCCCCACCACGCCGACGAGCCCGATGATGCCGATGACCAGGATCCGCGGCGCCCGCTGCTCCCTGGTCGTGTTCTGCTTGGTTTCGGTCCGGACCAGGAGCCTGCTGGTCATGACTGGCCCACGTCCGACAGCTCGATGTTATTCACTTGCCAGCTGCTGCCTGACCCGGTGACCGTGATCGCGTACTGCTCGCTGCCGGTGCTTGCCCCCTTCGAGGTGACCAGGTGCTGCGTCCCGGTGACGACGAATGTCAGGCTCGACGGGCCGAAGGACCGCAGCGAGTTGATCACCGCGGTCCCGGTGGACACCTGCTTCTGGGCGGTCCTGACCTTGGCCACCCCCGGGGTCGCGTACAGGCCCTTCAGGGTGGTGGCCAGCGGCGCGGTGACCAGGCCGTTCATCGCGCCGACGTAATCGGCCGGGCTCTCGGTGTAGGAGTAGGTGTTGTATGCCACCAGGAACTTCACCGTCACCCCGGCGGCGGCGGCCAGGCCCTGCTGGGTGAACGGCAGCCAGGAGTAGATGTCCACGCCGCCGGTCGAGGCCGGGGACGTCGTCACGGTGGGCGGCGGGGTGCTCTGGGAGGCCTGGGCTGCCTGGGGCGGCGCCGAGGCAGGCGTCGCTGACGGGGTGGCCGCGGCCTGGCCGTGCGCGTGGTCCACCTTCGGCACGATGAGCCAGTAGCCAAGCGCGGCCAGCACCACGACGACCAGCGCGAACACGGCCTTCTGCTGGCGAGGGCTGAGATCCATCGGGCCCGCCCGCTACTTGTCCCGCCGTATCGGCCGCAGCCAGAACGGCATCGCGGTCGGCTCGTCCTGACCGCGGGCGCTGGCCGGCTTGCCGCCCTGGGGGGCCGGCTCCGCGGGCGGAGGCGGCGGAGCGGGCCTGGCCCGGCCGCCGGACCGGGCCGTCGGCTGCCGGGCGCCCGCGGCCGGCCATCCGCTGGCCGGCCAGGCCGGGCCGGACCCTGACGGCGCGCTGGACCCGTTCGGGCGGGATGCGCCGGATCCGTTCGGGCGGGATCCGCCGCGGTTCATGGGCGGCGCGGACCCGCCCGCGCGGCTCTGGCTCCTGACCGGCGCCGAGGACCCTGAAGCGGGGGACCCCGGGGCCGGGGCGGACGCCGCCCGGGGCAGCGGGCCGGAGGCCGCCGAGCGGCCGGCGCCGCGGGACCAGCCGGAGGCCGACGCGGCCGGCGCTCCGGCGCCTTCTCGTGGTGGCAGGTCGAGCGGCGGGGGGACCCGCCCGCCGCTGTCGGCCTCGGCCGCGTTCCTGGCCCGGGCCGAGCTCGCGCCGCCGGCCCCGCCGACGGCCCGGCGTGAGCCCGAGCTCGCCGCCTCGCCGTCCCCGTCGGCCGGGGGCGGAGCGTCCGGCCGGAGCCGCGACGCGTAGGCATCGCCGCTCCCGGCCTGCGCCGAGCCGGCCGCGCCATCGGCTGCCGCCGCGGTGCCCGCGGCCACGCCGGCCGCCGCCCCGGCGGCCACCGCGGTCGCCGCGCCCGGGTTCCGGCGCGCCCACCGGGCGGCGCGGTAGCCCGAGATCCCTGGGACGGCGGCGGTCGCCGCGTCCAGCGTGGACCGGCGGAAGGTGGAACCCGCCTCGCGCAGGCTGTACTCGGCCCGCTCCTGCGAGCCGATGGTGCCGTAGCCGACCGCGGAGAACAGGTGGCTGAAGGGCTTGCGGTAGATGAACACGGCCACCGTGACCAGCGCGATCATCAGGATCTTCAGCGCCCAGGGCAGCACAGCGTCCGACGTTCCCATGATCAGCGAATAGCAGTAAAGCAGCACCGAAAGCACGATCGCGATCGCCGCCTGTTTCATCAGCACGCCGACGAGCATCTCGAACCAGCGGATCGCGATGACCCGGCCGAACCCGGGATGGGTCCCGATGATCAGGAAGAACGGCCCGGCCACCAGCAGCAGCAGGAAGCCCAGCTTGAGCACGATCAGGGTCAGCGCGATCAGCAAGATGAGCAGGCCTGCCACCAGCGCGGCGAACATCGCGGCGAACGCGATCTCCAGCCGGGTGGTCCACTGATTGCCCTGGAACAGCGGGTAGATGGCCGGGTTGTTCTGCTGCATGGAGGTCGCGATGCCGGTATAGGTGGCCTGCTTGGCCTGGATCAGCGCCGCGCTCGGGGTCTCGTTGGCCGCGATCGCCTGCGACCACAGCAGCTGCCGGCCGTAGGTGTTCACCACGGTCGGGTTGGCGGCACCAGGCGCGGCGTACGCGGTGGTGCCGAGCTCCCCGTACAGCCACGGCTTGCACACCAGGACCGACCACAGCTCGTTGGCGTTCTCGTCCACCAGGCCGTTGCCCGAGGTGAAGGCGAAGTTGCCGGTGACGCTCTGCGGATCGCCCGCCTGCACCGGCAGGCAGTTGCTTCCGGCCGGGGCGGGCAGCTTGGAGAACGCGGTGTTGAGCACGCCGGTGACGCCGTTGGAGACGGTGGTCCCGACCCCGGTGAACGCGGCGGGCCTGCCGATCAGCGCGATGGCGGCCACGGTGGCCACGACCATCCACAGCGTGCCCTCGATGGTCCGGGTGGCGCGCTTGCGGACCAGCCCCTGCCAGGCGAGCCAGATCGCGCCGAGGATGACCACCGGCGCCAGGTAGGGGAAGTAGATGGCGTTCCCGAGCGCGGTGATCAGCCGGTCGACCGCGTTCTGCAGCCAGGTCAGGATGTTGTTGCCCGCCGCCGACTGGTAGACGGTGATCGTCACCCGGTCCACCGATTTCGCCGCGTCGAAGACCATGCCGGCCACGTTGTTGCCGATCAGCGACGTCATGTCCGAGCACTGCAGGCCGTGGGCGGCCCAGTACTGCCCGGCGATCCCGTAGTTGTCGTACAGCGTCTTGCCGCCCGCCGCCGCGGCCGGCGGCTCGATCATCGCGTTGATGCCGCCAGTGGCCTGTTCGGGCTGCGGCAGCGACGGCTGGCAGATGTTGTTCAGGCTGCCGACGATCCCGCTCGACCCCTGGTTGCACAGCCCGACCAGGCCGCCGATGTCCCCGATGCCGGGCACCTGGCAGACCCCGCCGGGCGCGGCCGGGAGCACGGTCGCCGTCAGCCGGGCCGGGGTGGCCGTGGTGCTCGTGGCGCTGGTGGCGCTGGTTGTGCTTGAGGCACTTGAGGCGCTTGAGGCCTGCGGGGCGCTGGCGGCGTGGGTGGCCGCGAACGCGGGCGTGGCGATCGCGAGCAAGGCGGCCGCGAGCAGCAGTACCTGGACGGCCCAGCGTGAGATGCGGCGGCCGGGTGACGGGGAATCAGCGCGGTCTCGCCCCGTAAGTCCCGTGAATCCCGTGAGTCCCGGGGGTTCGGGCGAGGCTGGCGAGGTAGCCATCGTAAGGGAGCTCCTGGTTCTGCGTTTACGAGGACGTTTCCGCCGCTCGCGTACGGGCCGCGGGCGGGCCGGCGGCCGGGGCGCCTTCGCCCGGCAGTGCTGGCACGTCCGCATTGGGTTCCCTGCGTGTGGCCGGGTCAGCCTGGCTGCGCCTGGCCCGGGTGGGATTGGTGTCGATCCAGTCCCTCAGCTCGTCGGAGACCAGGTCGATCCCGATCCGCCCGGCCCGGTCATCCAGATCCCGGAAAATGCACTCGCCGTTACCGAGCGAGCGAAGCACGGCCTTGTGCTCGTCAGAAGGTGCGACCCCGAGCAACGACATGACGTTCGCGACCTCGCCGCGTTCGGTCGAGCGGAACGCGAAGACCCCGGACAGGCAGTTGGTCACCTGCTCGCTCAGCAGGTCGCCGGCGTTCTGCGAGACCAGGATCAGCGCGGTGTTCCGCGACCGGCCCATCCGTGACACCTCGGGCACCAGCTTGGCGCCCTCGGGAGTAGAGGTGATCGCCCAGGCCTCGTCCAGGAAGATGGCCTTGGGCGCGGCCCGGTCGATCCCGTTCAGCAGCTTGCGGGCGAACTGGGAGACCAGGTACAGCAGCGCCACCGACAGCCGCTGCTCGTAGGAGTAGTCGTCCCGGCTGGTGTTGGTGTCCGGCAGCGTCAGGCCGGCCAGGGTGAACACCGTGGTCCAGCCCTCCGCGTCGATCTGCTGCCCCACCGACGGCGCGAAGCACAGCCGGGCCAGCCGCATCTCGGAGATCGACCGCATCACCGCGCCGGTGTTCTTCCAGGCCGGGTCGTCGGACTCCTCCAGGTGCGTGATGACCTTGCCCAGGCTGGGCCGTTCGGTCCCGGCCACCGCGCCGACCGCCTGGATCATCGCGGATTCCCGCTCCTCGCTCATCCGCGGCAGCAGCAGGCGCAGCGTCTCGGTCGCCATGGTCCGCTTCTCGGACAGATCCATGCCGAACGAGAACGGGTCAAGCAGCCCCGGCGCCGCCGCGCCCAGCGGCAGGACGCGCGCCTTGCGGCCCTGCCTGGTCAGGTGCTCCACCAGCGACTCGGCGTCGCCCTTGGGGTCGATCACCGCGACGGTCGCGCCGCGCAGCGCCAGCTGGTAGATCAGCAGCATGGCCAGCGTCGTCTTCCCGCCGCCAGGCTCACCGGTGATCGCCACCGCGGTCGGGCGGTTGCGAGCCGCCGCCAGCAGCGGATCGAAATGCACGATCGAGCGGGCCCGGCCCAGCGTCTCCCCGATATACGGCCCGATCCAGCCGGACCCGCCGGTGTCCACCCGGTCGCCGATGTCCACCGTCGCGGTCGGCATTCCGCCCGCGATCGTGTAAAGCGGCTGCCGCTGCACATAAGAATTCAGCCGGATCCGCTCACCGGGCAGCGCCTCGCACAACAGCGAGAACTGATCACCGGTGGAGTTGACCACGTCGATTCCGATATCGCGGTAATGCTCGACGACCGCCTCCACCCGGCGGACGCACAGGTCTTTCGTCGGCGCCGCGACGATCAGCCGGTGCCAGCCGTAGACAAAAGGCAGCCGCTCCTTGGTGATACCGTGCTCGAGCATTCTCGCCGCGGCGATCTGCTCGGCCAGCGCGATGGGCGCCTCCGCGCCCGCCTCGCGGATATGCGCGTCCATGTCGCGCGCGTGCGCAAGCCGCCGGCTGACGTCTTTGCTCGCCTTAGCCGGCGGAATGAGCTTCATCCGGGAGCTGATCTCCACCGGGAACGGCAGCGAATCGGCGAAATGCAGCCACGGCTCCCCGTCGGGAAAAGACATCACGTCGGGAAAACGGGCGAACGAGAGGAAAGCGGCGTACGACTCTCCCGACATATGCTCCAGGCACAGCAGGGTCCGCCCGTTGTGGATCTGCCCCTCGAAGAGGGTGTCGATCTCCCCCGAGCCCCATCTCCTGCGCTTGGTCGCGGACGGCAGCGGCTCCCCCGCCGTCTGCATCAGCGTGTGCTGCACCAGCCAGGCGATCTCACCCGAGGTCGCGTGCCTGGCGGCCAGCGCGCTCGCGTTCAGCGCCCGGCCGAGCCGCTCCGCCGAGTCCGTCCACTTGGTGATCTCCGCCGGGCCGACCGCCTCGTCGTTGAGCCCGAGCTCTTTCTCGCCGCGGGAGTAGACGCCGCGGAACTGGGAAAGCACGCCGCCGGACAGCTGCGCGCGCACGCCGCGCTGGCCGAGCCGGACCCCGATGTAGATCTCCTTGCCCCAGAAGTCCTTGGCCCAGACGTGCTCGTAGGTCTGCTCCAGGTACTCCCGCCAGCCCGGGCCCCCGTCCGAGGTCGCGTCAAGACCGGTCGCCCACGCGTGCGCCGGGTAGGTTCGGTGGGTGATGCGCAGGTGCACCTCGGCGTCCTGCATCCTGATCGCGGCCAGCGCCACCGTGATGTTGGTGGCCAGCGCCTCCCGCTCCTCCGCGGTGGTGAACTCGTAGGACAGCGAGGGGACCCGGAAGTACGCCCAGGCGTAGGTGTCGGTGAGCAGGATCCGGTCGTCGAAGTAGCGGATGCTCAGGCGGGTACGCCCCCGGGAACCCTTAGCCCCCTTAGTCCGAGTGCTCACCAGGATTCCTTCCCGGAACGGGGCTCGCCGGGGCCGCGGCCAGGCCCGCGACGAGCACGCCGGCCAGCGCCGTGTAGGCCAGCCTGGTCTGCGCCTGCAGCGTCTGCGGCTGCAGCGTCTGCGGCTCTAGCGTCTGCGGCTGCGGCGGCGAGGACGACCCGGGTCGCGCGGACAGAAGATCATCCCAGGGCACCCGCACGATGGCCCGGCAGCGGCCCCTGGCCACGGATTCGGCCCGGAGCACGTCATCCATCGTTCGCCTGCTCACCCCGTTGACGACCGTCACGGCGCGGGCCGCCAGCTCGCCGTGGCCGTGCGCGCCGAGCCACTGCTGGGTGTTGGCCAGCGAGGTCGCCGCGTCCGGGCTGGCCGGCGCGACCAGCACCAGCTGGTCCGCCGCGGCAAGCACCCGGGTCAGGCCGGACGGCGCCGGGTCGATCATGGTCAGCGGGTACCGTTCGGCCAGCAGGCCGGCGAGCCGCCGGAAGTCATGGCCCTCCAGGGCGTGCGCGGCGCCGTTGCCCGGCAGGTCGGCGATCACGTCGAGCCGGGCCGCCTGGCTTTGCCGGTTTTGCTCGTGCTGGCTTTGCTCGTGCTGGCTTTGCTCGTGCTGGCTTTGCTGGCCCGGCTCGTGGCCGGCCAGCAGCGCCTGCACCGAGACGGCCGGCGCGCGGCGGGCGGCCAGCGACGTAGCCCCCGGGTTCAGGTCGAGCGCAGCGACCGGGATTCCGCGCACCGCGGCGAGGATGTGGCTGGTCATCAACGCGGTCACGGTCTGCCCCGCGCCCCTCGTGCAGCCGAGCACGACTATCCGGCGCGGGCCGGCCAGCGGCAGCCTGGCGCGATCGCGATCCAGCGCCTCCTGGTCCCGCTTGCCCGGCCCCTGGCCGCCGGCGACCACCTTCACCTGGCGCCGCCAGCTCACCTCATCACGACTGCCCGGACCGCTGAGCGCCCGTTCGATGGACGGCAGCGGCCGCTCCCGCTCCACGCCGACCAACCTGGCCGCGACCGGCGCGGGCGCCTCGGGGGCGAGCACTTCGGGAACTGGGGCCTCGGGAGCCGACGCTCCGGGAGCCGGGGCCTCGGGAACAGAGGCCGGGGGAATCGACGCTGCTGGATCAGGCGCCTCGGGCTCGGGTACCGGCCGCATCGCGGGCGCAGCTGCCTCAGTTTCGGGCCCTGCCGCCTCAGGTGCCGGAACTCCGGCCTCGGGCACCACGGCCTCGGGGGCAGGCGCAGGAGCCTTGGGGGCGGGCGCAGGAGCCTCGGCCTCAGGCGCCTCGACCTCGGGGACGGCGGCCTCAGCTTCTGGCACGTCGGAGGCGGTGAGTTCGGCACCGGCGGGCGCGGCGTCTGGTGCGACCCATGCGGATGGCGCTGCCTCGGGCGGGGCCGGAGCAGCGACCATGGGCGTGTCCGCCTCCGCGGGCGCCGCAGCCGACCCGAACGGCACCAGTGCCACGGGCGCCGACGGCAGCTCAGCCTGCGCAGCGGCGGAAGCGGTGGCCGGACGGGGCTGAGCGCGGAGCATCCAGCGCGTCCGGGGCCTCGGCGACATCGCGGGCACCTGTGGCCCGGCGGGGGTGGCCTGAGGCTCCGCCGGCGGCGGAACTGAGTCGGAATGACGATCGGGCCTGCGCCCGAGGCCTGGCCTCAACCCGGAGAGGTGCCTGCGCGCAGAACCGGCCACGGGCCCGGAGCGTGGCGGGGCGTCAGGCTCGGGTGCCGCGACGGCCTCGGGGAAGGGACCGGCCTCGGGGAACGGGACCGGCCTCCGGAAACGGGCCGGCCTCCGGAAACGGGGCCGGCTCCGGGCGGGGGCGGACCAGCGGGAGCAGGTTGGCCTGGGGTGATGGCCAGGATGCCGGGCCGAACGAAGCGGGCGGCTCGCCCAGGTCACGGAAACCAGGATCGGAATCATGCGCGACCTCGAGCGCCTGGGGATCCTGCCTCGCCGCAGCAGGCGGCGAGCTCGTCCACACGGAGCGCTGATCAGGTTCAGGTCCCTGGCTGCCAGCGGAGCCATTCGCGCTGCCCGGCTCGGATCCTTGCGGCCACGGGGACCAGAACTTCGCCTCCGGCGCCGCCTTGGCGCGTTTCGGCGTCCGGTGGGCCGGCACTCGCTCCGGCACCTGCACCTGCACCGGTACCTGCTCGGGCACCGGCACCTGCTCTGGCACCTGTTCCGGCGATGGCGGGGCGGCCGACCCGGAAGACGGCGACGCGGCCGGCGGCGCAGCCGCCTGCCGGAGGCCCAGCGCCTTCGCGACCGCCCGGGTCTTGACCGGACGCACTTCGGCCTGCGCCTGCTCCTGCCCGGCGAGCTGCGGCGCGAGCTCGCTCGACCCGGCCTTGGCCGCGGGCTTCGTAGCCCTCTTGGGCCGGGCCTTCGGCGGATGCAGGTGCCACACCCGGGCGGACACCAGGATGTCGTCCTTCTCGGTGAACGGCGCCATCCGGCACCAGGTCCGCGGTTCAGCGACGTACCTGAGCTGCGAGCTCACCAGCTCAGGCAACCGCTTGCTCTCAATAACCGGCCTCGTTATCAGCCAGGTGAGGACACCCGGAGGAAGCACGTAAAGCCACACCAGGTTGTGATTGAAAGGCAGACCGACAGCAATAAGGAACACGACATAAGGGACGGTGATCGCGGTGAAGACTCCGATCCAGGTGATCGGCAGGGGTGCTGGCAACCGAAAGTCGTATAGCTTGTAGAGCCGCTTTTCGATTCGCCAGATATTCGTATAAGTGGGGAGATCCACTATTAGCGCGCTCCTTCTTCCTGATTCTGGATCAGTGGACTCCGAGCGCGTTCGCTATGCCGGTGGCAAGCGTCTGCACAATACTTGGCGTATAGAAAACGACCGCAATGGCCACGGCAAGCACCATGAACTGCACGAACCGGGTGATCTCTCGGGTGAAGAGGAAGAAGATTGCTACGATCCCGACGATACCGAGGAACAATGGCCCGAACAGACCCTGCAGGTAGGTCACCAGGCCTTGCGTACTCAAGGCCACTGGAGCCATCGCGGCGGTGAGGTGAGTATGCATAACATGACCCTTCCGGGATCAAATGGACATCCAGGTAGTGCTGCGGCAGGCCTCTCGAGCATGTACAAGTAAAGCGGATGCGTGAGCGCGGGCGATCGCGGACACGGCGGGGCCTGCCGGAGCCGGCGAGATCGGCCGGCTAGCCGGCCCGGGGCAGGTTTGACGAAGGCCAGCCTGGGGAACACAGCCCGGACGACGGTCGGCTCAGCGGAGGCGGGCCAGACGCAGACCAGTTCGCGAGAGCCAGGCCGGGCGAGGACCGGCCGGCCAGGTGTGCCATGACCGCAAGCGGGCACGGCAATGTAAGTTGGCCGTGTCCTGGTCATCGGGCTCCCACCGCCTCGGTCGACGCTCCAATCTCCTTTACATACCATTTACTGCTTTGCAGGTCGACAACCGACATACCATATGTCATCTCGAGTTTCGATGCCATACCTAGGCTTTCAGCCGTCGATCCTGGCTGTTCAGGGAGCTGCCAAATCACGGTAACCGTTATCTGCCTGGTTGCGCCGCCCGGCGGGACGTGAAGCGCGCTGATCGAGTCAAAGGTCACCGCACCGCCAAGCCCGGTGACCGACGCGCCGCGGACGAGGAGCCTGTTCAGTACGGCGCTATCACCGCTGGCGTAGGCCTGGAAAAAGGCCGGCAGCTCATTCATGAGCTGGCTTTGAGCCACCTGGTCCGAACCGCGCGGGGTGGCCGGTGGCACAATCTGCGGCGGTGCGGGCAGCCAGGCGGGCTCGCCGGAGACCACGACACCGCTGCCCGTGGCCGCGATCGGCACCCCCAGCTCCAGGAGCTGCCCGCTGACCAAAGCGAGCAGGGTCACCACGGCGTGCTGCCCATCCTGCACATGGATGCCCGCGACCTGCAAGGACTGCAGGTTGAGCTGTCCGACGCCATTCCAGCCCAGGTTCGGATTGGCGGCCGAGACGCCGGCTGGCAGGAAGGCCGCGAGGGCCTGCTCCCGCTGACCCTGATTCTGCGGGCTGAACCCGAGGTACACCCGGCCGAACTCGGTGGCGTAGGCCTCGGCCAAGGCGACGGGAAACTGCGCACCCAAAGCGATCCCCGGCTCCGTCCCGCCGCCCGCCGGGGCCAGGGCCTGGTTGAAGACGATCGCGGTGATGCCGCGAAAGGCGACCACCAGCAGAGCCGTCCAGAGCACGACCCGCAGCGGCCACAGCAGCCAGCGGCCGCCAGCACCCCGCCAGTTCCCGTCCCCCGGAACCGCGGCAAGCGAGCCGTCAGCCTGTATGCCCGCAGCTAGCAGATCTATCTCGGGGTCCAGCGCCCGAGCCCGAGGCCGCGGCGGAGCCAGCCCTGCCTGGTCGAGATAGTACACAGGCGAACGCGTTCCGTTACCGGACTTCGGCCCGCGAACCATTACACCTCCGCACGTCTCCACCCCGGCGCAGGCCGGGGCGGCCGTCCCTGTCGTGCTGGCCTCGCGGTCCATTGTGCGCCAAGAACTCTCGGTGCGAAACCGGATGCAGCCGATCACCGGAACATCCGCCTGGACAAATCGACCAGCAACCCTGATACGTGGCGGACACACAGAGGGTTCAATTGACTTCGAAATGTGTTCAAGCAGATGGCCGGCGGCGACCGCCCGGGCGCCGAGGTGACCCCGGGATCGAGAAACCGACCGGGCGCCAACATCACCGCAGGTCATCGGATTTCCGGTGAACTGTCGCCCGTCCCGCCGGACCAGGCACGCGCGGCACGCGCGGCACGCGACCAGATCGCACGCTGGGCCTGCCCGCGCCGCCGCCATTAGGGCGGCGGCGCCACTTCCAGTACTTGACCTGGGAAAACCTATCATTAGCAGTCGTGGTCAGCCTTGAAGATTAACCGTTTCTTACGAGTGTCGGCTGGCACTCGCGGCCACCTCAACTCGCATCTTTGATCACATCGTAGTGCATGATGTGGACTAATATCAAATTTTTGTACGATAATCGTCGTCAGGCAGCAGCTTTCTCCGGCACATATGCCAGCGGAGAGTTCCGTGCCCGGCGGCCGGGGTTAAGCTTTTCCTGGCATTGCGCTGGTGGGAGGCGCCCGTGGTGACAGGGCCGGAAGACCAGACGGCGGCGGCCGCGGCAGGCCGCGGCCGCCTGCGGACATCACGCGCCGACCGTGAGCAAGTGATCGACGCGCTCAAGACCGCGTTCGTGCAGGACCGGCTGAACAGGGACGAGTTCGACGAGCGGGTAGGCCAGGCGCTCGCCGCGCGTACCTACGCGGAACTGGCTGCGCTCACCGGCGACATCCCCGCCGGGCTGGCCGCAGCCCTGCCGCGCGAGCCCAGCCGTGGCCCGGCACGCCCGCGGGAAAGCAAGACAGCCAAGGCGGCCGCTTGCGCGACCCTGGTGGCAGGCCTGGTGGTGTTCGCCGCGATCGGCGGCGGCAACCCGAATCCTCTCCTGGTGCTGATTCCCGTGGTGCTGCTCAGCCCAGTCTGGCTGCTCGCACTCGCAGGCCTCCTGCTGCTCCACTCACGGCTCGACAAGCGCGCCGCCAGGCCGGTCCCGCGGGGCCCGGGTCAGGGCGGCGACCGCCGGCTCGACGGCCAGCAGCAGGCCGGGACCGGCGATGATCCCGCGCTGCCCGGCGATCAGGCCAGCCCGCCAGGCGCCGAACTGCGCACGCACCAGACCCGGAAGGACTGCCGGACCGTTCGGTACGCAGCGCTAAATCAGTGCACAGTGTCCAGGCGCCGGGTGGCATGAGGCCGACACCGGGCGCGGCCTGAACGGGCCGCGCCGCTACGCGCTGTCCGGCGGTTCGCGCCAGCATCCAGTGTTCGGTGACCGACCCGGGCTCGTCTTCCAACTCGATCCGCGGCCCTGGCGGCTATCCGCAGTGCGTCATCGACGGCTGCGTCAGCGGCCAGTCGTAGCTCACCAGATGGCGCTCGGCGCTTCCCGTCCGTCGGCACTGCACGGTACCCAGGCCGCCGGCGAACGCGCCGACCCGCTTCATCACCGCCATGCCGTGCTTCCAGACGTCTACACGTTGAAGCGGAACTCCACCTGTTAGCAGTACGATAACACGTCATGGAGTCCCTAGTCCGCTGTGCGAGGTACGCCCGGATCAGCCTTGACAAGGCAGGTGATGAGCACGGCGTCGCCAACCAGCTGGCCGACCAACAGCGGGTCGCCGATACCAGCGGCTTCGTGATCGTCCGTACAGAGGTCGACAACGACATCTCTGCCCTGAACGGCAAGCACCGGCCAGGCTACGAGGCTGTGATGGCCGCGGCGGCGCGCGGGGAGATCGACGCGATTCTCGTGTTCCAGACCTCCCGCTTCTGGCGTAACCGGCGGGAGCGGGCCGAGGGGATAGAGATTCTCCGCAAGGCCGGAGTGTCCCTCATCGCTACCAAGGGGCCGTCGCTGGACATGAGCACCGCGTACGGCCGGGGCATGGCCGGCCTGCTCGGCGAGTTCGACACGATGGAAAGCGAGGTGAAGGCCGAGCGGCAGCAACTCGCCGCGTTCCATCGGGCAGAGAACGGTCAGCCTCCGGCCGGAGTGCGACTCACCGGGTACACCATGGCGGGCGTGGTGGTCGAGCATGAGGCTGCTGTGGTACGGCAGATGTTCACCCGGTTCCACGCAGGCGACTCGCTACGCGGCATCGTCGCCTGGCTGGCCGCGCAGAGAGTGCCGACGAGGTCCGGACGGCCGTGGAACCCGTCCAGTGTCCGGACGATCCTCACTAACCCGCGGTATGCGGGCCGTGTCGTTTACCACGGGCAGTACCCGGGCGAGGTCAACGGCAAGATGGGCGCGTGGCCGCCGCTGGTCGAGGAATGGCTGTTCGATGCGGTCCAAGCCAAGCTGTCCGACCCGCGCCGCCGGAAGCAGATCGGCACTCACCGCAAGCACCTCGGGTCCGGTCTCTACCTATGCGGCGTGTGTGATCAGCCTGTCCGGTCGCACACGTCATCCCAGCCGACCGGGCAGCAGCTGCGCTACAGGTGCCCCGAGGGCGGGCACGTCACCCGCAGCGCGTCACCGATCGATGATCTCGTGCTCCGGTCGGTACGCGCCCGGCTGGCGAAACCCGACCTGAGGAACCTGCTGGCTAAACCTGCCAGCAAGGAAGCACGCAAGGCAGCGGATGAGATCAGCAGGCTACGCAGCAGGCTGGAGCAGACCCGGCTGGACTACGACAACGACCTGATAGACGGCGCCCGGTACAAGGCGAAGACGGCGAAGCTGCAGGCCCAGCTCGATAGGGCGAAAGCAGCGCAGGCCCGGCTGATGGCGGGCTCGGAGGTCGCGGAAACGCTTACCGCGCCTGATCCGGTCGTGGCGTTTGACCAGGCACCACTCGGCGCGCAGCGTGCGGTGATCACGTTCCTAATGACGGTCCGTCTTAACTCGGCGCCCCGCGGCCGCCATTTCAGCCCGGAGTCGGTGCGGATCGACTGGCGGGAGCATCGCGGTGCTGGTTGACCGCTCGGCGAGTGCACCTTGGCGGCGTGTCAGCTCGCGCGGGCATCAGGCTTCGTCGGTGGTGTCGGTCAGCAGCGCGGCGAGATGAGCCCGCGCCTCGGCGGGCAGTAGCGGCGCATCGGCGACGAGCTTCGTTATGTACTCCGCGATCGCGTCGCGGACCGGTACAGGCTCAGTCGGTCGGGGCCGCTCGGCGTCGGCAGGGTCGCGAGGCGACGGGACCAGCGAGAGCTGGCGAAGGTGCGGCGCACCCCCCGGCTGTTTGCCTTGGTGGTCATGCGCAACCGCCGTCATCGTCCCGCCCAGTCGTAAGGCAGGCGACGCGACGCACTGCATTGCCCGATGCAGGCCCTGGTGAATTCGCTGACGCGGCGCATGGTGCCCGGAAGCCATCGCTCGTAAATTTCCAGCGCCCGGGGCAGGTCGGGGAGCTTGCCGCTGTAGGTCCGGTACCATTCGGCGCCCAGGGTGGATAGTTCCCAGATCACCTGAATGTGGCTTGGCCAACCGTCGCGCAGCTCGTATCCGCCGTAGTTGGGGCATAGCACCGTGTCGACCCATTGCTTCAGCTCGGCGAGTTGCGCCGCGTATGCCTCGCGGTCCAGGTCCAGCCAGTACGGCGCGGCCGGCCCTCTTGGTGATGCAGCGTCGGGGACGTCGAACGGTACGAGCCAGTTCCTCGAAACGTGCAGTGAGGTCAAGGGCGCCTGCCAGCCCTGCCTGATCGAGCCTGCGGTTCAGCATGCGGACCTGACCGCGCAGGGCGGGGACGCCCGGTTTGGCTGGCGGCGGGTAGGCGCCGGCGCCAGGCTCGGTCAGGTGGGCGGGGTAGCGGTAGTCCCAGGAGCCGGGCGCGCCGGAGACTTGCACGCTGGTCTCGTGATGGGGGCGTAGCCGGGTGACGTAGGCCTCGTCTGGTTCGGCGTGGCGGGCTTCGGCGCGGGCCGCGGTCTGGTCGGCCAGCGGTCGAATGGAGGCGGCCAGATCCCGCAACGTGTGCGGCGCGTCGGGCTGGGCGTTGATCTCGCCGGCCCAGGCGCGGACGGCTGCCGCCAGGTCGGTCTCCGCCTGGTAGGTGGGCGGTGCGCCGCCAGTCACGTTCGGCCCTGGCGTCGGGGTAGTCCGACAGTAGCCACTCGTAGAAGGCGTCATCGGTCACGTCGCGGCCGTGCAACGCGCCGCCGGTCACAGCTCGGCCTCTGGTTCTGGCTCGGGTTCCTTCATGCGCGCATGAAGCCGCAGGATCCTGCTGTCAGACGGCGGCACAGAGATCTTGGTGGCGTAGGTGCCTGGCTGGCCGGAGAGGCCAGATCGGGCTTGCGGAGGACGCGTTTGCATACCACAAGCATGCACTTTTCGCAAGGGGGTCGTCGGGGAGCTGGCCTCCCCAGCAGGGTTTCGGCCTTGGCGGTGAGGGTGTACGGAATCGGCGAATCCGCAGGGTAAGCGGCATCTGCGGTCCATGTGTCGGGCGCCTCGACCTGCCTAAAAGATGCGTACAGAAAACCATCGTCGGTGAGCGTCGCCCGGCCGATCAGAGCCTCCGTCAGCGCAGCGAGATCTTCTGCTTCAAAGCTCACCAGGCCGGTTCCGGTCGACGAGGAACTGAACTGTCTGCTCCCCGTTCGCCCAGCGCGCCATGTCCTCTCCCGTCTCCATCGGGACACAGATCCTAGCGCGCCGGTTTCGAGCCGACATGAACCTCAAACCAGACCCAAGTGGCCGTAGGCCACACGGAAATCGGAAACCGATACGGTGGGTGATGGCAAGACCGGGAGCGTGAGCTCCTGCCTATCCTGGAACTTCCGAGACATCCAGGAAGAGGTCCAGTTCTGTGGATGACGATGGCGGTGTGCTGTACCTCGTGGTCAGCGGCGCCCCAGCACCCGAGGGCATACCCGCGCTGGTCGCCGCATGTCAGGCTGCAGGGTGGCGGGTCGTGGTCTTCTCCACCCCGACCGGCACCAGGTTCATCGACCCCGCCGAGCTGGAAAGGCTGACCGGCGAGCCGGTGCGGTCTGAGTACCGGATGCCGGGTACCGGCGCGTCGGTCACGCCCGCGGACGCCGTGCTGGCGTGCCCGCTGACGTTCAACAGCGTCAACAAGTTCGCCCACGGCCATGCGGACAACTTCGCCGTGGGCCTGCTATGCGAGATGACGGGCTACGGTGTCCCGGTCGTGGTGGTGCCGCACTGCAAGCCCCAGCTCGCCAGCCATCCGGCGTTCGGCGCGAGCCTGGAGACGCTGCGCGGCATGGGCGTACGGGTGCTGTTCGACCCGGACGCGCCGTATGAGCGCAGGCTGCCGCCGTGGCACGAGGTCATCGACGCGCTCCCGGTCCGGGCTGGTGCCGGATGACGCCGTCGGACCGCGAGGCGGCCGGGCAGCGGATCGCGCGGGCCAGGCGGAGGCGTGGCCTGCCGCAAGCCGTGCTCGCCGGGCTGGTCGGCCGGTCGGAGTCGTGGCTGTCCCAGGTCGAACGAGGCAAGCGCGGCGTCGACAGCCACAGCGTCCTGGTGCGCCTGGCCGAGGTCCTGCGAGTGGACATCGAGGAGCTCACTGGCTCGGCGGACCGGGATGAGACCGGCCGGCGCGCCCACCCCGCTGCGCCGCTGATCGAGCAGGCCATGATGGGCTACGGCGCTCCCGGGCCAGTGGACGGCGGTGAAGAGCCGGGGCGGGAGGTCAGCCTGGATTTCCTGCGTGCGCAGGCACGCTCCGCGTACCAGGCATATCAGGCCACTCGCTACGACGCGGCGGGCCGTATCCTGCCCGGCTTGATCCGCGCCGTCGAGACAACAGCCAGGATCGCAGGCTCGGCCAGCCCGGCCGCTTGCGCGGTCCGCGCTCGGGTCTACGACACCACGGCCGCGTTGCTGAGCCGCGTGGGCGAGCCGTTCCTGGCCTGGGCAGCCGCCGACCGCGCCATGTTCGCTGCCGAGCAGTCCGGCGATCCGCTGCTCACTGCGGCCAGTGCGTGGCGCCTGTCCTACATGATCACCGGCCGCAAGCACCCGCACGAGGCACTGGAGCTGGCGATGGCGGCGGCCGCCGCCCTCGGGCGCACGGCGCGGGCACCCTCGCCCGAACGGCTCAGCGTCTACGGTGCTCTGCACTTGGCCTCCGCCACGGCCGCAGCGGCCAGCTTCGATCGGACGACGACACAATCGCTGCTGGCCACCGCCCGCGGCATCGCCGACCATACCGGCGAGGCGAATCACATGGGCACCGCGTTCGGCCCGGTCAACGTGGCCATCCACGCCATCTCGGCGTCGCTCAAGCTCGGCGACCCCAGGACCGCGAGCCAGACCGGTGAGGCGCTCGATCTGGCAGCTATGCCTGCTGGCCTGGTGGGCAGGCACACCCAGATAAACCTCGACCTGGCCAGCGCGTACGCCATGACCCGGAAGGACGCTGCCGCAGTCAATCTGCTGCTGGCCGCCGAACGGCTCAGCCCGCAGTTGGTCCGCTACGACCCGGCGACCCGCGATGTCCTCACGGAGCTGCTGCGCCGCGAGCACCGCCCGTCGACACCAGAGCTGCGGCCCCTCGCGCGTCGCGCTGGCGTGATCTGACCCGCACTTTTGTGCAGGTTCGGCGCCCGCAACGGGATCCCGGTTCTTTACCTTCACGGCGCTGCGGGCCATTTCAGTCTCTGCTCCCTAGCCTCATTGCTGGGCAGATGCGGCGAAACGCCGGGAGGCGCGAAGTGGAGGAACGAGCGCGCAGGCTGCGCCTGGTACCTGACGAATATGACCAGGTGCTTCGCCTGGGCCGATTGCGTCAGGACTATCCGGCGATCGTCGTCGGGGCAGGAAACGGCTGGTGGCAAGCGGTAATCCCGGCACCGGATGGCGAGATTGTCACCACCCGGTACACGCTCCGCGCCCTGCTTGACAAACTCGATGAACTGATCAACGCGAACCCCGGCCACGAGTAGAACCCCGCTGCGAGTCAGCCCTTGATCAGGTCACGACTGCCTTGAGGAAGACCTCGTCGAGGTGCCATTCCAGGAATTCGCGGCTCGGCCGGTCGGTGCGGCGTTCCGGCAAGTCGATGACCTGCCCGGCCTTGGCGTAGAACTGGTCGCCGTTGCTGAAGTCAGCTCGCAGACGCGGGCTTACCATCAGGCGGTGCTGCGGGTTCACGCCGAGGTAGCCGCGGTCGAACAGGGTGTGGATATCTGACCTGAGCAGCAGCCCGTTGTCGAGCCGGTGCTCCCCGCCCCTGGTGACCGGCCGGATGTGGGCCGCCTGCAGGACCGGCGGGATGTGCGTGCCGCTGATGGCGCAGCGCCGGTGGTAGGAGTCCAGGACGACCGCCTTGAAGGACTGCTGGCCGAGCCGGTACGGGGCCAGCCGCGGGTCGCCGAACACTGGCCCGGACCGATGCCAGGGCCGGCTGAAGTCCAGTTCCACCGTGGCGCCGAGAGTCAGCTGCAGGATGTCCGCGAAGTACCCTGCCACGGCGGGGTCGGCCATGTCGTAGCTCTTGCCCTGCACGATGTTGCGGGCGAACTGCGGCGGCGGGTCCGCGATGGCGTCGTCGGGGAAGAAGCGGACGTCGCGGACGAACAGGCAGCCGATCACCGGGTCCTCGCCGGGTCCGATCGGGGCCCGCCGGTACCCGCCAATCCGTTCCCACATCTCCTCGATGCTGGCGACCCCGTTGGCCTCGCCGAAGAACTCCCAGGCCTCGGAGACCCGCAGCCGCGCAGAGTCGCTGAAGAAGCCGCCGCCGACCAGCTTGTTGTGGGGATAGTGGGTTTTGAAGAAGAACGGCTCGCCCGGGGCTAGGACACGGAACTCGCGGGCACCGCTGGGCTGCCAGAAATTGACTTCTGTCACCCCTGGCCGGTCCGCCAGGAACCGGTACCAGTTGTTATCGGTCACCCCCGCACAACCGCAATTGTGCACCGCCAGCCGGCCCGCCCTCCGGGAATCCCGCCATCCCCCGCAACCTGCAAACCGCCGGCGCGCAGCGAGAGGCCCGCGGCGGCCGCCGGTAAGAACGGCGGAAGAGCGCGACGTCGGTCTGAGCTGTCCTGTGCCATTCGGATCCGAGGCACTGGCGGGCCCTGGCCTGGGGTGCCTCGGATTAAGTGGCAGGGCGCGGGCGGTGGTCTGCCAGTTGACGTGAGGTATTTCGTCGTGGGTCCGCTGGCTGGTTGTCCGGTCTCAGTTGAGCTGGCAGGTCCGGTTCTGCTTCCAGAGGTGTGCCGGATCGGCTGAGACCCTGGTTCTTCGCTTGTCTCAGTTAACCTGGCATTTTCCTGGCCCGCGCGTGGATGCCTTGTCGTCACTGGGTCGCGGGGTCCTCGTTCTCGCCGGCCTGCTGCTGGAGCTGGGCGTAGGCCGGGTGTTCCCGGAGGCGGCTCAGGGCCCAGCGCAGGCCCTCGGCCCGGCTGTTCACGACGCCCGCGGTGATCAGGGTGTCCACGGTCGCCAGGTCAACGGCCCCGAGCCGGACCATGACTGGAGTGCGGTCGTCCGGCGCTTCATCGCGTGCGGCGGCCGTCCGTCCGCGGTCGGTGATCCGGTAGGCCAGGCTATGAGGGCTGGCCGCCCCGGCCTGGCCTTCCGGGCGGAACTCGACCCATCCGATGACGAGGGGCAGCCCGTCGCGCAGCACGTCGAGCGCCGCGGCGTTGGCAGTCACGAACCGGTGAACGGTCTTGGGATCGGCCTTGCCGCCTTCGGACCGGCCCGGCCAGTCGAAGAAGGCCCGCACCGCGGCATGCCCGGGCTCGACCTCCGGATCGTCGCCGTGCTGCAGCACCTGGACCCGCGCGATCGCGCCTTCGGGGAAGGCCTGCCTGACCTGCTGCTCGATGCGATCGGTCGCTGCCTTGTCCATGTCATCCTCCGCCAGCTGGCCTGTCATCCCCTGTGGCCTGCCTGACAACGGTAATGCGCGCATCCGGCGGCGGCGATTGATTTTCCCGGCGCGCAACCGGATGCCTCAACTTAGTGGCAGCGCTCCGCCAAATGCCTTAGGCGCGCGCTGGCGATGCCTCAACTTCTTGGCACAGGACATGAGCTGTCCTTTGCCATTGATCTGAGCCATAGCCAGGCCGCTGTTCTGTGGCGGCTCAGTTTGGGCGGCAACGTCTTACGCAGCTGCGGGGCCCATCTGCCAGTAAATGTGAGCCATTTCACCGCGGGCTGCCCCGGCACCACGACCGGCCGCCCGGCTTTTACCCGGCTGGTCCGCGCTGATCCTCCAGCACGGTGCTAAGGGTGCGACGGCCGACCTCCCGGAGTACCGGATTGTCTTCGGAATGGGCCAGGAACAAGATCGCGAAGTTCAGTGCCCAGCCTCTGGCCCGCGCCCGCAGGGCGTCGTCGACCCGGTCGCCGGCGCCGCCGGCCGCCTGGTAGGCCGACCAGAAGCGGGCATGGCAGCCCGGCGGGAGCAGCATCCAGGCCACCGACAGGTCGGTGGCCGGGTCGCCCGCGGTGATGTCGCCGAAGTCGATCACGCCGCTGACCTGGCCGTCGTTCACGAGAACGTTCACCGGGTGCAGGTCGCCGTGCAGCCAGACAGGCGGGCCGCCGTAGCCGGGAGCCGCCAGCACCGCGTCCCACACGCGGAGCACCGCGTCCCGGTCAACTTGACACTGGCCGGGTTGGCCGGTGAGCAGGGCGAGGCTGGCCGCGAACTTGCCGGCGCGCTCGGCCAGCGGGACGCCGCGGAACGGGTTGGCCGGCGCGTCCGCCGGGGCGGGGACGTGCAGCGCGCCGAGGAACCCGCCGACGGCGGCCGCGGCTCCCGCCGGGTCGAAGGATCCGGCCTGCGCCGCGGGCACGCCCGGCAGGTAGGGCACCACGCTCCATGAGTAGGGGTAACCGCAGGCGGGTACCCCGGTCCGTTCCGGATAAGGGATGGGCAGGGGCAGCCTCGGGGCGAGCCCGGGCAGCCAGCGCTGCTCATTCTTGATGATCTCCGCGCCAAGGGCGCGGCGCGGCAGCCGCGCGAGGAGCCCTTCCCCGACCCGGTACAGCTCGTTGTCCCAGCCGTTCGCGAGGAACTCCACGGGCAGGCGCGCGAGATCGGGATGCTGATCGGCGAGCAGCCGCCGCACGAGATCCGCCGACACCTCAACCTCGGCGGCCGGCATCCGGTTCACAGCCACAACGATTAATCCTGCCATCTCGGGCTCTCTCGCCACCGCCAGCCCGCGCCGCCCGCCCCGCCGTCATCCGCGTGACCCTTCGCCGGGAAGACCTTCGATGGCTCAACTTCGATGGCAGAAACCCTCAAATGGCTCAGAACGGTGGCAATAGCTCAGATTCGTTGGCACAGGACATGAGCGCACCAAGCGGATCCCGCGGCCGACGAACCGACGTTTCGTGCTCAATCTTTGAACTTCTTGTATGCGCAGTTCAAAGCCCTTCCCATGACCCGCTCATGTTGTGTCTCCCCGGTCGCTTCAAATGATCATGAACCGCCAATCGCCCACCATGGTTCATATCGCCGCAGACCGTTGCATTCATCGAAATGATCATGGTCAACCCTGCGGCCGCGCGACCCCGGAGAGGAGGCAGCCGTATTGGCCGTGGTCGTCACCATCGCCAAGGGCTACGACCTCGGCTACATCTGGAAAACTCAAGACCCCTCAGCCGGGCGCGGTATCGACGGGTACTACCTCAACGCCGCCCAGGCCGGTGAACCGCCCGGCCGCTGGTGGGGACCCGGCGCCCACGCCCTCGGCCTCACCCCCGGCCAGACCGTCCAGCGCACCCCGTACGACGCGGTCTACCAGCAGACCGACCCGCGCACCGGCGCCAGGCTCGGCCGGCCCCGCGGTCGGTACCCGACGTTCGCCGATCACCTGGCCCGCCTTCAGGCGGCCGAGCCGCACGCCACCGCCGAACGGCTCATCGAGCTCGAACGCGAAGCCGCCCGGGCGACCCGCCAGCCGGCCGCCTATTACGACGTCACGGTCTCGTTCTCCAAGTCCATCTCGGTGCTGCACGCCTCCCTGCGGGAGAACGAGCGCTGCGCCCGCCTCGCCGGGGACCGGCAGGCGGCCGCGTACTGGGCCGGGCGCGAACAGGCGTTCCAGGAGGTGCTGCACCGGGCGAACCGGGCCGCGCTGGAGTACGCCCAGGCGTGGGCCGGGATCACCCGCACCGGCTACCACGGCACCCGCATCGACGGCCGCGAGCCCGGCCGGTTCGAGCCCGCCGGGCTGATCGTCACGTCCTGGCTGCAAGGCACCAGCCGCGACGGGGACCCCCAGGACCATATCCACAACCAGATTGCCCGGATCACCCGGACCTTCCGCGACGGGAAGTGGCGTGCCCTGGACACCATGAGCGTGCGCGCGGTCCTCGGCGCCCTGCAGGCCGTCGCCGCCACCACGGTGGAGTGCGAGCTCACGCGCGAGTTCGGCGTGGACTGGGTTCCGCGCGCGGACGGGCGCGGGAACGAGATCAAGGGCATCAGCCAGGCGCAGATGGACGCCTACTCAACCCGGACCGTGCAGGTGCGCGAGAAGGAACGCGCCCTCGCGCGGGCGTGGGAGCGTAAGCACGGCCGCGCGCCAACCTCGCGCGAGCTGCTGTACATCGCCAACGCCGCCACGCTCCAGTCGCGCAGGGGCAAGGACGCGGGCGCAGTCGACTGGGACACGCTGGCGCGGCGCTGGGATGCCGCGCTCGGCGGCGAACTGGCCGACCTCGCCCCGGCGGTGTCGAACGCGCGCGGCCCCGGCGTACAGGCGAGCGAGCATCACGCCGGCCGGACCGCCCGCGCCCGAGACCCAGGCGCGGGCCCTCGCCAAGGCCCTGGTCCTAGTCTCGGACCAGCACCCGTCCTGGACCCGCCATGACCTGCTCAAGCAGCTGGCGCTTGTCCTGCCCGCGGAGACCCGGCAGATGAGCCCGGAAGAGGCTCGGGAACTGCTGCTCGGCCTGGCCGAGGAGGCCCTGTCCGGCCGGACCGGCCAGGTGGTGTGCCTGGAGGCCCCAGATTGGCCGCCTCTCCCCCTGTCGCTGCGCCGCGAGCTGGACGGGCGCAGCATCTACACGCGGCCTGGCGTCGCGCGGTACGCCACCGCCGCGCAGCTGAGCCTGGAGGAGCGGCTGGTCGCGCACGCGCACGCGCAGGCGCAAGGTGCACCGCGCGTACCCGGCGAACTGGCCGCGCGGCGCCTCGGCGCCGATCTCGCGCAGCTACGTGCGGAACTAGACGGCAACGCGCGCGACCCGCGCGAGCACGCCACGCCGCCCGGGCTGCGCCTGGACCAGGCCGCCGCCGCGTGGCACGCGCTCACCTCGCCCCGCACGGTCGAGGTGATCACCGGTCCGGCGGGCACCGGCAAGACCCGGGTCCTGGCCGCCATCGCCCGGGCCTGGGACGGCCCGGTGTTCGGCACCGCGACGTCCCAGAACGCCACCAACGGTCTCCGGGCAGCCGGGATACGGGAAGCGGTCAATACCACCCGGCTGCTCACCGCCATCCGGCGCGGCCAGATCCCGCCCGGCTCGTTGATCGTGGCCGACGAAGGCTCCATGATCTCCATCACCCACCTGGCCGCCATCACCGAGTACGCCGCCCGCAACGGCTGCAAGCTGATTCTCGCGGGAGACCAGGAGCAGCTCGCCGCCGTCGAAGGTGGCGGCGCCATGATGCTGCTCGCGGGCCGGCTCGGCTACGTCCAGCTCGCCGAACCCGTCCGGTTCACCGCCGCCTGGGAACGCGCCGCCTCCCTCCGCCTCCGCCAAGGGGACGCCACCGCGCTGGATGAGTACGACCAGCACGGCCGGATCCGCGGCGCCCCGCCCGACCTAGCCATCGACCAGGCCGCCCGCGCCTACGTCGCCACCTACCTGGCCGGGCGCAACGTCCTGCTGATGGCCGCGGACTGGGCCCGCTGCCGCGAACTGTCCGCCCGGATCCGCGACGACCTGATCCACCTCGGCCTCGTCGACAACGGCCGGAGCATCCGGATCGCCGACGGCGCCGAGGCATCCGCCGGGGACCTGATCATCTGCCGGGCCAACAACCACCACCTCGAGGCAGGCGAGCCGGGCCGGGCCCTGGCCAACGGGGACGTCCTGCGGATCGAGGCCATCACCCGACGCGGCATCATGGTCCGCCGCCTGCTCGACCCCGACCCGGCCACCGGTCAACGCCGGTTCACCGACCGGGCCTTCCGCTACACCGGCTACCAGACAGCTGACCTGGCCTACGCGGTCACCGGGCACTCCGCCCAGGGTGCCACCGTCCATACCGGCATCGCCCTGGTCACCGGCAGCGAAGAGCGGCAGTGGCTGTACCCCGCGATGACCCGCGGCACCGACACCAACCTCGCCTACGTGTTCACCACCCCGGCCCGGCCCGCCGACCCGCAACCCGGCACCCGCCCTGCCCCCGAACTAGAGCGCTACGACCGCACCCGTCGCGAACGCCAGGGATTCCCGGCCGCCCAGCCAGCGCCGGGTCCCAGCGGACACGAGCCGCTCGAGCCGATCGCCGTGCTCGCCGACGTCCTGAGCCGCGACGGCGCCGAACTCTCGGCCACCCAGACCCGGCGCCGCAACCTGGCCAACGCCGACCACCTCGCCGTCCTGCACGCGATCTGGACCGCCGAAACCCAAGCCGCCCGCCACGACCACTACCGCGAGCTCGTGATGGTCGCGCTGCCGCCCGGGCACCGCAGCGAGCTCTCCCACCGGGCCCGGTGGCTGTTCCGTACGCTGCACGCCGCCGAACTGGCCGGCCTTGACCCCGCCGACGTCATCCGCACCGCCATCGCCTCCAGGGACCTGGCCGGATCCCGCGACATCGCCGCCGTCTTGGACGCCCGGATCCGCCCGCGCATCGACCCGCTGCTCCCTCAGCCCCAAGGCCCCTGGACCCGGCGGGTCCCCGAGCTGCCCGACCCGGACCGCCACATCTACCTGGCCCAGATCGCCGTCATGATGGACGACCGCATCCGGCGGCTCGGTCGGCACGCCACCCTGACCAGCCCCGCCTGGGCAGTCAGCGCTCTTGGTCCGGTACCCGCCGACTCCGCTGCCCGCCGCAGCTGGGAACAGAAAGCCGCCCGCATCGCCGCATACCGGGAAATGTACGGCTACGACCATCCAGATGACCCGCTCGGTCCCGAGCCCGGCCCGGAAGCACCGTACCAGCGGGCCGCCTGGCACGAAGCCTTCGCGGTCCTCGGCCCTGCCGGCCAGCCCGACGTCCGGGCCATGCCCGACGGGCGGCTGTGGCTGGTCCGCGACACCTACGCGACGCAGATCGCCTGGGCACCCCGCCATGCCGGGAAACAGCTGCGGCTGTCCCGGCTCGGCGCCTTTGACGCCGCCCTTGGCGCGCTCCGCGTCGATGCCGAGGCCAATGCGGCCCGCAAGGCCGGCGACCACGACTGCGCCGGGCGGCACGAGACCCTGGCCGCCAGCTACCGCGCCCTGCGCGACCACTACCAGCGGCGAGAACGGGCCCTCACCCAGGCCATGGCCGACCGGGAGGAATGGGATCATGCCACCGCTTCCGCCCGGCGCCTGGCCATCGCCGCCGACGCCGAACTGCGCCGCCGCCACCCCTGGCAGAGAATCGAGCCGCTCCGCTCCAGGGAACCAGCGCCTGCTGGCGCCACTGAACACGCGCAGCTGGATCCAGCCCCGGACGGCAAACGCACCGAGACGGCGGCCTGGATCCGCGATCTGGCCACACAGCGTGAGGCGTTCCGCGCCGAGATCGACGAACGCCCGGGCCTGATTGCGCCTGGCCAAGACCCGGTTCGGGGCGACCTCGGCGAGACCTTGCCTGCCTGGCGGGCGTCAGGCCGGGATGCGATCTTGCAGCCGCCCAAGCCAGAGATCATCCCCTCAGCGAGAATCCTTCAGCTCGCCGAGCACGCCGCCGAGCCCGACTACGAAGCCGCGGACTGATCGGACAGATACCATGCGGCGGAGCCGCCAACACTCGATGAGGAAGAGGAAGAGGCGAAGCCGTCAGCGACGGACATTCCCGGTCCACCACGCGAAGCTCACCATGCACATCGCATGATGCACCGGTGTGACGCTCGAGCAGATCATGATTACAGGATGACAAAACGGGCGATCAAGATCGGGAACGAAAACGAGCTACGCATGCACGAAGGTCAGAGGGAATGGCTGAAAAATGCAGGTCAGCAGGGGAACTGCGGGCAGCCCGGCGGGGGAAGCGCGAGGCAGTCCAGCGGTGGTTCTGCGGGCTCGGCTGGCCTGGCCGCATACGAGCATGGACCCGGAGGATGGACCGGGCCTCAGTGACGGGTTCTGGGGGCTCGTCCCGCGTCGAGGGTGGCGGCGGGGAATTCGCCGAAGCGGTCGCGGTAGGCGCGGGCGAAGCGGCTGAGGTTGGTGAAGCCCCAGTAGTAGGCGATGTCGGCGACCGTGCCGTGGGCCTGGGCCAGATCCTCACGGGCCCGGTCTAGGCGCACCTGGCGCAGGTAGCGCATCGGCGTGGTTCCGTGCTGTTCGTGGAAGGCGTAGTGCAGGCTGCGTGCGCTGGTCCCGGCGAGGCGGGCGAGGTCGGCTACGGTGTAGCCGCGGTCGGGGGCCCGCTGGATTTCCTCGACGACCCGGTCGACCGCGGTTCGCGGGGTGCGCTGGGGCGGGTCGGAGGTGAGCTGCCCGGTGTAGGAGTGTGCCTGGGAGATGAGCAGGCCGGAGATCAGGGCGCGTTCCAGCGACTCGAGGTGGCGCAGCTCCGCGGTACCGCGGGGTGCGTCCGCCGACTGCAGCAGTGCCGACAGGATCGACATCCACCGGCGCCCGGCGCCGTGGTCGACGGGGAGGGCCAGGCGGAAGTCGATCGGCTTGACCACCGGCCGGCCGAGCAGGCCGGCCAGTTCGTGTTCCACCTGTGTTCGCTCGAACTTGATGGACAGCTGGGCGGCGTCGGCGTCCCACCGGGGCAGCGAGGTGTGACGGCCGGGGCTGAAGACGGCGGCCACCCGCGGGGATGCGGTCGCCTGCTGGTCTCCGCACTGGGAGTCAACCGTCCCGCTCAAGACAACGTTGACGTGATAGGCAGGGAGGTCGCCGGGATCGACGCTGGCCGTCGTCCCGAAGCGGACGTAGCCGAGGGTCGTCAGGGTCAGGTGGACCGCTGACAGCCAGGGGTCGCGCATGACCGGATGCCGGTCCAGGGCATCGACGCGGGCGGGGTAGAAATGGCGGTTCAGTGTGTCCCGGAACAACCCGAAGTCGGGCGCCGCGACCTCGTTGGGGGCGTCGAGGAAGACGCCGCAGGGCAGGACGGCCGGTTCCGGTGCGGGACGGCGTGCCGGTGCTTCCCGGTCCATCCGGCACCTCCTTCGCCGTCCTCGGCGCCGAGCCTATGCTCAGCATCACATTTTAGTCATCCGCGCAGGCGGCGGGCACGTCATCCGCCGTGTGCGCGAAGTGTCCGTGGCCGTGCGCGAATTGTCTCAGCGCTGGTTCCGCCTTGCCCTAGCGTCCATGGCACATGTGGCGTCACGTGACTGAGGGAGGCGCCGTGCGGCGAGCGGGCGAACAGGGGTCCGGGCGTCTGGACGCCGACGTGGCCATGATCGGTTACGGCCCGGTCGGCCGGATGCTGGCCTTGCTGCTCGGGGAGCGCGGCCAGCGGGTGGTCGTGGTGGAACGCCAGCCGGCCGCGTATCCGCTGCCCCGGGCGGTCCACTTCGATGACGAGATCGGCCGGATCCTGCAGTCCGCCGGGGTGCCGCCGGACTCGGTGCCGGAGGTGGTCGGCCCCTACGACGACTTCTACGAGTGGCGCAGCGCCGGGCGGCAGCCGCTGCTGCGGCTGGACTGGCGCGGTCTGGGCCCGTCGGGCTGGCATGTGAGCAACTTCTTCTACCAGCCGGACCTGGAAGCGATCCTGGATGCGAAGGTGCAGGCGCTGGACACGGTCCAGGTGCTGCGCGGCTGGACGGCGGTAACCCATCTCGAGGACGAGGACAGGGTCACCGTGGAGCTCCAGTCCGCCGCCGACGACCGGCGGACGGTCACCGCCCGGTACGTGGTCGGCGCCGACGGCGCGAACAGCCTGGTCCGGTCGTGGATCGGCTCGACCGTCACCGACCTGGGCTACTTCCACGACTGGCTGGTCATCGACCTGCTCATGCATGCCCCGCTGGACAAGTTCGACTTCTCCCCAGCCGCGTGGCAGCTGTGCGACCCGGCGCGGCCCACCACGCTGGTCCCCGGCGGCCCGGGACGGCGGCGGTTCGAGTTCATGCGCCTGCCCACCGAGACGGTCGAGGAGCTCAATGCCGAGCAGACCGCCTGGCGGCTCCTCGCGCCGTGGGGGATCGGGCCGGCCGAGGCGAGCCTGGAGCGGCACACCGTCTACACCTTCCAGGCCCGCTGGTGCGACAGCTGGCGCCGCGGCCGGCTGCTGCTGGCCGGCGATTCCGCCCACCTGATGCCGCCGTTCGCCGGCCAGGGCATGTGCTCGGGCCTGCGCGACGCGGTCAACCTGGCCTGGAAGCTCGACCTGGTCCTGGACGGCCGCGCCGGTGACCGCATCCTCGACAGTTACGGGCCCGAACGGGCTGAGCACGTCCGGCACTTCATTGAGGCGTCCATGGCGCTCGGCGAGGTCATCTGCCTGCCCGACCCGGTCGCCGCGGCCCAGCGGGACCAGGCGATGCAGGCCGACCTGGCCGCCGGCGTCGAGCAGCCGCCGCGCCCGCTGCCGCGCCTGGGGCCCGGGCTGCACCGCGACGACGCCGGCGGCGGGCTGCTCTCCATCCAGGCCGAGGTCAGCGACGGCACGCGGCAGGGGCTGTTCGATGACGTCGTGGGACCGGGCGGGGTGCTCCTGCTCGCCGGCCCGCGGCTGCGCGGCAGCCTGGGCCAGCGGCACGCGTCCCTGCTCTCCAACCTGGGCTGGAAGATCACCAGGCTGGCAGCCGACCCCGGCGAAGCGCAGATCGCCGACACCACGGGCGCCTACACCGCCTGGCTCGCCGAGCTCGGCGCGGTCGCGGTGCTCATCCGGCCCGACCTGTATATCTACGGCTGCGCGACGGACGCCGAAGACCTGGCTGCCCTGCTCGACCACCTCGATGCAGCGCTGTCGGCCCATGATTTCAAGGAGGAAATGTCATGACTCACAATCCCGCGCCAGCTGCGCCGACCGCAGGGTGGCAGCGCCCGGCACTGCCCCCCGAGGGGGAGAAGGGCTTCCTCGACGAGCACCCCTTTGACCTTGCGCGCTCTCCCCTCCCCGACTCCGTCCTCGTCGAGCAGGTGACCATCCCGATGCGGGACGGCATCACCCTGGCGGGGACGCTGTTCCGCCCGCGCGAGGAGTCCGAGCCGGTCCCGGTGATCGCGACGGCGACTCCGTACGGCAAGGACCAGTACGGCCAGTGGGACAACTTCCGCGACGCCCCCGCCGGGAACGTCCCCGGCGGCGGGTTCTACATGGGAACCGTGCACGTCTCGGACCACACCGCCTTCGAGGCCCCGGACCCCGGCTACTGGGTCCCGGCCGGCTACGCCGTGCTGCTGGTTGACCTGCCCGGCCTCGGCGCCTCGGGGTCCGATCCGGCAGCAGGCATCGGGCATCAGCAGCGCTGGGCGGACGTCATGTCCTGGCTGCAAGCGCAGGCCTGGTGCACCGGAAAGGTCGGGATGAGCGGGGTCTCGGCCCTGTGCGCCACCCAGTGGATCGCCGCCATGGGCGACGCGCCACCCCAGCTGAAGGCCATCATCCCGTGGGAAGGCTTCAACGAGCAGGGACCCGGCGGCGGCTACGGGGGCATCCCCGAGACCGCCTTCCCCGCCTGGATCGGCACGGTGTGGGTCGGCCCGAACATCAACCACGACGCACCCGGGCCCGAGCCGTTCCTGTTCGACTGGAAGCATGACCCGGCAGCCATCCGGGTGCCCGCCCTGGTCTGTGCCAGCTTCTCCGACCAGGAACTCCACTCCTGGGACACCTTCGAAGCCTTCCGGCTCCTGGACACCGGCGACAAGTGGCTCTTTACCCACCGCCGGCAGAAGTGGGGAGCCTACTACGGCGTGGACGAACTGGCGCTCCAGAAACGGTTCCTGGACAAGTTCCTCAAGAACGCGGACGACACCCTCGGCGACCTGCCCCGCGTCCGCCTCGAAATCAACGAGAGCCGGCACGCCTACACCGTCACCAGTGCCTCCCAGTGGCCGCCGGCCGAGACCCTTTACCGCGAGCTCCACCTCGACGCCCAGGCTGGGTCGCTGTCCCTGCAGCCCCCCGAAAAAACCTCCTCGGCGACCATCGCCCCCGCCCCGACCAGCGACACGGCCAACCGCGCCGTCTTCGACCTCGTCTTCACCGAGGACACCGACGTCGTCGGCAACAGCGCGCTCCGGCTGTTCATCGAGACCGAGGACGCTACCGACGCCGACCTGTTCGTCGGGGTGGAGAAACTGGACACCGAGGGCAACGAGGTCTACTTCTTCAGCGCCTCCGGCGGCAACGCCAACGGCCCCGTGACACGCGGCTGGCTCAGGGCCTCCAAGCGCGCACTGAACACCGAACGCTCGACCGACGCCCGCCCGGTCCTGTCCTACGCCACCGACGAGCCGCTCACCCCCGGCGAGGCCGTCCAGGTCGACATCCCCCTGATGCCCACCGCCACGCGCTTCCGCGCCGGCGAGACCCTGCGGCTGATCATCCAGTCGTGGTCCGACCCGGGCCAATGGGAAGGCGGCGAAACCCGGCAATGGGCCGCGATCCAGACCGGACGGACCCACCTCCACACCGGCCCGCAGACCCGCGCCCGGCTCCTGCTCCCCACACTCCCACCCGGCGAACAGCCCTGAGCTGACGCGCCCGCATCCCGCCACCCGGACGGCCAGCGCGGCGGCGGCCGTTCGGGGTCATGCCCCTTGACCCAGGGGAGCCAAGTGGAGAGGCATCGTCACCCGACGCAGGGCGACTCAGGACCTACTGGAGCGTTCGATATCTAGCAATTACCAGCCGACCAGCTACGGTGGCCGACACCATCCGACTGAACGAACCTCGTTCGCATCGAGGGGGTCTCGTTGTCCAATGGCTCACGAGGGGCAGTCGGACAGTCGCGTGGTGGGTTCGCAGAGACGACCGCCGTCGGCCTCGCATTATCGATAATGTTTTCGCTCACTCGAACATTAGCGAGGGTAACGAGATCCAGGGAGCCAAGCGGGGAGCCACCGCCGGCAGTTTTCAGGCGACGCCGTGCCATTGTCAGCCGCCATCGACGCAGGTAGACCCCATGTCAGGCGACGTCAGAGCACCTCCAGACACCCACCGGAGGTGCCTTCTAAGCAGCGGGTCGCTGCCGGGCACACCAGGTCAGAGCTTTTTAACACTCCTTTCGATTTCGCCGTTAGCTGGGGAGGAAGTCGAGCAGCAGGGCATTTACCTTGTCCGGCGCGTCAAGCTGCATCCAGTGACCCGGGCCAGCCAATCGCTCATATCGCCACGGGCCCGCCACGTTCTCGGCGGAATCTGTCATCTGAGCCTCGGTCAGGGCGACGTCTTCGGTACTCCAGATGCCCATGGTGGGGGCCTGTACCGGTGGCAGCGCCGGCGGCGGCTCCACCCAGGATTCGGGCGGCAGGTTGGCCCGGTACCAGTTCAGGCCCGGTGTGACCGATCCGGTCGCCTCCAAGTCGGCGATCACCTGGTCGGTATCGGGGTGCCCGGCCCAGCTCCGGAAGTTGGTCCAGTTATCCTCACTCAGCCAGCGTTCAGCGATCCCGGGGAACTGGAACAGCAGCATGTACCACGACTTCTCGCGCTGCAGGGGCGTGCGGCGGAAGGTGGCCGGGTGGCCGACCGACAGCACGGCCAGGTGGTCGACGGTGCCGGGCGCGAGCGAGGCGAGCCCCCAGGCCAGGGCGGCACCCCAGTCGTGACCCACCAGGTGGGCCCGGGCGATGTGGAGATCGGCCAGGACGGCCATGACATCCCCGGCCAGCAGCGGCAGCGAGTAGGCCTCGACGGCCTCAGGCTTGCCGGAGTGCCCGTAACCTCGCAGATCGGGGACTATCACCTGGAACCCTGCCGCGGCGAGCGCCGGCACCTGGTGCCGCCAGAGGCGGCCGGAGTCGGGAAAGCCGTGCAGTAGCACCACCGGCCGGCCGCGACCGGTGACCTCGTACTCGATCCCGACGCCATTGACATCTACCCGTGCCATCTGGCCTCCTCTCACGGCGCCGAAACCAGCGAGAGGATCTGCTCGCGGGTAGGGCCGAACGGCGGCTCGTCGCGCCAGTGGGATCCTAGCCGGAGGGTCTTGTCCCGCAGCCCGGGCCGGGCGAAGACGTCCTCGGGCGTCCGCAGCACCAACCGGGTGTCGAGACTCGCCCGCAGGCACTCCGGGTCCTGCTGGACCGCGAGGTCCAGGGCCTTCTCCAGCTGGTAAGCAGGGTCCGGTGAGTCGTAGGCCACGCCGCGGATACCGGCCTCGATCTCGCCGAGCCGGTGCCGGTCGCTGGTGAGGGTCGCGCGGTACCACGGTTCGACGGTTTCGGTGGTAGCGGCATGGAACGCCCTGGCGAAGGCCGCCGGATCGTCAAGGCCGACGGTGCGCACCTGGTCCCGGAGCGTCAGGGCATGCAGCATGCCGATCGACGCGCCGCGGCCGTTGGTGGGATTGGTGCACGCCCAGGAATCGGCTACCGCCACCACGCCGGTGGCGACGGGCTTCCCGTCGACCGCGAAGCAGCGGTATCGGTCCTCCAGCCTGGCCATCACCTGAACGCCGTCATCGATCGGCGTCCCGTCCAGCCAGTGGGCGACCAGCGGAAGGCCGCGTACCGCGGCTTCCCAGCGGTCTGCCTCGCGCAGCGACCGCAGTGCGGTGTCCTTGGCGGCGGTCACCACCACGACGGACCAGGTCCCGTTGTCCGCGGGCAAGGTGAGCGAGGAAATGGTGCCCCAGTGAATCTGGGGTGCCCCGAACAGGGGCGGCACCGACCCGTCGGCCGACTGGAAGTGCCGCCCGAAGTACACCAGCCCGCTGTCCTCCAGTTCCTCGCTGGGGGGGCGGGCGCCGATGTCCAGCAGCCAGCCCGGCAAGGCTGACCGCCGCCCGCTCATGTCCACCACCAGGTCAGCGGGGATGTCCTCACCGTCCCGCGTCCGGACTCCGGTCACATGCGGGACGCTGGCCTGTGCCGAGGCGCCGGTGGTGAGGCCTGCGACGGCCACGGCCCGGCGGACCTCTATGCCCGGGGTCGCCTCGGCCGCCGCGGCAAGCACCGCTTCCACCAGGACGCGCCGGCCAGTCAGCCACTCGTAGCGCTCGTCGCCGTCCTGCCAGCCGCCGCTCAGCTGCGCAGGTAGCACGTCGCGGATGAAGTTCAGCCGCAATCCGCCAGCATCGGCCAAGGCCGTGGAGACCGCAGACAGCTCGGCGTCGATAATGGCCCGGAACCCGGCCAGGAAGGCATGCGCCATCCGGAACTGATTCAGCCCTGGACGCTGCCAGCGTTCCCAGGCCTCAACCGGGTCGTCCGGCGGTCCCTCTGGGTCCCGCTCGAGCACGGCGACCCGATGACCGTCACCGGCCAGGAGCATCGCGGTCCCCAGCGCTACTACACCAGCCCCCACCACCACGATCTGCGCCATACCCCGAGGCTAGACCCACACGCAAGTGATCGGCTGGGAACCGTCCTGGTTCCCTGACACAGCAGAGGTCACTGGTCCGCATCCAGTACGGCAGCGGGATTGCCGTCCGGCTGTTCCGCTACCGCGATCTCGGCTGGGCCACCTAGCTAGTGCCGTAGCTGCCTACGTTTGCCCTGTTTCGTCGGGCCAGGCCGGGCGTCCCAGGGTTCCCTGCGCTGGTTGGCCGGGTCACACTGGCGGGTATGGCTGGCCGCGTGCGAGTACGTGAGATCAGTGATGACGAGGGCAATCGCCTGAAACGGGTCGTGCGCCGCGGCAGCGGGTCGGTGGTGACGTGGCGGCGGGCGCAGATGGTGCTGTGGTCGGCGCAGGGCATGAGCGTGGCGCAGATCGCGAGGCTGGCTTTTACCAGCGAGGACCGGGGCCGCGACGTGCTGCACAACTTCAACGCCGACGGCTTCGGCTCCCTGTACCCCCGCTACGCGGGCGGGCGGCCGCCGACATTCACGCTGGCCGAGCGGCGGGAGATCAAGAAGATCGCCAAGTCCAAGCCGGCCGAGCACGAGCTGCCGTTTTCCCGGTGGAGCCTGGCCAAGCTGGCGGACTTCCTGGTCGCCGAGGGGGTGGTCGAGGACATCTCACACGAGGGCCTGCGGGAGCTGCTGCGCGCGGAGAACGTCTCGTTTCAGGCCGTGAAGACCTGGAAGGCCTCCGCCGACCCGGACTACGCGGCCAAGAAGGCCCGGGTGGACTACCTGTACGCCATCGCCGACGGCGAGGCGGCCGCCGGGCCCGGCGACCCGGGCGTGGTCTTCTGCCTGGACGAATTCGGCCCGCTGAACCTGCAGCCGCGGCCGGGCCGCCAGTGGGCCCGCCGCGGCGGCACCACCCGTGAGCCGGGCGAGCCGCCGCGGCGGCGGCTGCGGGCGACCTGCCACCGCACCAGCGGGGTACGGCACCTGTTCGCCGCGTTGGAGCTGGGCAGCGACAAAATGTACGGGCACATCAAGAAGCGCAAGCGGCGCGGCGAGTTCCTGGAGTTCTGCCGCTACGTGCGCAGCCTGCACCCGGCGGCTGTGCGGATCGCGATCGTCTGCGATAACTACAGCCCGCACTTGACCACCAGGAAAGACAAGCGCGTCGGGCGGTGGGCCGCAGCCAGCAACGTCGAGATCGCCTACACGCCCACGAACTCCTCGTGGAAGAACCGCCTTGAATGTCAGTTCACCGCGTTGCGCGAGTTCACTCTCAACGGCACCGACCACGCCACCCACCGCGAACAGGGCAGCATGATCCGCCGCTGCATCGCCTGGCGGAACCGCCACACCGGCGATCCCCGGCTGCGCCGGATCGTGAAGCGGGTAAGCGCAGCCTGAGACGGGCGGGCATGGACATGCGGACGCACGCCGCCGTGGCCTGGCTGCTGAACAGCGGCGAGCCGGCCATCCGGCTGATGACCCACCGCGACCTGCTCGGCGAGGACGCCGATGACGACGCCGGCCAGGTGCTCGCCGGCGCCAAGATGACCGCGCTGCTGTCCGGCCAGCGAAGCGACGGCGGGTTCGGCGTGCACCCCTACCGCAAGTGGACCGGGGCGCACTGGCGGCTGGTATCCCTGGCCGAACTGGCCATTCCCCCGGGCGAGCCACGCGCGGTCGCCGCCGCCGGTCACGTCCTGGCCTGGCTGGCAGTGCCGGGCCGGCGCGCCCGGCAGATCGGCGGGCTCGCCCGCGCCCACGCCTCCATCGAGGGAAACGCCCTGGCCGCCTGCTGCCGGCTCGGGCTGGCCGCCGACCCGCGGGTCCGCTCCCTGGCCGGATCCCTGATCGCCTGGCAATGGCCCGACGGCGGGTGGAACTGCGACCCGGCCGCCACCGGACGGCGCTCCTCCTTCCACGAGTCGCTGGCCCCGGCCTTTGGACTGCACGAGTACGGGCAGGCCACCGGCGACCCGGCCGCCACGGACGCGGCCAGCCGCGCCGCCGGGCTGTTCCTGGACCACCGGCTGTTCCGCAGCCTGGGCAGCGGCCAGGCGATCCACCGCGCCTGGCTCGCCCCGCACTACCCGCCCTACTGGCACTACGACATCCTGCAGGCCCTGCTCGTCTTGTCGCGGATGGGCAGGGCCGGCGACCCCCGCGCCGGTGACGCCCTCGATGAGCTGCAGCGGCGGCGCCTGCCGGACGGCCGCTGGCAGCCCGGTGGCTGCTGGTGGAAACCGCCGGGCAGCACCGTCACCCCCGAAGTGGTGGACTGGGGCCGGTCAGGACCGAACCAGATGATCACGCTGAACGCGCTGCGAGTCCTGGAAGCCGCCGGACGTCTGACCCGACCCGGCACATGAACGAAAAGGCCCTCCAGGCATTACCGTTCACGCTCGTAGACGTCAGGGCGAACGTTGCCTGCTACGGCACTAGCTCTCCTGCGGTCGCGCGGGCCCTCGAAAGGGCGAATGCATTCTGGCGTAGTAGCCGGGGGTTGCCTAATTGGCAGGGTGGGCTGCACGGTGAGGTCCCGGGTTCATCGGGGATGAACCTGGGCCTTTTCCGTGCAGCCTCCCTCCGAACCCGGCGTGCACCTTTCGGTGCACCGGGCTCTCCAGCGATTTATGCCGCGTGCGGGACGGGGTTCGCGTGGATCCAGTCGTGGCAGGGTGCGCAGACGATGAGCGTCTTGCGCCGCATTTTTGCCATGAGGACGGCCCACGCGGGCTGGCCTGGTCCGGGTTCCCCGAGGTGCTTGAGTCCGGCGACCTGGTGGACTGCCGCCGTGGCACCGTGCTCGCATAGCTCGCACCGCCGCTTGCGGAGCCGGTGGATCAGCTCCTTGTGCGGGGCGGGGACCGGGTCCGGTGCGCGGTCATGGATGACCGCGCGCCTGTCTTGCCGCAGGGGGATCCCGCCGAATCGTGCTACCAGGTCTTTCTTGCCCTCGCGCTTCCGCCTGGCCTCGAAGCAGGTCCTGGGGCCGTCGCCGGTGATGATCTTCGCCTTGTGGCAGGCGGCCATCTTGGTGACGGTGGACTTGTTCTTGGCGGCCAGGGTCTTCAGCATCGATGTCAGGGCGTTCCAGCACAAGGTGCCGAGCCGCCAGACGTCCTGGGCAAGCAGGTAGTAGTTCACGACGCCCCGGTATTCAGCTCCGTAGGTCCGCACGATGTCGTAGTCGTCCAGGTTCTGGAGCCGGGACCGGTGCCAGGGTTTACCTCGCTGCCGGTAACGGGCGCACTGGGTGCTGGCGCCGGGATGACTTACAGACGCCTGGGGCCCGGGTGGCGTCGGTGCCATCCGGGCCCCAGGCTGGCCGCTCCGGGCGTCAGGCCCCGGGCTGGCCGCTGCGGGCGGCGGCCTCGGCGCTGCGCGGTTCGAGGGCCGCGGCCGGCAGCCGGGACGCACGCACGCCGAGGGTGACCGTGCGCACCAGGATTATGGCGATGGCCATGAAGATCAGCCCGTCGGCGAGGGCCGCGACGCTGACCTGGTGTGCGATGCCCCAGCTCACCAGCGGGGCGGTGAACCAGTGCACGGAGCCGTAGGAGAAGGCCGCGCGGGCGCCGATGATGGCGGTCCAGAAGATCGCGTACGGCAGCCCGGCCCGGCTGACCGGCTTGCCGGTCGCCGGGCTCCGGTAGACGCCCATCAGGGCGCTGGCGGCCAGCCCGCACAGCAGGCCGGCGGCGACGCCCGCGATCTCCACCGCCAGGGCCATCCCGTGGGTAGCCGGCCAGTCGACAAAGAACGGGATGATCACCGCGGCGGCGATCACGGGACGCAGCAGCCGTATCTTGCTGATCTTGCGCGCGGGGCCGAGGTCGGTGGCCAGCACGGTGGCGAGCACGACGCCGTTGACGATCATTGCTTCGGTCAGTTCGGAAAGCATCTCGAGCTCCTTCGAGTGGGTTTCGTTAACGACTCCACATTCGCCAATTGCGCTGGTGAGCGCGTCAGAGCAAGGGCTGGTCCCCGGCATGAGAATGACGGGCGCGGCCTGGTACCAGGCGGTACCAGGCCGCGCCCGGCGGGTCAGCCCGGGCTTCAGCCCGGGGGCTGACGTGCCGCTACCACGCCCGGGCCGATACTGGAGGCATGCTGCGCACGGTCAACGCACTGGCCCGCGCCCTCGGCTTCGTATGGCTCGGCCTGCTGGCGTTCCTCATCGCTCCGCCGAGCGCGCCGTACGCCCTGCCGGTTCAGATCGCGTGCTACGCCGTGCTTGGCCTGGCCCTGCTGGCCTGGACCGTGCTGGAGGCGTCCCCCGCCGCCGCGGCGCGATATCCCGCCTGGGCGCTGCCCGTGCTCCGCGGGGTGATCGCCTTTGCCTCGGGGTTCGCGGCCGGCGCTGGCGGCGGCGGTTCGGCCATGGTGGTCTTGGCGTTCGTGGCGGCGATGGCCGCGGGCGTTAACAGCGACCTCGCGGCGGCGGTGGCCGTGACCGCGGCGGGCATACTCGCGATCGAGGTCAGCGGGCTGGCTTTCGGCCAGAGCTACGGCACGCTGCTCGGGCTCCCGGCGATCGTGCTCACCGGCCTGGTGATCGGGCACAACTGGGGCGCGTACCGAGTCCAGGCGGAGCAGGCGGCGGCGCTGCTGGCCCAGCGCGAGCAACTGCAGGCCGAGCAGCGCCGGGCCGACCTCCTCGACGAACGCACCCGCATCGCCCGGGAGATCCATGACGTGCTCGCCCACTCGCTCGGCGCGCTCGGGATCCAGATCCAGGCGGCGCGGTCGGTGCTGCACAAGGACGCCGACCAGGCCAGTGACTTGCTGGCCGCGGCCCAGCAGATGGCCGTCGAGGGCCTGGTGGAGACCCGCCGCGCAGTTCAGGCCCTGCGCACCGACACCCTGCCGCTCGATGAGGAACTCGCCCTGGTCGCCGGCACCCACGCGCAGCGGTATCACGTCCCCGTCAGCTACGACACCGGCGGCGTGCCCGCGGCCCTGCCACCGGACGCCACGCTCGCGCTGCTACGCATCGCCCAGGAGGCCCTGGTCAACGCGGCCAAGCACGCCGCGGGGCAGCCCGTGGCGGTCCGTCTCGACTGCGGCGACGCCGATATCCGGCTCACCGTCCGCAACGACCTGCCCCCGGGCGCGGACACTCACCAGGCGGCGGACGTGAGCACGGTCAACGGCGGCTACGGGCTGACCGGCATGCACGAACGGCTCCGGCTGCTGAACGGAACCCTCGAGGCGGGGCGCCGCGACGGCCAGTGGATCGTGACCGCCGAACTACCGCGCCGCCAGCCCGAGACCATGGCTTCATGACCACCCCGCCGGCGGGGGCGCCGCTGCGCCTCGTCATCGCCGATGATCAGGCCAGCGTGCGCCAGGGCCTCGTCCTGCTGCTCGACGCCGTACCCGACATCGAGGTGGTCGGCGCCGCCGCGGACGGGGAGCAGGCCCTGGACCTCGTGGCCGAGCACCACCCCGACGCGATCCTGCTCGACCTGCACATGCCCGTCCTGGACGGCATCGGCGCCATCCGCCGGCTGACCGCCGAGCACCCCGAGGTCGCGATCGTCGTGCTCAGCACATACGCGGACGACAGCTCGGTCCTGGACGCGCTCCGGGCCGGCGCGCGCAGCTACCTCACCAAGGACGCCGACTACACCGAGATCGCCCGGGCGCTGGGCGCGGCGGTAGGCGGGCTGACTGTCTTCGACCCCCGCGTGCACGCGACGCTGCTCGCCGCCACGGAAGCCCCCCCGAAGCCCGAGCCCGCCCGGAGCGCGCCGCCCCCCGACGGCCTGACGCAGCGCGAAGCGGAGATCCTGGGCATGATCGCCCGCGGGATGACCAATCCGGAGATCGCGGCGCAGTTGTTCCTGAGCAACCACACGGTCAAGACCCACATCAGCCGGATCTTCGCCAAGACCGGGTTGCGGGACCGCGCCGCCGCGATCGGCTACGCGCACCGCCACAACATCGGCTGACCGCGCGGACCAGATTCAGTCATCGGTGGGACGCTCCCTGCGTTAGCAGCTCGGCCATGCGCAATCCGATAAACACGCAGGCTGGCATCGTCGGCACGGCTACGATCCGCGGCATGATGGTGCTGTCTGCGATGCGCAGGTTGCGCACGCCGTTGACGCGCAGGTGCGGGTCGACCACGGCTGCGTCGTCCTTTCCCATCCGGCAGGCCCCTGATGAGTGGAAGTAGGTCGTCGCCCCATTGCGGACGAAGTTGGCGAGTTCCTGGCCCTTGAGCGTCCGTCCGGGCGCGACCTCGCGGACCACGAAGGGCTTCAGGGCCGACGACGCGGCGGCCGCGCGGGCAATCTGGATGCTCCGCTCCAGCTTGGCGACGTCATCGGGATGGCTCAGGAAACGCATGTCCACGATCGGGCGGTCGTCCGGGTTAGCGGACCGGAGCCTCACCGTGCCGCGGCTGCTCGGCGTGACTAGGCCGCCGCATAGGGCCCATGTGTTGGGCGGCGCAGGGAACTCCTTGGCGATGGTGTCGCTGGCGTAGGGTATCTCGATCTCGACGATGCTAACGTCGGGCAGTTCAAGGCTGCTGTCAGTTTTGTAATAGCCCGATACGTTAGCGGCGCTGTTGTTATAGACGAACGGTTCGGGCGCTTCGTACAGACAGCCACCGTGGAGCACGTGGTCCTGCACGTTCTCGCCGACGTTAGGTGAGTGCACGTGCACGGGGGTCCACCCCGGCGGGGGCCAGCGCCCGGATCGCCCCGGGCGGATCGGGTTCCTCCAGCGCTATGGTGTGAGTCGCAGCCGAGGCCGGGACCTGACTTAGCTCACTGCTGCGGCGCACGGTGCCGATGACGGTGGCGCCGCCCCAGAGAGCCAGTTGCGCGGCCAGGGATCCGACACCACCCAGGATGCCGTGCACCAGGACGGTCTGGCCGGCGACGGGACCGTCGGCGAAAACGGCCCGGTGCGCGGTGATCCCCGGGATACCCAGGCACGCACCGGCATCATCGCTCACGTCATCTGGCAGGTCCACCGCCTGCCCTTCCGGGACCACGGTCAACTGCGCCGCGGTCCCGGACGGCCGGTAGGACTGGGCGCCGTACACCCAAACCCGGCGGCCGAGCCGGGTCGCGTCCGCGCCTTCGCCGGCTGATTCCACAACCCCGGCCCCGTCGCTGTGCGGGATCACCCGCGGGAACGGCATTACGGATCCCAGCCAGCCACTGCGCTTCTTGGTATCCCCCGGGTTCACTCCGGACCGGGTAAGCCGGACCCGGACCTCACCCGGGCCTGGCTCCGGCGCGGGCAGCTCACCGGCCTGCAGCACCTGCGCCGCCGGCCCCTGCCGGTCGTACCAGACAGCACGCACAGGCCATTCCTCCTTGCTGGCGGGTCTCCGCGATGGCCGGGATCAAGGTCTCGGCCGGCCCAGCGTCTTCAGCGGTTCCGTGCGACGACGTTGCGTGCATAGGCATCCGCGGGGCCGTGCAAGGCGTCGTGCGCCGCGGTGAATAGCGCGTGGGCGCGGCGTCCCTGCCACCCCTCCGGCAGCAGCGCGGCGGGCAGGTCGGGGTCGCGGAACGGCAGCGCCCGGTACGAGGCCACCAACTCCACCTGCCGCCGTAGCGCCTCCGGGCCTGGCAGCGCGGCGAGCTCAGCCTCAGACGGCAGCTGCTCGTAGGCGGCTACCAGTTCCATATAGTCCCGGGCCAGGCCGTCCAGATCCCAGCAGCGGAACGCCATCTCGCGATCCGCGGCGCGGCTCAGCGCCCGGCTCTCTAGCAGGTCGATCCGGGTGGCGGCCAGGTCCGCGAGCGCCTCACGCACGGTATCAAGCCGAGGGTGCGGTGAGATCCAGGTAGCCGCGGCCAGCGGCCCGAACCCGTGCCAGGTCAGCGTCCGGCGGGCCCGGTCGCGCTCCGCCCGGCTGTCCTCGGGCACCGCGTAGATGACCATCCGCCAGGTGCCGTCCCAGCCGTCCCGGCCGCGTTCGAAGATCCGGGTCCGGCCCTCGTCCAGCATCTTGATGCTCCGGGCGGTGAGCGCGTAACTGGTCTGCCGCCCGTCCCGGGAGGTGGTGAACCAGCCCTCGCGGCGCATCCGGGACAGCACTACGCGGGAGGTGGTTTCCGCCACGCCGAACTCCCCGAGCAGGAGGGTCAACGCGCGCATCGGCACCTGACCCTCTCCTACGTAGCGCAGGTGGTCGCCGAACAGGTCCCATAGGATCGCCCGCGGCTTCATCGGCGCCGACCGAGAACCGCCTTCGCCGACATGGCCACAAGTCTCTGTCATATATCACGCGTTCGTCAAAATTCTGAAATGTTCACGGAAGTCACCTGCTGGACGAACCCTTTCCGCGACCGCCCAGACCTCCTGCGAGCGATGCCGATGGATCCAGGTCACGGGGAGCATTTGTTCGAGCGTAACGGCCGCGGACCGGCCAAGCTGGCAGGAGGCCGGCGATCAGGAGGCTGAGCCGCCCCGGGCAAGCTATGACCGGGGCCACGCAACAGTGGTCCACGCGACTCGGATCGTTGACGGCGAGGGTCGCCGAGCTTCTTGTGACAACTTATTGACGGACGAAGTTCGATCGTTACAGGATTGACCTGAGCATGGGACCACTGCCGGACGCAAAGATCCGTCGACATTGCCGACGGGGTGAACCGCTACCTGAACAAGATGCGCCAGGACGAGGAGCAGCAGCATGCCAACCATCACCGCGGCGGTCGCGCGCGAGCAGGGCAAGCCGCTGACGCTCGAGCAGCTTCAGCTGGATGATTTCCGGCCGACAAGGCCCGGGTCCGGATGGTCGCCACCGGCATCTGCCACACCGACGCCATCGTGGGCCATGGCGTGTACCCGCCGCCGCTGCCCGCCGTGCTAGGGCACGAAGGGGCAGGCATCGTCGAAGCTGTCGGCGCGGACGTGACCGGGGAACAGGGCGGTTCCCTTCGACAAGATGATCCGCACCTGCAAGCTCGACGACATCAACCTCGCCTTCAGCGACTCGGCCTCCGGCGAGACGGTCAAGCCGGTCGTCGTCTACAAAGCAGGCGCCGCTGGCAGCGGGCACCGGAATCGTCCCGCTGCCATCGGCTTCGAGATGCCGGGGGGACACGAAATGGAGGTGCTAGATGTTCGGTCATCGAAGACGGCATGGCGTGCGCGGCTGGTATCCCGGGCTGATTGTCGCTGGCCTGGCGGTTGTCCTGGCTGTGCCCGGCGCGGCTGCGGCTGCGGCGTCGGCGAGCACGCCGGGTCTGGCGCAAGGCGCTGCCGCTAAGGCGGCTGACCTGCCATGTACGGCGACGGCGGTCCGGGCGGCGGTCAAGCTGCCGCACGTCAGCGTCGGCAGCGTGGTGGATGAGACGAGCGGGAGCTTTACCCCACCGGGCACGACGATCCCCATTACCGGACTACCGGACTTCTGCCAGGTCAGCCTGGTCCAGACCGACTCGGCGGGCAATCCGGTCAACATAGTGGTCTGGCTGCCAGCCAAATGGAACGGCAACTTCCAGGGCGTCGGCGGAGCCGGATATACCTGCGGGCCGTACTACACGGCGCCCGGGATAGCCGGATCACTGGCCGAGGGCGTGGAAAGCGGTTACGCCACCGCGTCGACCGACTGCGGCGTGCCGATCAGCGAGGGTGCGACCGGGAGCTGGGCGCTGAAGCCCGACGGGACGCTGAACTGGCCGCTGATCACCGACTTCGCCTCGGCCGGAATGCACGACATGTCGGTGGCAGGTAAGGCGGTCACCGCGGCCTTCTACGCACACGACGCCAGCTACTCCTACTTCTACGGCTGTTCCACCGGCGGCCGTGAGGGCCTGATGGAGGCGCAGAGGTACCCGGCGGACTACGACGGCATCGTTTCCGGAGCTCCGGCCATCAACTGGACGAAGTTCATCCCGGCGGAGATCTGGCCGGAACTGGTGATGAACCAGTCCCATGACTTCCTGCCGACCTGCAAGGAAGACGCCTTCACCCAGGCGGTGATCAAGGCCTGCGGGCACGGCCCGGTCGCCCAGGGCTGGATCAACGACCCGGCCGACTGCCACTGGAGCCCCTACAAGCTCGTCGGGCTCACCACGCCGTGCGGCACCATCACGCGGGCCGACGCCGCCGTCATGACCAAGATCTGGGACGGCCCGGTGTCCGTACAGGGCAAGAAGCTGTGGTACGGGCTGGAGCGCGGCGCCAGCCTGGCCGGGCTGGCCGGTACCACGACCAGCGCGTCCGGGGTGACGACGGGGGCTCCGTTCCCGATCACCGTGTCCTGGCTCGGGACATGGCTGCAGCGCAACCCGTCCTGGAACTGGCAGACGCTGACCTACCCGCAGTTCGACCGGCTGTTCGCCCAGTCGGTAGCCGAGTTCTCCGGCACCATCGCTACCGACGACCCGGACCTGTCCGCGTTCCGGGATGACGGCGGGAAGATCCTGATCTGGCACGGCCTGGCCGACCAGCTCATCTTCCCCCAGGGCACCATCAACTACTACCAGCGCGTGCAGCACGCCATGGGCGGCCCGGCCGCCACCGATTCCTTCGCCCGGCTGTTCCTGGCCCCCGGCGCCCAGCACTGCGCCAGCGCGGCCGGGCCCGCACCTGCCGATCCGCTCAAGGCGGTGGTCAACTGGGTCCAGCACGGTAAAGCCCCGGCATCCATCCTCGGCGTCGTCACCGACCCCGCCACCAACGCGGTCACGCTGTCCCGGCCGCTATGCCTGTACCCCCAGATGGACTACTACAAAGGCCACGGCAACATCACCAAGGCCAGCAGCTTCACCTGCAAATAACCAGCCCGGCCGTTGACGTGAGGTGCGAGCCGACCCGGAGTCGGCTCGTACCTCACGTACTCCAGAGCCGACGGAAGCGGCTGCCGTGAAAGACGAGCGGGAGTACGGCCTGGTCGACGTGTAGCCCGTGCACGGTTAGCAGCGCGATCGAGTGATCGCCCGCCGGGACCTCGGCGTGCAACGAGCAGTCCAGCCACGCCATCGCCCCGATGACGAATGCGCTCCCGTCGGGGGAACCGGTCCAGTCGGTCCCCGCGAAGCGATCGCCTTCCCGGGCTTGTGGGTCGACCGCCAGTAGCCGCGCCGGTCGTAGGTGATGACCCGGCGGTCCCGGGCCAGGTCCGGCAATACGCCATCCCAGGTGCTGCCGTCGACCGCCGAGCCGTGCACGAGTATCAGCGGAAGCCCGTCGCCGGCGCTGTCGTAGTAAAGCGCCGTCCCGGGAACGTCAAGCACAGGCATGGGGCGCCCCCCGAATCCGTTCGGTTCATAGCCAGGCGGCCAGCTTGGGCGCGGCCGGTACCCGGCCGGTAAGCCAGGCCGCGAGCTCCGGTCCTTCGCCGGCCCCGGCGCGCTTGCGGACGACGTCGGCGAGCAGGGCGGCGGTGAAATCGGCCGGCAGGTCGCAGAACGTGATTCCCGCGCCGAGATCGACGGCGTGGACGCACACTTCCCGCGCGCGCATCCACGGGATCTCGGTGGCGGGAACGGTGCGGCCCTGCGCGGTCACCACGGTCGCGTCCCACGCCCCCGCGGGCAGTCCGTCCAGGGCGGAGGCCAGGTCATCCGCGGACCGCCGCACCAGGTCCCTGAGCTCGGCGGCGGGCCGCGCCGCGCCGGCCTCGATCTCGCTGGCGCGCTGTTCGGGCGAGGCGTACATCCGGTTCTCCGTGCCGGTCGTCGCCCACTGTACGAGGCGTCCCAGCGCCCGGGCGTTGTAGTGGACGTGGGCGACGACATGCCGCCCGGTCCAGCCCGGCAGCGCCAGGGGACGATCCAGGTCATCGTCACCGAGGTCCGCGAGCGCGCCGAGGAACAGCCGGGTGCCGTCGTCCATCCACCGGCGGGCCGTCACGGCTCCCCCACGGCGTTCTCCAGCCGCCCGATGCCCTCGATCTCGGTCGTCAGCGTCATGCCCGCGGCCAGGTAACGCGGCGGCTTGCGGGCGTGGCCGACGCCGCCCGGCGTGCCGGTGGCGATGACGTCACCGGGCCGCAGCGTCATGATCACGGAGACGTACCGGACCAGGGCGACTGGATCGAAAACCAGATCCGAGGTGTCGGCCTTCTGCACGGTCTCGCCGTCCACCGCGGCGGTGAGCGACAGCGCGGGGCGGACGCCGCCGGGCAGTTCGTCCGGCGTCACCAGCACCGGGCCGATCGGGGTCGTCGCCTCGAAGGTTTTGCCCTGCAGCCACTGGGTGGTGCGGTACTGCCAGTCCCGCATGGTGACGTCGTTGAGCACGGTGAAGCCTGCGATCGCCGTCGCGGCCTCGGCCGCGCCGGCCCGGCGGACGGTGCCGCCGACGACGACCGCGAGCTCGGCTTCCCAGTCCACCGCCGAGGACTCGGGGGCGAGCTGGATAGGGTCCCGCGGCCCGATGAGCGCGTCGGCGAACTTGGCGAACAAGGTGGGGTACTCGGGCAGCTCGCGGCCCATCTCGAGGATGTGGTTGCGGTAGTTCAGCCCGACGCAGACGACCTTGCCGGGCCGCGGGACCACCGGGGCGAGGTCCAGGGACGAGGCCGGGTGCTGCTCGCCGCTCGCGGCCGCCGCCTGGTCGCGCCAGTCCGGGGCGGCGAGCAGTGCCCCGACATCGGAGTGGCCGGTCTCGACCGCCTGGCCGCCGTCGATCCGGACGGCACGGGTGCCGCCGGCGACGCGGATGGTCGCGAGCCGCATCAGCCGGTGACCTCGGTGCGCAGCAGGGACAGCTTCTCGAAGACCGGCGCGTCGGAGAAGGTGAACAGGTCCAGCTCGGTGTCCGCGTGCAGGGACAGCTCGCACCAGGAGGGAACCGCGAAGACGTCGCCGTGCGCCAACTGGTGCACCTCGCCGTCCAGCGTGACGGTGCCGCGGCCGTCGAAGACCTGCCAGACCGAGGACGCCGTGGTACGGGTGCGGGGCGTGCCGGTCCCGGCGCGCAGCCGGTGCATCTCCGTCCGCATCGTGGGGAGCGCGTCACCTCCGGTCGTGGGGTTGGCGAACCGGACCGCGGCGTGACCGGGCTCGAGCACGCCGGGGTAGCCTTCGGACTCCAGCCCGAGCTGGGCGCGTAGTGCGGCGTCGGTGTGCGCCCACCGGTAGGCCATCAGCGGGGAGGCCGGGCGGGGCTGGCCCGCGGCCGACACTGGGATCAGGCCGGGGCCGCCCCACAGCCGCTCGCCGCGGCTGCGGTCCGGGGTCGAGGTGTCGGTCAGCTTGTCCGGACCGAACTCGAAGAAGCCCTGGTCCGTGGTGGCGACGAGCGGGATGTCCAGGCCATCGAGCCACGCCATCGGCTGGTCGGACACGTTCTGGTGCCCGTGGAAATGCCAGCCCGGCGTGAGCAGCAGGTCACCGCGGCGCATGGCCACCGGGTCGCCGTCGACGACGGTCCACACGCCCTCGCCTTCCAGGACGAACCTGAACGCGGACTGGGTGTGCCGGTGCTCGGGCGCGTTCTCCCGGGGGGCGAGGTACTGGATGGCGGCCCACAGCGTGGGAGTGGCGTAGGGGTCGCCGGGCAGGCCGGGGTTGCCCAGGCCGATGGCGCGGCGCTCACCGCCCCGTCCGACCGGCACGAGGTCGGCGCTGCGGGCGGCCAGCGGGTACAGCCGGGCCCACCGCCACAGGTGCGGTACCGCGCGCGGTTCGGGACTGAACGGCATCAGGCCCTCGCGGGTCTGCCACAGCGGCGTCATGCCCTCCGCGTCGAAGTCCCGGTAGAGCTGGGCCAGCTTGGCCTGGTGTTCTGGGCTGTCGAAGACGGCGTTGGCCGTCTTGTCTGTCAGGCTGGTCATTTTCGGTTGCTTCCTTAGTCGCGGGCCAGCCGCGCGGCGATGTCAGCGCGCAGCGCCTTCTTGTCGATCTTGCCTACCTTGGTGGCGGGCAGTTCGGGTACGACGATGAGCCGCTCGGGCCATTTGAAGCGGGCGACCTCGGCTTTCGTCATCGCGGCGCGCACGTCGTCGAGAGTCAGCGCGGCGCCGGGGGTCAGCACGGCGTAGACGCAGACCCGCTCGCCGAGCTCGGGGTCGGGCATGGCGACGGCGGCGACCTGGGCGACCTGCGGGAGCTGATAGACGAGGTTCTCCACCTCCTCCGCGCTGATCTTCTCCCCGCCCCGGTTGATCATGTCCTTGTCCCGGCCCTCGACGACGAGGTTGCCGTCCGGCCGGCGGCGGACGATGTCGCCGCTGCGGTACCAGCCGCCGGAAGTGAAGGCGCGCGCGTTCTGCTCCGCGGCCCGGTAGTACCCGCGCGGCGTGTAGGGGCCGCGGGTGAGCAGAGAGCCGGGTTCGCCCTCGGGCACGTCGTCGTCGAACGCGTCGACGAGCCGGACCTCGTCACCCTCGCTGAGCGGCTGGCCCTGGGTGGTGCAGATGACGTCGTCGGGGTCGTCCAGGCGGGTGTAGTTCAGCAGCCCCTCGGCCATGCCGAACACCTGCTGCAGGGTGCAGCCCAGGACCGGCCGGACCTGGCGAGCGATCTCGTCGGCCAGCCGCGCGCCGCCGACCTGCAGCAGCGTCAGCGAGCGCAACTGGCCGGCGCCGTGTTCCCGGGCGTGCCTGATCCACCGCTGCGCGACCGCGGGCACGGCGGCGGTGACGGTGACCCCCTCGGCGGCGATGGCGGCGAAGGATCGCTCGGGCTCCGGCGACGGCAGCATGACGACGCGGCCGCCGGACAGCAGGGTGCCCAGGATTCCCGGGCAGGCCAGCGGGAAGTTGTGCGACGCCGGCAGCGCCGTCAGGTAGGCCGTGTCCGGCCCGAGCCCGCACAGCGCGGCGCTGGCGCGTGCGTTGTAGGCGTAGTCGTCGTGGGTCCGCGCGATGAGCTTGGGCAGGCCGGTGGTGCCGCCGGACAGCAGGAACAGCGCGACCCCGCGGCTGCCGGGCGGGTCGGCATCCCACCGCCGCCGGGCGGCGGGCCCGTCCGCCTGCGCCGGCTCGGCACACAGGGCGGTGAGATCGGTACACCCGGCCCGGGCGATCTCGCTCGTCGTCAGCACGACCCGTAGCGTCGGGCAGTCGGCCACCAGCTGTTCCGCCATCTTCCGGTGGTCGAAGTCGCGCACCAGGCCGGGAACGGCGATGGCCACGGCCTCACTGTGCCCGACCAGGTAGGCCAGCTCGTGCCGGCGGTGCGCGGGCAGCGCCATGACCGGGATGATCCCGGCGCGCAGGCAGCCGAGCAGCAGGATCACGAACTGCCAGCAGTTCGGTAGCTGGACCACGATGCGGTCGCCGCGACGCAGGCCGAGGTCGTCGGTGAGCTTCGTGGCAAGGGCGTCGGCCCGGACGGTCACCGACCGGTACGTCAGCCGGACCGCGCCGTCGATCACCGCGGGCGCGCCGGGCCGGGCGTCGGCCGCGCTCCACAGTTCGGTGCCGAGCGCGCGGCCCCGCCACCAGCCGCGGGCCACGTACTCCCGGACAGCCTCCTCCGGCCAGGGCACGGTTCCCTCGGCGACCGGTGTGACAGCAGGTGCGTCAGGCATGGTCCGTCTCCTTCCGCGCGGCTGGCCCGGCGAGGGTCACCATAGCGTCGAGGGCGAGCAGCCCCTGGCCGGTGACGCGCAGGGGGTTGATCTCGACCGCCTCCAGAGCCGGGTTAGCCACCAGCAGGTCACCGAGGGCGGCCAGGATCTCGCCGATCGCGGCGCGGTCGGCCACCGGGCCGCCGCGAAACCCGTCCAGCAGGGCGCGGCCGGCGAGCTCGCCGACCAGGGCCGCGGCCTGGGCCGGCGCGAGCGGGGCAGGCGCGACGGCGACGTCGGCCAGCGCCTCGGCCACCGTCCCGCCCAGTCCAGCCAGCACGACCGGGCCGAAGACGGGGTCCCGCGACGCGCCGGCGATCAGGTCGACGCCGGGCGGCGCCATCGTCTCCACCAGGTACCGGCGCGCCCCGATGCGGTCCAGCGCGTCCAGGGCCGCGTCGAGCTCCGCGCGGCCGCGGATGCCGAGATGGACCCCGCCGATGTCGGACTTGTGGCTGACCTCGGCATCGAGGATCTTGACCGCGACGGGACCGGGCAGCTCGGCCAGGGCCCGGTACGCCTCGTCGCGGTCGCGGCAGGCGCGCCGGGGCGGCGTGGGCACGCCCAGCGCGGCGAGCAGCGTCTTGGCCTGATCCTCATCCAGCGGGCCGTCCGGCCTGACCCGGTGGGCGGCGGGAACGCGGACGGGCTGCTCGTGCATGAGCCGGGCGCGGGCGTCCTCGGTCAGGGCGCGGACCGCGGTGGTGAGGGCGGCCGGGCTGGTCATGACGGGCACGCCGAGCCGCCGCAGCGCGTCACGCTGCGGCCTGATCTCCTCCGCCGGGCCGCCGAGTCCGACGACGAGCGGGCCGGGTTCCGCGGCCGCCACCGCGGCCGGAAGGTCGAGGACGTCCGGCTCGCTGAGCGCATACGCGCTCACCAGCGTGATCGCCGGGTCGGCGGCCACGCAGCGCAGTACCGCCGCGAAGGTCTCGCCGGGCCGGCCCGTATCAACCGGGTTGGCCTGGTAGGTCAGCGGCGGGAGCAGCTCGCCCAGGGCGGATACCGTGGCCGGCGACAGCGCCGGCACGGCGACCCCAGCGCCGCGCAGTCCGTCGGCGTGCAACAGCCCCGGGCCGGCCTGCGCGGTGACCACGCCGACACCGGGGTCCGCGGCCGGCCGCAGGCGCAGGGCGGACAGCGCGGTAACGGCGTCGGTGAGCTGCCGCTCGTCGTCCACCAGGACGGCGCCCGCGTGCCGGAGCGCCGCGCGGGTCGTGCGCCACGACGTGGCCAGTGCGCCGGTGTGCGACCGGGCGAAGTCGGCGACGTCGTTCCGGCCGACGACGAGCGCGACGACAGGCTTGCGGGCGGCAAGTTCCCTGACCGCGGCGATCAGCGCCGGGCCGTTCGGCACCGATTCGACGTGCAGGGCCACCGCGCGGGTCTCCTCGTCGGCGGCCAGCCAGGACAGGATGTCGGCCGCCGTCACGTCCACCGCGTTGCCGACCCCGACCGCGAGAGACACGCCGACGCCGGCCTCGGTCAGCAGGTAGGCGAGCGCGTGATTCACCCCGCCGCTTGCCGCGACCACGGCGACCGGCCCGGCGGTCACCGCGGCGGCCCCGGGCACGAAGGAGGCGGTCAGCCTGCGGGTCGGCGCGATGAAGCCCGACGTGTTCGGGCCGAGCAGCGCCACCCCGCAGGCGTGCGCCGCCGCGAGCAGGTCGCGCTGGTGATCGACGCCGGCTCCGCCGGCTTCCGCGTAGCCGCCGGAGCAGACCAGCGCGGCGCGCACGCCGGCCCTGGCGGCCTCGGTGAGCGCCGCCGCCGAGCGGTCCGCGGGCACGCAGAGCACGGCCAGGTCGATAGGAGCCCCGGTGCGGTCGACGGCGTCGGCGACCGAACGGTACCGGCCGGCGGAGAGGTCGGCGTCGCGCGGGTTGATCCCCGCCACGGCCCCCGGGAACCCGCCCAGCGATCTCGTCATCACCGCGCCCAGCTTGGCCGGGTCACGCGAGGCGCCGATCACGGCGATCCCGCGCGGCGCGAACAGCGGGCGCAGGCGCGCGACGGGCCCGGTCGGGTAGAGCTGCTCCGCGTCCTGAGCTGCCACCGTGCTCATGCGCCCGCTCCCTCGGGTGCGGCGACTCCAGGTGCGGCGACGAGGTCCGAGCGCCCGGACAGGACCGCGGTGGTGGCGGTGTCGGCGTCGCAGTCCTCGATCAGCAGGGCGACCGTGCCGTGTCCGAGCCGTGCTTCCTCGCAGATCAGGCGGCGGGTCAGCGGCGTGCCCGCGCGGACCGCGACCAGGGCCGCCCCGGCCCCGGCGCCGCTGGCGACGGCCTCGAGCGCGGGCACGAGGTCCGCCTCGGCCTCCGGGGCGGTGATCTCCAGCGCCCACCCTCCGCCGTCGGCCGGCCCGGGCCCGGTCGGCCCCGTGTACAGCGGCAGCCAGTCCTCGCCCAGGCGGACCGCGTGGGGCTCGAGCGTGACCACGCGGCCGGGCACGGTGTGACCGGGCATCGTCAGCGCGCTGTCGAGCGGGGCGGCTCCGAGCGCGGCCTTCCACCGGGCGTGCGCGGACTCGACGAAGTCAGGGTCGCGGCGGCGCAGCTTGCCGTCGGTCAGCGACCGGGTGAAGAAGTGGTAGGCGAACTGCCAGCCCGGGAGCGTGTCGTGGGAGCGGCCGAAGTGCTCCCACCAGGATAGGCTCGGCCGGGCGGAGTCCTGGATCTTCGCCACCTGCGGGCGGCGCATGAGCTCGTACTCGGCGAGGGCAGCGTCGAGGTCACCCGGACTGGCGGTCACCGCTGCCGCCAGGGCGATCGCGTCCTCCATCGCCATCTTGGTGCCGGAGCCGACGGAGAAGTGGGCGGTGTGCGCGGCGTCGCCGAGCAGGGCGATGGCCGTGCCGCCGGCCCGGTGCCGCCACCGCCGTGCCCGGCGGGTGCGGAAGTTGCCCCAGCGGGAATTGTTCACCAGCAGCGGATGGCCGTCGATCTGCCCGGCGAACAGCTGCTGCAGGTAGGCGCGGCTCTTCTCGTCGCTCAGGCCCGGCGGCTGGGTGACGTCGAACTCGTCGAGGCCGGCCGCGGTCCAGGACGGCTCGTCCGTTTCGACGATGAAGGTCGAGACGCCGTTGCCGATCGGATAGCCATGCACGGCGAACACGCCGTGCGGGCCGCGCTCGTGGACGAATGTCAGCCCTTCGAACGGATAGGTGGTGCCGAGCCAGATGAACTTGGCGGTCGCGGTCTCGGCGCCCGGCCCGAACACGTCGCGGTAGCGCTCACGGAACCGGGAGTTCGCCCCGTCGGCGGCGACGACGAGGTCGTAGCCGGCGGCGACGATATCGCCGACGTCCGCCTCAGCGGAAAACCGGACATCCACCCCCTCGCCGGCGGCCTGCCGTTGCAGCAGGGACAGCAGCGTCTTGCGCTCGACCGCGGCCATGCCGTTGCCGCCGCAGCGGTGGCGTTCGCCATGCAGCCGCACCTCGATAGCGTCCCAGTGCACGCCGTGCTCGGTCAGCGCGGTCCGCAGCACCGGATCAGCGGCGTGGATCCCGGCCAGTGTGGCGTCGGAGAACACTACGCCGAACCCGAACGTGTCCTCGGCGCGGTTGCGCTCGAACACCGTCACCTCGTGCGCCGGGTCCGAACGCTTGATCAGCGTGGCGGCGAACAGCCCGCCCGGCCCGGCGCCGACAACCGCGACCCGCATGGTGGTACTCCAGCCATCTAATGTTTCACTTATTCGACGTTCGGCACTATCATGTCACATATGGCGTCCGAACGGAACCCCGACCGTGCCGTCGACCGCGAGATGGCCAGGCGCTGCTGGGACCTCGACGGGCTGGCGCGCGAGTACGCCGGGCTCCTCGCCCGGTATGAGAAGCCTCCGCCGCTCACTGCCCTGGCCGCGCTGCCCCGGGATCAGGCTTCGCGTCAGCAAGTTGAGCTCGTCACGTCTTACCGAACCCCGCCCTTCCGCGACCCGGACTTGCCCGGCGAACTGCTGCCGGAGGGCTGGCCCGGCCGCAGGGTCCACGAGATCTTCATCGCCGCCCACGACGCGTTGCACGAGCCCGCGGACCGTTTCGTCCGCGGGATAGTCGCGCAGCATTCGCCCTGCCTCCGCCGGGTCGGGCGCGGTCACCGGTTGACGTCAGGCTCGTGGACGTACCGCTGGTACGCCTTCTCCAGCTCGGCTGAGCCCGGCGGCTCCATGTAGTCACGGACGGTTCCGAGCTGGAACGCGCAGAAGTCCAGCGCCGCGATTTCCTCGGGGCGCGACGACCGGTTTCCCGGTCGCCTCACGGCGTCGCGGGCCATGTCTACCTGGTCCAGGGCCTCATGAACGGCACGACGGATGGTGATGTTCAGGGCGCGCATCTGCCGGTCGCTGATGAACCCGGCCCCGCTGCCGGGGTCATCCGGGTCGAACGCCCAGCCGCCATGGAACGCCTGCAGCGCATTACGGATCGCCTGTGCTACGACCCAGGTGCGGAACCGCTCATAACCGTTCTTCCCGTCGGCGCATTCGATGAGGCCCGGCAGGTCGGTGGCTGTCATGACGTGCCCGTTTCTCCGATAGCGGACCAGGGCTTGCCGCCCTGCCCTCGGCAGCTTGACGAGCGCCCAGCCGGGAGCGTCCGGCAGGGCTTCACGGACTTTCCGTGCGGCCCCTTCACCGCAGCTGGCGCCGCGGCCGTGACGGCTCGTGGTCCGCACGTCGGAAGATTAACGCTCAGCTAGATTAGGCAACACTTGACGCGCGTCCGTCAATGATCTGTCGCAAAAGTTGCGCAATCGAAGCAGCTTCCGGCGGCCGATACGGAAGCCACGGATCCTCAGACGGGACAAGGCCCGTCTCATGCTCGCGCCGATGGTCGCGGTGCGCGGCATCAACCGGAACCTGGATCCGCAGCCTGGTCACTTGTCGATCGAACTCCACCTGCTGCCGCGTCATTTCACGTGGAGCCCGGGAGCCATGCGGGGAGCCATCATCAGCCGGCATCGGGCGGTGGCTAGCGTCCTCGGGCATTCGACATATGAGGTCTAACTGGTATCTAGCCACAGTCAGCCACGTGAGCTGATAGTTACAACCTCGTTCGCATCGAGGTGTGGCGGTCGGGAGTGGTGGGCTGGGTGGCGGCCGTCGCCGGGGCTCTCGCCGATGCGGGGACTTCCCGATGGCGGTCTGGATGTCCGCGGTGATCGTCATGCCCGCGGTGCAGTGCAGCCGATGTGACCGGGCGGCTTGCCCGTGGGGGAACTCGTGTGCGCCGCCGCCGGAGTCGGCGCGGGTGACGTGGCTGGCAGCAGGCGTTCATAGGTCGCGCTCGATGGGCACGATGCCCCGGTCGGCCGCCTTGACCAGGGCGGCGTGGTCTGCCTCGGTCTGGTCGGCGTAGAGCCGGGCGAACCGGGCCAGGGCGGTGTCGAGGCGGTCGGAGGACCCGGCGTAACCGACGATCATGGAGGCGCCGCTGGTCCGGGCGTGGCCCTTGGCCAGCAGGTGACCGACGACGGCGGCGTAGTCGGCCAGGGCCGCGGCGTCGATGGAGTCCACCGCGACGCTGCCCTTCATGTTCCGGAACTGGCGGACGTAGTACTGGTGCCCGGCCACCGTGGTCCAGCCCAGCAGCGGGTCGCTGACGGTCTGCAGGGCCTGCTGGTATTCCACGACCCGCTGGCCCTGGTGGGCGTGCCAGGCCGAGTCGCCGTGCACGTGGCGGGCCAGCACCGACCGGCGGGCCTGTTTCAGCTGCAAGAACAGCACGTCGTCGGGGCTGCTGCCTTCCAGCAGGGCGACGTAGGCGCGCAGCCCGACGCTGCCGACGCCGACCACCTTGTGGGCGATGTCGATCAGGGTGTAGCCGCCCAGGGCCCGGCGCCAGTGCGGGGCCAGGGTGGCCAGGTACTCATCGAGCCCCCGGGCGAGCTGGTCGGCCTCGGCGTAGTTGATCCGGGTCAGCAGCGGCGGGTCTTCCGCGATCCGGCGTTGCCCGTCGCGTTCGCTGGTGAACCTGGGCAGCGCCCGGTCACTGGTCCTGCGGCGCGCCTGTGCCGCGGCGCGGTTGATCTCGGCCCGCAGCGACTTGCCTGTCACGCTGTGCTGCAGGTGGCCGACGTCGATCCGCTGGTAGGACCGGGCCAGTAGCGGCATCGAGGCCAGGTCGCGGACCTCGGCGCGGTATCCGGCCACGCACCGCAGGACCGCCGATTCGCACTGCTGCTCGCTGGCGCCGTTCTGGCGGCCCGCGACCCAGATGCTGGCGACCAGGCGCCGCAGATCCCACTCCCACGCGCCCGGGTGCGCCTCGTCGAAGTCGTTCAGGTCGATGACCAGATCCCGCTCCGGGGAGGCGTAGAAGCCGAAGTTCCCCAGGTGCGCGTCACCGCAGATCACCGGGGTGATGCCGGTGGACGGCAGCCGGGCAGCATCCTCCGCCATCACGACCGCCGCGCCGCGCAGGAACCCGTACGGCGTGGCGGTCATCCGCCCGACCCGGACTGGGATCAGCCAGTCGAGCCGGCCGTCATGCGACTCGATGATCAGCTGCACCGGATCGGGACGGCCGCGGTCCGCGGACCACTTTCCCAGCGAGCTGCGCGGAACCTGGCGCCGCAGGTCCCGGCCTATCTGGTACCGGTCACGCCGCGACGCCGGCCGTCGCCGCAGCGAGGTGAAGGCGTCACTGTCGGCCGAGGCGAGCACGACATGCCCGCGCGCGGGATCCGCGGAACCGGTTGGCTTCGTCATGGTCTTAAGGTTTCCTCACCCGTCGAACGCCTGATCATCTGCTCCCCCCGGGGCGGGGGCCCAGGCGATCGACACGCTCAAGGCCGCTTTCGTGCACGGTCGGCTGACTAAAGACGAGTTCGATGAGCGCGTGGGCCGCGCCCTCGTCCCGCTGACCTATGCGGAACTGGTCGCGCTCACCGACGACATCCCGGCCGGGCCGGAACGAGGCCGCCCGCGCGGGACAGGTCAGGGCATGGTCCGGCTGCAGGAGAGCAACGCCGCCAAGGCGGGCGCGTTCGCGGCCCTGGTGGCAGGCATGGTGATGATCGCCGCCGTGGGCAGCGGCAGCGCGAACCCGCTGCAAGTGCTGGCTACCGTGTTGCTGCTCAGCCCGGTGTGGATGCTGGTGCTGGCCGGCCTCCTGCTCCTGCACTCACGGCTTGACCGGCGCGCCGCCGGCCAGGGCGTTGCCCAGGCCCCAGATCAGGCTGACGACAGCGGAGGCCTCCACACGTCTACACGCTGAAGCGCCCCGGCCGGCCCTTGCCGGGGCTGCGGGGCACTTAGGACCCGGCGGCGGGCTGGTGGCGGGGGTCACTCGCCGTTCCAGAGCCGCTTCAGTCCCGTTCCAGCCGCCGATGGCACAGTGCACCCAAGAGCTCGAGCCTGATGCCTACAATTTGAGACATGAACGTTACTGTATGGCATTAGAACTGGTTACGAGGGGAAGTAACCACGGGGGAGGGAATGTGGACATGTGGTGGTGGGTGCCGATCGGCCTGGCCGTCTGGTTCCTGGCTTCAGTCGTGACAGGACTGTGCATCGGCCCGGTTCTCAGGCGCTCCTCCCAGATCCGAAAATCCCTGGATCAGCAGGTCGCGGAGATATCAGATGGGCACGGGTCGCCTGGGGATGAGCGGCACGCCTCGCCGGGGTGGCCGAGCACAGGCGCAGGCGGCAGTAAGCCCGTTCCGGCCGCTCGGCGCGCCTGCGATCCCTCCATCGTCAGGCAGCGCTGACCCTTACACGTTGAAGCGGAACTCGACAGGGATGCCTTCCAGCCTCGGCGTCGAGGCGCAGTGCCTCGCTGATCCTGGGTGTCCCCAACTTTGATATCCGCCTGGCCATGGGCTGCGGCGACGCCATCACGTTCGCCTTCCCCCGGCCGGCTGCCTAGGATGCGCCTGTGTCCCGCGCCCAGCGCCTGGTCGTCCTGGCCCTCAACCTGGCCCTGTTCGCTGCGCTAGTCATCGTCGGCATCGCCGCACACTCCCTCGGCGTGCTCGCCGAAGGCGGCGACTACCTCCTCGACGCCGGCGGGGTCGCTGTCGCCCTTCTCGCACTGGTGCTGTCGCGCCGTTCGCCGACCGCACGGCGGCCGTCCGGATACCCGAACGCGACCAACGTCGCCGCGCTCGTCAATGCCGGGTGGTTGCTCCTCCTAGAGGTGGCCGTCGCGGCGGCCGCACTGGTGCGCCTCGCCACGGGTGCGCCGGAAGTCCACGGGCTCCCCGTGCTCGTGGTCAGCGGTATCGCCGCGGTCACAATGACCGGAGGGCTCTCATCCTCCAGGGTGACACCCCCGACGACGACGCCGAAGGTGACCTCAGCATCAAGGCTGTGCTGCTGGACACGGCCGCCGATGCGGCGGCGGCCGCCGGCGTTGCCGCCATGGGCGGCATCATCCTCGTGATCGGAGGCTGGTACTGGCTCGATCCCGCCGTTGCCCTCGTCATCGCCGTCGTGGTCGAGTACCACGCGCTCGCGCTCGTTCTGAAGGTGCTGCGACGACTCCGATCAAGTACCGCTGCACCCAAGCAGATCCTCCGCCTCTGACGGGCGAGACCCGCACTGCCACTGCCGGTCATGCCGATCCCCTTCGCCTGAGGCGATCCGCCCTCCCCACGCGCGCCGGGTGGCGGCCAGCACCAGCCACAACGGGCCAGCCCACATCCTGCGGTCCGCCGCCGGGCCGCCGGCGGTTTTTTGCAGCTGTTCCCTGCGCGGTAGATCTTCCGGGTGGGGACGTTCGGCTTGACAGCGGCCGAGTCGCGGTGATGCAGCCTGCCGGTCTCAGGCCACGGTGACGACGATCTTGCCGCGCGTGTGGCCCTGCTCCACGGTGCGCAGGCCCTCGGCCGTTTCGGCCAGGGGGTAGGTCCGGTCGACGACCGGCATGAGCTTCCCGTCCTGGATGAGCCCGGTCACGGCGAGCAACTCCGCCCGGTTCTGCCGGGACGGGAGCGGACGCAGCCGCTGCGAGACGAATGCGTTGGCCGCCACCGCCCGCACGATGCCAGCGACGGGCCCGAACACGTGGCCGGGCGAACCGCCGCCGTTGAGCACGAGGGTCCCCTTCGGGGTGAGCGCCCCGCGCAGCCGGGCCAGCGGGAGGCTGCTGACATTGTCCAGGATCACCTCGTACCGGGTCCCCCCGCCGGTGAAGTCCTCCGTGGTGTAGTCGATGACGTGCGCGGCGCCGATCGAGCGCACCAGTTCGATGTTGCGCGTGCTGCACACCCCGGTGACCTCGGCGCCCAGCGCCGCCGCGATCTGGACGGCGTACGTGCCCACCCCGCCGCCGGCCCCGTTGACGAGCACCCGCTGGCCGGCCGTCACCTCGCCCACGTCGCGGATCCCGCGCAGGGCCGTCGTCGCCGCGATGGGGACCGCGGCCGCCTGCTCGAAGGTAAGGCCCGCCGGCTTGGGCACCACCAGGTCCGCCGCGGCGCACGAGTACTCCGCGAACGCGCCCCGGAAAAAGCCCAGCACCTGGTCGCCGTTGCGCAGCCCGCGCACGCTCGCGCCGGCCGCCTCCACCACGCCCGCCGCGTCGATCCCGGCCACCCGGGCCTTCGGCCTGGTCAGCCCCACGCCCATGAGCCGCGCGACCAGCGGGTCCCCTCGCAGGATGTGCCAGTCGGCCGGATTGAGCGCGGCGGCGTGCACCCGGACCAGCACATCGCCGGCCCGACCTCGGGCACGCCGGTATCCGCCAGCCGCAGGACCTCCGGCGGCCCGAACCTGTCCTGGACGATAGCCTTCATCCGGCCCTTCCTCCCGTCGTCACGCCGCGTCGTGGTGACCGATACTAGACCGCCCGCTGCGGGCGGTGCCCTGCAACGACCTGGCCGGCGTCCCCGCCCAGTGGACCCCCCGATGCCGGTAAACGCCACGGCCGGCAGAACGCGATCCACCTCCTCGATCCAGGCGGCGACCTTGGCCCGGGCGGCCTTGCCCGCCTGGAAGTAGGGCCAGGTGGCTGGGGCGATCCGGATATAACGCTGCAGGATGGGCCCGGACTCTGCCGCAGGGAGTTCCCGGATAGTGCAGTCCTGCCGGTCACGCCCGCGGCGCAGGGTGACCCGCCCGGCGGCGCGCGCATTGAGCAACCACGCAACGGCGCCGTGGGGGGCCACCAGCCACCGCTGGTTGTCCTGGCGGACCAGGATCACCGGGTTGGTGCGCGCCCGGCCGGTCTGGCGGCCGGGTGCGCGCCCGGCCGGTCTGGCGGCCGCGGGTGGTCACAGGTGGGGCGACCCGCTACCGGCCCGGGTGAGCACGCCGCAGACCGCGTTGCCCACCCGGTCGACGGCGCTCATGCGGAACTCCCGCACCGGCCGGGTACGGCCATGCCCGCCTGGGTCTGTCAGGCCCGCGGGGTCGGAGTGATCTTCGGGCCGTTCTGGCCGCCGTCTCTGGCATGGCTGGATCCGGCGTCGGACACGGTCTGCTCCCTTGGCGTTCAAGCTCATCGGGGCCGTCTGTACTGCCAGCCTGGGCGCCGCTACCGCGTCAGACAAGACCCCGGCCCGCGCTCAGCCGCCGTCTGGGCAGGCGGGATCACTTGCCCGCTGGACACCTCAGCCGTGCGGGCTCCGGAACGTGGTACGCCACTACGTGTAGGACTGGCGAGTCATCGGTGCTCAGTTCCACGCCACCGGGCAAGGCCTGGCCGAACACGAGCGCGGCGGTGGCCTCGAGTTCCTTGCGCTGCAGGCTGACGGGGCCGGTCGCCTCGAACCCCAGGGTCCACCAGGCCTGGCCGTGCACGCGGACCTCGGCTGCGATTCGTCCGGGGACAAAACCTCAGGCTGTGCGGCCGTTATCATCCTGCCCCCTACACTACTGACCGGCCGGGCGGTTCGGCGCGCTGCCCGCCGCTGCGCTGCAACGCGCCCGGCCAGCTGGCCCGCACCGTCCGGGCAAGGCTCCTTCGCTGGCCTGAGGCGGCCGGCAGGTGACGGCATCACCGCCGGCTCCGACACGCCGGGCCGCTTGACACAGGACGGCTTAGGCTCCAGGGAGCCACCAGCGTCCGGCATTATGGTGGTCATGGGCACGCTCCGTAGCGTCCGGGACCCCGCGGCGGTGCAACGCTGGCGGGGTGCACCCATTGAGGTGGACCCGATGGCGCAGTCGCCTGGTCTAGCTAGACCGTGATGTTGCGCCGTGGCGGAACTCCACGATCTGGCCATATAACGTGAGGCGTTCCGCGCCGAGATCGACGAACGCCCGGGCCTGATGGCGCCTGGCCAAGACCCCGTTCGGGGCGACCTCGGCGAGACCTTCCCTGCCTGGCGGGCATCAGGCCGGGATGCGATCTTGCAGCCGCCCAAGCCTGAGATTCTCCCCTCAGCGAGAATCCTTCAGCTCGCCGCCGAGCCCGACTACGAAGCCGCGGACTGATCGGACAGATACCATGCGGCGGAGCCGCCAACACCCGATGAGGAAGAGGAAGAGGCGAAGCCGTCAGCGACGGACATTCCCGGTCCACCACGCGAAGCTCACCATGCACATCGCAATACACGTCATTCCCGGATATGACCTCTTCCGCGCCAGGTCTCCGCTGTCTGTCGGGGATGAGGTGCTGCGGCCTCAGGCGCAGCATGCTGCGCCGCCGTCCTGGTAGGAGGTCCGCGGCTAATTACGGAGATGCTCCCGGCCCGGAATCTGGCAGGGGATTGCCGATTCCGGGCCGGGAGCGGGTTCTCAGTTCTTGCAGCCCGCGATGGTGCCTGGCGGGGCGCAGTTGTCGGGGATGTTCTTGGCGACCACGGTGACCATGAGGGTGACCGGGCTGCCGGGGACGGCGAAGATGCCGCCGCCAGCGGTGGCCTTGTTATGGGTGATCTGGCTGAACTTGATGGTCAGCGCGCCGCCCGCGGCCGGGCCGTTGCTGGTGATGGTGGCCTCGATGATCCCGCCGCCTTGCCCGGAGGCGGTGTTGCCGCTGATCTGGCTGAAGGTGATGGTCAAGATGCCGCCGTTGACCGCGCCGGGAGCGACCGGGCCCAGGTTGATGTTGGCGATACCGCCGCCCATGCCCTGGTCACCGGCACTGTCGGCGGGGGCGCTGTTGCCGGTCACCTTGCTGGCGGTGAGGGTCATCACGCCGTGGTTAAGGATCCCGCCGCCCGCCGCGCCCGGGGCGGTGTTGCCCGCGACCACGCTGGCGGTAATGGTCGCTGTGCCGCCGTTGGAGATGCCGCCCGCCCCGGCCATCGGGCCGCCGTTAGCGGCGTTCCCGCTGATCAGGCTGAACTTGACCACCAGGATGCTGGAACCGGCGCCGCCCATGCCGCCGGTGCCGCTGGCGATGCCGCCGCCTCCTCCTCCGGCTGCGGTGTTGTCACTGACCTTGCTGGCGTTCAGGATCAGCGTGCCGCCGTGGTTCAGGATGCCGCCCGCGCTGGCCGAGGTGGTGTTGTGGTCCACCTGGCTGAAGTTCAGCACGGCCGTGCCCACCGGCCCGGTGCCCAGCGTGCCCGAGGCGATGCCGCCGCCGGCGCTCATCATCCCGCCCGCGGAGGCGTTGCCGGTGACCCGGCTGTGGTTCAGGACCAGCGTGCCTTCCAGGTTGAAGATGCCGCCGCCGGGCCCGGGAGTGTTCCCCCCGGTGATGGTCAGGCCATTGAGCGTCAGCTTGCCGGAGCCGGTCACCAGGAGGATGCGGAAGGTGCTGTTGTTCCCGGCGATCGTGGTCCGGAAGCCGTTCAGCGTGATCCGGCTGGCGATGGCCGGCAGGCCGGTGTCGCCGAGCATGGCGTTCGGGCTGGCGGCCGTGGTCAGCTGGTAGGTGCAGCCGGGAGCGAGGTTGATCGCCGCGCCGCCGCTGCTGTTGGCGGCGTTGATCGCCGCGATCAGGGCCTGCGTTTTGCAGGGCACCGTCTTGCCGGTGGAGGCCTGAGCCGGGGCGGCCGCCAGGAGCCCGCCGAGCAGAATTGCCGCGCCGCCCCCCAAAGCCGCTTTTACGATAGAAATAGTCTTCATTTGCCTAACCCCCTTTTGCAGCGTGAATTAATTACGCCGCTCTCCCGTCTGGGATCATGACACGCTCTTACCGAGATCGTCTAGATCCGACGCGTACCAACAACCGTCACCGCATCGGCGGCAACTTCTCCAACATGCCATCACCTGCGGAGACAGCCGGAGCTGCTGTTTGGCGCATACCGATATATTCTGCGTGTTCGCCGTTCCGGCATGTACTGCCTGCCGGTATATGCATATTGCTGGTGCGCATTGCGGGCCAGGTCCAGTTGCGCGGCGCAACATTATCGGTCATCGGCTGCTTCCAGGAATTGCGCGCCGCAATATTGCTGGTCATCGCTCGATTGGCGGGTCATGGCCTGGTTACGGTGGCCGCGTGCCGGATACTGTCTGGACCGAGGTCGTGGCCCTGGCCGCGGCGTACCTGATCGCGGTGGTCACCACTCCGGCCGGTATCTCCGGGGCGGTGCTCCTGCTGCCGTTTCAGGTCACCGTGCTGGGCACGCCCAGCCCGTCGGTGACCCCGACCAACCTGCTGTACAACGTCGTCGCGACGCCCGGGGCGCTGTACCGCTACTGGCGGCAGGGACAGACCGGCGGGCGGCTGGCCCTGGTGCTCATCGCCGGGACGCTGCCCGGCGTCGTCGCCGGATCGGTCATCCGGGTCAAGCTGATCCCCGGCCCGCGCGTCTTCGACCTGGTGGTCGCCGCCGTCCTGATCCCGCTGGGCATCTGGCTGGTGCTCACCCGGCCCGCTCGCGCCGGTGAGCCGGACCGTCCCGCCCGGCTGATCCCGGCTCCCGTGCTGATGGTCCTGGCCGCCGTCGTGGGGTGCGTGGGCGGGATCTACGGGATCGGCGGCGGCGCGTTCCTGGCACCGGTCCTGATCGGGTCGGGCCGCAAGCCGTCGGTGGTTGCTCCGGCCGCGCTGGCCGCCACGTTCGTGACCTCGGCCGGGGGCGTAATCACGTTCACGATCTTGGCGCTCCAGCAGCACATCTCGGTGGCTCCGGACTGGCCGACCGGTATCGCCCTGGGTCTCGGGGGCCTGGCCGGTGGCTATACCGGTGCCCGCCTCCAGTCACGGATGCCCGAGGTGCTGATCCGCCGCCTGGTCGGCGTCCTGGTCATCGCCATCGGGGCCTACTTCCTGTCGTCTGGCCTGGGCTGACCACTGCGCTGCGTCTGCGGGCGCGGTGAGCGCTGCTGGTGCGGCGGCAGCGCCGCGATGTATTCCCCGCACCGGGCCGGGTCGTATCCGGGCAGGCTGGCCAGCTGATCGTGCAGCCATGCCGATGAGAGGACTTTCAGCAGGCCCTGCACTTCGCTGGTGCCCTCGTGCCCGGCCGGGATCACCAGGTCGAAATGCTCGGCGGTCAGCGGGAGGAAGGCCAGGCCGTAGGCCAGGGCGGCGGGTTCGCTGGCGATCCCCGCATCAGCCAGTCCCGCCGCGATGGCCGCGGCGACCTCCAGGTGCCCGGTCACCTGGGCGTTGTACCCGGGGAGCTGGCTGGCATCGACCCCGGCGGCGGCCAGTTCGCGGTCCAGGACGCTGCGCGCCTCGGCGCCCGGCTCCCGGTTCACCAGCCGCAGCCCGCGCCGGGCCGCATCGGCAACGCCCGAGATCCCGTCGGCCAGTCCCGGGGTCAGCACCAGCCCTTCCTGCCAGGAGCAGAACCCGATCACCTGGCCGCCCCGGGGCAGCATCTCCGCGGCCAGGACGGTGTTGTATCCGCTGCCCAGCCCGCGCAGATGCGTCCCGGCCACGTGCACCAGCCCGGCGGCGGCCAGCCGCAGCGCCTCCCAGCTCGGGCACGGCCACCAGCTGAACAAGACCGGCGGGTCAAGCAGCCCGAGCGGAGCCCCCACAAGCGGCAGCGCTGGATCACAGCCCGCCACGACCAGGACCGGCCGCAGCGGCCCGATCGGCCGGACCATCCTGCTCCGTGCCAGGTCGCTGGCAGCCCCGGCGGCCAGCCCGCCCG
>CAVRMX010000031.1:0-97980 GCA_963722275.1 uncultured Actinomycetes bacterium | reverse complement strand
TGCCTGATGCGGTTCAGGTTCTCCTTCATGTAGCGGTAAGCGATCGACGGCCCGTGCGCGAGCCGGCGAGCCCGGTCCATGACCTCCCGCTCGAAGTCAGCGGGCGGGAAGATGGCGTTGACGATGCCGAGCCGCTGCGCCTCCTCGGCGGTCAGCCGCTCCGAGAAGTAGTAGAGCTCTTTGGCTTTGCCGCTGCCCACCAGCCTGGTGAGAAACCAGGTCCCGCCGTAGTCTCCGGCGAACGCGACCTTGGCGAAGGCGGTGGTCAGCACCGCCCCCGGTACCGCGTAGCGCAGATCGCAGGCCAGCGCCAGGGACAGGCCGGCCCCGGCCGCGGGCCCCCCGATGGCGGCGATGGTCGGCTTGGGCATGCTCCACAGGCGGCCGCTGGTGGCCCGCTGGTTCAGCCGCTGGCGGTGGATGCGAGCGTCGAGCGACGGGCCGGCCTCGGCCCCGTGATCCCCCGGCGGGGCGGCGGCCATGCTCTTGACGTCGCCGCCGGCGCAGAAGGCACCGCCGGCCCCGGTGAGCACCACGCAGCCGACCGCCTCGTCGCTCTCCACCTGGGCCAGGACCGCCCCCAGGGCGGACACCATGGCGTGGGAGAACGCGTTCCGCCGGTCCGGCCGGTTCATGGTGATCACCGCGACGCCGTCGTCGATCTCGGCCCGCAGGTCCTCGGTCCCGGTCTCGAGCGCAGTCATGTCAGCCTTCCTCGCCAGCGAAGCGAACCCCGCCGATCACCCATGGCCCGCCGTCAGGCAGCCCCGCGATGGTCACCTCGGTGATGCCCTCGCCACGACCGCCCCGGGCGGGCAAAAACCGCAGCCGCTGGCCCTGGTCCGGCAGCTCTACCACCGTGGTGGGCGCCGCGGAGATGCCGAGCGCCGCCGCCCAGCGCCGGGCGGCGGCGGCCGGGTCGTTGACCTCGATCGTCAGCCCGGTCACGCCGCCGGGGGGATGCTCGGGCACGTGCCCGGTCCACGACGGGCCCGCCCACCGCCACGACCGCTCCGGGGTCGCCCAGTCCAGCGACACGATGGCGCCCGGGACGTCCCCCGGATGAAGGTGGGTCGCCGCGATATCGGGCAGGTCGGCCGCCCAGACCACCCGCACGCCCAGGGCGGCGACCCGGCGGCGGGCCGCCGCGACGTCGGGGACCTGGAAGATCGCCATGTACCCGCCGTCACCGCCGCGCCGCTCGAGGTACCGGCCGGCGGTCGTGTCCGGCTGCGCGGGCGCCACCACCTCGACGAACGTGTCGCCCGCGGCAAAGACCGCGTTGGTCAGGCCGAACTGTCCCACGCCCGGATCGTGAAAGGGCGCCGGCCAGCCGAAGGCCTGGCGCAGCTCGCCGGCGACCTGGCCGCAGTCGCGCGCCACCAGGGCCACCTGGCGCAAGCGCGGTCCGCTCAGCACACCCCAACAATAGAACGTCCGGATCCGCCGCGCCGCCCTGCCGTGGCCGCTGACGGCGCGCCGTGGTATATCACGTGGGGTGTTCGTCGCCGCCGTGCACGCGGCATCCATCCGGCCTGGGCTGAGCTGAGGAGGAGAGGCCATGTCCGGGACATTCTTCGCGGTGGAGGAAGCGACCATCGACGACATCCAGGCGGCGATGCTGGCCGGTGAGCTCCGGTGCTCGGCGTTGGTGGAGGCCTATCTTCAGCGCATTGATGCCCTCGACCAGGATGGGCCGAAGCTGAACACGATCGTGAGCCGGTCCGATCAGGCGCGGCGCCGGGCGGCCGAACTCGATCAGGAGCAGGCGGCGACCGGACGGTTGTCCGGCCCGCTGCACGGCATTCCGGTGCTGATCAAGGACTGCATAGAAACCGTCGATACGCCCACCACGTTCGGCTCGGCCGCGACCCCGCGCTATCTGGCGCGGGCGGACGCCGAGGTGGTCCGGCGGCTGCGCGCGGCGGGAGCCGTGGTGCTGGGGAAGACGACGCTGTGTGACTTCGCCGCCGGGTGGTTCTCGTACTCCTCGCTCACCGGCGACACGAAGAACCCGTACGAGCCCGGCCGTGATTCCGGCGGGTCCAGCGCCGGATCGGCCGCGGCGGTCGCGGCGAACCTCGCCACCGTCGCGCTGGGCACCGATTGCGGCGGCTCGGTGCGGGTGCCGGCCGCCTTCTGCAATGTCGTCGGTATCCGCACCACGCCGGAGGTGGTCTCGCATGAGGGAACGCTGGTGCTGGTCGCGCGGCAGGACACGATCGGCCCGCTGGCGCGGTCGGTCGCGGACGCGGCCGCGCTGCTTTCGGTGATGGCGGACCAGGGCACGAGCGCACGCACCGCGGCCGCGCAGTTCTCCCTCGATGAGGCGGCGGGCAGGCAGGCCATCGCGCAGGCGCGCATCGGCGTGCTCCGCAGCGCGTTCGGGACTGGCCACCCGGAGATGGCGGCCGTCAATGACGTGGTGAACCGGGCGCTGGCGACCGTGGCCGCGGCCGGCGCGACGCTGGTCGACGTGGAGATCTCCGGTCTGCCGGCCGACCTGGAGGCCACGTCGATGTACCTGCTGCGCTCGCGGCATGACGTCGATACGTGGCTCGCGGGCCGTCCCGGGCTGTCCGCCCGGACCGTGCGCGAGATCCACGCCGAACGCCTGTACGACCCCCGCCTCGACCTCATCGACGCGATGGCGGCGAGTCCCGACTTCTCGGCCGCGAACCCGGAAATCGCCCGCCGCCAGGCGGCGCGGGAGGCGTTCACCGCGAAGCTGGAAGGAGCGATGGACGCACGCCAGCTGGATCTGCTGGCCTATCCCACCGTCCAGGTGTTCTCACCGGCCCGCGACCAGCCGGCCGAGTGGACGACGCTGACCTTCCCGACCAACACGGTGATCGCCTCGCAGGCGTGGCTGCCAGCCATGTCGTTGCCGGCCGGCTTCGGCGCCGGGGGCCCGGTCGGCCTCGAACTGCTGGCCCGCCAGCACGACGAGGCACGGCTGCTCCGGCTGGGCGCGGCGATCGAGCAGGTGACGCGGCAGCGGCGGCCGCCGGCGAGCACGACGGCCTGAGCGGAGCGCGACCGCTAAGGTCAGACCGGCCCGAACCGCGCGGCGTGCTGCTGTTTCTGAAATCCCTCGCGCACGACCCGCTCGGTCTCGTTGAAGTGGTTCTCCAGCGCGACGACGATCTCTTCCGGATTCGCGACCTCGTAGGCATCCAGCAGCATGCGGTGCAGGTGCAGGGTCCACCCGGGAGTCGAGTACTGGGATATCGAAGAGCCGCACGTACCGCTCCGCCCCGGTCCCGAGGGGGTCGAGAACCCGGCGGGTCCAGGCGTTGCAACCTGGCTCGACCAGCGACTGGTGGAATGCGATGTGGCGGGTGGAGAACTCGGCCGTATTCGGATCCATCGCCACGGCCTCGAACGCGGCGAACGCCTCCCGCACGGCCCGGACGTCGGCCTCGGTCGCGCGTTCCCGCGCTCGACGGACGATGGGCAGCTCGATCATATGGCGCAGCTCGTAGATGGCCGCCAGGTCGTCGAGGTCTACGCCGGCCACGACCGGCGTGCGCCGGGGCGACGTGACGATCAGCCCCTCCGCTTCGAGCTGGCGGATCGCCTCACGGATCGGGATGTGGCTGATTCCCATCCGATCTTGCAGGTCACGCACCCGGACCTGCTGACCGGGCTGCAGCTCACCGCTGAGGATCGCATTGCGCAACTGCATGGCGGCGGCGTCCGTTAGGCTGCCGCCCTGGATCGTTTCCACGGCCTGATCCTTCTCTCGCGGGGGTCTGAGCATGCCTTCCGTCGGGTCAGATCTCCCCGAGGCAGTCTAGACTATCAAATATATTCTAGCGTACTGATCGCTGGAATTCTCACCGACACGCCCAGGCCTGACGGCCGCGGCCCACGGTCGGCTCCCGGCCTCATCCAGGCAGACGCCGCAGCCAGAACGGCTCTGATCACTAGTCGGCCGACCACACGGCCAACCTCGCGAGGTCGAGACCCGGACCATCGGATCTTCTAAGTTATAGAATATATTCTAGACGATAGACGATTATATGTTATATTCATAGCAACACCGTTCCGCCCCGGTGGTCAGCCGGAAGGAGTGAGTACGCATGGACGCCTTCCACTTCGCAGCCGCGTGTCCTCCGCGAGTCAGCGCCTGGCCCCCGGACGGGAGGACGGGCGGTCATCCGGTCCCGGCCGCGGCTGGGACATCACCGACGACGCCTGCCGGTGCGGCGCCGGGCAGCGGACTGCGCGGCCAGCCCAGCGAGTGCCCGCCAGCCAGCGGACTGCGCGGCCAGCCCAGCGAGTGCCCGCCAGCCAGCGGACTGCGCGGCAGGCATAACGAGTGCCAGGCGCTGGACCGGCTGGTCGCGGATATACGAGCGGCAAGAGCCGGGTCCTGGTGCTGCGCGGCGAGGCCGGGCCGGCAAGACGGCGTTGCTGGACTATCTCGCGGAGCGCGGCGCCGGTTGCCGCATCGCACGAGCCGCGGGTGCCGAGCCGGAGCGGGAGATGGCGTTCGCCGGGTTGCACCAGCTGTGCGCTCCGTTCCTCGCCGGCTCAGGCAGCTGCCCGATCCGCAGCGCGATGCACTGGGCAGTGCGTTCTACCTCCGGGACGGCAACCCGCCAGACCGGTTCGCGGCCGGCCTTGGCACCTTGAGCCTGCTGTGCGAAGCCGCCGCGGACGGGCCCCTGCTCTGCCTGGTCGATGACGCGCAGTGGCTTGACACGAATTCGGCGCAAGCCCTGGCGTTCGTCGCCCGCCACCTGACGGGCGCGCCGGTCGGCGTGGTCCTGGCGCTGCGCCAGCCCGGCGGCGAGCACGAACTGACCGGGCTGCCAGAGCTGCCGGTCGGCGGGCTCGCCGACGGCGACGCCCAGGCGCTACTGGACTCGGCGCTCATCGGCCCGGTCGACCAGCGGGTACGCAACCGGATCGCAGCCGACGCCCACGGCAACCCGGCGGCGCTGCTGCAGCTGCCGCGCATGCTGACGCCCGGAGAGCTGGCAGGCGGCTTCGCGCTGCCCTGCGCGGCACCGCTGCCGCGCCGGATCGAGGAAAGCTACCGGCGGCAGCTCGCACCGCTACCAGGCGCGACGCGGCGGCTGCTGCTCATTGCCGCGGCCGAGCTGACCGCCGACCCGGTCCTGGTGTGGCGGGCGGCCGGTCAGCTCGGCATCGAGGCGGGGGCGGCGGCAGCCGCCGTCGCGGCCGGGCTCATCGAGTTCGGCGGGCAGGTACGGTTCTGCCATCCGCTCGCCCGGGCCGCGATCTACCATGCGGCGCCGGCCAGGAGCGCGAGTGCGTCCACCACGCCCTCGCGGATGCCACCGACCCCAGCTCCAGTCCTGAGCTACGTGCATGGCATCGCGCGCACGCGACCACCGGTTTCGATGAAGACGTGGCGGCCGGACTGGAGCACTCATCCGACCGGGCGCGGGGCCTCGGCGGCCTGGCGGCGGCGGCCGCGTTCGGCGGACGCGCCGCGGAGCTGACGCCAGAACCAGCCTGCCGGGCTCGCCGCGCGCTGACCGCGGCGCGGGCCCAGCATCAAGCGGGCGCGCCGGACGAGGCCCTGCGGCTGCTGGCCGTGGCGCAAGCCGGGCCGCTGGATGATCTGGTGGACGCGCAGGCAGAACTGCTGCGCGCTCAGGTGGCAGCCGGCCCCGGCCGCCACCGGGACGCACGGCGGCTGCTGCTCAACGCGGCCAAGCGCCTCGAACCGGTCGATGCCGGGCTGGCCCGCGAGGCCTTGCGCGACGCATTCACCGCGGCACTGGCGGCCGGGCGCCTCGGGCCCTCCGGCGGAATCCGGCAGGTCGCCGACGCCGCGCTGGCGGCGCCACCGCCAGCGATGTCGCCAGCGATGCCGCTATCAGCCACCAACCTGCTGCTGGATGGCCTGGGCGTGCTGATCGCCGAGGGGCCGGCCGCGGGCGCGCCGCTGGTGAAGCGGGCGATAGGCGCGTTCCGCGCCGCCGGGGGCCGGACCCAGGAGGCACTGCCGTGGCTGCCGCTCGCATGCCGCTTGTCCCGCGCCGCCTGGGACGACGAGAGCTGGGACGTACTGTCCGCCCGGCAGATCGAGCTGGCCAGCCAGGCGGGAGTGCTGATGGCCCTGCCCGCCGCGCTGCTGGAGGGGGCGGCAGTCCGGCTGGCGGCCGGCGAGCCGGCGATGGCTACCGCCATGGTCCGCGAAGCCGAGGCCGTGGCCCGGGCGACGGGTAACCCGGCAGGACCCTACGGTCCGGTGATGCTGGCCGCCTGGGGCGGCCGGGAAGCCGAGGCGACCCAGTTGATCACGGCGGTTACGCCGGAGATGGCGGCGCGGGGTGAGGGACAATGGCTGACTGCCACCGGCTGGGCGGCCGCAGTCCTGCATAACGGCCTGGGCCACTACGAGCAGGCCCTAGCCGCAGCTGAACAAGGCAGCGAATACCCTGCCGAGCTGAGCCTGGCCACCTGGTCGCTGGTTGAGCTCATCGAAGCGGCGGTCCGGACCGGGGCGCCGGAGCGCGCCGCCGGCGCTCTGCAGCAACTCTGCGAGGCCACCAGCGCCGCCGCTACCGACTGGGCGCTTGGCCTGCAGGCCCGCTCGAGGGCACTGCTTGCTGACGACCAGACCGCCGAGCGGCTGTACCTCGAGGCGATCGAGCGGCTGGGCCGTACCCGGCTGCGTGCGGAGCTGAGCCGCGCCCACCTGGTGTACGGCGAATGGCTGCGCCGCCGGAGCCGGCGCGTGGACGCGCGCGAGCAGTTGCGGATCGCTTACCAGATGCTGACCGCGATGGGAGCCGGCGGTTTCGCCGAGCGGGCCCGGCGCGAGCTGGAAGCCACCGGCGAGATCGTGCGCAAGCGCACGATCGAGAAGGCCGCACGGGCTCACCGCGCAAGAGACGCAGATCGCCCAGCTCGCTGTGCACGGGCATACCAACCCGGAGATAAGCACCCAGCTGTTCATCAGCCCGAGAACGGTCGAGTGGCACCTGCGCAAGGTGTTCACCAAGCTCGGCGTCAGCTCCCGGAAAGAGCTCCGCGTGGCCCTGTCCGACCTGAAACGGGTGCCGCTGCCGACGTAACCGTGCTCAGCCGGGGCGCAGGCCGCGCCAGCTCGGGTGGCGCATGCTGCCGTCGCTGGTCCACTCGGTGAACGTCACCTCGCCGACGAGCCGCGGCTCGGTCCAGTGCGCGTCGCGGGCGTGCTCGGCCGGGACCGGCGTGGCGAACGGGCTGGTGCCGGTCTGCAGCGGCCGCAGCCGGCGGCTCAGGTCGGCGAGCATGGCCTGGGTGAACCCGGTTCCGACGTGCCCGGCGTACCGCAGGCGCCCGCCGTCGTAGACGCCGAGCAGCAGGGAGCCGATGGTGTCCGCGCGGCGGCCGTGTCCGGGCTTCCAGCCGCAGATGATGACCTCGGCGTGCCGGAGGTTCTTGACCTTGATCCAGTCCCGGCGCTGTCCCGGATAGTAGGCCGAGGCCAGCGGCTTGCCGACGATGCCTTCCAGGTCGTGGGCCAGGCTGACGGCCTGGACGTCCTGCGCGCCGCCGGGGTACCACGGCGGTGTCCGGACCAGGTCCTGGTCCAGGCCCAGGTCCGCCAGCCGGTCCCGCCGCTGGGTGTACGGCGCCTGCAGCAGCGACTCCTCGCCCTGGTGGAGCAGGTCGAACAGGTACAGCTGGACCGGGACGGCCTGGACCAGCCGGGCGGGCGGGTGCCGGACGTGCATGCGGGATTGCAGCAGCCCGAAGTCCGGTCGCCCGCCGCTGACCGCGACGATCTCCCCGTCCACGATCACCGGGGCGGGTACGCGGCCGGCCAGGACAGCCAGCTCGGGGTAGCTCGCGGTGATGTCCCGGCCGGTGCGGGAGAGCAGCCGCGGGGTGCCGCCGGCGAGGTAGCCGACCGCGCGGACCCCGTCCCACTTGAACTCCCACCCGTACCGGTCCGCGTCGCGCGGCAGGTCGCGGCGCAGGCTCGCCAGCATCGGCCGGATCAGCCGAGGCATTCCCCCCATGCCTCATCGCCCCCCAGGACAACCCATACCCCATACGTCACACCGCCACTCTCGCCCGGGGAGCTTCGGCAGATGACCGGTGACAGATCGTCAGGGCCGTTCGGAAGAAAAAGTTTTTTCCGGTTTTCGCGGCGCGAGGTGTCCTCTCCGGGCGGGTCCGTCCGTCTTGGCCACGGTGGCGCTCGCCACCACCCGGAGAGAAACGAGGAGACCGATGACCAGCACGACGACCAAGGCAGGGTCCGACGCCGACCGGCGGGCCGTTCTCGAACCGCTCGCGGCCCTGTACCAGGCGTGGGAAGCCGGCGACGCCGAGACGTTCGTGGCCGACTACACCGAGGACGCCAGCGTGATCCAGCCCGGCATCTACAAGAAGGACCGCGAGGAGATCCGCACCACGATGGCCGCGGGGTTCGCGGGCCCGCTCAAGGGGTCGCGGGTGGCCGCCCACCCGGTGGACATCCGCTTCCTGACCGACGACACGGCCATCGTGGTCAGCGAGGACGGGATCATCTTCCCGGGGCAGGACGCGGTCGCGAGCGAGGGACTGGTGCGCGCGACCTGGGTGCTGGTCAGGCGCGACGACGCCTGGCGCATCGCCTCCTACCACAACAGCCCGGCCAGCTAGGGCGTCGCCTTCCGGGGCGTTCCCTTCCGGGAGCGCCCCGGACCCGCGTCGTAGGGTGGCGAGCATGGTTACCGAGGCTGACGTCCGCCTGGCCGGCGGCCGGGTCCTGCATGCCTACGACACCCGTGCGGACGGGATCTCGGCGGTCGCGGTGTTCTGGCTGCACGGCTCGCCGAATGTCGGATCACCGCCGGAACCGCTGTTCGCGGCGGCCGAGGCGAACGGCCTGCGCTGGGTCTCCTACGACCGGCCCGGTTACGGCGGCTCGGGTCCGGACGAGGGCCGGAGGGTGGCGTCGGCAGCGGCGGACGTGGCCGCGATCGCGGACGCGCTGGGCATCGGGCGTTTCGCGGTGCTCGGCCATTCCGGCGGCGGCCCGCACGCGCTGGCCTGCGCCGCGCTGCTGCCTGAGCGGGTCATCGCCGCGGTGAGCGTGTCCGCGCCAGCGCCGTTCGACGCGGACGGGCTGGACTGGTTCGCGGGCTGGTCACCGGGCATCACGGCGGAGAACCGGGCGGCGGCGGACGGGCGCGCGGCGCTCGAGGCGCACTGGGCCGCGGCCGAGCCCGAGGACATGGGCGCCTTCTTCACCGAGGCCGACCTGGCTGCGCTCGGCGGCAACTGGTCGTGGCTGGCGGGCGTGGCCGACCAGGCCATGCAGCATCCCCCGGGTTCGGCGCCAGCGGACGGCTGAGCCTGGCCAGCGAGCTGAGGTGGTCCAGGTGCGCTCCCTCGTGGATGCCGCGCCAGATCTGCTGCGCCATCGGGGTCGCGGTGGACGGCACCTCGGCGATCGCCGCACCGGAGCCGGGCAGCCCGGGCAGGCACATCCAGGTGCGCCGGGCCAGCCGCCGGTTGACCGGCAGGCGCATCGTGACGTGACCGTCGCTCGGCGACGGCCGGTAGCGGACGCCCCAGGCCAGCTGCTGCTCGCTGACCAGCGGGCAGACCGGGCCGGGCGGGAGCCCGGCGGCCGTCGCGATGAGCAGCTCGCCGAACTCCGCGACCAGGCCGGCGGCGCGCCAGGCATCCTCCCCGACGCCGCGGATCGGCCCGGCCACCGGCCGGGTGTCCGGATACCACGGCGGCACCGGGCCGGCGAACCGCCGCAGGTAGCGAAGCCGGGCGGCGTGCTGGCCGCCGGAGACGACGCGCATCGGACCTGACCACCTCGTCCAGGCCGCTGAACGCGCCGGGGCCGTCCTGCCTGACCAGGCGGCGCGCCGGAACAGCGAGCCCCGGGTGATCGAGCGCCACGCAGCCCACGGCTACGTCCGCCCAGCCCCGGACGATCCACGCATCGGCTTCCGCGTTCCCGGCCGGTACCCGCACCGCCGCAGCCGCCGCGGCGACCGCCCACGCGCGCGCGACAGGCGCCGCGACATGAAGCGGCCCGGGAGCTTCGGCCCCCGGGCCGCCTACCTCACTACCCATCCGGCATTGACATGGCTCCGAAGCTAGGTGGGGTGACGTTCCTTCAGCTGTAGTACGCCGAGAGCGCATGCCCGGCAGCCGGAGCCTAATACCTGAGCCAACACAGAAGAACCATAATGCCTTTAGTCATGAAAAATCCGAGCAGTGCCTCCTCGGGGTTAGCGCTTATGATAACGATCTTGGTCGCAGGTGAGCGGCTAGGTGAGAGGGGGGCGCGCGGTGACAGCACAGGACGAGCGGCTCGCAGCCATCGCCGCGGCCGCCGCGACCGTGCTGCGCCAGACGCCCTACCACGTGGTCCGCGCCGGAGACGTGGCCGCGGCGGTCCGGCTGCCCGGGCAGGCCGGGCGTTCCGCGGTGTGGCTCTACAACGAGGTACACAACCGCCGGGTGCTGGTGGCGCTGGCCGCGGCCCACGCCTGGCGGGAATTCGCCGGCCAGGCCAGCTGGTCACGGCCCGGGCCCATCGGCTCGGTGACGGCGGCCAGGTCGGCCGCGGTCGCGGCACTCGGCGTGATCGTCGCCTTCCACCGGGCCGAACAGCCGCTGATGACCCAGGTCGGCTACGGGATCGGGGACATCTCCACGGCGGAGAAGCGCAAGCTCGCCGCGGGTACCGATCTCACCCCGCCCAGCTGGCCAGACAGCCAGTGGGGCCGGGTCGCGGCGGCGGCGTGGGATAGCCGGTGCGACGTCTTCACCGATTTCCTGCGCCCGGTGCTCCGGGACTGCGCGGAGTCCGTCACCCACCTGGCCGAGCCGAACCTGGCGGAGAGCTCCTCCCGGCTGTCCGATATCGCCTTCCGGACCTGCCTGGCCGACCGCGAGGGGCCGGTTGACCTGCTCGCGCGCGGCCTGGCGGCGCTGTGGTTCGAACGCGACCTGACCAGGCTGGCCGGCGCCCTGCCGCGGGATCTGGAAAGCGCCGAGACGGCGCTGGCCGCCGTGGCCCGCCGGCGGACCGATCCCCGGGCCGAGGCGAACGCCAGCGCCGTGGTGGTCCGGGTCCTGCTCGAGGCGGGCACCCTGCACCGGCGCTGCATCTCCGAGGCGCAGCGGACGGTCTCGCTCTGGCAGAACCTCGCGGCCGACCTGGACGGTGCCGTCCTGGCGGGCCGGCGTCGTCGATCTCCGATACCACCGGGCACGACCTGCAGCGGCTCAGCGATGGCGCCAGTCACCTCGGGCTGGCCGCGGCCAGGTACGGGGACCGGCGGACGGCGGCGGACGCGTGGCAGCTGTCCCGCCGGATCGCCCGCCAGGGCCTAGGCCACGACGCCAGTCCCGGGTCGCCCGCGCCGACAACAACCTCGCCGCGCTGGCCGCCGAGACCGGGCACGGGGAACGGGCCAAGGCCGTCATCGCCGGCGTCCGTCAGACCCGGCTGGCCCTGCTGGAACGCCAGCCGCAGGACGCGGCGGCGTGGCGGCGGCTGACCGTGGCGGACCGGACCCGGACCGACGTGGCGCGGCTCACCGGCGAGGCGATCGAGAGCGTGCGGCTGGCCACCGGCCTGCTCGCCGACCGGCAGGCCCGGCTGGGCGACCCCGGACACGCCGATACCTCCGAGGCCCGGATCGTCCTGGGCCAGGCGCTGCTGGCGGCCGGCCATCCGATCGCCGCGCGGCGTCACCTGGAGGAGGCCGCCGACACCCGGCGCAGCCGGTTCCTGCCCACCTCCTACCGGGTCCAGGAGGATCTCATCTGGCTGGCCAAGGCGGCGCTCGTGCTCAGGCACCCCCGGACCGTGCTCGAGCTGCTGGCCGACCAGACGGCCGAGACCGACTGGTTCCGTGACCAGGTGTCGTTCCGGCTCGGCTACACCGCGCGGCGGCTGCTCGCGCTGGCCAGCGGCGAGCTCGGCCGGGCCGACGAGGCGGCGTCCGCCCTGCTCGCCGACCGTGAGGAGCTCGGCGACTGGCCGCTGGACGCCGGGCTCGACCCGCTGGCGGCCGACTTCGACCGCTCCCTCGCCGAACTCGCGCTGCTGCGGGGCGAGGCCGCGGACGCGGCGAGAGCGCTGAGCACGGCTGGCCGACGCCGAGATCGAGGCCATGGGCGAGGGCGGCGCCACGGGCGAGGGCGGGCCGCCGCTGCCCGCGCATGGCTGGACCCTCGTCCTGCTCGGCCGGGCCGCGAGCAGGCTGGGCGACACCAAGCGCGCCGCGGAGTGCTTCCGCTCGGTCACCGATCTGGCCGCCGCCGGGATCGACCCCTGCCACCCGGTGATCCTCACCGCCCGCTACGACGAGGCCGAGCGCTGCACCGCCGTCGGGGACACCCGGCAGGCCGCGAGGCTGCTCGCGCCCGTGCTCGACCGGACCCTGCTGGCGCACGGCCGCCCCGCCCTGGGCGAGGCCCACCCGCTGCTGACCCGGGCCCGCGCCCTGGCCGAGCGCCTCGGCATCACCGTCCCCTACCCGGCGTCCGGCCTGGACGAGGCATCCCTGGACATCGACGTCTGAGGCCTGCCGCGCAGGCGGGTGGCCAGGCACCACGCGGCGGGCGACCGCCGGGCCCCTGCCAGCTGTTCTCGCGATCCTGCCCGCCTGCCGGATCAATCCCGCCCAGCCCGGGCGGTTCCCATGATCGTGAAGACCTTGGGGTCGCTTTCCGACCCACAAGTCTTCGCGATCACGACGCCACCGCGTCTCAGCGGGCAGCGGGCCCGCAGAGCAGATCCCAGCAGTACCCTGATGCCCCTGGCGCACCAGGCGGGGACACCGGCCAGGCACCGCCCGGACCCGATCAATCCAAACTAAGCGGCGGCCCTGCCTGCGTGCGGCTTCGCGCCGGGCCAGGAGTTCCGCGCGCAGTTCCTCGTCCATGTGCGGCGCGCAGCTTGCGTCAGGGGATGCGGATGTCGTGGTGCTCCCGGGCGAACTGGCGTTCCTCCTCGGTCAGGTCCGCCTCCCTGACCGGGACCACGAGGCTCCAGTGCTCGCCGACCGGGCAGCGCTGCACCCGCGCCACGACCAGGTCCAGTTCCTTGAGCTTGACGCCGGGAATCCAGATGGTCGTGAACAAATGCCCCGGCGGCACCGGACAACGGTGTTGGTGCCCAGGTTGTAGCCGAGACGGCGTCCGATCAGGGTGGCCCCTGCGACGACGCCGGCGATGATCAGTACCGTTCTCACAATTCGTCGCGCATTTCGTCATTATGGCACCGGGCGCACCGCCCGGACGTAGCGCAGCAGGGGCAGCTCGCCGACCGTCTCGACGCGGAACCCGGCCGCTTCGGCCAGATCGCGGAGCGGGGGGCGCCGGCGGGCGCATGCCGTGCGGGCCGCGATGCCAGCGTGACGGGCGGAAGTCGGCGACCAGCAGGCGGCCGCCCGGGCGGGTCACCCGGTACATCTCGCTGAAGGCGGCGGCCCGCTCCGCCTCGGGGATGTGGTGGACGGCGAGCGTGCAGGTCACCACGTCGAACGCGCCGTCTGGGCCGCCGAGATCCTGGGCCACGCCGACGGTGAACGTGCAGTTGGCCGGGCCCCGCCGGGTGGCATGGCTGATGGCCGGGCCGGACGGGTCGACGCCGGTCACCCGTCCGCCCGGGCTCACGGCGGCGGCCAGCAGGCGGGCCTGGTAGCCGCCGTTGCAGCCGATGTCCAGGACCTGATCCCCCGGCCGGGCGCCGCCGAGCGCCACGAGGCGGGAGTAGACCCGGCGGCGCCGGCCCAGGAAGGCGATCTCGCGGTCAGCTCGTACATGCGGATGCCCTCGATCGTCTCGCCTCGCGAGCTTGACCGGGCCTTCATGATGTGGTCCAGCATGGCATATCCCCTTACTTAGTAGCGACTAAGTTAGTGTAACTTAGCCCGGACTGAGTTGCTGCGGGTCCGGAGGTCTACGATGCGGAACGTGGAGGAGACTGCACCGGCGAGGCGAACCCGGCTGACCGCCGCGCAGCGGCGGGAGTCGATCCTGAACGCGGCCGTGGAGGTATTCTCCGCGGCTGGCTACCGCGCCGGGAAAGTGTCCGACGTGGCGGCCCTGGTCGGGGGCGAGCGAGCCGGTGATCTTCCAGAACTTCGGCTCCAAGGCCGCGCTGTTCGCGGCCGTGGTCGACCGCGTGGCGGGCGAGGTCCGGACCGAGCTTGAGCGGATGGCCAGAAGGCCCGGATCGGCGGCCGAGCTGCTCGGGCACGCGCTAAGGCCGGCCCGCCCGGGGGACACGATGCCGCCGGCCCGCGCACGCGCCAGGGGCGCACGCGCATGATGCGCTCGCGCGGGGAGCGCACGCGCCAGGGGCGCACGCGCATGGCGCGCACGCGCTGGGGTCGCACGGGATGCTCTTCGCCGACGCGTTCGCCCTGATCGCCGAGCCGGAAATCACCGAGCCGGCCAGGCGCGCGGCCCGCACCATCGCCGATCATCTGGCCGACCTGATCCGGCGCGGCCAGGCGGACGGCGACATCCGGGCCGACCTGGACCCCGAGCCCGCCGCCTGGCTGGTGCTTTCCGTGCTGGCCACGCGGGCCTTCCGGATGGCGGTCATGCCCGGCCAGGGTGGCCTCGAGGACGGCGTGGCGGCGCTCGCGTTGCAGGCGCTGGTCACGCCCGGCCCGGCGCCACCGGGGACGTAGCGCTGGGCGACGGCGGGGCTCGCACCCGGCCGTTCGGTCACATCGGGCGCGGACCTGTCACGGTCCGCGCAGCCGGCCGGTCCGGTCAGGAACCGGCGGCCAGCGGCGCGCTGCCGCTGCAGACCGAGGTGTCGTACGGCATCGTGCTGGTCGTGGCGTAGATCCGCCATCGTTGCCCGGCCACCGCCTCGATGCCGTCCTCGGCGGAGATCACGTCGCTGCCCGCGGCCCGCCGCACCCCGGTCAGGACGGTAACGACCCGCGGGCCGCCGCCCTTGAGGTACCGGACGACGCGGACCCGCGCCGGGGAGGTCAGCACGTCGCCCTGCCCCGTCGAGACGGCGGGTCCCGGCAGCATGACCCCGTTGAACGCGACCTGCGCCATGGCCAGGTAGGCGGGGGGCTGGCCTCGGCGCAGGAAGCTCCCGCGCCCGTTCCCGTGCTGGCCGGATCGCTGCAGGCAGCGACCGTGGTCACGGCGAGCAGGCTGAGCGCGGCCGCGGCGCGCCGCGGGTGTCCAGGTGTCATGGCGATCCTCCGCCAGCTTGGACGCAGCACGCCGGCATACGGTTCAGCTCACGGTTCAGCCGTCTGCCGGATCGACTCCTGGACCGCCGGGATGACCATCTCGAACGTGGCGCCCTGGCCGCTGATGCTGCGGACCCGGACCGAACCGTGGTGGGCTTCTGCGATGGCCTGCACGATGGGCAGGCCGAGCCCGAACCCGCCGGCTTCGCGGCTGCGGTACGGCTCGGCGTGGGTGAAGCGGCCGAAGATACGGTCCAGGTCGGCCGGCGGGATGCCGCAGCCGGAGTCGGTCACGCCGATGACGGCGCTGGAGTCCTCGAGGCGGACGCTGACCTCGATGCGGTCGCCCGGCTCCGTATGCGCGACGGCGTTCTCCAGCAGCGCGTCCAGCGCCACGATCAGCCGGTCGGCGTCGCCGGGTACGGTGGCCTCGGCGGCCTCGCCCAGCCGCCAGTGCCGCGGGATATGTCCCCAGCGCTCCAGCGCGCCGAGCACCAGGGCATCGGTGGCGACCGGCGCCACCTGCAAGAAGCCCGGGCTGCCGGCCGAGGCCAGCAGCAGCAGCCGGTTGGTCAGCCGGCGCAGGCGCGCCAGCTCGCCGGTGACCACCCGGGCGTCCGCGGCCACGTCCTGGTCGGTGACCGCCCGCTCGATCAGCTCCGCGTGGCCGAGCGCGACCGTGATCGGGGTGCCCAGCTCGTGCGAGGCGTCCTGGAGGAACTGGCGCTGCTGTTCCAGCAGGCGCAGGTTCTCCTGGGAGATCCGCTGCAGCTCCTCCATCGCGGAAAGCCGTTCCTGGGTGGCCGCCAGCCGCCGGCGGCCATGCCAGACCATGACCAGGAACATCAGCGCGATCAGCGGGACTTCGGCCAGGTAGTCGGCGTCCTGCTGGCCCTTGATCACCTGCACTCCGATGATGCCGCCGGTGGCCAGCGTCACCGCCGCCCAGGTCAGGATCGTCGGCTGCAGGCGCCACAGCCGGAATCCGTAGATCACGGTCAGGCTCACCCAGATGGCCAGGAACGGGATCGTCTGCCACGCCGGGAGCAGCCGCATGGCGGCCAGGTTGAGGCCCGCGAACACCGCCCAGGCGATGTCCGGCGCCACCGGGCGGAGCCGTCGCAGTCCGCCGCGCGGCGCGGACCAGGCGCGTGCCGTCTGGACGCGGTCACCGTCCGCATCCGGCGCGGGCGCGGGTAGCTGGTGACCGCGGACAAGGTCCTGCGTCCGCACGATCCTCTCCCGACCTGCGACGGAGCGCAGCATCTCGGCCAGGTAGCACGCCACCTGGGAACAATCCGGCCAAAGCACTCCAAGCTTGCACCGGCACCCGATCCAGGTCAACCCGGCGCGGCCGTACCGGCCGGGAGGCGGCGATCAAGGAAGCGGCCGACCCTGAATGTCACAGCTGGCTCCAGTCGGCCGACCCGCCTCCGGGCGGCGACGGGGCAAGCAGCTGGTCGATGAGGATGCCTGTCAGCCATTGTTCGTACCGCTCGGGGGGCCAGCCCCGGTCACAGACGAGCAGCCGGTATACCTCAGGGCACGTGAGCGCGTCAATGATGTCGTCGGCGTCGCGCTCGCGCAGCTTCGGCCGCAGCGCGCCGCCGCGAGCCAGGGACCGTGCGATTTGCGCATGACCATGCTGCCTTTGCCGGGTCAGCTCCGCGAGCAGCGCAGCAGCATCAGGATCGGAGCCTGCCGCGCTGACGAGGATCCGGTGAAGAGGCTCGGCCCGGGACATGATGCCGCGGATGAGGCCGGCGAGCCCCGACAGCTGATTCCTCGGGTCGCCGTCGGCCAGAAGCGCTCGGACGTGAGGCCGATCCGGCAACCCGACGCCCTGGTCGTCACCGGCTATCGAGAGGTCGAGCAGTGCCTTGAGGATCCCGAGCTTGGAGGAGAACAGCCGGTACACCGTCGCGGGCGGAACGTCCGCCCGGTCGCTGATGGCCTCGATCGTCGTTGCGGCGTAGCCGCGCTCGAGGAAAAGGACCCGCGCGGCCTTGGTGACCGCGGCCCGAGCCAGGCGGGTCCGTGCCTGGCTGCCCCGGCCGTCGCGGGCCCTTCGCTCGTTGGCTTCGGTTGCCATGCTTATGATACTACTACTATCGAACTGATAGTGTTACTCTCGAAATGAGAGTGTTACGTTTAGGAGGCACGCAGATGCTGAGCGCCCACCGCCCGACAGGCGTGAACATGGCCCGATCTCCGCGTAACAGGCTCGGCCGGCTCGCCGCGTGGTGTTACGACCACCGGCGCCGGGTGCTGCTCGGCTGGCTCCTCGCCGTGGTGGCCGTCATCGGGCTCGCGCAGTGGGCGGGGAGCCGGCTGGACAACAACTTCGCCCTGGGCAGCTCGCCCTCCCAGCAGGCCCAGAACCTCCTGGCGAGCCGGTTCCCGTCCCAGAAAGGCGACAGCGCGGACGTGGTCCTGCGCTCGGCGGGTCCGCTGGACAGCCCCGCCAGAGCCGCGATCATCGACCGGCTGGTGAGGTCCCTGCAACCCCTGGCCCGCGTCTCTGGCGTGCAAAGCCCGCTCGCCCCTGGCGACCGCCAGCAACTGTCGCCTGACCGCCGGATCGGCTTCGTGGTGGTCCAGTTCGACGCGGCGGCCGCGGACCTGCCCGCGAGCGCCGTCGAGCGGGTGATCGACACCGCACGCAGCGCCGCCCGGCCGGGTCTGCAGGTGGCGGTCGGGGGCGCACCGGTCGAGCAGGTCGTCTCGGCCGCACCTGGGTCGAGCGAGATGATCGGGCTCACGGCCGCCATCGTGGTCATGCTCCTCGCCTTCGGGTCGGTGGTGGCCATGGGCCTGCCGATCCTGACCGCCCTGGTCGGGGCGGGCATGGGCTTCGGGATCCTGATGGCGCTCAGCCACCTCATCACCGTGCCCACCTTCGGGCCGGACATGATGATCATGATCGGCCTCGGTGTCGGCATCGACTACGCCCTCTTCGTCGTCACCCGGTATCGCCAGGGACTGGCCGAAGGGCAACCGCCCCGGGCCGCCACCATCGTGGCCCTCTCCACGGCCGGGCGCGCCGTCCTCTTCGCCGGGGCCACGGTGGTCATCGCCCTGCTCGGGCTGTTCGCGGTGGGCCTGCCGTTCATGGACGGCCTGGCGGTCGCGACGATCGTCGCGGTCGCCCTGGTGCTGGCAGCCGCGCTCACCCTGCTGCCCGCGATCTTCGGCTTCGCCGGGACGGGCATCGACCGGCTGCACATCCCCGGCCTGCTCGCCAGGCCCGGCGCCACCACAGGCCGGGGGTTCTGGAGCCGGTGGGCCGGAACCGTGCAGAAGCGGCCCTGGATCTGCGCGGCCGCTGCGCTGGCAGTGCTAGGGGTGCTCGCGGTACCGCTTTTCTCGATGCGCCTGGCGTTCAGCGACGCCGGCAACGACCCGGCCTCTCTCACCACCCGGCAGGCCTACGACCTGCTGGCGGAGGGCTTCGGCCCCGGGTTCAACGGGCCCCTCGTGGTCGCCGCCGACCTGCGCGGCCCGCGCGCGCAAGCCGGCATCGCCCGGCTCGGCACACAGCTGGGCCACGTGCCGGGCGTGGCATCGGTCAGCCCGCCGATGGTCAACGCCGCCCGCGACGCCGCGGTCATCGTCGTCTATCCCGCCGCCGCGCCGCAGTCCGCCCAGACCGCGTCACTCGTCCACCGGCTGCGCGACCAGGTCATCCCGCAAGTCACCGCGGACAGCGGGGTCACGGCCTTCGTCGGCGGTGAGACCGCCGCGGGGGCCGACACCTCGGCGTACCTGGCCGGTCGGCTGCCTTGGGTGATCGCAATAGTGGTCGTGCTGGCGTTCCTTCTTCTCATGGTGGTGTTCCGGTCCATCGCCATCCCGCTCAAGGCCGCCGCGATGAACCTGCTCTCGATGGGCGCGGCCTACGGCGTCATCGTCGCCGTCTACCAGTGGGGATGGCTCGGCAGCGTCTTCGGGGTCAGCCGCACCGGGCCGATCGACCCCTGGATCCCGCTGATGATGTTCACCATCGTGTTCGGCCTGTCGATGGACTACGAGGTCTTCCTCCTGTCGCGGATGCGCGAGGAATGGATCAGAAGCGGCGACAACGCCAAGGCGGTGGCCGGCGGGCTGGTCAGCACGGCGCGGGTGATCACCGCCGCAGCCGCCATCATGGTCTGCGTATTCGGCTCGTTCGTCATCGGCGATCCGCTGCGGATCCTCGGCGTGTTCGGGCTCGGCCTGGCGGTCGCCGTACTCGTCGACGCCACCGTGGTCCGCATGGTGCTCGTGCCCGCCGTCATGCAGCTCCTCGGGTCCGCCAACTGGTGGCTGCCCCGCTGGATCGGGCGGGCAATCCCCGGCCTCGCCACCGCTCCCGATCCGGGATATGCAGCCGGTGCGATCAAGGTGCCGATAACCGGGACGAAACCGCCCGCGCTTGACTCTTCCGGAGGCGATCATGCGCAAGTCAAGCTGCTGCTCGACCCGTACGCGCGGGCGACCGGTCCGCGGCGGACACCGTTCTGCTGGCGTTCACCCGGAGCCTGATCGCGTTGCGGCGGCCCCATCCGGTGTTCCGGCGGTACCGGTACCTGACCGGCGTCGAGGCGGCCGAACTCGGCTGGTTCACCCCCGCCGGGACGCCGATGACGCAGGCCGACTGGGAGGACGCACGACGCGCTCGGCGTCTACCTCGACGGCTCGGACGCGCCCGATACCGGGCCGGACGGCCGGCCGCTGCTCGACGACGACTTCCTGGTCCTGGTGATCGCGTGCTGGTCCGCTCGCGCATGCCGGCGATGCCGTATCCGGAAGCCGCGACGGCACCTCCCCGGCCGTCATCGGATATCACGATAGACAGTTCTTCATCGCGATGGTCGATCAGCACCTGGCAGCAGGCGGCGCCAGCATGCCGGACCACGTTCGTGACTGCCTCCTGGATGATGCGGAAGGCGGAGAGGTCGACCTCGGCGGGGAGCGGGCGGCGAGGCCCGCGCCACTGCACGTCGACCCGGACGCCGGCGTCCATCGTGACGGCGGCAAGCCGGCGCAGATCGGCCAGGCCAGGTGCGGGATCATCCATCGCCTCGCCTGGCTCATCGCCTGGCTCGGCCCGGCGCAGCGCGCCCAGCATCCGCCGCAGCCCGGACAGCGTCTCCCGGCTGGCGGCCTCGATGGCGCTCAGCGCGTCCCGTGCCGCGGCGGGCTGGGTGTCGATGACCCGGCTGCCGGCGCCAGCCTGGATCGCGATGACGCCGATGTTGTGCGCCACCATGTCGTGCAGTTCGCGGGCGATCCACAGCCGCTCGGCGGTTACCACCTGCACCTGGGCCTGGGCCCGCAGCGCCTCGCCATCGCGGCGGATACGCCGCTGAGCGTCCTGAAGGCGGCCATCACCGCGGCTGCGAAGTGGCTGCGTCGACAGGCGACGCGGCCATCTCCCGGATGAGATGGCTAAGTGAGTCATCCTGGGCGCGGCTTGTCTTAGCTGGGGTAGCGCATGGGTTCGGCGGTGTAGGTGCGGCGGCCGGCGTGGTCCACTGGTGGTAGCCGGGCCGGGGCTGAGTCACGGTCCAGCCGGGTGACTGCTTGACGCGGTGGTCGCGGCGGCAGCGGCAGCCTCCGTTGCAGCCGCAGGTCTTACCGCCTTGCTGGTACGGGACGGCATGCTCGAAGTCGCAGCTGCGGGCGGCGCGGCGGCAGGTGGGCTGGGTGCAGTGGCCGTCGCGGACCTCGATGAGGTGGCGGAGCAGGCGGCCGGGCCGGTAGGCGGTGGTTTCGTACCGGTGATCGCAGCTGGTGACGGGGATGGGGTGCAAGGTGACGGCGTAGGCGCGTCCGTTGATGGTCAGGTGCCAGGTGCCGTATCCGCCGTCGGGGCCGGGTCCGGCGTGGGTGAGGGTGAACGGAGGGCCGTCGCGGGCCGGCCGGGTTTTCGCTTGCCCCGGGCGGGCTTGGCGCAGCCGTGAGCGATGGCGTGCCCGTCTTGGTCGGTGACGGTCAGGCACCAGGTGCTGCGGGGATTCCGGGCGGCGGCCGCGGCCAGCTGCCGGGCCAGGGCGGGGTCGATGACGCCAAGGCCGTGCGCTTCGCCGGGCCGCTCGGCGCGGCCGAGCAGGGTGTCCAGCGGGATGGTCAGCATGGTGTTCGCCGCCACCGCGCCGTTCCCCCGGCCGCCAGCCGGGTCTGCGTCGTTTCCGGCGCCGTTCCCGCCGGGGCCGTTCCCGCCGGGGCGTCGGGCCGGGGCCGTCCGGGCCGGGGCCGTCCGGGGCGCCCGCCGGCAGCGCCTGCGGGGGGCGGGGCGGGGGCGGGAACGCCGTTCAGGGCGTCCAGGAACGCGCGGACCCTCAGCTGGTCCAAGGTCCCGGGCTTTCCAGCAGCGCGGTAGGCCAGCGCCCGGTCCTGGATGTGCTGGTTCGCGGCCAGCGCCTCATCCGGCGGCAGTCCGAACCCGGCCAGCGCCGCGGTCCCGGCGTGCTCGCGCCAGAACCGGACCCGGGCGTCCTCCTTCTGGGCCCGCTCCCTGCGTTTCCGCGCCCCGTCCGGGTCGACTGTGACGACCGCGCGGGCGATCAGCGCCGCGATCTGGCCGGGAGTCTTGCCGGCGAGCTGATCGGCGATCAGGGTCTCCGCCGCGGCGGCGCGGTCATCGTCGAGCACGGCGGTGGCCTCGGCGATGATCCGGGCCTTGGCCAGGCTGATCACCCCGGCGTCCAGCGCCTCCCTGGTCAGCACCAGCCGGGTGTCCAGGGTCGCGGCCAGCGTGATCAGCGCATCGGCGGCCCGCAGCGAGACGGCGAGCTCGCAGGAGACCTCCTGGGTCAGCCCCTCCACCCACCCGGCGGGCAGCCCGCCGCGCCTGCCCGGCCCGGCGCCGGGCCGCTCGCGGCGGCGGATCAGCGCCCGGATCACCCCGAGCTTGGCCGAGGCGCACCACGCCTCGGCGGCCTCCCACCGGCCCAGCATCCCGGCGATCTCGTCATCGGTGCTGCCCTCGCACCGGCGAGTCAGCCCGGACGCCCGGTCCAGCTCCCGTACCAGCACGGCATCAGGCAGCGCGGCGTCCAGCGGCCCGCCCGAGGCGAACTCCCGCGCGGCGCTGGCGCCTGGGGATCCGGCGGAGGTCCCGCCTGGGGTCCGGCGGAGGTCGCGGCCAGCGCCGGGCCGCCGGCGGGGTCCTCGCCCCGCCCGCTGCCGGGCGCCGGGTCCTTGGCCATACCGGTACCGCCTAAGGTCGGAAGGGAGTCAGGAGACGGGAACTTCTAGTTCGAATACTAGCACGAAAACATGATCATATACTGGCACCATAACCTGCCTAGAAGGACAGTTTTGCCTTACTTCCGGAACACAGGCAGGGCTCGGCCCGGCACCGTGCCGGCCGGCCACAGGGAACGGCGGTTTCCCGAACACGGCGACCTGGCTGCGGCTGCCGGAGGTGAACGGCGCCCGGTCCCATCCAGCCCAGCGCTCCCGGAGCCGCAGACCTGCGATCCTGGCCATGAGGTCAAGCTCCGAGGGCCACACGTAGCGGTAGGGGGCCGAGTGGCGCACCAGCCGCCCGTCCGCTTCGATCCAGTGATGCGACCACGCGATCTGGCCGACCAGATCCGCGCGCTGACCTCATGTCCGCGATGGTCACCGGGACGGCGCCGACGCCAGGCTTGACGAGCAGCCGATCGGCCATATGCCGCGACAGCTGGCGGGCGAACCATTTTCATAGAGAACGCACCGGACCCGCAGCACAATGGGGCAGGTCCAACGGAAGCGACACGAGGGAGCCGGCATACGCCATGGAAATACGCAGGAAGCGCGCGGACAGCACGCCGGGGCCGCGGGACTGGTTCACCGGCCAGGTGTGGATGGACGAGATCGCGGCGCCGGAACCGCCGTCCCGGACCAGGATGCTCAGCGTGCACTTCGCTCCCGGCGCGCGGACGGCGTGGCACCGGCATCCGTTCGGCCAGGTCCTGCACGTGACCGAGGGTGAAGGGCGGGTGCAGAGCCGGGGCGGCGAACGGGAGGCGATCCGGGCCGACGACACCGTGCAGGCCGGAGCGGGCGAGTGGCACTGGCACGGGGCCGCGCCGGGCTCGTTCATGACCCACCTGGCCGTGCAGGAGGCCGACGAGAACGGCCGGACCGCCGAGTGGGGCGAGCACGTCAGCGACGACGAATACCGGGCCTGACGGTGGGCTATGTGCCGCGTGGGATCGGCCATGTCGCGCCCGCGGTACGGACCGTGCTGGTGACGTGCGCACGCGGATCGCTAATGAGCGTGCAGACCCGCGCAGCGTGGCTGATCCGGCTGGCGAACGGCGCTCATGCCAGCGCGGGCACGATGTGTTCCCACACGCAGTCGAGGATGTCCGTGGTCGGCCCCAGGTAGTGCGCCGTGACGCTCACGCACGCGCGGTGTCCGGGGAGCACAATTCCGAACTGCCCGTAGATGCCGTCCATGCGCCAGGCCCCGTCGCGAGCGCACAGCCACACATGCAGCCCGTACGTCCGGTTGTCCGGCTCGGGGCGGCCCGTGTCTGTCGTGTCCGCGGTCATGCGAGCGATGTAGTCACCTGGAACCAGACGATGGCGGCCGCAGGCGCCTTCGTGCAGCAGCAGCTGCGCGATCCGGGTGATTTCCGAGGTCCGCAGCTGAAGGCCGATCGCTCCGAGCGGGAAGCCGAGCGGACAGCGCAACCACTGAGGATTCCGGATGCCGAGCGGGCCGAACAGGCGGGGCACCAGGAAGTCGCGCAGGTCCAGCCCGGAGATCGAGTGGACGACCCGGCCCAGGACGTACGTGTTTGCGCCCGCGTAATGGTAGGTCGAGCCGGGCTCGGCCACTAGCGGAGTGGCAAGGAAGTCGCGGGCTGGGTCGCCGGGATGATCGGCATCGTCATCTGACCACCGGTAGCCGTTGCCTGCCGTCATGCGAAGCAGGTGCCCGATGGTGATCGTCTCGCTGCCCGCCGCCGCGGTGTCGGCCAGCTCGGGCAGATGCGCCAGTACTGGGTCATCCAGGCTGAGCGCACCGTCGCCCTCGAGCATGCCGACCGCCAGTGACGTCACGGTCTTCGACACCGAGAACACATCACGGCGAATGTCATCGATCCGGCGGCGCTCGCCTCCAGGACCGTTGTCGGCGACGACCTGAACGGCATCGATGCCCAGCCGGCGAGCATCCGCGGCCTCCCAGAACCCGTCGAGCGCGGCGTCGAGTCCCATCGCTTAACGCTACTAGACCGTGTCTCGTAGGTCATGGAACAGGGTGGCGGAGCACCAGGGCGCAGCCAGGCCGGCCGGTCCGGTCCGCCTGCCGGCGGCGGCGGCCTGCCGGCGGCGGCGGCCTGCCGGCCAGCGGCCGGCTCGATGTGGCATCGTGCCGGCACGGGCCGGGGCCGGGGCGTGGCGGCCGGGACTCGCGGGGGCTGAGTGACGCGGGATCCACCCGCCAGGAAACCTGCGGAACCGCCCGCCAAGATCGACGGGGCACGTCCTGGACCGACACGCCCGGCGGATGAGTCACGAAGTGTCGCTAGAAGACGCCGGCGTGGGCCTGCGCCCACTGCCGGAACGTGCGGGGCGGCCGGCCGGCTCATGTCGCCGCTGGCCGCCGAACTGCCGGACAGCAGCACCACCTGGCGGACCCCCGCCTGCCTGGCCTCGGCCAGCGTGCCGGCCATGTCCTGATCGCCGCCTACATCGAGCGGGCCGACCGGCTCTACCGCGAGTGGTTCGACGCGGCAGCCGCGGCCGGCGGGCCGGATCCGCGCGATCAGGTCCTGGCCCTGTTCGACGCGCTGGGCGAGCAGGTCCAGCCGCAGCACTGCCGGGGCTGCCCGTTCCTGATGGCGCTGGCGGAGTTCCCCGATCCGGCGCACCCCGCGCACCGGGCCGCGGTCACCATGAAGACGTGGGTCAGGGACCGGCTCGGTCAGCTCACCGCCGCCCTCGCCAGCGGCGGCCGGACGACCCGTCCCGAACTGCTCGCGGACCAGCTTTCGCTGATCATGGAGGGCACGTACGCATCGGCCCAGGCGCTCACGGCCGGAGGCCCCGCCCGGCACGCCCGCACCGTCGCCGAGTCGCTCCTCGACGTGAGCTGATGGCATACGTCCGTCGTGAGCCGCACGGCGGACGGCGCCGCCATGCCGTGCGCCCGCGCCTGCCCGTGGACGGGCGCGGCCAGCACCATCATCACGACGGCGACCGCGAGCATCAGCACTCCGGCGGCTCCGGTCAGGAACGTCGTCCTGGCCCGCTCCCGGCTTACCACGGCCGTCATCTCAGTTACCCCGTTTCCCCGGTCAGCCCCTGTTTCCCGTACCTCTACGGTAGGAATCGGGCGGCAAAAAATACGACGGTGCCCGCCCCCGAATGTCATCGGGGGTTTCCCCCCGGACGCTGAAGTTCCCGAGCCGGGTTTCTGCGCGCAGATCAGGCCGATCCGCTGGCACTATCACCCTCGGCCTGGTCTCCTACCTGGGCGGCTCGGTAATGGTGCAGTTCGGCTGGCCGGTCGCGATGCACCCGGCCTCCCGCCAGTCGCTGGAGCGGGCGATGTTTACCCGGGGCAGCTACCGGCTCGAACCGCCCGCCGCCTACTGCGACGAGGACGGCGACTGGGCGATCCGGCCACCCTCGGCACCGAGCCCGCGTCCTTCCCGGCCGACCCGTGGTGCTGGCACGGGCCGCAGGCCCGGGTCACCGGCCCGGCCTGGGGGCAGCCTGGAGATCATCGACTCCACCTGCGGACCGGGCGGTACCTGCTGCCGGATGACCGGTACGAGGGCGCCGTCCTGTTCCTCGAGAGGTCGGAGGAACTTCCCCCGGCCGGCGACGTGTACCGGGTGCTGATGTGCATGGGCGAGCGGAAGCTGCTGCAGCGGTTCGCCGCCGTCGTCTGGGCGCGGCCCAAGGCATGGTCGCTCGACCAGCCGAACGACCCGGCGGCCAAGGCCCGCTACACCCGCGAGCAGCACGAGGCCGTGCTGGCTGCCGTCACCGAGTACCACCCCGGCGTCCCGCTGGTCATCGGCGCGGACTTCGGGCACACCGAACCTCAGCACGTCATCCCGAGCGGCGGGACCGTCACCGTCGACGGCCAGGATCGGCAGGTCGAGGTGACCTACTGACCCCCGCCGAGCCTGCCAGACGAGATGAAATCACATGACGACCGCCGCCAGCCCGCACCCCTGCCGCCTGGCGTGACGGGCCGCCCGCGTGGCCGGACTGGCGGAGAATTCCGCGGGACGGCAGCCGGACCGGTAACTGGGCGGGCCCGATGCCGGCGTCGCGGGCCAGCGCGACGGCTTCGGCCCGCGAGGCGACCTGCAGCTTGGTCAGGACGACCGAGACGTGGTTGCGGACGGTCTTGTCCGACACCACCAGGCGGCGGGCGATCGTCGCGTTGTCCCAGCCCCGGGCCAGGAGATCGAGGATCTCCCGTTCCCTGACGGTGAGCCGGGGGAACGGGTCAGGCCCCCGGCCGTGGACGGCGGCGGCGAAGAACCCGACGACGCGGTCGGCGATCTTCGGGCCGAACACGGCCTCGCCGCGGGCCACCGAGCGCACCGCCCGGGTGATGTCCTCGGAGCTCGACTCCTTGAGCAGGTAACCGCGGGCCCCGGCGCGCAGGGCGGCGAACACGGAGTCATCGTCGTCGCTCATGGTGAGCACGAGGACGGCGGGGTGCGGCTGCACCGCGCAGATGCGGGCGGTGGCCCGGGCCCCGCCGCCGCCCGGCATGCGCAGGTCCATCAGGACCACGTCCGGCCGGCAGGCGGCGACGGCGGCGATGGCCGACTCGCCGTCGCTGACCGCGGCGACGACATGGAACCCGGCCGCCTCATCGAGGATGGACCGCAGGCCGGCCAGGAAAACGGGATGGTCGTCGGCGACGACCAGCCGCACCTGGGGTGGCGTGGCGCAGCCGTCGGCGGGCCTGGTCACGGCCCGTCCTCAGCGGCAGGCGGCCGTGCACGGTCGTCCCGGCTGGTCCCGTCTCGATGCTCAGCACGCCGCCGAGTTCGGCGGCGCGGTCGCGCATGCTCGCGAGGCCGACCCCGGGGGTGGCGTCCGCGGGGATCCCGGTGCCGTCGTCGCCCACGTCGAGGTGGAGATGATCGTGGTCGGCGGACAGCCGTACCGTGCACGTCGTGGCCTGCCCGTGCCGGAAGGCATTCGCGACCGCCTCGCCCGCGATCCGGTAGGCGGCGACTTCCACGGCCGCCGGGAGCGGTGGCAGCGGCCCGTCGGTGGCGACCCGGACCGCATCGGGTGCGGCTGAGGTCCCGGCGGCTGAGATCCCGGTGCCTGAGATCCCGGTGCCTGAGATCCCGGTGCCTGGGGTCCCGGTATTTGGGGCCCCGGTGCCTGGGGTCCCGGCCGGGGTGGCCGCGTAGACCGCGAGGTGCTCGCGGAGCGCGTCGGCTAGTCCGAGCTCGTCGAGCGCGGGCGGGCGCAGGTCGTCGACCACCCGGCGCACTCCGGCCACGGTCTGGCGCATCCGGTCCCGCAGGACGCTGGCCCGGTCAGCGAGATCGGTGTCGGCGGCCAGCCGGCTGGCCAGGCTGTCGAGCTGGAGCGCCAGGCCGGCCAGTTCCGGCCCCACGCCGTCGTGCAGGTCTCGGCGCAGCCTGCGCCGTTCCTCCTCGCGGGCGGTGACCAGGGTTTCCCTGCTTCGCTGCAGCTCGGCGATGAGCGCCGCGGCCTGGACGAGCGCACCGGCCTGCCGGGCCACGTCGGTGAGCGCGGACAGCTCGTCGGGCCGGAACCGCTCGCCGTTATGGCGCCGCCCGACCCGCAGCGTGGCCACGTGCCGCCCCTGCACGGTGACCGGCACGTCCACCGTGCCGGCCACGGCGCGGCCCGACTCGACCGGCGACAGCCCCGGGTCGTCAGGGATTACCTCCGCCGACGGGAGGCGCAGCGCGGTGCGCAACTCCACGGTGAGCTGGCCCAGCGCGTCGAGCGGGCCGGACGCGTCATCGAGCCGCCGCCCGACGCGGGACACGACCGCGTAGGGGTCCTTCCGGTAGCCGAACAGCAGCCGGTCCACGCCGCGCTGCACCCGGTCGCGGGCCGAGGCGGCCAGCAGGGCGAGCACGACCACCGCGACCAGCCCGGTTCGCTGCGCCGCCTGGTCCACGCCGACCACGGCGGCCAGGTATCCCGCGAGCACCATCGCGGTCAGCAGGCCGTAGACAATGGTCCGGTTGAGGACCACCTCCACGTCGAACAGGCGGTAACGGACGACGGCGATCACGATGCCGGCCGGGATCGCCGAGAAGGCCAGCGCCCACAGCACTTCCTGCGCGGGCTGGCGCGCGGCGCCGGCGGCGACGCCGAACACGACGGTGACGACCGCGGCCAGGGACAGCCACTGCAGCTGGGCGCGTTCCGCGCCGACCGCCCGCCGCTGCCTGAGCACCAGGCCCACCACCGCTACCGGGGTCACGACCAGCCCGATCAGCGCCACCATGACCAGCACGAGGGCGTTGAAGGCCGGCGCTATCGCGAGCGGATTGCTGACCGCGTGATCGGCGTCGGTGCCCATCGGAGCGAACATCGCCGCCACCACTAGCAGCCCGAAGCAGGCCGCCGCCACCCGCGCGAACGGCCGCCACCGGGGCGACGGCAGCGTCCCGTCGGGGAACAGCAGCGGCAAGAACACCGGTACGGCCAGTTCGGGCGTCCAGCCCCAGGTCGCCACCCACGCGGCGGCCCTGGCGCCGGGCAGGGTGCCCGGGGCGACCAGCAGGCCGGCCACGGCGTACTGGCCGGCCAGCGCGTTCACGCCGAGCACCGAGGTGGCGGTGAGCAGCCAGCCCACCGCGTTCCCCGGCCTGCGGCGAACCAGGAAGGCGCCGACCAGCGGGTAGAGGACCCCCACGACCAGGTTGTCGGCGTAGAAGAACCGCACCTGGGCACCGAGATAGGAGGCGTTGTAGGCGTAGACCGCCACCGACGCCACCGCGCAGGCCACCGAGATGGCGGCGGCCGCGGCCGCCACCGTGGCCGGCGCCGGGCGCGACCAGGGCCATCGTCTAACCTCTACGCCCACGGCCCGCATACGAGTATTCTCACCCGCGGCGGGCCCGGGTGGCACGGCGCCGGCCGTGCCCGGCCGGCGCCACCGTAGGGCGGCCCTCACGCGGGCTGCCCGTCCTCCCATTCGCCGTCGCTGGCCCGCAGCACCCGCGCCGCCAGCGCGGCCAGGCCGACGAGGACCAGCCCCGAGCCGATCCCGTCGCGCAGGAGGGTGGCACTGCTGAACGCGACCACCCAGCCCACCAGGAGCACGGCCGCGGGCCACCAGGAGACCCAGCCCGCCCGCCAGGCCGCCACGGCCAGCAGGACCAGCCCGAGCACGGCGGCCAGCGCGGTCGGCTTGGCGATCAGCGCCCCCAGCACGTACTGCTTCCCGGCGTCGTCGACCCGGGCGGCGTCGGCGAGCGGCAGGTGCTGGGCCAGGCTCAGCTCGAAGAAATCCGAGACCAGCAGGCCCGACAGCCCTGCGCCGAGGACGGACAGGACCAGGCCGGTATAGGCGAGCCGCCGGGCCCCGCGACGGGCCAGGTGGGCGAGCGCGAAGGCGGCCGGGATCAGCAGCAGGTAGCCGAAGTGCAGGATCACGGCGGACAGCTGCGCCTGCGCCGGATGCGCGGCCAGCGTCCGCAACCCGTCCGCGGTGGCCGAGCTGGCCTCTGACGGAGTGAGCAGGAACCCCGCGAAGATGAGGGCCCCCGCGCCCGCGAGCGACAGGCCCGCCGCGATCCGCGGCACTCGCGCGCTCCCCCGTATGGCTGCCCCCGTGGCGGGCGACGCGTCCGCCGCGGGCTCTGTCCTGATCATTCGAGCCGGCATCGTTTCTCTCCTCACGTGCTGTCCTGCTTGCCGCCTCGGCAAGCAGGACCACGGTGCCTGCGGCGCCGTCCCGGGCACACGAGGACGATGTCCCGTTTTTCCGGGACGGGTCACTTCGGTGTCATCAGTTCAGGGCGATCGCGATGACGGCCAGGGTGCACCGGGCCGAACCGCTCGTGCAGGATCATCCGGGCGTGGCGTAGAAGTACAGCACCGTGGCGGTTATGCCGCCGACACCCACCAGCATCGGCGGGACGACCGCGCGGCCGGCATCCGAAACGGTTCCCGCGACCGGCCCGGGCCAGATGGGGGCTAGGGGCGCACGCACCCCAGTCCAGGTTCCCCGCGGCCACGGTGTGCGGCCGGGAACACTGGGCCGATCCGGGCAGCAGGCCTCCGGAGACGGCCGGACGGCAGGCCGCCGGCCGGTAACTGGGCCGACCGGCTAGCGCGGCCGCGCATCTGGCGGCGGACCGACAGCTCCAGCCAGGCCAGAGCGAGGCCGCCGATGAGCACGAGGGCGATCCCCGCGCCGACGTCCTTGTCGACCATGGCCCGGAGGCCGGCGGCCACGAAGGCGAAGCACAAGCCACGCAGGATCCGCCGCCACACCCGCCGCTGAACCGGACGCGGGGCGGTGACCGGACGCGGGGCGGTGGCAGGCGGCGGGTTCCCGGCGGCGGCCTGGTTCCGGGTGGGACGTGCGGGTCCCGGAGAGTCGATGGTCACCATCAGGCCGGGATCGACGCGAGCCTCGATCGAGCTGATCAGGACGTCGCCGTCCGGCCACTCCTGCGGGTCGATCCGCAGCGCGAACCCGTCCGTGCCGATCAGGGTCCGCTGCTTGTCGTTCCAGCAGAGCATGGCGGCCATGGCGGCGAAGCGGACCGTCACGTGATGGCCCTCCTCCGGGGTCAGCATGATGCCCTGGCCGCCAATCGTCAGGGACGACGGGGAGTACCGTGATCTGTGCGTGGTGCCGCTCATCGTGGTGGCCGACCAGAGCGGCAGCTGGGGCATCCGGCCCTGGACGGCCGGTACGAGCTGCGGCGTGGCCACGATCATCTGCTCCAGGAACTGGCCGGTCGCTTCGCGGACCGCCTTGCGGCCGACCTGCCCGGCCGCCCCGAGGACCTCGGCTGCCGGCCTGGCCGGACGGCCGCACAGAATGGCCTGCGCCTGCCGGTGCAAGATGATCACCGGGCCTTCCGGGGATTCGTAGGCGTCGCGCAGGCGGCGGGCGTAGTCCGCGATTTCCTCGTCGGTGCCGCCGTCCCCGGCCAGCGACTCGAACACCGTGAGCATGGTGTGGCCGACGGTCGACGTCTGTTCCGGGAGCGCGTCCGCGGCCAGCCAGGCGTGGAAAAGGTCGGCGTCAAGCCACTCGCGGGCCTCGGTCACCCCGTAGGAGAGCCCGCGCTCGTGCCGGAGCACCTGGGTGAGGCGGTGCTCCAGGACATCCAGGGCGACGACGGCCGCGTCCGATCGCCGGCCGGTCAGCGAAAGGCCGATGGCGCCGCGGGCGCCCAGCACGAATCCGGGCAGCGGCAGGCTCAGCGGCTGCAACGGGGCCATGGCCGGCGCCGGGCCGGCCGGAAGCTCGACGCGCAGCTCACGGGGAATGACACCGCTGATCCACAGCACGGCGTTCCCGGCCACGAACCAGCGGCGCCGCCAGGCCTCGACCTCGGCCCAGCCGAGCCGGTGCAGGCCGTATTCGGGGTAGGCGGCAAGGCCCGGCCCGATCGAGCCGTAACGTTCATTCAGGCAGGTGCCGACCGCCCCGGCCCCGCCGCGGCTGGCCGCCTCCGTCCGCAGGATGCGTTTTTCCTGCTCCAGTCCCTGCCGGCAGTCGGCGGTGAGCCCCTGGCAGACGGCGGTGATGAAGTCGGCGGTGTCGGCCGGGTCGGCGCTTTCCATGTAGAAAGCGGTGAACCTCCCGCTGACCTCGGCGTTGAACTGGTAGGAGGCTTTGTGCCTGGTGCTGAGCGTGAGGTGCTCGACCAGGTGAGTGATTCCCGCGACCGGGAGCGCCTCGTCGAACCGTCCGACGCGGAACACCAGCGCCGCCGCGTTCCGGCCGGTCACCGAACCGGACCGGAGGGCCGTCACGCCGCCGACCGAGCCGACGTCGACTACCGGGATCATGGCCTACGGTACGACCCGGCGCCCTGGGGTATCCCAATGGCCTCCATCGCCCTGGCGCGGGCCCGCTCGTAGGCCGCGCCGGGATCGCCCTGGTAGTTCCACGGACTCCGCTGGATCAGCGGACCGATCAGGTTCATCTGCTCGAGCTGGGCGGGGTAGTCGTGCATGAGCGAGAAGCACATGGCGAATATGTTCCTGTCGCTCGGGGTGTACCGGCTGGCCTGGTAGTACGGAGAGCGGACGGACCGGTCAGCGGCCTGGCGGATCTCGCCGCCGACCTGCCCGTCGCGGAAGTACTGCGCCTGGCGGGCCTTCCCGTCGCCGGACTCCTGCGTCAGGTTGAGCCACTTCTCCAGGTGGGCCAGCGGTATCACGACGTGCACGCTGCTTCCCTGCGGCGCCTGGGACGAAGACCACCGGGCGAAGTCGAACATCACCTGGTGCGAACCTGACCACTTGGCCGCGGTCGCCTGGACCATGATCGTGTGCGCGGTGCGGTGCCAGCGGAACCTGCGGGTCGCCTCGCCGAAACGCTTCTGCTTCTCTGGCTGCCCGAGGTTCAGCCCGATGGCGGCCTGGAGGCTGCGCACGTGCGGTGTCGGGTCCTCGTCATCCATGGCCGCGGCCCTGGCGAGTTCCCGGTCCGCGTCGACCAGCCGGGCGTAGAAGACCGGCCAGGTGTCTTCCGCGACGGTGTTCGCGCGGCCCGACCCGCGCGCCTGCCAGGCCCAGTTGACACTGTGATAGCCGCGGAACAGCCAGGGCAACGGTGAGTCGGGCCGCGCCCTGGGCCCACTCCTCCAGCCAGGCGGGACGTCCGGGCATGTCGGCGAGCACGGACAGATAGAAGTCGCGGCTGTCCCAGTCCCTTTCGGCCTGGAGGAAGTCGTGGAATTCCTGCCACCGGCCGCCGGCCAGCTCCGCCCGGAACCGGTGCGCGGCCGGATCGCCGGCCAGCGGATCAACCGGGGGGCCCGGGCGCGGCGCCGCGGTCGCCTGCGGTGCCGCGGATCGCCTGGGTTTCTTGAACAACGCCACCACCGGACGATATCGCCATCAAGGACACGATGCCGGACGAAATGGTGAGCACGGTCTGTTCGCCCAGGAACTTCTTGAGTCACCGAACGGTCTGGGCTCCTCACCCCGTCGCGGCGGACGCGGTGGGCGTCGACGGCGTCACGCCTTACCGGATCAGCCACCCGGGTCCCGGCGGCCTCATCTTCGGTTTCGCCGCCGTCAGCGAGCAGGCCATCGCGGAGGGCGTCGGCATCCTGGCGCGCGTGATCGGCGAGGTGTAACAGGCGCCCGGTCCGTTCGGGATCAATTCTTAGTCCGAGACCTCGGGGAGCCTGCCCGCGGCCGCGCGGCGGATGACGTGCCTGCGGAACAGGTCGGTGGCGGGCAGCAGGCGGCGTTCGGCGGACCAGGTCAGCAGGATCTCCCGCACCGCCCCCGGGTCCATGATCTCCAGGTAGGCCACCGGGCCGGGCACCGCCTCCGGCGATCCAGCGCGGGGCGCGGGCACCACGGCCACGCCCAGGCCGGCCGCGACGAAGCCGCGGACGTTGGACAGGTCGTCGCCCTCGAAGATGACTGACGGCCGGAACCCGGCCTGCTCGCACAGGTCGTCGGTAAGCCGCCGCAGCGCGGAGGCCGACCGCAGCCCGATGAACGGCTCGCTCGCGACGTCGGTCAGGCGGAGGCGCCCCTGCCCGGCCAGCCCCTGCCCCCACTGCCGCCCGGCCAGCTGCCGCCCGGCCAGCGGGTGCTCGCGCGGCAGGGCCAGCCGGAGCGGCTCGAGCGCGATCAGCCGGGTGTGCACCTCCGCGTCCGGCGTCCGCCGCGATCCCAGCTCGAGATCGGCGCGGCCGCCGTCGAGAACCGCCGAGTTCGGCTCGTCGCGCACCTGGGTGAGCCGGAAGCGGACCCCGGGGTGGGCGGCCCGGAAGCTGCGGGCCAGGTCGGGGACCAGCCAGGTGCCCAGCGACTGCTGGAAGGCCAGCGCCACGGTGCCGGTGTCCGGGTCGATGAGCTGGCTGACGGCGGCGATGCCGTCGTCGAGATGGTGCAGCATCGCGTCCAGGTGCGGCTTGAAGACCGCCCCGGCGTGGGTCATCCGCAGCGTCCGGCCGGACCGGCGCAGCAGCGGCGTGCCGACCTGCGCCTCGAGGCGGGCCAGGGCCCGCGAGACGCCGGACTGGGTGACCGGCTCCAGCTCGCTGACCTCGGTCACCGTGGTGCCGTCGGCCACCTGCTGGAGCCAGCGCAGCGCATCGGTGTCCACATCCATGACTCTAACTCATATTTGAGTTGCTACTAAGTCATTGGACGCATAGTTCCTGGCAACGCACACTGGAAGGGAAGCGAAAGAAACGGAGGACAGGCAGATGCAGACCGCAACTCGCCCGCTCACTTCCCTGTGGACCACCGTCCGCACCCAGCTCCGCGACAGCCGCGACGCGCACGCCGCGCGGGCGGCGCTCCAGCGCGAGCTGTCCAGCTACAACAGCGACGCCGACCTGAACGACCTGCACGCGATCCTGGAACGGTACAGCGACCAGGAGACCGCGGACATCCGCCGCATCCTGGTCGCCCAGGGCAGCCGTTAATCGCAGCCGTTGATCCTAGAACTGGTCCGACGAGGTGACGGCCTCGGCGACGGTGATCTCCGGCGGAGCCGGAGCGGCCTGAACCCGACCGACCCTATGAAGGCCGACGGCGCGGAGTTCGCCCGGGGTACGTCACCGGGGCGGCGGCCGGATCACCGCGTCCCGGGACGGATCGGGTCGCGGGTCAGGCCGCGGGCACGCTGGCCGGCGACGGGACGCTTCCGGCCGCCGGGGACGGTGCCGGGCTGGCCGCCGCCCATACCGCGGGCGGCATCCTCAGCAGCCTCAGGCCGATGGAGCCGAACGAGACCACCAGCATGCCCCAGACGACGGTGACGGGCCAGGTGGCGTTGATGCTGGTGAACTGGATCGCGAAGTCGGCGGCGACGGTGCCGATGATCAGCCAGGGCGCCCAGCGGGGCACGGCGCGGGCCCGGAGCAGCCCGGCCGCGAGCAGCACCAGCCCGGCGTCCAGCAGCACCATCAGCGGCACCAGCACCGGCGTGAGCGCCGACGTGCGGTCCAGGTAGGCGATCACGGCGGGCGCGCCCGGGCCCGCCGCCCGCGTCAGCATGAGCTGCCAGACCGCGTAGCCCATGTGCCCGAACGCGCCGGTGACCAGGCACGCCGCCCCCAGGTGGCCGAGCACCACGCCGCGCGGCCGGATCAGGTGGGCCAGGCCGAGCGCAGCCGGCACGGTGAGGATGGCGGACACCATGAAGATCAGCCCGGTGGCCCAGATCCCGCCGCCGTGCGCCGACGCCGTCGCGTACAGGCTGGCGCCGGACTGGCCGATGCCCTCGCTGGAGTCGGTCAGGCAGGACAGGAAGCCGGCCAGCGGGGCGCCGATGAGGGCGACGCCGGCGATCGTCTTGCGGAAGCGGACGGGATCGGAAAGCACTGACATGACAGCTCCTCGGTCGGTTGCAGGTGTCACTGACGCTAGGAACCGGGCCGCGGCGGCGCGTCTGCCGCGGGGTGCCAGTTCGTCTATCGCGCGATAGAGGCGGATCACATCTCGGGGTAGAGGCCAGATCGGCGCCGCGGCTTTACCGTAGATGTGTGATGAGCTGGGTCGCGAGGTTGCGTGGCGTGCAGGTGCTCGGCGTGCCGGCCGGGGACCTGGCGCTGGCCGCGATCCTGGCCATTTTCGGCTTCCTGGACACCGTGCTGACCGGGCAGTTCCAGTGGCTGGACCAGTGGCGCGGGCCGCGGCTCGTCAACGGCATCGTGGTGCCGGCCGCCGCGCTGCTGCTCGGCTGGCGGCGCCGGTTCCCGCTGTCGGTGCTGGCCGGGGTGTGCGCGGCCATGGTGGCGCTCGGCTTCGCCTACGGCGCCTCGCAGACATCGGTCAACGTGTTCGTCATCGCGATCGCCGTTTACTCGGCGGCCGCGTACGCATCGTCGGTCCCGCTGGCCGCCGGGATCGCGGCCGTGGGCATCTGGCTGCGCGACGCGCACGACCCGGCCATCAGATCGTTCGGCGAGCACCTGTGGGACTGGCTGTTCGCCGGGCTGTTCTTCGGCATCGGGCTGGCCACCCGGCTGCGGCACGAGCGGGTGGTCTCTGCCGAGCAGCAGGCCCGCGAGGCCGAACAGGCCCAGGCTCAGCGGGCCGAGGCGGCCGCCGAGGCCGAGCGGCGGCGGATCGCCAGGGAACTGCACGACATCGTGGCGCACAGCCTCGGCGTGCTGGTCTTCCAGGCCGGCGTAGGCGAGCAGATGATCGGCCGCGACCAGGACAAGGCCCGCGAGGCGTTCCGCTCGATCCGGGCCGCGGGCCTGGAGGCGGTCGGTGAGATGGGCACCATCCTGGGCCTGATCCGCGGCGACGGCGTGGCCGGGCGAGAACCCCAGCCGCGCGCGGCGGACATCGAAACGCTGGTGCGCAAGGCGCGCGACACCGGGGTGCCTGTCGAGTTCAGCGTGCAGGGCGACGACGGCGGGCGGCCGCTGCCGGCCGCGGTGGAGCTGTCCATGTACCGCGTCGCGCAGGAGGGCCTGACCAACGCCATGCGGCACGCGCCGTCCGCCCCGGTCCGGGTCGGCATCAGCTACCGCGAGCAGTGCGTGCTGGTCGAGGTGGTCAACGACGCGGGCCCGGTCACCGGCCGGCGCGGCAGCGGCCGCGGCCTGATCGGGCTGGGCGAGCGGGTGGCGATCTTCGGCGGCCAGCTCGACGCCGGGCCGCGCCCGGAGGGCGGCTGGCGGCTGGCGGCGACCCTGCCGGCGGCCCGGTGACCGGCCCTGACGGCGGCCCGGCCGGCGTCCCGGCGACCGCCGCTGACGGCGGCCCGGCCGGCGCTGCGGCGCCCGCGCTGCGCGTGGTGATCGCGGACGACCAGGGGATCGTCCGCGGCGGGCTGCGGATGATCCTGGAGGCGGCCGGCATCGAGGTGGCCGGCGAGGCGGGCGACGGCCGGGCCGTCCTGGATCTGGCCGAACGGCTCAAGCCGGACGTGGTCCTGATGGACATCCGCATGCCGGTGCTCGACGGCATCGAGGCGACCAGGCGGCTGGCCCGCGACCACCCGGCGGTGAAGGTCCTGGTGCTGACCACCTACGGCGCCGACGAGTACGTCTACGAGGCGCTGCGGGCCGGGGCGGCCGGCTTCATGCTCAAGATGGACTCACCGCCCCGGCTGGTCGACGCGGTGCGCGTGGTGGCCGGCGGCGAGGCGCTGCTGGCGCCGGAGATCACCCGGCGGCTCATCGACCGCTATGTCTCAGGGACGCCGCCGCGCCGCGCCGCGCCGCCGCAGCTCGCCCGGCTGACCGCGCGCGAGCGGGAGGTGCTGACGCTGATCGCCCGCGGCATGTCCAACGCGGAGATCGCCCGCGAGCTCTACCTGGGCGAGGGCACGGTCAAGACGCACGTGGTTCGGATCCTGGCCAAGCTGGACCTGCGCGACCGGGTGCAGGCGGTGGTGTTCGCCTACGAGCACCAGCTCGTCCAGCCCGGGCAGGACAGCTGAGCGGGCGCCGGGCGGTCAGCGGCCGGCGAGGTGATCCGTTAGTTCGGCCAGGAACCGCTCCGGCTGATCCAGGTGCGGGCCGTGGCCTGCGTCCTCGATGACCGCCTCGCGGTAGCGGCCGCCGGCCACCGCGTAGCCGTTCAGCACGGCCCGGGTCTGCGCCACCATGGGCTGCGGCGGCCAGGTCTGCTCGCCGGGCCAGCCGGGGATCGCGCCGATCGAGCCCAGGTAGGCCAGGTCGTACAGGGAGGTGTCGGAGACGATGACGTCGTTGGCGCCGCGCAGCCAGAGCACCGGCGGCTTGGGTTCCACCCCGGACAGGTCTGCGATCCGGAAGTGCGTGGGGGCCATGGTGTTGAGCACGCCGTGATCGCCGGGCGCGAAGCCGGGCCAGGCGTCCACCGGGCGCGAGTCGCCCGGGTAGTGGTACTGACCGACCCGGGTGGACAGCATCGACTCCACGAAGATGTCCAGGTGCTCGGGCACGTGCGGCGGCTTGACGTAGTGCGCGAGCAGCACCCGCCGCGGCGACAGGATGCTCTTGTCCGTGCGGTCCTGGCCCGCCAGCAGCTCCACGAACTCCGGGTTGGCGCCGCCGCCGCCTGACCCGGCGCCCCACGGGTCGCACAGGATGCCGTCCACGCCCCTGGTCCCGCCGAACCCGAACGGGGAGACCGGATCCACCAGCGTCAGCGACGCGACCCGGTGCGTGCCCGGCCGGTCCGCCAGGTACTGCAGCACCACCCCGCCGCCCATGCTCCAGCCGACCAGGTGGACCGAGTCCAGGCCGAGCGCCTCGACGGCGGCGGCCAGGTCGTCGGAGAAGTCGCGCACCCCGCGGGTGGCGTCGATGGGCTCGTCGTCGGTGTCGCCGAAGCCGCGCAGGTCGATGGCCAGCGGCCGGTACGGTTCGGGCAGCGCGAGCATCATCGGCTGCCAGAACAGCGAGGACGACACGTTGCCGTGTACGAACAGCACCGGCGTGCTCCCGGTGGCGCGTCCGGCCGCCTCCAGGACGTTGACGGTGAGACGGCTGGTCGCCACCCGTTCGGCAGTAATGCCCGGCAGCAACGTGTCCATGGTCCTCCCTCAGGTGTGGCTCGGCCAGGGTACTAAGCGAAGCTGTGGCGTGTCTGGGCGAAGCGGCCCTTGGCGAACGCGAGGATCTTGGCCGGCCTGACCTCGAACACCAGCGCCTCGCCCGCCCCGTCGCCGGGCTGCTCGAAGCGGCCGTCCCGGACCTGGAACTGCCACTGCCCATCCCACTTTGCGGCCCAGGCCTGCGCGAGCCGGGTGAGCAGGGCGTCGTCGGTCACCTGGACCGCGTCGCCCTCGGCGGCCACATCGAGTCCCTCGTCCCAGCGGTGGCAGCCGGTCAGCAGCAGCACGTGCGGGTTGCCGCGCAGGTTGACGGCCTTCTGCTCGCCGGCGCCGGTGCAGAAGTAGAGCGCTCCGTCCAGCCACACGGCCACCAGCGGGGTAAGGTGCGGGCGGCCGTCGGCGCGGACCGTGCAGATCCAGGACAGCTGGGCCTCCTCGAGGATCTTGCGGGTCTCTTCCCAGCCTGCGGGTTTTGCGTCGGCGTGGCTGAACCGGGGGTCGAGTGCGGTGTTCACCGGTGTTCCTCCCTCTCTGCGATGAGTCGGTCGATCCGGGTGACCGCGGGCCTGCCCGGCCGCGGCCGGCGAACTCGGCAGGTCAGCCACCGGTCAGCTCAGCTACCGGTGGCGAGCTGCGCGGCGAGGGCGTCGAGCTGGGCGGCGGTGCCGTGCTCCCGCCAGCCCGGCTTCTCCTGGCCGTCGAGGAACGTGCCCTGCTCGGTGAGGACCAGCCGGGTGCCGCCCTCGGCCGGGCCGAACTCCACGGTGGTGACGGAGACCGTCATGACGTCGGTCCCGGCCGACAGGGTGGACGTATAGACGATCCGCTCGCCCGGGACGATGTCCCGGTAGAGCGACTCGAAGGTCATGACCGGCCCGCCGTCCGGGCCGCCGTGAGCCACCTCGCGGCCGCCGACCCGGAAGTCAAGCTCGTGCCCGGAGTCCGGGCCGGAGGCGAACCACCGGGCCTTGGCGGCGGGTTCGGCCCAGGCCGCGAAGACCCGGTCGGGTGGCGCCGGGTAGCTGCGCTCGAGGCTGAATGTGGCGTGCGTGACGTAGCGGTCCATGGTTCCACTGCTCCCTTGTCTGTGGTCGTCTATGCCCGGGCTTATGTTCCCTGGGCTAGTGGGTCAGGGGCTGGCAGGTCAGGGCTAGTGGGTGAAGGCGACGGCCAGGGAGACCAGGGAGACGGCGACGATCGTCGCGGTGACCAGTTTGAGGCGGCCAGGGAGCTGGTGGCCCAGGCGGCCGAGTTGCCAGATCACCGGGGCGGCGGCCATGATGACCAGCCCGGCGATGACGTCCTTCCTCAGCACCACGCCGCCGACGGCGGCGAACGAGAGCGCCGTCCTGGTCCAGGCCAGCGAGGTCCTGGCCCGGGCCAGGCCGGGGTCACCCTCTTCGTCGCCGGGCACCGGGGGACCCGTCATCGTGAGCCTGTCATCGCAGGGCCGAGACCAGCACCACGACGGCGGCGATGACCGCGATCGCGGTGATGACGGCGGCCAGCAGCCGCGGCATGACCGACGGGGGCAGCGGCTGGCCGAGGCGCATCGCCCGCTGGCTCCGGACCCAGTCACCGTAGGCAGCCACCGCCACCACGGCGCCGAACACGATCAGCGGCACGCCGAGCACGTGCCGGCCCCACGGCACGCCGGGGAACGGCGGCAGCAACTGGACCACGCCAAGCCCGGACACCACCAGCGCGAGCGCGGTACGGCTCCAGGCCAGGAAGGTGCGTTCGTTGGCGAAGGTGAACCTGGGATCGGGTTCGGCTCCTACAGCATCGCCCGCACCGCCGGATTCCTGTGGTTCCGCGTCGGTCACCTGCGCCTCCAAGATCTCCGCAGAAATCTTTTCAGAAAGCGTTGGCCCTGGGCAGGTATCGCCCTCTTAACACTGGGAGCCAGTTTTGGGGGGGCGTTAGCAAGGGAGCGCCGGGTAACCAGTCACCAGGCAATCGAGACCCGGCGCTCCCGCTGGCTCCGCGGCGGCGAGACCGCCGGCCCGCCCGCCGCAAGAGCGGGCCGACGGCTCGCCCCTCATGTACCTAGCGGGCGGGCTAGGAAACACGCGGCGGCGAGGGGTTTTCGCGGTATCGAGCGCAGTCCCCGCCGCCCGTTTGGTCCTGATTGCACCCCCGGCCCTCCGGCCGCGGGGCCCGAGGGCCGAATTAACGGACAATTCGGACACCAGAGCCGGGCGAATGATTGTGGATTGCGCGGCGCGGCGGCGGCGCGGAAGTGGCGGTGTCGCTGCTGGTGCGCGGATGGTTACGCATTGCGGTGGCGGCGGGGCAGTACGCGTCCACGTCGCGGGGTTGGGGAGGACCCGCACCTGGGGGGGACCGCCGGGCGCGGCACGCTCCTGGGGAGCGCGGAAGCTGGGGAGCGCGGAAGCGTAGCATGAGGCTACAGAGCGGAGCCGGGTGCCGGAGGCTGCGATGAGACACCGATCGCATCAGCGGAACCTGGTGGTGTGGAGTTCGTCGGCCGGGCCAGCCGGCCGGTGCGGTGCCCCGGGGTTCAGGCGGCTCGCCCGCACCAGGCGGATCCACCGGTGCATCCGTACCGGCGCGCTGCTGGCGGTCATCGGCCTGATGCGCCTCCCGCGCCTCGTCCGGACCCGCTGGCGGTCGCTGCTCCTGCTGGCCGGGGGAATTCCCATGACGGCCGGGATCGTCCTGTCCAGCGGCGTGACCTTTCTCTCCGGACTGGCGGTCCTGCTGCTCACCCTGCTGATCCCATGGGACTCGCCCGCGGCGTTCGCCGATACAGCGCTGATGCCGTTCCTCGTCGACGGCCGGGCCGACAAGCCGGCGCCAGGTCGGAACCGTGACTGACCGTTCGGACTACCCGTCGCTCGTGGCGGCGGCGCGGAGGGCGGCGAACTCGGCGGCGATCGCGTCGAGGGTCCAGTGCGCGTTCAGCCCGCTGGGGTTGGGGACAACCCACACCTGAGGGCCAGCGGGCGGCGGGGGCTGGGGGCCGACGGCGGCGCGGGGGCGGGCGAAGGCGGTGCGGTAGGCGGTCACGCCGGCCACGGCGAGGACCCGGGGGCGGCGCTCGGTTACCAGGGCGGCCAGGCGCTCGCCGCCGGCCCGGAGTTCGGCGGGGTCGAGCTCCGCGGCCTGGGCGGTAGCGCGGGCCACCAGGTTGGTGATGCCCAGGCCGTAGCCTGCGAGCAGGTGCTGCTCGGCCGGGGCCAGGCGGCGCGGGGTGAAGCCGGACAGGTGCAGGGCAGGCCAGAACCTGTTGCCCGGCCGGGCGAAGTGCCAGCCGGTCGCGGCCGAGTACAGGCTGGGGTTGATGCCGCAGAACAGCACGCGCAGCGGCGCCCCCGGGGCGGGCAGCACGTCGGGGATGGTCCGGTTCCTGGCGGCCGCCAGGTCCGCGGGGCCAGGCCGCGGACCCAGGTCCGCGGGGCTAGGCCGCGGCGAAGGCTTCACCGAGGGCCTGGCGGGCGTGCACCGCGACCAGGTGGCGCAGGTAGCGGGGGGAGGCCTCGCCGTCCGGGAGCGGGGTGCAGGAAACGGCGGCCTGGGCGGCGCAGGCGCCGGCGCGGGAGCCGAAGTCCGCGGGAGTGGCGCCGGCCATCCAGTCCGCGTCGGCGGCGAACGGGACGCTGCCGACCGAACCGACTACCAGGCGCGCCTGGGCGACGGCGCCGGCCGCGGACAATGTGACCAGGGCGGTCACGGTGACCACGGGGCGTTCGGTCAGCTTCATGCGCAGGTGGGAGAGGCCGGTGCGTTCGGGCGGGCGGGCAGTTCGACCGCGGTCAGCAGCTCGCCGGGGGCCAGGACGGTCTCGTCCAAGCAGGGAGCCATAAGTGCCGGGGAGCGTCCTGACGGCGGTGGTCATCGTGGTCATCGTAGTCGCGCTGATCCAGGCCGCGATGTACGGCTCGGTGCAGAAGGCCGACCGGGGCTTCAGCCTGTCTAGCGGCCCTATCCTGATCGCGGTCATCGGCCTGTTCTTCTTCGTGCCGTGGAGCGCGATCAACCTCGTTGACTACTACCTGGTCAAGCGGGGTCAGTACGACGTGCAATCGTTCTTCACCCCGGACGGGATATACGGGCGGATCCAGTGGTGGGCGTGCATTTGCTGCGTCATCACGCTCGCGGTGCAGGTACCGTTCCTTGATCAGCTGTTTTACGTCGGGCCGCTCGTCAAGCCGCTGGGCGGCGCGGACATCTCCTGGATCGCGGGATTCGGCGTGGCATCGCTGCTATACCTGGCTGCGGCGAAGCGCTCGGGCGCCGCGCGGGTACTGCCGGGCACGGCGGGTTCGGCTTCGTAGGGTTCGGCGCGGCGGAGGGGTGAGTTAGTGACGGTAGCGTTCGACAACCTGACGCTGTCGCAGCGGGTCTACGAGCATCTGCGCGACGAGATCCTGGCCGATCGCCTCCTGCCCGGCACCGAGCTGTCCGAGGTGGCGCTGTCCAAGGAACTGGCGATAAGCCGCGGCCCCATCAGGGAAGCCATGGGCCGCCTGTCGGCCGAGGGGCTGATCACGATGCGGCCGCGGCGCCGGGCCGAGGTCCGGTCGCTGACCCCGCAGGAGCTGATCGACGCGTACCAGGTCCGCGAGGCACTCGAGGTGATGGCCGTCCGGCTTTTGATTCCCCGGGTGACCGAGGCGGACCTGGCGCGCCTGGACCTGCTCATCGACGCGATGGCGGGTCACATCGCCGAGGGCGCCGTGCGGGAGTTCTTCGCCGCCAACGTCTCGTTTCACGAGCTGCTGTGCGAGCTGAGCGGGAACCCGAAGCTGCAGGAAGTGCGCCACCGGCTCGAAGGCGAGATCGGCCGGTTCCAGAGCCGCACGCTGGCGCTGCGCGGCAGCATGGACGACTCGCTGACCGAGCACCGCGCGATCCTGGCGGCGATTCGCTTGCGTGATGCCGACCGTGCCGCCGAGCTGACCGCGGACCACATCAGGGTGCCCGCGCAACGGCTTCAGGAGGCGCTGCGGGACGACGATGCCCCGGCGGAACCCGCGGGGCTGACGAGTGCCTGACTTCCCGGTCACCCGGGGCGGGCGTCATCCTCGCCGAGACCTGCCGGCTGTCGCTGGCTGTCGCTGGCTGAGGCGACGGAGGCGTACGGTTGTTCGGCAGGCGGGGCCGGCGGAATTTCAGGGGGTTGGGGCGGTGAAGCGGGCGGGGTTGTAGGGGGTTAGGGGGGCTGGTGGGGTGCCGGTGATTAGCTCCGCGGCGATGAGACGGGACAGGTGGGCGGCTAGGGTCACGCCGCTGTGGGTGACCGCGACGTAAAGGCCCGCAGCGCCGGGGAGGCGGCCCACGATGGACTGGCCGTCGACGGGCATCGGGCGGGCGCACACCTGGATCTCCACGACCTGGGCGTCGTCCAGGCCATGGACCGTGCCGCGGGCGCGGCGGAGGAGTTCGGCGGCCCAGCGGCGGAGTTCCGGCTCGGGCGTGTGCAGGTCCACGGCGGCGTCCGGGGCCTCCAGGTGCAGCAGGCCGCCGGGATGCGGGCGCAGGCTGAGCTCGGGGGTATGCACCAGCCGGACCGGGCCGGGCGGAGCGACCGGACCGACGCGGACGACCAGGCCGGGCGCGGTCGACCCCTTGGTATCCCAGGGGATGAGCGGAACCGCGGCCAGGGCAGGCGTCCAGCGGCCGGCGCAGCACACCACCTCGTCCGCCTCCAGCACGCCGCCGGCCGCGGTGCGGACTCGCGGCGTCGTGCCCGGGCCGGTGTCCAGGCCGGTGACGCGGCCCGGCTCGCCGGTCAGCACGTCGGCGCCGCGGCTCCTGGCCCGCGCCACCAGGCGGGCAATCAGCGGTTCGGTCAGCAGATAGCCCTCCTCAGGGAACCAGGCGAGGGCCGCCGGCCGGGCGGGGAGCTTCAGCGACGGCTCGAGTTCGGCCGCCTCGGCCGCGTCGATCAGCCGGGCAGGGTAGCCCCATTCCGTCAGGCGGTTTACCCGGGCTTCGAGCTCGGCGGCAGCGGAGGCCGCTAGCTCGACGTGGCCGGCGGGACGGTACCAGGCGCCGCCGTCGAGATCGGGCGCGAGCTCCGCCCAGGCCCGGATCCCGGCGTGGTTGAGGTCGTGGTAGGGCCTGGGCGCCTTGTCGTTGGAGTTCAGCCAGGCAAAGCTCCACCGGCTGGTGGCACGGCCCGGCTGGTCCTGGTCAAGCAGCGTCACTTGCACGCCAGCCGAGGCCAGCCGGGCCGCCACCGAGGCGCCAAGGATGCCCGCGCCGATCACCACCCAGCGGCGAGATGACATGTAAGGCATTATCGCCGAGGGTGGTCAGCCGCGGCCCGGATGCTGCTCAGCTTCGGCGGCGGTCGCCCGCTACGCCTGATGCTCGAACATGCGTTTGGATTTAAGTTATGCTGTTCGCATGAGTGTTTCAGTCCAGGAATCACTGCTGGATGCCTGCGACGAGCCGGCCCTCGGCGCGCTCGGCGGGTCGGTGCGGCGGACGCCGCTGGCCCACGGCGCCTGGGTCGACCTGCGGCGCGGGTGGCTGGCGGGCTCCGGGGCGGTGTTCGCGCGGCTGGCCGGGGAAGCCGGGCTAGATGGGGAAACCGGGACGGTGCCGTGGCGGGCCGAGAAGCGGCACATGTACGACAAGGTGGTGGCGGTCCCCCGGCTGCTCTGCTTCTACGGCGAGGACGCGCCGCTGCCCGACCCGGCGCTGACGGCCGCGCGGCAGGCGCTGAACGCGCACTACGGCCCGGAGCTTGGCGAGCCGTTCCGCACCGCGGGGCTGTGCCTGTACCGGGACGGGCGGGACAGCGTGGCCTGGCACGGCGACACGATCGGGCGCGGCCGGACCGAGGACACCATGGTGGCCATCTTGTCGCTGGGCACGCCCCGCCCGCTGCTGCTGCGCCCGCGAAGCGACCGGCAGGCAGGGCGAAGCGGCGGCGCGCCGCTGCGGTTCGAGGTCGGCCACGGCGACCTGCTGGTCATGGGCGGCAGCTGCCAGCGCACCTGGGAGCACGCCGTCCCGAAGACGTCCCAGCCGGTCGGGCCGCGGATCAGCGTGCAGTTCCGCCCCCGCGGGGTCCGCTGACGCGCGAGCTGGCGCGCCGTCAGCGGAAGTCCCTGCTGGTGAGAGACGCTGCGACCCGCAGCGGGCGCAGCGCGCCTGCGACCAGGTTGACCGCGCCGCCGGTCCGCTCGATCCGGCCCCAGACGAGCAGGGCGGGCGCCGCCGCGGCCGCCGGCTGGTGGCGTTCCCACACCGGGGGCGGGCAGATCACGTTCACCATGCCGGTCTCGTCCTCCAGGCTGATGAACACCACGCCGCGCGCGGTGGGCGGCCGCTGCCGGTGGGTGACCAGCCCGGCCACGGTCACGTCCGCGCCGTCCCTGGCCGACTTGAGCGCCTCCGCGGTCAGCACCTGCCGCGCCCGCAGCGCCGCCCGGATATGCGCCACCGGGTGGGTGCCGTACGTGCTGGTGGCCCACAGGTCGGCCAGGGTCTCCTCGGCCGGAGTCATGGCCGGCAGCGCCGGCGCGGCCATCCCGGTGGCGGTGCCGGGCAGCTGTCCCTCGCGCAGCGAGGCGGCGGCCCCGGCCGCCCACAGCGCGGCGCGCCTGCTGAGCCCGAAGCAGCCGAACGCGCCCGCGGTGGCCAGCGCCTCGAGCGCCGCGGCCGGCAGGCGCGTCCGGGTGGCGAAGTCTTCCAGGTCACGGTAGGGGCGGCCGGCGGCGATCCGTTCGGCCGCCGGGGTGCCCAGGTTGCGCACGGCGGACAGGCCGAGCCTTATCTCTGGCGGGGAGCCTTCCAGGGTGGCGAGCGCGTCGCTGGCGTTCACGTCCACGCCGCGGACCGCCACCCCGTGCCGCCGCGCGTCGTTGATCAGGCTGTGCGGGGCATAGAACCCCATCGGCTGGTTGCGCAGCAGCGCGGTGGTGAACGCGGCCGGGTAGTACCGTTTCAGCCACGCGCTGGCGTAGACCAGGTAGGCGAAGCTGATCGCGTGCGACTCGGGGAACCCGTAGCTGGAGAAGGCCAGGATCTTGGCGTAGACGTCCTCGGCGACCTCGGTCCCGATGCCGCGCTCGGCCATCCCGTCGAGCAGCCGCTGCCTGAGCTCCTCGATGCGCTCCGGTGCTCGCTTGGCGCTCATCGCCTGGCGCAGCCGGTCGGCCTCGTCCGGCGTGAACCCCGCGCAGTCGATGGCCAGCTGCATCATCTGCTCCTGGAACAGCGGCACGCCCAGCGTCTTGCCCAGCGCCGGCCGCATCGACTCGTGCGGCATGGCCGCGTCCTCCAGGCCGTCGTGGCGGCGCAGGTACGGGTGCACCGAACCGCCCTGGATCGGGCCCGGCCTGATCAGCGCGACCTCGATGACCAGGTCGTAGAACTGCTGCGGCCGCAGCCGCGGCAGGGTGGCCATCTGGGCGCGGGACTCCACCTGGAACACGCCTACCGTGTCCGCCTCGGCCAGCATCTGGTAGACGGCCGGGTCCTCCTGCGGGATGGAGGACATCGTCCAGCGCTCGCCGTGGTGGGAGTCCACCAGGTCGAAGCAGTCGTGCAGGGCGGCCAGCATGCCCAGGCCGAGCAGGTCGAACTTGACCAGGCCCGCGTAGGCGCAGTCGTCCTTGTCCCACTGCAGCACGGAACGCCCTGGCATCCGCGCCCACTCCACCGGGCACACCTCCCCCACCGGGCGGTCGCAGATCACCATGCCGCCCGAGTGGATGCCGAGGTGACGCGGCAGCCGCTGCATCCGCGTGGCCAGCTCCGCCACCGCGTCGGGCGGGCCGGCCGGCAGCGCTTCGGAGTCCGCGGCCGGCCCGGTCCGATCTGGCGCACCCAGGCGTCCGACTCCGCGGACGTGAACCCGAGGGCGCGGCCTGCGTCCCGTAGCGCCATCCGCGGCCGGTACGAGATCACGTTGGCGACCTGGGCGGCCCGGTCCCGGCCGTACTGGCGGTAGACGTACTGGATGACCTCCTCGCGGCGGCGGTGCTCGATGTCCAGGTCGATGTCCGGCGGCCCGTCCCGGCCGTCGGAAAGGAACCGCTCGAACAGCAGGTGGTGCGAGACCGGGTCGACGCTGGTGATGCCGAGCGCGAAGCAGACCGCCGAGTTCGCCGCCGACCCGCGGCCCTGGCACAAGATGTCGTTGTCCTCGCAGAACTCGACGATGTCGTGCACGATCAGGAAGTAGCCTCCGAACGCCAGCCGCTCGATCACGTCGAGCTCCCTGGCGATCTGGGAGTACGCGCCGGGCACCCGTTCGGCACCTGGCGGCCCGTAGCGGGCCGGGGCCTTGCGCGTGACCAGCTCGCGCAGCCAGGAGGCTTCGGTGTGCCCGGCCGGGACACCGAAGTCGGGCAGGCTGGGGGCGATCACGTTGAAGTCGAACGCGCACTGGCGGCCCAGCTCGACGGTGCGCTCGAGCACTCCCGGGTACCTGCGCAGCCGCGTGGCCATCTCCTGGCCGGACCGCAGGTAGGCGGTGCCGGCCGCGGGCAGCCAGCCGTCCATGTCGGTCAGGCTGCGGCGGGCCCGGATCGCGGCCAGCGCCTGGCCGAGCCGGGCCTGCGAGGGCACCGCGAAGTGGACGTTGCCGGTGGCCACCACGCCGAGGTCGGCCAGCGCGGCCAGCCGGGCCAGCATGTCGTTGCGCTCGTCGTCGCCCGGGTCGTGCTGGCAGGTCAGCTCGACCATCACGTTCTCGTGCCCGAACATCTCGGTCAGCGCCCCCAGCTCCCGCCAGGCCGCCTCCGGACCGCCCGCGGCGAGCGCGGCGGGCACCGGCCCCTTGCGGCAGCCGGTCAGCACCACCCAGTGGCCCTCGTGCGCGCCGACCAGTTTACTGGCGTCGTAGAGCGGGCGGCCCTTCTCCCCGCCCGCCAGCTGGGCGGCGCTGATCACGGCGCACAGCCGCCGGTAGCCCTCCGGGTCGCGGGCCAGCACCAGCAGGTGACGGCTGTGCTGGTCCGGGGGTCCGGGGGGACCCATCCCCCCGGACCCCCCTGGCAAGCTCAGCTCGGCGCCGAACACCGTGCCCAGCCTGGCGCCCTGGCCGCCGAGCCGGGCGGCGGCCTGCGCGAACTGCGGCACCCCGTACATGCCGTCGTGGTCGGTGAGGGCGAGTACCTCCAGCCCGAGCCGGGCCGCCTCGGCGACCAGCTCGCCGGGGGTGGCCGCCCCGTCGAGGAAGCTGAACGAGGAGTGGCAGTGCAGTTCGGCCCACGGGATGCCGGCGGGCGGGCGGGGCGGGCGCGGCCTGGCTCTCGCGCGTTCCGCCGGGGCCTGGCCGGCCGTCCCCCAGGTCATCCGGCGCTGGAGCTCCCGCCAGGGGACCGGCGGGTTATCCCAGCCCACTGTTGCCCCTCACCAGTAACCCGCCTCGACCAGCCACCGGCCGTCCTGGACCACCGCCAGCCACGCCCGCCCGTCGTCGGTGGCCAGCTGGAACCGGGCCTGCCGGCGCGCGGCGGCCGGGTCCCACCAGCGCTCGGACAGCGGCCAGGGGCCGGCCCAGCCGGTGACGCGCCGCGGCGGCTCACCGTGCACCGCCAGCCGGGCGGGCGCGGCCGAGACCGCGCAGCGGCCGCTGACGGTGACGACCTGCCCGGCGTCGTCGGTCACGTCCGCCTCGCGGGCGGCGGGAAAGACCAGGCCAGGCGCCACGCCGATGAGCCGGCCAGGCCAGGGCCTGCCCGCGGCCAGGCGGGGCTCCCTTTTCTCACCGAACGGGACGGGTGTTACCTGCCCGGCCCAATCCCGGCCGCCCCCGATGACCGGGCGCAGCACTGCCTCATGCCCGAGCATGGCCTGCAGCCGCATGGCGGCCCGGGCCACCCGGTCGCTGACCACTGTCTCCCCCCACAGCGCGAGCTGCTGCCCGGCGGCGCGGACGACCTGGTTGGGCGCCAGCCGCAGCAGCGCGACGCCGCCCTCGGCGTCCTGGCCGTGGTCCGCCTGGCCTGGAGCTGGGCACCGGCCGTCGAGCTGCCAGCGGACCCGGTTGGCGACCGCGGCCGCGGACAGCAGCCCGTCGTGCCGCCACCGCCTGCTGCTCTCCTTCCCGTCCGCCCAGGTGGCCTTGACTTCCACCCGGACGCAGGTCAGCCCGCGGGCGGCGAGGCCGTCGTGCAGCTGTCCGGCGAGCGCCTTGGCTGCGAACACCACCGGCTCGGCCCGCGATTCCGGCGGGTCGAACCGCTGGGCCACGGACAGGTCCGCGGGCGGCGGGCGGGCGGCCAGCGGCCGGGAGTCCAGGCCGCGGGCCAGCCGGTGCGCGCACTCCCCCGTGTCGCCGAACCTGCTGGCCACGTCGCGGGCGGGCAGCGCGGCGAAATCCCCGAGCGTGCCCAGGCCCAGCCGTTTCAGCAGCGCGGCTAGGTCCCGGCGCGCTGAGTCCGCAGCGGTCCCGGCCAGCTGGGTCCCGGCCAGCTGGGTCCCGGCCAGCTGGGTCCTGGCCGGCCAGGACGCTCACCGGCTGGGCGGCCAGGAACTCCGCGGTCCCGCCGGGCGGTATGACCTTGACCGGCTCGCCGGCGGCGGCGGCGAGGAGCGCGGCGAACAGCCCGTCGGCCACGCCGGCCCGGGCCTGGGCGCCGAGTTCCGCCACGGCGGCGATGATCCGGCCGGCCAGCGCCGCCTCGCCGCCGAAGTAACGGGCCGGTCCGCGGGCGCCGAATGCGCAGACCCCAGGCTCCACCACCTCCACGTTCGGGCAGAACCCGGTCACCACCGCGATCATCTGCTCGAGCAGCCGCGCCTGCGCCGCGCTCGGCGGCCCTGGGCCGGCCCCGTGTGACTGGGCACCGTGTAGATGGGCACCGTGTAGTTCCGGGCAGCTCACGACGATGATCCGGGGCGGCGGCTGATCCGCGGCGGGCCCGCGGGCGCTCACCCCGCGTTCACCGCCCGCAGGGCGGGCGCGGTCCCGGGCCAGTCCGCCGCCGGGCGGCCGGCCGGAAGGCCGGCCGGGAGATCGAACGGGAGATCGAACGGGAGATCGAACGGGAGGCCGGCCGGGAGATCCCGCGGGTCGGCCGCGGCGACACCGCCGTCCTCGCCGGGCAGCCAGAGCCAGCGCGTCCGCGTCATCGCCGCCTCCCCCCGGCCGTCCGCCACCACCTCCGCGCAGCACGCCCGCAGCCGCCCGTGCCCGTCGCCCAGCCCGGTCCACCGCTGGGTGACGACCCGCAGCCGCAGCTGCGCCCCGGGCCAGTCCCCGGCCACCAGGAGCACTCCACGCCCGCGCCGCAGCGCCGCCTCGAGGCGCTGCCTGATCTGGGCAGGGGCCCGCCCCGGCGAGCGCAGCAGGACGAGCTCGCACCCGTCGAGCAGCGACGCCACCACCTGCGGCCAGGCCGGCCCGGGGTCCGGGACCAGCAGGATCCGCTCGGCGTCCAGGCCGAGGCCCGCGGCCGCGAGCACCCCGGCCTCGGGTATCCCGGCGATCCCGCACCACGCCCCGTCCGCCGACGCGGCGGCCGCCAGGGCCAGGCACAGCAGGCCGAACTCCGCCACGGCCAGCACCGACCCGCGGGCCAGCCCGCCCCGCGGCAGCAGCCCGCGCAACGCCGGCAGCACCGGCAGCATCGCCTGAGCCGGTTGCGCCGGCTGAACTAGCGAGGCCGGAGGCGCCGCGGGACCTGAGGGCCCTGGGTATCCCGGCCACCCCGGATATCTCAGGCATCCTGGATACGGGCGCCACGAAGGTCAAAGATGGCTCAGATCCTCCCGCCGGCATCAGCCCGATCGCTACAGGCACACCCCACCCATGATCGAACAAAAGTTCGAGAAAAGCAACCCCGGAATCAGCTCAAAGTCCGGCGCTTGAGATGTGCGGGGATTCCGGGCCGTCGCGGGGAACCCGCCGGTACGCGCGGCGCCGCGTATCAGGCCCGGGTGCGGTGCCTCTGGGTAAGCAAGGCGCGGCTGAACCCGGTAACCGGCAGTCAGCGACGTAGCGGGGTAAACCGTAGCCTTGAGGAGGATCATCGTGAAGGGGAAGTACGTCGGGTACGTGGCGGCCTATGACCCGCTCCACGACTTCCTCAGCCGGATCATCCGCGATCTCATCGGAGTGCACGAGCCGCATCCAGCGTTCCGCGCCTTCCGGTTGCACGGCAGCAACGTGGTCTACGCGTACGAGGAGAAGTCCAGCGGCGCCAGGATGGTCTGCAAGTTCTACGGTCCGAGATTCATTTCGGACCCAGGACAGGCGGCCGTGGTGGCCCAGCACGAGCACGATAACCTGAACACGCTGCGCGGATACGATCTCATCGGATCTCCCCACCATGTGATCCGGCCATTTGGCGTTCGCCCGGACATCAACAGCGCACTGGCGGTCGAATACTACTCCGGCGAGGAGCTGGCACAGGCCATCAGGCGGGCGACACATCATTGTGACGACGCGTACCTATTCTCCCGCCTCAAGGCGCTCGCCTACTTCCTTGCGACTCAGCACGACCGCACTGCAAACGGGGTGACTGTAGACTTCGAGCCGGTTTGCAATTATTTTGATCGCATTATCCATAGACTCCATAGCCGCGGGCGTATCGGCCAGTGGGATGTCGAGGAGTTCTCCTGGCTACGTGACATCTGGAGCGGCCGACACCGGATGTGGGAGGATCAGCAAGTCTGGCTGCATGGCGACGCGACTCCGGCAAATTTTCTATTCGGCCCTGGAATGAATGTGGCGGCAATCGACCTCGAGCGTACGATGCGTGGCGATCGAGTTTTCGATGTCGGTCGGCTGGCCGGCGAACTTCAGCACGCATTCATGATTTCAACCGGTCACAAGCATCGCGCCGAGCCATTTATCGGTCACTTGCTTCGGGAATATAGCAGCCACTTCCCTGATCACGATACGACGTTCAGGAAAATTACCGGTCGGGTGCCCTACTATATGGGCCTCACCCTATTGAGGATCGCGCGCAACGATTATATCTCGAATGATTACAGCGGTAAACTTATCAGGCAGGCAAAGAGGCTCTTGCGGGCACCCTGAACAAGCCCATCGCTATTGCGGAACCATTGCACTGACTGTGCAGGTGACCGTTAGCCCGAGGACTTGACGCGCACCCGCCCTGCGCAGCGACTGAGCAGCATCTCGCATGGTATCGCCCGTCCTGTACACGTCATCGACGATGATAATTCCCCTATCTTTTACCAATCCCGGTTCAGCCAGCATAAATCCCGACTCAGCGCCGCATTCATCTTGCTTAGCGAGCGTGACGCGCATCTTAGCAGCGAGATTCGCAACTTCAGTTCCCAGCTGAATGCTGCAGTCATGTTTCCGGCCTGAAACTATCGCTATTATTTCCGCCTCATTATATATGGAATGGCTGACAATAATACCGGCAAGCTCGCTCGCTATCGATTGTAGCTCCGCGGCGTTACGCCGATATTTCACCCGATGAAGTCGTTTTGCCGATTCCGTCAGCCGGAATCTCTCGGTCGCCGGAAACGGGAACCGCTCAGCTGCCTGCGCCACTTTGTGGAAGTCGAGAGCCAGCGTCGCGCAGCCAGGGATACTGCCGTCACGTCCGGGTCTAGGACAAACGGCCACCACGCTCTCACGTTGGTCGAGCACTTCCCTGAGGACGCCCCATCTGTGCGTCTCGTCCATGCAGCGCTCATCGGGCGTCATCATGTCATCGACTTTATCCGGATAAATTCCAGCGCGCTCGACTCGAATCCGCAGATCCTCATCGATATTCAGCGCAGCTCTCAGCGCGAAGAACTGGTGCCGCGCGCGGGCAAGATCAGCATACGGGCTATTTCTCACGATTATCGCGTGCATAGCTTCCATGCTAGACGTTATCTGATGACGGTATTCTTCAGTCACCATTGCCTTCGCGAGCGCGGCATAGAGAAGGCTTCTAGACTGTCCCGATTCTCCGAATACGGCGGCGAGACAAATGGCCTCCAGCAATTCGTCGCGATTTCGCCTCCGCCGCGGGAGCTTACCATTCATGACTAGGGTAGCAATAGCAGCCGCTTCCCTGCCGCCGTGGAGATCGGCCAAGAACTGCTGCCTTCGCCTCTCACCGTATCGGAAAAGCCCGAATCCAAGAGCGGAGACGGCAATTGTGCTGGCGGCGGCCTTAGCGGCAGCGGCTGTGTCCATGTCCCTCCATACGACCGGGCTGACTCTGGCAACAGCTTATGCGGCTTGCGCCTCCCTGTCGCCGCGGTCTAGGCGAAGGAATCGTTCACAAGCTCTTACTGCGCTCTAGCGCAATAATGTCGTTAACCAACTGGGTCCGGTCCTCGCCTGGGCCGAGGCGTTGTCCCAGGGAAGACAGCATACTCAAGTCGTCATCGCGCAACCGCTCCGCGGTCTGCCCTTGATACCGGATCGCCTCCAGACCCGTGTACTGGCCGAAGGGCTTATCTTCAGAGCACACAACTCTTACCAGCTGCGGCCGGTATTGCGGGGCTTTATGCTCCATGAGATATCCGTACGCCGCCAGCCGTAGGCCACGGTCCGCACTTGAAAGATATTTCGCTACGTCAAAGTCAGGAACGTCCCTAAGCAGGTCCCTCAACTCACTCACTATAGCGGCCATGAGCACCGTACGCCGGTCGCTGCTCGGCATGGTTTCGCGGAGTGTGTTATATCGAACGGCGAGGTCACGCACATGCCCGGTGACAGAAGAACCGGCTTCTCCGGTCATCCCGGCTAGTTCCTGCTGAATGAGATTAAGAAGCCGGCCGGCATCGAACTCGTAGTACCGGCCGTAGTTCAGCTCAAGAGCATTGAGCCGCGCAAGTTTCTGGAGTGGGGCAGGCAGTTGCTGCGGCCGGAGTGGTTCGGCGCCATCGACCAGTACCGGAATCACCAGCACACCGCGCTCAAGCGCGGCCTGGACTTCGAACCGCACAAGGTCGTCCGGGTTGTCGAGTCGCCGACGGCCCTCCTCATCGGCGATCGTTGCCCACTGACGCCCGATCAAGGCCACCAGCACCGCGCACGAGTCAACCGCCTCCCGGATGACCTCGGCGAAGTCCCGGGCCGGCGCAATGGAGTCCAGATCCATGAAGACGAGCGCGTCAGGGATGCGCTCCCTGAGCTCGTGCTGCAGCAAGCGTGCGTAGGGCCCGGTGTCCGCACGCCGGTAGCTGAGGAAGATTCCCCGCGATGATAAACCGGGCACGTCCCCACCTCCTCTGCTATCGCACGCCGTCACTCGCGAAAGCTGGCCCGCAAGCGGCCAGTGAGGGAGCAGCCCGGCACACCTCTGCGCTGTCGGCCAGGAATGACTCCGTGCCCAGGTACCCGGCCGACTCGATCGGCTACCGCCGTCACGTGCATATCGGCGTGCCTGTCCACGCCACCGCTGACAGGCCCGGCGGTCTCTGCCATCCTCGACGACAGCCGCTCCTTCCACAAGACCATCCCGCGGGGAGCTCCGGAAGCGGCCGCCGAGGGCGGGCCGAGGCGGGCGGGTGCGGGACAAATACATAACGGCCTACATAATCCGAACGATGCGGGGTGCCACGCCGGTCGCATATGTTGAGCGTTCGGTGAGGTTTGGGCTGTGCCAGCTCGCATTATTGCTATTGTTGCTGCTAAGAGCGTTCCTGGTGGGGGAGGGCAGCCCGCCTCACCGATTACCCAGGGCCCCGTGATCGCGCTCTGTTCCGGGATCTTATTTTGCGCGACTTACCTTCGTTTCCCCCGGGAACCGGGCCCTCAGGTTTACCCTGAGGATGTTCGCTGGTGCCCCGAGGGAAATTTGACGTGGACGAGATCCAGGCACACTTGCCCGAGGAACCGAATAGCTTCATCGGCCGGGAGCGGGAACTCGTCGAGCTGCGCCAGATGCTGCCCCGGACGCGCGCGCTGACCCTGTGCGGTCCCGGGGGCATCGGCAAGACCAGGCTCGCGCTGCGGCTGCTGGCCTCGGCCGCGGCGGAGTTCCCGGACGGGGTTCTGGTTCGTCGAGCTGGCCGACCTGCGGCAGCCCGACCTGGTGGTCTCGCGCATCGCGGCGGTCATCGGGATCACCGAGGAGGCCGGGCGGCCGCTGCTCGAGACGCTCGGCGAAGCGCTGCGGCCGCGGCGGCTGCTGCTGGCCCTGGACAACTGCGAGCACCTGCTCGACGCGTGCGCCCAGGTCAGCCGGCACCTGCTGGCCAGCGCGCCGGGGCTGCGGCTGCTGAACACCAGCCGGGAGCCGCTGTCGGTCGCGGCCGAGACGATCTGGCGGGTGCCGCCGCTGTCCTTGCCCGCGGAGGGGTTCGGGGGGATCGCCTCCCCCGGAGTCAGCCCCGCGGAGGGGTTCGGGGGAATCGCCTCCCCCGGAGTCAGCACCGCGGAGGGGTTCGGGGGAATCGCCTCCCCCGGAGTGGGCAGAGCCCAGGCCGGCGCGGACCCGGCGGCCGTCTCGGGCGCGGACCGCTACGAGGCGGTCCGGCTGTTCGCCGACCGGGCCGCGGCCTCCCGGCCCGGGTTCGCCGTCGGACCGGACAACATCGCGACCGTCACCTCGATCTGCCGCGCGCTCGACGGCATGCCGCTGGCCATCGAGCTGGCCGCGGCCCGGGTCCGGGCGCTGGCGGTGGAGCAGATCAGCGCCCGGCTGGACGACAGGTTCGAGCTGCTGACCGCGGGCGACCGGTCGGCCGCGCCCCGCCAGCGCACCCTGCGCGCCGCCATCGAGTGGAGCTACGAGCTGCTCACCGACCCGGAGCGGGCGCTGTTCCGGCGGCTGTCGGTGTTCAGCGGCTGGTCGCTGGAGATGGCCGAGCAGGTGTGCTCCGACGAGGACATCCCGGCCGCCGAGGTGCTCGGCCTAACCGCCGCGCTGGTGGACAAGTCGCTGGTCGTGCTCGACCCGGAGCTGCTCGGCCAGGCGCGGTACCGGATGCTCGACACGATCAGGGGGTACGCGGCGCTGCAGCTGGCTCAGGCCGGAGAGTCGGCGGCGTTCCGGCTCAGGCTCCGCGATTACGCGATCCAGACCGCCGAGCACAACCTGGCGGTCGGGATGGCCCGCATCCCGGCCCCGTGGCGCACCCGCGTGGACGTTTTCCGCCGGTACGACGCGGACGCGGGCAACGTGACCCAGCTGCTGAACTGGTGCCTGGAGCAGGGCGACGCCGAGGGAGGGCTGCGGATCTGCGTCGCGGTCAGCCCGTGCTGGCTCGTCTGGGGCACGTTCGGCGAGGGCGGCGAATGGCTGCGCTCGCTGCTGGCCCTTGACCTGTCCGCCGTACCGGCCCGGGTGCAAGGCGCGGCCACCGTGGTGCGCGGGCAGCTCGTCCTGTCCAGCGACCCCGCCGCCGCCTGGTCACTGGGCACCGAAGGGCTGAAGCTGTGCCGCGAGGCCGACGACCGGTACTGGACCGCGGTGGCGCTGAACCTGCTCAGCGAGATCGCCCTGCACACCGGCCGGATCGACGAGGCGGCGGCCAGCGCGGATGAGGCGCTGGCCATCGCGCAGACGGCCGGCGACGGCTGGAACGAGGGCTACGCGCTCGGCACCCGGGCGGCCATCGCGGCCCGGCGGGGCAAGCTGCGCGAGGCCGAGCAGCTGGCCACCGCCTCGGTCAGCGTGATGCGGCGGATCGATCATCAGTGGGGCGGTGCCCGCGCCCTGCTCGGCCTGGGTGACCTGGCCAGGTTCCGCAACCACCCGGGCGAGGCGCACGGCTGGTACGTGGAGGCGCTGCCCATCCTGCGGGAGATCGGCGCCCGGCCGGAGATCGCGCGCTGCCTGGCCGGCCTGGGCCGGGTGGCCATGGACCTCGGCGCGACCGAGCAGGCCCGGCGGCACCTGACCAGGAGCCTGCGGCTCAGCCACGCCACCGGCGCGCGGATCGGCGTGGCCCGCGGCCTGGAGGCCTTTGCCGCCCTGACCGGGCACGAGGGGCGGCCCGAGCTGGCCGTGCAGCTGGCCGCGGCGGCGACCGCGCTGCGCGAGACGGCCGGCCTGCCGCCGCTGCCCGGCTCGCGCGTCGAGGGCTACCTGGCCCCGGCGCGGCGCCAGCTCGGCGACGCCGCCGTGGCCCGGCTGTGGGCCAGCGGCCGGGCGCTGACCAGCGAGGCCGCGGTCGCGCTGGCCCTGGACGCGGCGGGCCGGGACGCGCCGGGCCGGGATCCGTCGACACGGGACGGGCCGGGCCGGGACGCGCCGGGCCGGGACGCGGCGCCCGGAGCGGCCCCTGGCGGTGACGCCGGGAGCCCGGCGCTGACCGTGGTGGGCGGCTACCAGGTGGCTTCGGCGCCGCCGAGCTCGCTGACCCAGCGGGAGCTCCAGATCGCCGAGCTGGTCGCCAGCGGCCGCAGCAACAAGGCCATCGCGGACGAGCTCTCCATCAGCCACACCACCGCGGCCAGGCACGTGGCCAACATCATGGCCAAGCTGGGCTTCAACTCGCGAACCCAGATCGCCGCGTGGATCGCGAACCGGGCGCAGGGACCCGGCCAGGCGGACGGCCCCGCCGAGCCCGGGTAGGGGTACGCCGGGGCACGCGCCCGGCCCGTTCGGGATCTGTTAATGAACGGCCGGCGAACGTGAACATGCGGGCCCCACGCTCCAGCGGGACCGGGGTCGCGGTGAAGCGGTGCGCGCCCACCCCAGTCCTCGGGCAGCGGGCCCGGTACCAGTCTTGTTCGGTCACACCGCTCATGCTACGGACGTGACGGGTGCGGCGGCACATCGCGATAATGCGCTAGTGGGGCATGGCGGAGGCGGGCTGGAACGGCTGGCGCTGGACGTGGCCGGGGGTGCGGCGGACCTGCTGGCTGGCGCCGGCGGCGCCGGCCGCGCCGCTGCTCATCATGCTGCACGGGTCAGGGACCTCGGGGCGGGACATCGCGACCACCTTCACCGGGCTGGCCACCAGGGGGCCGGCCGCCGGGGTGGCGGTCGCGTTCCCCGACGGCTGGCACGGCGTGTGGCACGTCACCGGCACGCCCGCCGGCCAGCCTGACCTCGACGACGCCGCGTTCCTGCGCGCCCTGACGTCCCACTTGCAGGGGACGCCGGCGCCCGGCCGGCCTTCCTGGCGGGCATCTCCAACGGCGCGGGTTTCGCCGAGCACGTGGCCCGGCACGGGCTGCTGCCGCTGTCCGGGCTCTTCGGAGTCAGCGGCGCATCGTGCCGGCGGAGGCGATAGCCGGAGACTGGGCGGCGGGCAACGGCATCACCGGCGGCCCGGTGGCGGCGCGGCTGCCCGGCGCGGACGGGGACCCGCCGGCCGTGCGCCTGACATGGTCGGCTCCGGGCTGCCCGCCGGTGGTGCTCTACCGGATCGAGGGCGGCGGGCACGGCTGGCCGGGCGGCCCGCAGTACCTGCCGGCCCGCGTCATCGGCCCAGTCCCCCGGCACCTCGATGCGACTAAAATCCTGCTAGACATGGTTACTGAGGATAATTTCCCGTGGAATGCCAGGCATGCCGCAAATAAAATCGGTTGACAGGTGTATCAGATGCGCTGGGACCGCTCTCTGAGTTAGAAACAGATGATTAATCACCGACCGAGGTGTTGATCATGGTGGAGAACAAGCTGGCCGGAACCGGCCATGCGTGACGACCCGCATGTCGTCGCGCTAGTTTCTCGCGCGTCCGGGGGCGACCAGGACGCGTGGTACGAGCTTGTCGACCGCTATGGCCCATTGGTGTATACAATCTGCACTCGGTACCGGCTGAGCAATCATGACATCGAGGACGTGGGACAGAATGTCTGGCTCTTGCTGGTGGAACAGCTCGGCAAGCTGCGCGAGCCCGCCGCGCTACCCGGCTGGCTGGCGACGACCACCGCACGCGAATGCCTGCGTGTGGTGACGGCGGCGAATAAATCCGAACGGCTGGGTACAGGACTAGACGACTCGGTGCTGTTCGTGGACGACAAGGTGATCGACGAGGAGATCCTGATGGCGGAGCGGAACGCGGCGCTGCGCGCGGCCTTCGCCGAGCTGCCGCCCCGCTGCCAGCGACTGCTGTCGATGTTCCTCAGCGACCCGCCGCATTCGTACGCCGAAATCCACGCGGAGCTCGGCATCCCGGTGGGAAGCATCGGGCCCCAGCGGGCCCGTTGCCTGGACCGGCTGCGCCGGTCGAGCGCTCTGGCCGCCCTCGGTGAAGATGACAAGATGATCGACATCCGGGGAGGCGAGCCAGGTGCGTAACGACTGGGACGACGAGCGGCTCCTGGTGGCCATCGGCGAGGCGATCAAGGCGCGCCAGGCCGTCCCCTCCTGGTTCGTCGAGACGGGCAAGAACGCCTTTGCCTGGCACAACATCGACGCGGAGCTGGCGCAGCTCACCTATGACTCCAGCACCGATATGGAGCGGACCGCGGCGGTACGGTCAGAGACCGCATCCATCCGGGCTCTCACCTTTACCTCGCCTCACCTGTCCATGGAACTCGAGGTCAACGAGGACTGTCTGCTCGGCCAGATCACCCCGCCGCGGGCCGGGACGCTCGAGATACACACCAGGGCGGGCGCGATCACCACGACCGAGGTGGACGAAATCGGCTGTTTCGCGGTCGACCCCATCCCGGCCAGCCCGTTTCGCCTACGCTGCCGCACGGCCAGCGGTACCGACGTGCTGACCGGATGGATCGCGTTGTGAGCATGGTCAGCCAGAGCCGAGGCACCCAAACGACCAGCCCGTAGCCGCGGCCACCGGGTCGGACCCGGATCCGAGGCGGGCATCACGCAAGGCTTCGGCCAGGCTGGCGCCGCGGCGCAGCTCGCGGTGCAGCGCGATCATCAGCGGCACTACGGCGACGTCGTTCACCGGCACGACGCTCGCCACGATCCCGGTCGTGCCCAGCGGGATCAGCGAGCTGGCCAACCCGAGTAGCTCATTTGCTCCGGCCGGCGCGACGACGCCGGAATCGCAGCTTGACAGGACCAGCTGGCGTGGTCCCTGGCGCAACCGCTCCAGGTCGTAGACCGTCAGAGGCCCATCATCGAGCTGAAGCGCGGAGAACAGCGGGCTGTCAGCACGAAAGGTGCCGTGGGCCGCGATGTGTACCAGCCGGGCGCCGTCGATCGCACTCAAGACTCGCGCGGCCGTGGCTGTGCCACCGCCGAGCACCACGGGTTCGCAGTCAACGGCGTAGTCAGCGGCGAGCTGCGGTACCTCGGCTCCCTGGGAAGCCAAGCCGGGACCGCGGATCAGCACCACCGGGCTAGCGGCAGTGTCCGGGGGGGCGTCGTAGGCTCGCCGGGCGCGAAGCCAAGACGTCGCCGAGGGCACGACGCTCACCGCCCGGGAGCGCAGGCGCGGTAGCAAACCCCATGGCACAGCGTGCAGCCGGCCCGGCGGTACGACGATCACACCCGCATCCCCCAGGTGCGCTCCGGCCTCTCCGAGTAGGACCCGCTCGAGCGTCTCGCCCATCCTGAACAGCCGGTCGTGAACCTCCGCAGGAGACGGCACGGATGCCCCGTAGGCCAGGCGTCTCAGTATGAACCGGGCAAACCTGACCTCGCGAGCGGCTTGTTCGGTCGTACCGGCCGCGAACCGGCGGACCTGGCCGTCGCCGCACACCAGTACGTGCAGCTGACCTTCGATGTCGACGAGCTCGAGCAGCCGGTCGTCCTTGAGCTCATCCAGCAGGCTGGAAACGTCGAATCCTCTGCTGCTGTTGCGCGGGGTTCCGTGCGGTCCGGTCCCTAGGGTGCGCAGGGCCCTGGCCCGCACCACCCGTTCCAGCCGCTGGTGTTCGTGATTGAGTGGACCGGATCGCAGCCCCAGGCTGTTGGCCCGGGAGAGCCTGCTGCCGACGTCCCGCATGGCCGCGAGGTCGGCCTGCAACTCCTCATCGGCGGGCGGACGCACCGGGGGCACGGCCAGCGCGACAGCTCGCCACCGTTCGCTCCAGGCCAGCATCAGCCGAGGCCGTCCGAGCCGCAACGCGTGCCGCTGACCGAGATTAGCCAGCTCGGCGCCGTGTGCCGTGGTCTGCGCACGCAATTCGGAGGAGCCGAGTAGGCTGCGGTACTCGTTGATGACGTCCAGGCCTCGCCGGCAGGAGTACATGAGGCGGTGCGGGTCGCCGGCCGCCTCGGCGCGCAGTGCCTCGGCCAGCCACGCGACCGCCCGGGATAGCGGCGGTCCCTGCCGACGGGCCGCCGCCGCGGCGGCCAGGTGCTCGTCCGCCACCGTCGCCTGACCGAGCGCCAAGGCGACCCGGCCGCTGGCCAGCCGCGCCAGCGGCCGGTCGGGCGAATTGAGAGCGGACAGCTCCCGGACGCATCGCTGCGCATCCCGGAGCAAGGCGGCGGTCGCCGGGCCGACGACGACACCCGCGCTCACCTGCGCCAGCTGGGCGTGCGCCCGCCACCAGCGCCGGCCCTGCCGGTCGAAGAGCTGACGCGCCTCGGTGGCCCGGGCCAGGGCCGTGGCCGGCTGACCGGCGGCCAGAGCGCATGTGGCCGCGGTGAGCAGCAGTTCGGCCCGCTTGGTCGGCCGGCCGTTGATCTCGTCCAACTGGCTGATCGCGGCCTCGGCCTCCTGCATGGCATCCCTGGCCAACCCCGCCGCCGTCAGCGCCGCGCACCGGTACACGCTCAGATCAGGGTCCGATGTGCCGAGACGCTGGTAGCGCTCGGCCGCCTCGTCGAAGCAGGTCAGCGCGTCCGGCAGGTCGCCGAGCCGGAGGGCGAGCACTCCCCGGTGCACGGTGGCATCCACTGACTCCAGTTCCTGGCCGTTCGCGGTGAACAGGTCCTCGGATCGCCGGAGATCGGCGGCAGCGCGTCGCACCGAACCAGACGATATATAGCTGAGCGCCCGATGCTCCAACGCCCGGGCTTCCCAGATCTGATCGTCAGCCGCGCGCATGGCCACGATCGCGGTGTTCAAATCCTCGAGCGCCTCGCGATGACGCCCGAGGGTCACGAGCGCGGCGCCGCGGCGGAACAGCATCCTGACGTGCAAGTGTCCGGTGGACTTCCGGACCGCCGCGTCGAGGGCATTGCGGCCCGCCACGCTCCGCCCGGCGACGACGAGGGCGAACCCGAGCGTCCCGAGCACGTCGGCCTCGCGATCGGCCGAGCCGGCCCGCCGGGCCAGCTGCCGAGCGATCCGCAGCTCACCGATCGCTGCTTCGATGTCCCCGAACTCCCGGAGCACGACGCCGACGGCCTGCCGCGCGACCGAGGCATCCAGGGGGCCAGGATGGCCCGCGAGCACCTTGCGGGCACGCTCCAGCGCCTCGTTGGGGCGGGACAGCGCCAGCAGAAGAAGACCGGCAGGCCCATCACCGTCCAGTTCGAAACGGGCAGTCATATCCATAGATACTTGGCTACGACGGCCTAAGCTGGCAAGTTCATCCGCAGCTCGTACTAGTCGGTCTCCCGGTGCCGTCGAGAGAATCTAGTTCCCTTCTCGCCGGGTGTATCAGAACTGGGTGAAGGCAGATCCGATTTACCGACCGATCCGATCGCCCCAAGGGAGCATCATATGGACAGGGTCACCAGCGCGCAGTACCTCGCCATGAAGGACTCGTTCTCTCGCGAGGGCATCAACATCGACGTCGCTTACACGCCGGCCGGGAATCTCGAGCACATACACGCAACCGGCCGCCTGCTCGCCGTGGACCGCGGTGACAACATCCAGCGGCTGCAGGCGGCGCTGCCCGGCCTGCGCCCCGCCGACCCGGGCGAGCAGCCGGGGATCGGCGATCTCGTGCTGCTATCGATTGACGAGGCTGATGAGGGCACATTGACCGTCCCCGAGGCGCTGGACCTCATCGACGAGCGCCTCGGTGCGGACAATCCGGCGCTGACCGACGGCGAGCCGTTGGCCGGGCCGGTCCACATCGTGCACATCACGCGGGTCTGCCCGGCTGGGGAGCCGGAGGTGCCGAGCGGGTATCCGGCTCAGCCGTGGCCGGCGCCGGGCCCGGCGGGCGAGGGCCACAACGGCGTGCGGCTCGGGGTCTCCGACACCGGCCTGCTGGAGGATCTGGACCTCGCCCGCCATCCGTGGCTGGCCGGCGTCACGGGGGAGACAGATCCACTCGGACCGGTTCTGCCCGGTGGCCAGCGGAGCATCCCGCAGTACGCCGGGCACGGGACCTTCGTGGCGGGGGTGGCGAGCTGCATGGCGCCCGGGGCCACGGTGTATGTCAACAATCACTTCAGCATGTCCGGCGGGGAACTGGAGTATGTGATCATCGCCAAGCTCGAGCAGCTCATCCAGGAGTTCTCACCGGACGTAATCAGCCTCTCCGCTGGCACCTACACCCGCAAGAACTGGGCCCCGCTCGCCTTCAGCGACTTTCGCCGGCGGCACCCCGAGATCACGCTGGTCGCCGCGGCCGGCAACGACAGCACGAGCCGGGAATTCTGGCCGGCGGCCTTCCCGTGGACGGTCTCGGTCGGTGCGCTCGGGGCGGACCAGCGGCACCGGGCCTGGTTCAGCAATCACGGTGACTGGGTGGACGTCTACGCGCTCGGGGAAGGCCTGGTCAACGCGTACGCCACCGGCGTGTACACCTACCACGAGCCGCCGAAACGGCCGGCCAAGCAGACCTTTGAGGGGATGGCCAGGTGGGACGGCACGTCGTTCTCCACGCCGCTGGTGGCCGGGCTCATCGCGGCCGAGATGGCGCGTAGCGGTGTTTCCGCTGAAGCCGCGACGCAGACAGTGCTGGCGCAGGCCAGGGAACAGGAAATCCGCGGCGTCGGCCCGGCTCTGTTCCCGCCTCAGTCTCGGGCTTCCTGACCTGGAGCAGACCATATGCGCTCTGCAGATTTCCACGGTTTTCTGTATCAAATCGGCCGGCGAGCGCTCTGTATGAGTGTCCGAGTCCGCGGGGGCCGGGGGGACCCGCGGGCTCGGCGGGGGGTCTCGTCGCAGCGGTCCGGCCGGTTACCAGGACGCGCTGGGGCCGCCGGTGACTTCCCGCCGGGGAGCTGCCCATGACGGATGTCACGGCGGGCCGGATCAGCCCTTGGCGCTGGCCGCGTGCCTGACGGCTGATTCGAGGGCCGGCAGCGGGAGCCAGCCGTCGTGCGACCAGATGATCTTGCCGGCGGCGGACACCAGGGCGAACCAGGGCTGATCCTGGACCGCGTAGCCATCGGCCACCCGCCCGGTGGTGTCCAGGGCGACCGGGTAGCTCAGCGGGGTGCCGAGGCTGCCCAGGTAGGAGCGGACGGCCTGGGCCGACGGCTCGACCACCGTCTCGTCCACCGCCACCAGCGGCGCCAGGCCATCGCGGCGCGCCGCCGTCACGTAGGCGTTGGCGCCGGTGAGTTCGGCCTTCAGGCCGGAGACCTCGGACAGCCAGGTGGCGAAGAACATGACCAGGTGCGGCTGCCCGGGTCCCAGCGCGACGGTGCCGCCCTGCGACCCGGCGGACGGCAGCGTGAGGTGGTCCGAGGGCCCCTGCCCGGCGATGGCCGCGAGCGACTGCTGGCTGGCCACCTCGGGGTGCCCGGGCAGCAGGCTGGCCACCTCGTCCGCGAGCACCTGGGCGGACTGCCCGATGCTGGAGTAGGCCATCTGCGTCAGGTAGAGCTTGCGCTCCCGGCCCTGCTGGTCGATCACGAACAGGGCGGGGGTGTGGTCGATCTGCCCCTGCTCGATCTGGACGGCGATGTGGTACGTGCCCCAGGTCGCCTTCAGCTGAGCCAGCGAGCCGGTCAGGAAGTCCCACTGGTTGACCAGTCCGTGGGACCGCGAGTAGGAGAGCACGTCCGCGACGCTGGTGGCGTCGGGGTTGGCGTCCACGCCGAGCAGCTGCACCTGGCTGCCCGCCGCCCCGAGCAGCTGCTTGGCCTGCACCATGCTCTGCGTGGTCAGCGGGCAGACCGTGGTGCACTGGGAATCCTCGAACGCCAGCATGACGACCTTGCCGCGGAACTGGCTCAGCGACATCGGCTGGCCGAACTGGTTCTGCAGCCGGAAGTCGGGCGCCGGCCGCGCGCCGAGCGAGCTGCCGAGGTCAAGGTTCGGGTTGTCCATCGCGGCGGAGCCCGCGGACTGCGACCCCCCGGACGGGGAGCTGGCCGGCGCGCTGGAACTGCATCCGGCCACGCCGATAACGCCAAGCAGGGCGACAGCTGACAACGCGGCGCGCGCGCGGAACCTGTTCATCGCCAGAACAGCCTACTGCGAGCAATCCACATCAACTACTACAGTCTGTAGGGTTCACTCGTCCGGACCACCGGTGGATACCGGGTTCTCCTCGGGTGGCTCCAGCGGGTTCACCGGCTCGTCTCCCACGATCACGGCCCCGCCGTGCCCCCAGGAGATGTACCGGTACGTCAGGTTGATCAGCGTGGTCACGCGGTTGCGCCCGCCGAGCAGGTAGACCAGGTGCAGGGCGAACCAGGCCAGCCAGGCGAGCGTGCCGCGCATCCGCAGGCCGCCGGCCAGCTGGACCACGGCGGACCGGCGCCCGATCGTGGCCATGGTGCCCTTGTCGTGGTACTTGAACGGCTCGGTGGCCGTCTTGCCCTCCAGGCGGACGATCTGCGCGGCGGCATGCCGCCCCATCTGCAGGGCGGGCTGGGCGAGCTGCGGCGTGGGATCGTCCGGGTTCACCGCGACGTCGCCCACGGCGAAGATCCTGTCCTGGCCCTGTACCCGCAGGTCCGGCCCGACCACGAGGCGGCCGTTCTTCCCCTGCGGCAGGCCCCAGCCCGCCACCGCCGGGGCCGCCGCCACCCCGGCCGCCCAGACGGTGATGTCGCTCGGCAGGTCTTCGCCGTCGGCGAGCCGCACCTGATTCGCGGTGACCTCGCCGATCCGGGTGCTCAGCCGCACGTCGACGTCGCGGGCCAGCAGCTGGGCCTTGGCGTACTCGCGCAGTTTCTCGTGGAACGGCCCGAGCAGTGACGGCGCCATCTCGACCAGCCGGACGTGCACCCGGGCCGGGTCCACGTCGGGGAAGGTGGCGCCGAGCACGGTGCCGCGCAGTTCGGCCAGCGTGCCGGCCAGCTCCACGCCGGTGGCCCCGCCGCCGACCACGGTGACGTCCAGGTCGCCTTGGTCCACGCTGAGCCGCTCGAAGCCCGCCATCAGGTGGTCACGGAGCACGATGGCGTCGGTGCGGGTATACAGGCCGAACGTGTTATCCGCCGCGCCCTTGATGCCGTAGAACGCGGCTGATACCCCGGTCGCCAGGATGAGGTAGTCGTAGCCGAGATCACGGCCGTTGGTGAGCTTGATCCGGCGGGACGCCGAGTCGATCGCGGCGAGCTCCCCGCGCCGGTAGACCGCCCCGTACCGCCGGGCGAAGCCGCCGGCCGGGTAAGCGACGTCGCCGGGGTTCAGGCCCGCGGTGGCGACCTGGTAGAGCAGCGGCTGGAAGGTGCTGTACAGGTGGCCGTCCACCAGGGTCACCCGCAGGCCCGCGCGGGTGAGTCTGGAGATGGCGGACAGGCCGCCGAATCCGGCGCCGCAGATGACCACGTGCGGCGCGTCCGGGTCAGCCTGACGTCTTCTCGCGATCGTCCTCACCTCCGGCCCCCGCTGCGATGTCCCATTGCTCGCGACGCTTCTCTACGTATAGCCGAAACGCCCGGCGGTCTTGTTCCGTATACGGCGGCGGTGCCAGGCTTCGCGGCCACAGCCGGTAGACCCGCACCACGTTGATCTCGACGGCGTACAAGGTGAGCTGGGCCTGCAGGTAGAGCCAGGCGATCAGCCCGAGCACGACGGCGAACGTGCCGTACAGCGGCGAGGCGTGGGCAATCTGATGGGCCAGGAAATAGCCGCCGAACGCCTGCAGTACCTGCCAGACGACGGCGCTGATGGCCGCGCCGAGCCAGAGCTGCCGCCAGGTGATGTCCTTCGCGGTGGCGAGCCGGAAGGCCAGCCAGAACAGCCCGAAGTTCAGCACCAGCGACACCGCGAGGGCCAGCACGTGCGCGCCGGCACCGGGCAGGACGCCGGCGTTGGCCGCGAGCCCGGACAGGATCGTGGTGGCGATGAAGCCCGTGCCGACGACGACGATCAAGGTGATACTGCGCAGCCACGACCACGGGAAGCCGGGGCGGCGGCCGAAGGGGATCTCCCACGCCGAGTTGAGGGCGTTCTGCAGCGAGTTCGCTATCCCCAGCGTCCCGATGAACGTCCCCACCAGGCCGACCACGAGCGCGATCCCGGCCTCGTTCAGCCGGCCGATGTGCCCCCCGAGCAGGCTGATCCCCGGGTACTTGTTCACCGCGTTCAGCACCTTTTGCTTCAGTTCAGGGTCGTTCTTGAGGACCTTGTCCAGCACGGTCACCAGGACAAGCAGCAGCGGGAAGATCGCGACCAGGGCCGAGTACGCGATCAGCGCGGCCAGGTTGCCCGCCTGGTCGTCGCCGAACTTCTTCCACACCGCGATCGGGAAGGCCAGCCAGGCGTGCTGCTGCTGTAGCTCATCCACGGCGTGGATGACTCTTTGGGCCATGTTCATCGCCACGAAGACCTACCCGGCCTCAGCGCATCCATCCACCGGAACCGGGTGGCGTTATTGCAGGCCATCACGGCATTACGGACCATGTGCTACCTTCAGGTGCTACAAATTCAGGGCGACCAGTTCGGGATGCAGGCACCCTGACGGCCTGGTGCCGGGGCTGGACGGGCTGGTGCCGGGGCTGGGAGTGACGCTGGGGGTGACGCTTGAGGTGGGAGTGGCGGAGGACGACGGCGAACCGGCTGGGCTCGCGGGCGGCCCGGACGACCCGGAGACGGATCCGGACGATGTGGCTGCGGACGTGCTCGGCTGGGCCGGCGAGTTCGGCGCCAGCGTGGTGCAGGCCGCGATGATCACCAGGTGGCCGGCTGGGTCGGCGCTGCCGCCGACACCGCTGAGGTCGACGAAATAGTGCGGCCACGGCAGCCCGGCCGCGGCCAGCGTGACCCGCTGCGCCGCGAGGTCATAGCCCCAGGCGTCGCCGTTCGCGCCCTGGTCGAGCCCGAGCGCCACGCCGGCCCTGACCACGTACACCCCGGCCGCGCCGTTGACCGCGGAGCCTGAGGCGGTCGCCCGGACCCGGCCGGTCTGCGGGCTGACGCCGACCAGGTTGGATCCCTCGGTGAGGTAGATCCGGTCCAGGCTGCGGTCGGCGCCTTCCGGCACGGCGCCCCGGGCCGACCACAGCCGGGCTCCGGTGCTGCCGTCATACGCGGTCACCCCGGCCGCCGAGGAGAACAGCACCACGCCGTCGAAGGCGGTGCTGAGCGTGCCACGGAACGACGGGCCCTCGAGCGGCCGGACGACAAGCTCGGCCCCCGTGGCCAGGTCGATCCGGCGCAGCGCGGTGACGGGGGCCGAGCCCAAGAACCCGCCGGCCGACTCGGCCACGTAGAGCCAGTTGCCGTCGGCACGCCACGCCTGCGCGACCTGGCCGGTGGGCTGCTGCCAGCGGATGCGCCCGGTCGCGTTGTCGTAGCTTGTCACCGCGGTGGCGCCGACCACGACGGTGTACTTCTGGCTGCCCGCGACCGCCCCGCCGAACACCGCCGCCGGGTGCCGGCCGGTCTGGGCGCCGGCCGTATCGGAGATGACCACCTCGGTGCGCCGCGGAGCGCCGGAGGTGCCCGCGGGGCGGTAGGAGACGCCCGCGGTGACCTCGCCCGGCCAGGCGCGCACCGACACGATGGCGGCTCCGGCCGGGAATCCGGTCAGCGTGTCCTGCCAGGCCGGCGCGCCGGTCCCTGACGAGTACCCGTACACGGTCAGCCCGGCGCCGACCGCGGCGACGCCGCCGCCGACCGCGGCGTAGGCCAGGCCGGAGGCCGGCACCGTGCCGGCCAGCCCGGGGACCACGTTCCACCCGCCGGGCAGCGGGGTGGCCCACTTGACCATGCTGGGCACGGCCCCGGGGCGGCAGCCGATCCGGCAGGCGGCCGCGGGCGGCGCGACGGCCCCGCCCTGGACCGCCGGGTAGGGCACCAGCGCCACGCCGAGCAGGGCCGCGGCCAGGGCCAGGCGCCGCAGCCGCGCCGATTTGCCCGCGGTGCCCAGGTGGATCCGGCCGAGGATGCCGTGCTCGGCCTGGCGGCGCATCCGGCTGAGGAACCGCCCGGCGCCGGGGCGCCGGGTCCGGCCCGGGATCCGCCCGGCGGCCCCGCGGCGCTTCCGGGCGGCCATCGCGCGCCCCCGCTGCTGCCTCACGACAACCACCGTAGGAGAACTCCGACAGGTAAATGCGGCCGATCCCGCCAAACGTGATCAGGCCGGTGCTGGCCCGGCCCGCCGGCCGTACCGATAACGTGGGACCAGCCCACCGGAGGACACCCAGTCCGCCTCGACGAGGAGGTTTCGCATGACCAGCCGCCCGCCGCTCCCCTACGACTTCCTGCCCGCCGTCCCGTCGTTCGACCTGCGCAGCGATGACGTCGCCGATGGCCAGATGATGCCGGGCAACCAGGTCTTCGACGGGTTCGGCATGACCGGCGGGAACATCTCCCCGTCGCTGTACTGGTCAGGTTTCCCGGCGGAGACCAAGAGCTTCGCGGTCACCTGCTTCGACCCGGACGCGCCGACCGGTTCGGGTTTCTGGCACTGGATCGTGCTCGGCATTCCCGCCTCGGTGACCGAACTGGAGACGGGCGCGGCCGGCACGGACGGCTCGGGCCTGCCCAAGGGGGCGTTCCACGTCCGCAACGACTACGGCGCCAAGGACTTCGGCGGCGCGGCCCCGCCGGCCGGGGACCCGCCGCACCGCTACGTGTTCGCGGTGCACGCTCTCGACGTGGAGTCGCTGGACGTCAACGATGAGATCTCGCCGGCCGTGGCGGGCTTCAACCTGCGCTTCCACACCATCGCGCGGGCCGTGATGATCCCCGTGTTCGGGCACTGAGGGTACAGGCACCGGTCACGAGGCGCGCTCGCCGCAGCGGGCGGCGTCGTAGCCGGGCAGGCTGGCCAGCTGGGCCAGCAGCCACGGTGAGGTGAGCACCCTCAGCAGGCCCTGGACCTCGCGCGATGCGGCGTGCTTGGCCGGCAGCACCAGGTCGAAGCGCTCCTCGGCCAGCGGGATGAAGTCCAGCCCGTACGCCAGCGCGGCCGGCTCGCTCGACACGCCGGCGTCGGCCAGACCGCCGTCGATGGCCGCCGCCACCTGCAGGTGGCCGGCGGCCCGGCTGTGGTAGCCGGGGAGCTGGGCCGGGTCCAGGCCGAGGCGCAGGCGCTCCCGGTCGAGCAGCGTGCGCGCCTGCGCTCCCGGCTCGCGGTTGACCAGCCGCAGCCCCAGCCTGGCCACGTCGTCGAGCCCGCGGACCTGGGCGCCGGGCCGGACCACCAGTCCCTCACGCCAGGAGGCGAACCCGACCACCTCGGCGCCGCCGGGGATATCGGCCGCGCCGCCGGGGTGCTCCGTGTCCTCGGCGTCCGCCGGGGAAGCCGCGGCGCCGGCCTGCGCCCCCACCTGGTGCACCCCGGCGGCGTGCACCAGCCCGGCGGCGGCCAGGCGGAGGGCCTCGCCGCTGCCGCACGGCCACCAGGCGAACGCCAGCGGCGGGTCGAGCAGCGCCAGCGGGGTCTCGAGCAGCGGCAGCGCCGGGTCGCAGCCGGCCACCACGACGGTGGGCCGCGGCGGCCCGATGGACCGTACCGGCACCAGGTCCCCCGGCCGCGGTTTCGCCAGGGCCGGTGACCCGCCGGCGACGAGGCCTCCGGCCGGGCCGAAGCCCAGCGGGGCGGCCGTGTCCGCGTGCAGCGGCAGCGCGACGAACGTGTCGCCCACGGTGGCGAGCGCGACCCGGGACCCGGGGCCGTTTACCGCCGCGACCGGCCGCGCCAGCACCGGATCGCCGAGGTCACCGGGGCCGAAAAGCTCCTCGACCGTCATGCCGAGCGCACGGGCCAGGCCGAGGGCGACCCGCAGCGAAGGATCGGAATGGCCGGACTCGACGGCGGACACCGCCTGCCTGGTCACGCCGGCCACGCCGGCCAGCTGCTGCTGGGACAGGCCGCGAGCCTGCCGGGCCAGCCGCAGCCGGGCCCCGTCCGGCTGGGAGACCTCCGTCATGTTCCTCCCACCTCCCCTTCCAGGGGTGATCTGATCCTTACCTTACGGCCAGGCGGGCCAGGACCAGGCCGGTCACCGGCGCGGCGGCGCGGGCGGCCGCCGCCAGGCCGGCCGCGTCGCCGTGCCGGAAGATGATCTCGGTGACGAGCCGGTACACCAGCGCGCGGGCCAGCAGCTGGCCCAGTTCGGGCTGGCCGGCCAGCTCATCGAGGCTGGCCGGGTCGGCCCCGCTCCACATCAGCGCGTCCGCCGCGGCGATCGCCAGGGCCAGCCCGGCCGGCCGCCAGTAGGGCGAGAAGTCGATCACGGCGGGCGGCTCCCCCGCCGCGAAGAGCACGTTCCCGCCCAGGTCGCCGTGGACCAGCTGGGCCTCCAGCCGCACCGGCCGGAGTGCCGCCAGCAGGCTCCGCAGCTGCCCGCTCAGCGGCCCAGGAGCGGCCGCGAGGACGGCTCCCGGATCGCGGTCGCCCCACGCCACCTGGTCCCCCACCGTCCACGGGCTGCCGTCCTGGCCCAGCCAGGGCGGCGCGGGCCGCGGCCAGCGCGGCGTGAAACGCCCGGCTCGCCGCGATCAGCCGCGGCCAGCAAGGGGAGACGCCGGCCCAGCCGGCGGGCTCGCCCGGCAGCCACTGCCAGGCCACCCACGTGCCGGTCTCCGCATCCCCGGCCACCCAGTCCCCCGCGGCCGTGCCGAGCGGCCGCGGGACGCGGAAGCCCGGATCCGGGCGGCCGGCCAGGGCCCGGTACACCTCGGCCGTCCAGCGGGCCACGCGCGGATCGCCGGCCGGCTTCAGCACCATCTCCCCGGCCCGCCAGGTGGTGCCCTCGCCGCCGGGCAGCGAGATGGGATCGGCGCTCACGCCGAATGCATCGAGCACTTCCGGGCCTGGGCGCATAACGGCACCCTATGATCCGGGGAATGAAGACGCAGATCATCGACGTCCGCACCGGGGGCCGCGAGACGATCAGGGACATCACCGGCGAATGCTCGGAGTTCGCGAGCGCCGCCTCCGGCGGGGGCGACGGCCTGCTGCACGTCTTCGTGCCGCACGCGACCGCGGGCATAGCGCTGATCGAGCTCGGCGCGCGCAGCGACGATGACCTCCTGGCCACCCTCTCCGACCTGCTGCCCGCCGACGAGCGCTGGCGGCACGCGCACGGATCCCGCGGGCACGGCCGGTCGCACGTCCTGCCGGCCTTCATCCCGCCGTACGCGACCGTCCCGGTGATCGGCGGCCGCCTGGCCCTGGGCACCTGGCAGTCCATCGCGCTGGTCGACCTGAACGCGGACAACCCGGACCGCCGGGTCCGGCTGTCGTTCCTGGGCTGATGCGGGTCCTGGCCGAGGGTTCGGGCGGGAGCGACGGCTGGCCGCGGCCGGGCTGCCGGTGCGCCTCCTGCCTGCGCCAGGCCGCGAACGGAAACTATCGGGTACAGTCGACCATAGTCATCGATGGACAGTTGCGGCTGAGGGTCGGGAACGGGGAGACCGGGAACGGGGAGACCGGAGTCGCGGGAGACGGGGCCGGGAACGCGGCGGGCTACCGGGTGCGGCGGCTGGCTGACTGGCGGGACGGGGGGGCCGGAGGCTGGGATGTCACCGCGCCGGACGGGGGGCGGCTGCTCTATCCGGCGGGACCGGGGGCGGTGCCCGCGCCGCCGGAGGGCGCGGCGCCGTACCACGTGGCGTTCCTCGACCTGCTGGGCGATCCCGCGCAGCTCGGCTGGCTGCGGGCCCGGGGGCTGATCACCGCGGGCACGGTCACCGCGGTCGCGTGCGCGGATCACCGCGTGCCCTCGGAGCGGGAACTCGCACGGCGCTGCGGCTTCTGGCGGGCCGGGCTGGTCAGGGACGGAGACGCGATCGACCCGGACCGTTCGGTCATAAATGATCTTGATCTTCCGGCCGGGACCCGGCGGGTGCTGGTGCTGGGCGGGGCGCGTTCTGGCAAGTCGGAACGGGCCGAGCTGCGGCTGGCCGGCGAGCCGGACGTGACCTACGTGGCCACCGGGAGGCTCGGAGCGGATGACCCGGACTGGGCGGCGCGGGTGGCCGCGCACCGGGCGCGGCGGCCGTCGTGGTGGCGGACGGCCGAGACCACCGACCTGGCCGGCCTGCTCGGCACCGCCCGCGGGGCACTGCTGATCGACGGGATCGGCACCTGGCTGGCCGCGATCCTGGACGAGTGCGGCTGGGACGACGCCGCCGCGGCGCGGGAGAAGCTGGCCGGCCGGATCGCCGAGCTGACCGGCGCGTGGCGGCAGACCCGCGCCCACGTCGTGGCGGTGAGTGACGAGACCGGGCTGGGCGTGGTGCCCGCGACGCCGGCCGGGCGGCTGTTCCGGGACGAGCTCGGGCGGCTGAACCAGGCGCTGGCCGCCGAATCCGAGGAAGCCGAACTCGTCGTGGCCGGACGCGTCCTGCCGCTGGGAGCAGCTGACGAGGCCGGCGGCGAGCAAAACCGGATAACGGTATGGTGACAATCTTGACCGGCGTTGCGTGTTACGTGGGCATCCAGCTGTGATGTCTGCTTGGCCCGCTGGCCAGCGTAGCCTGCTGCCCGATACGGTAGTAGGACCTGTGGCCGGGCGATGAGGTGATGACGAGTATGGCGCGCGTGGTAGTCATAGGCGACCTGATGACGGACGCGGTCGCCCACGCTACGCTGCCGCTCGCCCGCGGCAGCGACACGCCCGCGAACGTGACCATGCACGGCGGCGGTTCCGGGGCCAACATCGCCGCCTGGATGGCGGCCGACGGCGGCGACGTGGCCTTCGTGGGGCGGCGGGGCGCGGACATCGCCGGGCGGAACCGCGACATGGAGCTGATGGGCTACGGCGTCGACGCCAGGCTGGTGATGGATCCCGAGCGGCCCACCGGCACCTGCGTCGTGATGGTCACTCACAAGGGCGAGCGGACCATGCTCTCCGACCCGGGCGCGAACGCGGCGCTGTCCCCCGACGACCTGCCGCACGACCTGTTCGTGCCGGGCGCTCACCTGCACGTCTCCGGGTACACGCTGCTCTCGGAGGGAGCGCGGGCGGCCGGGCTGGCCGCGATCGACTACGCGCGCCGTACCAACATGACCGCCTCGGTCGACGGGGCGTCCGCGGCGCCGCTGGACCGGGCCGGGGCCGAGCCTTTCCTCGAGCTGTCCGCCGGAGCCGTGCTGCTGTTCGTCAACGCCGCCCAGGCCAAGGTGCTCACCGGCCGGGACGACGCGGAGCAGGCGGCCCGCGTGCTGACCGCCTGGTACCCGCACGTCGCGGTCAAGCTCGGCGCCGAAGGCGCGCTGTTCTACGCCAACGGGCGGCCGCCGGTGCGGGTGCCCGCGCCGCCGGTGGACCGGGTGACCGACGGCACCGGCGCCGGGGACGCGTTCATCGCCGGCTTCCTGCCCGCGTGGCTGGACAAGAAGCCGCCGGGCGAGGCGCTGGCCGGCGGCTGCCGGCTGGCCGCGCACGCCCTCGGCCTCATCGGCGCGCGCCCGGTCCTTTAGCGCGTTCAGGTGGCGGCGAAGCCGCCGTCCACGTAGAGGGTCTGGCCGGTGACGTAGTTGCTGGCGCGCGAGGCCAGGAATACGGTGACCCCGGCGAAGTCCGAGGGCTCGCCGTTCCGGCCCACCATGGTCCGCGCCGCCATCGCCGCCGAACGCGCCGGGTCATTGGCCACCGCCGCGTTGAGCCGCGTCGGGACGAATCCCGGGCAGACCGAGTTGCAGCACACGCCCGAGCGGGCCCACGCCTCGGACTGCGAACGCGTCAGCGCCGCCAGGCCGCCCTTGGACGCCCCGTACCCGCCGCTGTTGCCGAAGGCCCGCCCGGCTTGCTGCGAGGTCACGTTGACGATCCGGCCCCATCCCCGCGCGGCCATGGACGGCCCGAAACGCTGGCCGAGCAGGAACGGCGCGGTCAGGTTCACCGCCATGGTCAGGTCCCATTCGGCCTGGGTCAGCTCCGCCAGCGGCGGCCGCAGGTTGACACCCGCGCAGTTGACCAGGATGTCCGGCTCGCCGAAGGCCGCGGCGGCCGAGACAGCCGCGCGGTCGACGGCGGCGCGGTCGCCGAGATCGGCGCTGACCCACGCCGCCGAGCACCCCTGCGCCCGCAGCGAGCCGACGGAATCGGTGAGCCGCCGCGCGTCCCGCGCGATCAGCACCACCTGCGCGCCGGCCCGCGCGAGCGCCGACGCCATCCCCTGGCCGATCCCCGAACTACCGCCGGTGACCACCGCCACCCGGCCGGCCAGCGAGAACAACTCGCCGAGATAGTCGCCCATAGCCGCCAACGTACCCGGCTGGCCCCGCCGACCCGGGCGCTTCGCGGCGGGACGCCGACATTGCTCGCGGCGTTGGCCCGTTCAGCCCCGTTTGCACGGCAGAATGTTCGGTATGGCAGCACGACGAGGCAGTGGTCCCCCCGCGCCCCCCGATGATTTCGAAGAAAATATCGTCGACATCGACGTCACCGAGGAGATGCGCGGCAGCTATCTCGAATACGCCTACAGCGTCATCTACCAGCGGGCCCTCCCGGACGCCAGGGACGGCCTGAAGCCGGTGCAGCGCCGGATCCTGTACCAGATGAACGAGATGGGCCTGCGCCCCGATCGTGCGCACGTCAAGTGCGCCAGGGTCGTCGGCGAGGTGATGGGCCGCCTGCACCCGCACGGCGACTCGGCCATCTACGACGCGCTGGCCCGGATGGCCCAGCCGTGGGCGATGCGGCTGCCGCTGGTCGACGGGCACGGGAACTTCGGCAGCCTGGGCGGCGACGACGCGCCCGCGGCCATGCGGTACACCGAGGCCCGGCTGACCGCGGCCGCGATGGAGATGGTCGCCTCCATCGACGAGGACACCGTCGACTTCATCCCGAACTACGACGGCAGCGAGACCCAGCCCGACGTGCTGCCCGCCGGCCTGCCGAACCTGCTGGTCAACGGCGCGGCGGGCATCGCGGTCGGGATGGCCACCAACATGGCGCCGCACAACCTCGGCGAGGTCATCGCGGCGGCGCGGTTCTTGATCAAGCATCCCGATGCGTCCCTGGACGCCCTGATGCGCTTCGTGCCGGGACCCGACCTGCCCACCGGCGGCCGGATCGTGGGGCTGGAGGGCGTCAGGGAGGCGTACGAGACCGGCCGCGGCATTTTCCGCACCCGGGCCACGGCCGCGATCGAGCAGGTCACCCCCCGGCGCACCGGCATCGTGGTCACCGAGCTGCCCTACAGCATCGGCCCGGAGAAGGTCATGACCAGGATCAAGGACCTGGTCCAGGCCAAGAAGCTGAACGGCATCGCCGACCTGAAGGACCTCACCGACCGCAAGCGCGGCCTGCACCTGGTGATCGAGGTCCGGAGCGGCTTCAACCCCGAGGCCGTGCTGGCCGAGCTGTACCGGCTGACGCCGATGGAGGAGACGTTCGGCATCAACAACGTCGCCCTGGTCGACGGGCAGCCGCGCGTGCTCGGGCTGCGCGAGCTGCTGGAAATCTACGTGGCGCACCGGCTGGAGGTGACCAGGCGCCGGACCGAGTACCGCCGCCGCAAGCGGTCAGAACGGCTCCACCTGGTCGACGGGCTGCTCATCGCGCTGCTGAACATCGACGAGGTCATCGCCGTCATCCGGTCGTCGGACGACGCGGCTTCGGCGAAGTCGCGGCTGATGGAGATCTTCGAGCTGTCCGAGATCCAGGCGCAGTACATCCTGGACACGCCGCTGCGCCGGCTGACCCGCTACGACCGGCTGGAACTCGAGCGCGAGCAGGACGAGCTGCGGGCCGAGATCGCCGCGCTGACCGAGATCCTGGAGTCGGACGCGCGGCTGCGCGCGGTGGTCGACGGTGAGCTGGCCGAGGTGGCCAAGAAGTTCGGCACACCGCGGCGCACGGTGCTGCTCGAGGGCGGCGGCGCGGCCGTGCAGGCCGCGGTCCCGCTGGAGGTGGCCGACGACCCGTGCGTGGTGCTGATGTCGGCGACCGGGCTGGTGGCCCGGGCGGCCGTCGGGATGGCCGAACGGGCGCTGGTTCCTCCCCCCTCCGACGCGACTCGCGCCGCCCACGACGTCGTGGTCTCCGCGGCGCGAGCCACGGTGCGCGGGACCATCGGGCTGGTGACGTCGGCGGGGCGGCTGGTCAAGCTCGACGTGCTCGAGCTGCCGGCGATGCCTCCCGGCGCGGGCGCGGCGTCGCTGGCGGGCGGCACGCCGGTCACCGAGTTCGCGTCCTTCGGGCCCGGCGAGACGGTGGTGGGCCTCTGTGCTGTTGATACGCCTGGTGCGGGTGTCGCGCTGGGTACCGCCGAGGGCGTGGTCAAGCGGGTGCTTCCTGACTACCCGCAGAACCGGGACGAGTTCGAGCTGATCACGCTGAAATCCGGGGACCGGGTCGTCGGGGCGGTGCAGCTGTCCGCGGAGTCGGCGGAGCTGGTGTTCATCACGTCGGACGCGCAGCTGCTGCGGTTCGCCGCGTCGTCCGTCCGCCCGCAGGGCCGGGCGGCCGGCGGCATGGCCGGCGTCCGGCTGGCGGCGGGCGCCTCGGTGGTGTGGTTCGGCGCCGTCGACGCGGACGCGGCGGCGGGGACGCCGTCCGGGCCGCCGGGCAGCTACTCCCCCGCCGTGGTGGTCACGGTGGCGGGCAGCGCGGCCGCGCTGCCCGGGACCCGGGCCGGCAGCGTCAAGGTCACCCCGCTGCACGAGTTCCCCGGCAAGGGCCGGGCCACCGGCGGCGTGCGCTGCCACCGGCTCCTCAAGGGCGAGGACATGCTGGTCATGGCGTGGGCCGGGCCGGCCCCGGCGGTGGGCGCGACCGATTCAGGCGCGCCTGTCCCGCTGCCCGACCCGATCGGGAAGCGGGACGGCTCGGGCGTCGGGCTCAGCGGTCCGCTGGCCGTCCTCGGGGGTTCGGTGCGGGTGGCCTAGCCCTGGCGTTTTCCTGGCGCCGGTACCTCAGGTGCCGGTTTCCTCAGATGTCGATGCGGGACGGGTCGAGCTCGGCCGCGCCGCCCACGATGAAGTCACGGCGCGGGGCGACCTCGCTCCCCATCAGCAGGCTGAAGATCTCCCCGGCGGCCACGGCGTCCTCGATCCTGATCCGGCGCAGGGTGCGGTGCCTGGGGTCCATGGTGGTCTCGGCGAGCTGGGACGCGTCCATCTCGCCGAGGCCCTTGTACCGCTGCACGGGCTCCTCCCAGCGCTGCCCGCGGCGTTCGAGCTCGAGCAGGGTGCGGTGAAGCTCGGCGTCGGAGTAGCAGTACCGGTACTTGGGCTGGCCCTTGCGGACGTTCTTCAGCGCCACCCGGTGCAGCGGCGGGACCGCGGCGAAGACCCGGCCCGCGTCCAGCATCGGCCGCAGGTAACGGTGGAACAGCGTGAGCAGCAGGGTGCGGATGTGCGCGCCGTCGACGTCCGCGTCCGCCATGAAGATGATCCGCTGGTACCGGGCCGAATCCAGGTCGAACGAGCTGCCCGAGCCCGCGCCGATCACCTGGATGATCGAGGCGCACTCGGCGTTCTTGAGCATGTCCGCCAGCGAGGCCTTCTGCACGTTGAGGATCTTGCCGCGGATCGGCAGCAGCGCCTGGAACTCCGAGTCCCTGGCCAGCTTGGCGGTGCCGAGCGCGGAGTCCCCCTCGACGATGAACAGCTCGCTCCGGTCGTCGGCCGACCGGCAGTCGACCAGCTTGGCCGGCAGCGACGAGCTGGCCAGCGCCGACTTGCGCCGCTGGTTGTCGCGGTGCTCGCGGGCCGCGATGCGGGCCTTGGCCGCCGAGATCACCTTCTCGAGCACCGCCCGGGCCTGCTGCTTGGCGCCCCGCGGCGGAGCCTCGAGATAGACGCTGAGCTGGGCGTCCACCACCTGCGCCACGATCTTGGCGGCGGCCGGGGTGCCGAGCACCTCCTTGGTCTGCCCCTCGAACTGCGGCTCGGGCAACCGCACCGACACGATCGCGGTGAGGCCCTCGAGCACGTCCTCCTTGGTGACCAGAGCATCGCCGGCCTTCAGCAGCCGGGCCGCCTTGAGCTGTTCGTTCAGCGTGCGGACCAGGGCCCGCTCGAAGCCGGTGACGTGCGTGCCGCCGTGCGGGGTGGCGATGACGTTGACGAACGAGCGGAGCACGGAGTCGTAGCCGGTCCCCCACTGGACCGCCACGTCGACCTCCAGCTCGCGCTCGACGTCGGTCGGGGTCATGTGCCCGCGGTCATCGAGCACCGGGATGGTCTCGGTGAAGCTGCCGGATCCGGTCAGCCGCAGCACCTCGGTGACCGGCTCGCCGGAGCCGAGGTGGGCGCAGAACTCGCTGATGCCGCCGTCGAAGCGGAACACCGCCTGCTTGACGCGCGCGGGCCCGGCCTGCTGACCGTCAAGGCTCGCCAGCTCGCCCTGGGCCTGGGCCTGGGCCTGGTGGCCGTTGAGGCTGGCCGGCTCGGGCTGGTGGCCGTTGAGGTCCGGCGCGGGCTCCTCGCGGATGCTGATGGTCAGGCCGGGCACCAGGTAGGCGGTCTGCCTGGCCCGCTCGGTGAGCGCGTCGAAGCTGAACCCGGCGTCCTTGATGAACACCTGCCGGTCCGGCCAGAACCTGATCCTGGTCCCGGTGGCCTTCCGGACCCGGCTGCTCTGCCCTGATCGGCTGAGCCCTGATCGGCTGAGCTGGCGCAGCCCCGATTTCCTGGTGAAGTCGGCGTCCGGGCCGGGGCCGGCGAACTCGCCGGTGACGCCGCGGCGGAAGCTGGCGGCCCAGGTGTGCCCTTCCCGGTCCACCTCGATGTCCAGCCGCGAGGCCAGCGCGTTGACCACCGAGGCGCCGACGCCGTGCAGGCCGCCGGAGGCGGTGTACGAGCCGCCGCCGAACTTGCCGCCCGCGTGCAGCCTGGTCATCACCAGCTCCACGCCGGTGAGCTTGGTCTTGCGCTCCACGTCGACCGGGATGCCGCGGCCGTTGTCCCTGACCTCGGCCGAACCGTCCGCGTGCAGCGTCACCTCGATCCCGGTGCAGTGCCCGGCCAGCGCCTCGTCCACGGCGTTGTCGAAGATCTCTCCCAGGCAGTGCTGCAGCCCGCGGCTGTCCGTCGACCCGATGTACATGCCGGGGCGCTTGCGGACCGCTTCCAGGCCCTCGAGGACCGACAGGTGCCGGGCGGTGTAGCCGTCAGCCGCGGCGGGGCCGGACGGTGTCCTGGGAGCGGCGGTGAGGGTGGGCACGAGCGGCCGGTCTCCTTCCCTGGCCCATACGGGCCTCATCCGAAAATAGTAGCGTTCCGAGCCGGCTGCCCAGGGCATGCCACGCGGCGGACCAGCCGATAATCCCAGACTGACCATGACGAATGCATCAACGCTGGCTATCTGGGTACATGCCCAGTTAGAGACACACGGTGCCTGTGTGCTACCGGTACGGCCCCCGAGTACCGGTAGGGCGCAGGCACCGTGTGGCACATGGTGGCTGTTGTGACCACGCTCCGTCTGTTAATGGTTTTCGCTTGTGGCGTACACCACTCGGAGTGGGGAACGCAGACGCCGGGGTATGTGTTGTGCTGAGCTGTAAGGGCAGAAAACCAGAGCCAGACGGATATGGAAGCCGGAGGCACGACGCGAAGGAAGGCGACATTGACCGGAGCAATAGCCCCCACCAAGCCGCTGACCGCGTTGGACGTCTGCGATCGTTGCGGCGCGCAGGCCTATGTTCGCGTGCTGCTCGCTAACTCAGGAGAGCTGCTTTTCTGTGCGCACCACGGCCGCGAGCATGCCAAGGCGCTGGCCAAGGTGGCCGTCGATATACAGGACGAGAGCAACCGCCTGTCTGAGCCGCAGCCGCAGTAGGCCAGCGGGAACAGCCAGGCCGGCAAGGACGCCGGCGTCAGTTCGGTTACTGGCGTCGGCTTTTTTGTGCCCGCGTTCGTGCCCGGGCGCAGGTCCGGGCGCGGGACATGCGACCGCCCGGGCGCGGGTGTGCGCCCGGGCGGCCGGGGATGACGGATTTAGTCTAGGTAGTCGCGGAGAACCTGCGAGCGGGACGGGTGCCGGAGCTTGGACATGGTCTTGGACTCGATCTGGCGGATGCGCTCGCGGGTCACCCCGTACACCTTGCCGATCTCGTCCAGCGTCTTGGGCTGGCCATCGGTCAGCCCGAACCGCATCGAGACGACGCCGGCCTCACGTTCGGACAGGGTGTCGAGCACCGAGTGGAGCTGCTCCTGCAGCAGGGTGAAGCTGACCGCCTCGCCGGGCTGGATCGCCTCGGAGTCCTCGATCAGGTCACCGAACTCGCTGTCGCCGTCCTCGCCCAGCGGGGTGTGCAGCGAGATCGGCTCACGGCCGTACTTCTGCACCTCCACGACCTTCTCCGGGGTCATGTCCAGCTCGACGGCCAGCTCATCCGGGGTCGGCTCGCGGCCCAGGTCCTGCAGCATCTGGCGCTGCACCCGGGCCAGCTTGTTGATCACCTCGACCATGTGCACCGGGATCCGGATGGTGCGGGCCTGATCGGCCATCGCCCGGGTGATCGCCTGCCGGATCCACCAGGTGGCGTACGTGGAGAACTTGTAGCCCTTGGTGTAGTCGAACTTCTCCACCGCCCGGATCAGGCCCAGGTTGCCCTCCTGGATCAGGTCCAAGAACAGCATGCCGCGGCCCGTGTACCGCTTGGCCAGCGACACCACCAGCCGCAGGTTCGCCTCCAGCAGGTGGTTCTTGGCCCGGGTACCGTCCTCGGCGATCCACTCCAGGTCGATCCGCGCGTCGGTGTTCAGCGTGCGGCGGCCCTCGGCCAGCTTCTCCTCGGCGAACAGGCCCGCCTCGATCCGCTTGGCCAGCTCGACCTCTTGCTCGGCGTTGAGCAGCGGCACCTTGCCGATCTGCTTCAGGTAGTCCTTGACCGGGTCCGCGGTCGCACCCGCCACCGCGACCTGCGCGGCCGGAAGATCGTCATCGTCATCGCCGAAGACGAAGATCTCCTCGTCCTCGCCGGCGCCTTCCGGCGAGATCTTGACGACGCGAGCGCCCGCCGCACCGGGGCCTTCGGCCTCGGCCTCCGCTTCCGCGGGTGGCTGGCCGGGCTCGGCCTCAGCCTCGGCCTCGGGCCCGGCGGGCCCCTCCGGTCCGTCGATGTCCCCGGCCAGATCTTCGACTGCCCCGGGAACATCGGCAAGGTCGGTCTCGTCTAGGTCCTCGCCGACCAGCGCGGCCTGGAGGTCCGCGTCGTCAGCGAGGTCCGCGGCGTCGGCGTCCAGGTCGTCGAAACTCGCGATATCAGCGTCCGTATCGAGATCCGCCTCGTCGAGATCCACCGCGGTCAGGGCCGTTGGGTCCTTCCGGGCAGAGTCCGCGTTGGCGCGCAGCTCGGAACCGTGCTGATCCGAGTTCTGGGGTCCAGGACCACCTGGCCGCGGAGCCGCCTGATCTTCGACGGCCCGGGGCCCCTGGTCCGACGTCCTGGGGCGCTTCCGCGCTGCGGAGTTAGCAGCGCTCACGACCACGGTCACCCCTTCCTTCGCTGGGTAGATGCCACTCGGGACTGATTCAACCCGCCTGCCTCCCACTCATCACCATAGGCTGCGGCCGGGAGTGACTTGTACGCCTCCGCCCGGCCGCCGCCCGTGGACTCACCGTGGACCACCCGCCGGCACATGCATGACCAGCACCGTGACGTCGTCGTCTTGCTCGTGACCAGCGAGCATACGTTCCACGAGGTATTCAAGAAACCGTTCGGGACGGGCCAGCAGATCCTCGTCGGCCCGTGCGGCCACCGCGGCGAGCTCATCCAGACCCGTGTCCAGACCACGATTCCTGTTCTCTACCAGACCGTCAGAATAAAAGACCGCAGTACTACCGGGGCGCAGGTTGAACGCGTGCTGCTTCCTCGGGCTGGCCCAGCCCAGCGGCGTGCCGGCCTCCACGTGATCGAACCGCGGCGCGCAACCTGCCTCAAGAACAAGGGCCGGCAGGTGGCCCGCATTCCCGAGCACCCCATCGCCGGTCTCCGGGTCGATGACCAGATAGGCCACCGTGGTGACCTGTTCCTCCTCCTCGGTCGCGCTGAACAGCCGGTCCAGGCCGCCGAGCACCGCCGCCGGGCGAGGGTCGGTCAGCGCCAGCGCGCGCAGCGCATTGCGGACCCGGCCCATCCCGGCCGCCGCGGTCAGGCCCTTGCCCATCACGTCGCCGACCGCCACCGCGAGCCGCTGGTCGGCCAGCCGGAACGCGTCGTACCAGTCGCCGCCGATCTCCATGTTCTTGGCTACCGGGCGGTACATGGCGTTCAGCACCAGGCCTGGCACGCTGGGCAGCTGATCCGGGAGCAGGCTGCGCTGCAGCGTTTCCGCCGTGGTGTGCTCCCGCTCGTAGAGCCCGGCCCGCTCGACCGCCAGCTGGCACTGGCCGGCCAGCGCCTCCAGGAAGACCCGCTCCTCATCGGTGATCTTCCTCGGCAGGCCGAACGAGAACCGCAGCGCGCCCAGTGGCGCGCCCGCCGCCAGCAGCGGCAGGCCGACCCACGAGCGCTCGTCGGACATCGCGACCCGCTCCGGGTCGATCTCCAGCTCGCCCTCGAACTGCCTGCGCAGGTCCTCCGGGTCCTCGACCAGCACCGGCCGCCGGGTCGCGATCGCCTTGGTCATCACGCTCGGCGACTCCAGCGTGAGCTCACCGCCCGCCGAGTCCGGGGCGTTCCGCAGGTCGTCGTTGACCACCCGCAGCCGGGAGCCGTCGAGCAGCGCGACCGCCGAGCGCAGCGCGCCGATCGCGGTCCGGCCCACCTCGGTGATGACCTCGACCACCTGCTCCACGGTCAGCGCCTCGGCCAGCATCGAAGTGGCCTGCTGCAGCCGCGCCGTGCGCAGCGCCGCGGCGGACAACTGCTCGGTCAGGCGGCCGCGCATCTCCTCGGCCTCGCGCTGGCTGGTGACGTCGGTGCAGGCGCCGACCCACTCGACGATCTTCCCGTCCCTCTCGATCGGCACGGCGCGCACGTCATAGTGCCGGTAGGAGCCGGCCTTGGTCCGGATCCGGTAGCGGTCGTCGAAGATCCGGCCGGACCGGACGCACTCGCGCCAGTCGCGCTCCACCCGCTCCCGGTCCTCCGGGTGGACCGACCCCAGCCAGCCGTACCCGGTGTACTCCTCCTCCGACTGCCCGGTGATCCAGCGCCACTCCGGCGAGTCTTCCTTCATCGCGCCGTCCGGCGCCGCCACCCAGACCACCTGGGCGCCGCCCTGGACCAGCGAGCGGTACCGCTCCTCGCTGCGCCTGATCTCTGCGGCGGCCGCCTCGACGGCCTCGGTGCCCGGGCCGGCCATGTTGAGCATGATCAGGCCGACGCCGAAGACCTTCCCGGTCGCGTCGTGCACGGGGAACCAGGAGGCGCAGCCGGACACGTCCGCGTCCTGGCCCCCGGCGGGGCGACCGTCGGCGGAGACGCCGGCAACGGCGGCAGGGCCGTCGGGGACGGGGCCGTCGGCGGATGGGCCGTCGGAGACGGGAACGCCGGAGACAGGTGAGGCGGACGATGCGGGTGGGACGGGTGGGGCTGGTGGGGCGGGCGACGCGGGTGGGGCGGGTGGGCGGACGGTGGGGTAGCCGCGCTCGGTCAGCGGCACGCCCTGGTCCAGGACCGCGCGCAGCGCGGCCTCAGCCCGGGTCGCGACATGCTCGGGCCAGGCCTCGGACGGCAGCCTGCCCGCCCAGTCCAGGGACGCGGCGGGGCCGGACGGATCCGGCTCAGCCTGCCGGTCGAGCCGGATCAGGGCAGCATTCACCCAGCGGAAACGCATGTCGGGCCCGAACAGGGCCAAGCCGACCGACGCCTCCGCCATCAGCATGTCCACCAGAGCGGTATCGGGGGCGCCTCGCTGCCTGGGCACCGAAGTATCCATGCTCACGACGAACACCCTTGTACCGAACCGGGGGCTGCCATGGGCGGCTCCTTCCCCGGGATCATCGTTCCCGCTGCCAACCAATTAAGCGTGCCACAGTCCGGCAATTGGTGCGGCCAGGTGTGCGGATTCGCGGACAGCGAAAGTTAGTTACGCTTGCACGTCGCGCCCGCCGCAAGCACGCCGGCGTGGCGCGCGCGGTCTATGAGGCGGAATTACAGCGGGCATGACAACGTAGCATAGCGTCCGCATGTCCAGATCTGAGAGGCTATCAGGGTGAGCCCGCAGAGCCGACGAAGCCAGCCCCCCGGCGGATCAGGGAGCGGCCAGCGCAAAGGCGCCGCTGCTCCGCCGCCGAACGCGCTCTTCGCCGAACTTCTCCGCGCGGCTCGCGAACTGCTGGCTGTGCGCAGCCCGCTCGACGCCGAGCTGATGGTCAGCGAACTGCTCGGCACCTGGTGGGGCCAGCGCGGCGGCGGCAGGCGGGCCGCCACCGTCGAGCAGCTGGTCGGCGAGGGCCTGGTCGACTACGCGGGCGCGCAGCGCAGCCCGGCAGCGCTGGCTCTGCTCTCCGGCATCGCCTGCCTCGGCACGCCCCGGCAGGCGGCCAAGGCCGAGCGCGCGGCCCTGGAGCTGATCGAGGTGGGGGTGCCGTGTCCCGGCTGGGCCGAGCACCTCGGCGCGGTGACCCCGGCCGAGTGCTATATCAACCCAGATGACCTCGGCGACTCCAACGAGGTCATCTGCGTGTTCAGCTACGCCGGGGAAGAGCCGCACGCGCTGGTCACCGTGGTGGACTACAACTCCGACGGGATGGTCAAGGACGGCTGGGTGACCTCCCGGGTCGGCAAGCTGCTCGACCACTGCCGCGAATCGAGCAGCCAGCGCGGGGCCGAGGGCAAGTACGCGTTCCGGCAGGTGGACGCGGGACAGGCGCGGCACATGCTGGAGACGGCGCTGACCGTGACCGACGCGGCGGCCGACCCGGCGGTCAGCGACTCCTTCCCCTCCTACCACGCCTTCATCCGGGCCCGGATCCGGGCGCTGCCGCCGTACCGGGGCCGCTCGCTGTCGGCCACCGGGGAACGGCGGCACGCCTGGAGCAGGGACCGCCGGGCCATGCTCGCCGCCGAGTTCCTCGCCTCGGACGAGGCGGAAGACCTGTCCGATCGCGGTTCGGCCAGTCACTGCGCCGACCGGATCATCGACTACGGGTGCGACAAGGACTTCGGGCGGCCGCTGCGGATGAGCCCCACCAAGGTGGAGACCTTCCTGCTCGGCTGGCTGCCGCGCAAGGTGATGCTGTCGTTCGCCGAGCAGGACGCGATGCCGCACGTGCTGGCCGCGTGGGTGCGGTGGGCGGGCCGGCGGCGCGGGCTGACCGAGGCCGCGATCACCGAATCGCTCGAGGCGGTATTCAACTCCATCGGCCGGTTCGCCCAGGCGTACCGGGACCCGGCCGAGTTCGGCCTGGACTACGCGCTGGTCCGGCGGCTGCTGCCGGATGCCGACCTGGAGGCGCTGGCCAGGCGAGCGTTCGCGTTCCCGATCCTGGAGGGCTGGCACTCCGGCACCGACCTGTCCATCCTGGACCCGGCCGACCCGCGGGACCGGCGCGCGCTGCTCGCCGCCGACCACGCCACGCCCGCCCCGGGCGGGGTGGGCCGGCACATCGAGCGGCACCTGGTGCTGGCCGACCGGCTCTGGCGCGGCGACCCGCCCGAGCTGTGGGAGGCCGCGCAGCGCCTGCTCGACGCGGGCCAGGACCGGCACCTGGTGCTGCACGCGCTGATGGCCGTGCTCGACCACACCACCGGCGACGAGGCGGCGCTGATCGCGGTGCTGCGCGAGCTCGACGCCGACGAACCGTAGGGCGGGCGCGGGGGGAGCCGGGGCGGAAACCCGGGCCGTTCGGGATAATTCGCCGGCTTCCGGCGGGCCGTATCCGCCGCCGCCTGGGGTCTCGATGACGAACACGTCGCCGGCCTGGACGGCCACCGAGTCGCAGCCCCGCATCGGCGTCACCGTGCCGTCGGGGTGCTCGACCCAGTGCCGGCCCAGCGCCCCCGGCTCGCCTCCGGCCAGGCCGAACGCGGGGATCCGCCGGTGCCCGGTGAGCGTGGTGACGGTCATCGGCGCCAGGAACCGCAGCCGCCGGACGCCGCCGTGGCCGCCTCGCCAGCGGCCCGCGCCGCCGCTGCCCGGCCTGATCCGGTACGACTCGAGCAGCACCGGGTAGCGCCACTCGAGCACCTCGGGGTCGGTGAGCCGGGAGTTGGTCATCTTGGTCTGCACCACGTCGGTGCCGTCGAAGCCGTCGCCCGCGCCCGAGCCGCTGGCCACCGTCTCGTAGTACTGGTACCTGTCGTTGCCGAACGTCACGTTGTTCATCGTCCCTGATCCCTCGGCCATCACGCCGAGGGCCGCGTAGAGCGCGCCGGTGACGACCTGGGAGGTCTCCACGTTGCCCGCCGCGACCGCGGCCGGGTAGCCGGGCGAGAGCATCGTGCCGTCCGGGATGATCACCTTCAGCGGGTGCAGGCAGCCGGAGTTGAGCGGGATGTCGTCGTCGACCAGGGTGCGGAACACGTACAGCACGGCCGCCATGGCCACGCTGGACGGCGCGTTGAAGTTGTCGGCCAGCTGCGGCGAGGTGCCTGTGAAGTCGATCTCGGCGGTCCGGCCCTCCCGGTCGACCCGCACCGCGACCCTGACGGTGGCGCCGTTGTCGAGCTCGTAGGAGTACTCGCCGTCGTGCAGGGCGGTGATGACCCGGCGCACCGACTCGGCGGCGTTCTCCTGCACGTGCCCCATGTACGCCCGCACGACGTCGAGCCCGAAATGGCCGACCATGCGGTGCAGCTCCTCGATGCCCTTGGAGTTCGCGGCGATCTGGGCGCGCAGGTCGGCGAGGTTGGTGGCCGGGTCCCGGGACGGGTACTCGGCGGATTCCAGCAGCCTGACCGTCTCGGCCTCGCGCAGCCGGGCGGCGGAGACCAGCAGCCAGTTGTCGATCAGCACCCCCTCCTCCTCGACCCGGGTGCTGCTCGCGGGCATGGAGCCCGGTGACACCCCGCCGATCTCGGCGTGGTGCCCGCGGCTGGCCACGTAGAACCAGACCTCGTCGTTCCGGGGGGGCTCGGGGGGGTCGTCCTTTCCCAAGGGGGGTCCGGGGGGATGGGTCCCCCCGGAAGAGAGGGAGCCAGCAGAGCTGGTGTCGCTGAAGACGGGAGTGACCACGGTGATGTCGGGGAGGTGGGTGCCGCCGTGGTAGGGGTCGTTGAGGACGTAGACGTCGCCGCGGCGGATGCGCGGGTTGCGCTTGATCACCATCTTGATCGACTCGCCCATGGAGCCGAGGTGCACCGGCATGTGCGGCGCGTTGGCGATCAGCCCGCCGTCGGCGTCGAAGACCGCGCAGGAGAAATCGAGCCGCTCCTTGATGTTGACCGAGTGCGCGGTGGACTGCAGCCGCACGCCCATCTGCTCGGCCACCGACATGAACAGGTTGTTGAAGATCTCCAGCAGCACCGGGTCCGCGGCGGTGCCGAGGCCGGCCCGGTCCGGCCGGGCCGTCACGCGGGACAGCAGCAGGTCACCGCGGCCGGTCACGACGGCCTGCCAGCCCGGCTCGACCACCGTGGTGGCGAGCTCCTCGGTGATCACGGCCGGGCCGTCGATGGCGTGCCCGGGCCGCAGCCCGGCCCGGGCGAACCAGGTCCACCTCGGCCCAGGCCCCGCCGGTGAACATCGGGACCCTCCCCGCCGGTGCGGGCCGCGGCCGGCCTTCTAGATCCGAACGAACCGGGCTATCCGCCTCCCCGGATTCCTCCTGCGCCCCGCTAGCTTTTATGGACACAGCCTCGACGGAGACCGCCTCCACGATGACGGGCTTGTCGGGCATGAGGAAGGAGAAGCGGCGGGAGTATTCGGCCTCGAAGGCGGCGGTCATGTCCGCGAGCGAGCCGGCCGGCACGATGACCGCGGTGTCGGTGCCCTGGTAGCGCAGGTGCGCCCGGTGCACGGCGGTGATCTGCCCGGCGGGCACGTCCTCGGCCGCCACCTCGGCGCGGGCCTGGTGCTCGAGCGGGCCGGTGATCTCCGGCAGCCGGGCGAGGAGGCCGGCGTCCAGCGGCGCCTCGACGGCCTGCTCGCGCATGGCGATGATGTCGGCCAGCCCGATCCCGTACGCGGACAGCACGCCGGCCAGCGGGTGGATGAGCACCCGGGTCATGCCCAGCGCGTCGGCGACCGCGCAGGCGTGCTGCCCGCCCGCGCCGCCGAACACGTTGAGGACGTACCCGGTCACGTCGTAGCCGCGCTGCACCGAGATCTTCTTGATCGCGTTGGCCATGTTCGCCACGGCGATCTCGACGAAGCCCGCCGCGACCTGCTCCGGCCCGCGAGTGTCGCCGGTGGCGTGGGCGATCTGCTCGCTGAGTTCCGTAAATTTCGTTTTCGTAATATCCGCATCCAGCGACTGGTCGCCGCGCTCGCCGAAGACGTTCGGGAAATGGTCCGGCTGGATGCGGCCGAGGAGCACGTTGGCGTCGGTGACGGTGAGCGGGCCGCCGCGCCGGTAGCAGGCCGGCCCGGGGTCGGCCCCGGCCGAGTCGGGCCCGGCCCGGTACCGGCTGCCGTCGAAGTGCAGCACCGAGCCGCCGCCCGCGGCCACGGTGTGGATCGACAGCATCGGCGCCCGCATCCGCACCCCGGCGACCTGCGTCTCGTACTCGCGCTCGAACTCGCCGGCGAAGTGGGACACGTCGGTGGAGGTGCCGCCCATGTCGAAGCCGATCACGTTCGCGAAGCCGGCCTCGGCGGCGGTGCGGGCCATGCCGACGATGCCGCCGGCCGGGCCGGACAGGATGGAGTCCTTGCCGCGGAAGCTGGCCGCGTCGGTCAGGCCGCCGTTGGACTGCATGAACAGCAGCCGGACGCCTTCCAGCTCGGCCGCGACCTCGGCCACGTACCGCTGCAGGATGGGCGACAGGTAGGCGTCCACCACCGTGGTGTCGCCCCGGGAGACCAGCTTCATCAGCGGGCTGGTCCGGTGCGACTCCGACACCTGGGTGAAGCCGGCCGCGCGGGCCAGGTCGCCGATGCGCTTCTCGTGCTCGGGGTAGCGGTAGCCGTGCAGGCAGATCACGGCGGCGCTGCGGAACCCGTCCTCGTAGGCTTGCTCGAGTTGTCCTGCCAGGGCGTCTTCGTCTAGTGGCGTGAGGACGTTGCCGTCTGCGCCGACCCGCTCGCCGGCCTCGATGACCCGCTGGTAGAGCACTTCGGGGAGCAGGATCCGGCGGTCGAAGATCCGCGGCCGGTTCTGGTAGGCGATGCGCAGCGCGTCGGCGAAGCCCCGGGTGATGACCAGGACGGTGGGCTCGCCCTTCCGTTCCAGCAGGGCGTTGGTGGCGACCGTGGTGCCGAGCCGGACCGAGCCGATCCTGGCGGCGGGAACCTTCTCGCCCGGCCCGAGGCCGAGCAGCTGCCTGATGCCGGCCACCGCGGCGTCCCGGTAGGCGGCCGGGTTGTCCGACAGCAGCTTGCGGGCCACCAGCTGCCCGTCCGGGCGCCGGGCGACGATATCGGTGAAGGTGCCGCCCCGGTCGATCCAGAATTCCCAGCGTCCGCCCACGTACGTTTCCCGGGCGCTAACCCTGGCCGGGGACGGGAGTCGGGTCCTTCGGGACCAGGTCGCGGTAGGCCGTCTCCACGTCCGCGGCGGTCAGCGTGGTCAGGTCCGCCGCGGTCGGGTCCTCCCCCTGCCGCACGACCCGGACGTCCCGGCAGGCGCAGGCGCGCTCGAACAGGGACCGGACGAACCGGCCGTTGCCCAGCTCGTCGATCCGGCCCGTGTCGCAGGCGTGGCGGAAGATGGCCCCGAGCACCTGCTTGGCCTCGGGATCGAACATGTCCCCGGCCCGTTCGGCCAGCAGGCCGGCGATCCGCACCAGGTCGGCGGGCTGGTAGCTGGGGAAGGTGACCCTGGTGCTGAACCGTGACGCCAGGCCGGGGTTGCTGCGCAGGAACCTGTCCATGTCGGCCGTGTACCCGGCCAGCACGATCACCAGCCGGTCGCGGTCATCCTCAGCCCGCTTGAGCAGCGTCTGCACCGCCTCGACGCCGAACGCGTCGCCGCCCAGGTAGCCATCGTTGTGCAGCGAGTACGCCTCGTCGATGAACAGCACGCCGCCCATGGCCGAGTCGACCAGCTTGTTGGTCTTGATCGCGGTCGAGCCGAGGTGCTCGGCGACCAGGTCGGCCCGGTGCGCCTCCACCACCTCGGGCCTGACCAGCAGCCCGAGCGCGGCGAAGATCCGGCCGAGGATGCGCGCCACCGTCGTCTTGCCGGTGCCCGGCGGTCCGGTAAACACGAAGTGCCTGGTGGGCGGCTGGCTGGTCAGCCCGTGCGTGTCGCGCATCCTGGCCACCCGCAGCTGCGCGGCGATGGCGCGCACCTGCTCCTTCACCGGCTCCAGGCCGATCAGCTCGTCCAGCTCGGCGATCGCGCCCTCGACCGTGGGCGTGTCCTCGTAGCCGCGCAGCCTGCTCGTGAGCTCGGCGTAAGCCAGCTCCAGGTCGCGGCCGCGGATCGTCACCAGGTCCTTGGCCGCGGGGTTGGCCGACTCGGTCAGCACCCGCACGTCACGGGCCTGGCCGGCCTTCTCGAGCAGGCTGCGGACGAACCGGCCGTTGCCCAGGTCGTCGGCGATCCGGCGGCGGCCGACCTCCTCCAGCCTGCGCCACAGGACCGGGCGGGCGTCCGGGTCGAGCGCCTCGCCGCGCCGGTCGAGCGCGGCCTCCGCCAGCGCCATCATCTCCGGCGGCGAGTAGCTCGGGAACTTCAGCCGGGTCGCGAACCGCGACGCGAGGCCGGGGTTGGAGGACAGGAACGCCTCTATCTGCTTCTCGTAGCCGGCCAGGATGATGATCAGGTTGTCGCGGTTGTCCTCGGCCCGCTTGAGCAGCGTCTGCACCGCCTCCTGGCCGAACCGGTCGGGCTGCCCGTCGCCCTCGTTGACCAGGCTGTACGCCTCGTCGATGAACAGCACTCCGCCCAGCGCGGAGTCGACGAGCTCGTTGGTCTTGATCGCGGTCGCGCCGAGGTACTCGCCGACCAGGTTGGCCCGGTGCGCCTCGATGACCTCCGGCATCTGGAGCAGGCCGAAGGCGTAGAAGATCTTGGCCAGCACCCGGGCCACGGTCGTCTTCCCGGTGCCGGGCGGGCCGACGAACACGAAGTGCCGCATCGGCCGCTCGGTGGTGATGCCGGCCACCGTACGCCGCCGCGCCGCCTCGATGGACGCGGCGATCGAGCGGACCTGCTCCTTGACCGGAGCCAGCCCGATCATCGCGTCGAGTTCGGCCATCGCGTCCTCGACCGAGATCTGCGGCCGCGGCCGGGGCGGGCCTGACTGGTCGCGGCCGCCGTGCTCGTCGTACGGCAGCGCCGCCGCCTGGGCCCGGATACCGTGGCCGGGCGCCCCGGCGTGGCCGGCTCCCGGCTGGCCAGCTCCGGGCTGGCCGGCCGGGTTGCTGCCCTGGACGGCGTTGTTTCCCTGGGGCCGGGCCGCCGGGGTCCCCCGGGGCCCGGCTGCCGTACATGCGGCTGTCCTGGATGCCCTTGGCCACCCGCCAGCCGAGCACGGCCGCGGCCAGCAGCCAGGCGGCGATCGTGCCGAGGAACGGCTGGTCCGGCGCCAGCTTCAGGGCGATGATGCCTGCCGGCACCGACCAGAGCAGGACCCAGGCGACCGTGCGGCACGGCACGAACCAGCGGGCCAGCGGCCGGGCGTGCGCGGCCAGCGCGACCGCGAAGGGCAGCAGCAGCAGGGAGTACAGCCAGGTCCTGTTGCTGCTCGAGAACGCGGAGAAGGCGGCCAGGCCCCAGACCGCGACCGAGGCCGAGGCGCCGGCGGTGGGCCGTCCCTGGACCACCGCGACGACCGCGTAGACCAGGGCGGCGAGGAGGATCAGGCCCAGCGTGACCGGGAAGAACAGGACAGCGGCGGCGATGACGGCGACCTTCAGCCAGGTCGGGGCCCGCCGGTGCGCGCGCAGCAGCCGGGCCCCCCAGCTCGGCTTGTCAGGCGCGGCGGGCTGGGCCCTATCGTTTGGCAGCATCACGCTTCCTCGCCCTTATGTCCCTGCCTCCCTAGAGCCTACGAGCCCGGCGACAGGATCGCCTGACCGATGATCCGCGCAACCGCTTGCCGGACAGTCGTATGTCCCTGTATAGCGCATCACCCGTTCCCACGACAGCACACACGTAGATACTGTCGGTGAAAATACGGCACGGTCGTCCTGACCTCGGGCCTCCCTGGTGAACGTCGGCGGTTATCCATAATGGACCGCGCGGGCGGCGGCCCGTCAAGATGAACACCATCACAAAAAGCGACAGCCGCGTCCTGGACACGTCCAGCGAGGAGGACTCATGCACCGGATCGAGGCCGGGCTGCTCATCCCCGGGCACGGCGGTCCCGTTCACGACGGGGTGGTCGTGCTGGACGGACCCGTGATCAGCTACGCCGGCCCGGCCGGGGTGGCGCCGCCGACACCGGGAGCCCCGGTGACCCGGGTGACGGCGGTGATGCCGGGGATGTGGGACTGCCACGGGCATCTCCTCGGGACCAGGACGTTCGACCTGGCCCAGCTCCCGCTCGAGCCCGAGGCGCTGCGGGCGGCCCGGTGCACCCGGGACCTGCGCGCCGCGCTCGACGCGGGGATCACCTCGGTGCGCGACGTGGGCGGCCTCGGCGTCTACCTGGCCCGCGCGGTCGCCGAGGGCGTCATCGACGGCCCGGCCATCTACGGCGCGGGCGCGATCCTGAGCACCACCGGCGGCCACGGCGACCTGCATTCCTTCCCGCTCGACTGGATGCGCGACTACTCCGCGCGGGACGGCCTGATGCGGCTGGCGGACGGGCCCGACGAGTGCGCCAAGGCGGTCCGCGAGCAGCTCAGGCGGAACGCGAAGCTGATCAAGGTGTGCGCGTCCGGCGGCGTGCTCTCCGAGGTCGACGACCCGGTCCACCAGCAGTTCACCACGCCGGAGCTGCGGGCCATCGTGGAGGTCGCGGGGCTCGCCGACCGGGTGGTCGCGGCGCACTGCCACGGCAAGCCGGGCATCATGGCGGCCCTGCGGGCCGGGGTGCGCACCATCGAGCACGGCACCTACCTGGACGACGAGTGCTGCGACGCGATGCGCGAGACAGCCGCGATCCTGGTCCCGACCAGGACGATCATCGAGGACATGCTGTCTTTCCGCGATGCGGTGCCGGGCTACGCGATGGCCAAGCTGGAGGCGATCGCCGACCTGCACGCGCAGGCGGTGGCGCGGGCCTACGAGCACGGCGTCACCATCGCCATGGGCACCGACATCGCCCTGACCGGCCCGGACCGGCCCAACGCGTGGGGCCAGAACGGGTCGGAGCCCGGCTACCTGGTCAAGCTGGGCATGTCACCGCGCGACGCGATCGAGGCGGCCACCGCGTCCGGGCCGCTCACCCTCGGGCCGCAGGCGCCGCGCAGCGGGCAGCTCGCCGAGGGCTACGACGCCGACGTGATCACCCTGGACGCCGATCCGCTGGCGGACATCGGCGTGCTCGCCGACCCGGACCGCATCACCGCGGTCTGGACCGGCGGCCGGCAGGTGAAGGGTGCCGTTGCCAGGCTAGACCCGCAGCGTCAGGTCGATCTCGTCGTGCAGCGGGATGCCGTAGTCGCCGACCCTCGGGATCTGCGGCTTCTCCTGCCGGGACCGGTCGACCGCGCCCGGCCTCAGCTCGGCGAGCCGGAACCCGCGGCGCTGGTAGAACCGGAGCGCGTCGACGTTGTCGTTGGTGGTGGTGAGCCGGACCTCGCGGCAGCGGAAGTGCCGCGCCGTGCTCGCCGCGGCCTCGATCAGCAGGGTCCCGATGCCGACCCGGCGCTCGATGGCGTTGAGCGTGACGATCTCCAGCATGTCCCCCGCCAGCTGGTAGGTGAGCAGGCCGACGACACGGCGGGACCGTTCGGCGATGAACCCTGGCAGCTCGGCGGGCCGCAGCACCGTGCCGTGCACGGCGACGAGCTCGGAGCCCCAGAGCTCGGCGACGAGCCAGGACAGCATCGGGCGGTCGCCCTCGCTGACGGGTCTGATCGTGACCTCCGGCTCGTTCACCCCGCCATTATGAAGCCATGATCACGTCCGCGCCCGGGCTGCGGCCCGGGAGGTTATAACGCCTGCCGGCGGGCAGCAGCGCTTCATGACCGTACTTCGAGCTCTCGCCCGGCCCATGGTGGCGTCCATCTTCGTCATCCAGGGCTACGACACCTTCCGGCGGCCCGAGCGGGTGGCGCCGCTCGCCGAGCCGGTGGTCCGCCCGCTGGCCGAACGGGTCTCCGCCGTGCCGGCCAAGACCGAGCAGGCGGTCCGGGTCAACGGCGCCGTCCAGATGGCGGCGGGCACGCTGCTGGCGCTGGGCCGGTTCCCGCGGCTGTCCGCGCTCGCGCTCGCGGCGACGCTGGTGCCGACCACGCTGGCCGGGCACCGGTTCTGGGAGGCCGACGAGGAAACGGACCAGGCCCAGCAGCGGATCCACTTCCTGAAGAACCTCTCCATGTTCGGCGGCCTGCTGATCGCCGCCGCGGACACCGCCGGGCGCCCGTCGGTGGCCTGGCGTACCCGCCACGCGGCCAGGACGGCGCGCCGGGAGGCCTCCATGGTGACCCGGACGGCGAAGGCCTCGGCTAAGAGCGGCGCCAAGGCGGGCCAGCTACGCGGCCGCGTTTCCGGGTAGCGGGGGCGAGTGTTTTCCCGCGGTCCGTTTGGTGTCATCGACCGGTGACCGGACGGGCGGCCTGATGGCCCGGCGGATTTCGATACCAAAGTCTTCGTGATCACGGGGAACACCCGGGGTACTTGGCGCTACCAGCGGCCGCGGTGCACGAGCTCGGCGAGGCTCTTGCGGTCGCTGGACCGGGCGGGCGCGACGGGATCGGACGCCGGATCGGGGTGGCCGATGGCGATGGCCCCGATCGGCATCCACTGCTCCGGCACGCCGAACTGCGCGCGGAAATCGGCCATGTTCTCCGGCGGGATACCGAAGAACACCGCACCGAGCCCCTCGTCGACGACGGCGAGCAGGATGAGCAGCGCGGTGAAGCCGGTGTCGATGTACCAGTACGGCACCGGCCAGCGGGCCTCGTCCCGGTCGGTCCAGCCCTTGCCCGGCTGGGCGTACCGGTCCAGGTATATGTCCTTGCACGCCAGCGGCACGATCACCAGCGGCGCGGTACTCAGCGCGTCCACCTGGGCCGGATCGGCGTCCTCGGTGGCGTTATCGGACACCTCGCTCTCGTAGAGCATCTGCCAGAGCGGCGCGGGCTGCTCCTTGCCCTCCAGCACCAGGAACGAGTAGCCCTGGCTGAAGCCCGCCGACGGCGCCCGGCTGGCCACCCGCAGCAGCCGGTCGGTGGTGCCCTCGGCCAGCGGCTCGCCGGTGAACGCGCGGATCATCCGGCGGCGCCTGATCACTTCGGTAAATTCCATGACGCCAGCGTAGGACCCGGGCGGGTCAGCCGACGGGCCTAGGAGCGCGGCGACCAGCGGTTCACGTAGCGGCTGCGGCTCGGCGGGCGGCCGGGCAGGACCCCGCCCGCCGGGGCCCGGAGCCCGTCCAGGGCGATGGCGACCAGCCGTGACCGCACGTTGCGCTCCTCGGCCGCTCGAGCCGATCCGGCGGGCAGGCGGCTGAACTGCTCGATCAGCCAGGTGATGTCCAGCGGGGTGACGTCGGGCCGCAGGCGGCCGCCGGCCTGGCGCGGGCCACGATCTCGGCCAGCCGCGCCATGCTCGGCGGGCCGTGCCGCGCATCTCGGCGGTCGTCTCGATCTGCCCGGCCAGCGAGGCGAGCGCCCCGCTGCGCAGCTCGACGCAGGCCGTGATGTAACCGCGCAGGCCGTCCCACGGGTCGCTGGCGGCGAGGGCGTCGGCGGCCGCGGCCAGGGCCTGGTCCATCGCCAGCACGCACAGGCGCTGCAGCAGTTCGGTCTTGCTGCCGTACCGGCGGTAGAGCGTGCCCACCCCGACCCCGGCGCGCTCGGCGACCGCCAGAGACAGGAGCGTCCGCGCCCTGGGCCGCGAAGACGTCCCGGGCCGCCTCGAGCACCATGAGGTCGTCGCCCGCTGGGCCTCGGCCTGCCCGCCGTGCCCGGACTGCGGGCGCAGGGACCGGTACGTCACCGGCCCAGCCTATCTTTATCCGGAGTAAAACGTTCCGATAAGCTCATAGTCGGAACGAATCGCTCCGGTAAAGGAGGTGCGCGGTGCGCGCGGTGGTGATACGGGAGTTCGGGCCGCCGGAGGTACTCGAGCC
>CAVRMX010000030.1:0-74330 GCA_963722275.1 uncultured Actinomycetes bacterium | reverse complement strand
CTATGGTCAAGAGGTGGAACCGCCCGCGCACCGTCAGCGTCTTGCGCGCGGCGTTCCGGGCGGGCTGGGGAGATCGCCTGACGCTGCCGATGATGCTGACGTGGTCGAGATGGGGGGCCGTCGACCGCGCTGGCCGTGGGGAAGTACGCGAGGGCCCGCGTTCAGCGTCGCCGTCGCAGCGCTCGTCGCCGGACTGCTGCTGGGCTTTATCGGCGGCCACCTCCAGTCGCGGGCAAAGGGCAGGCCGACACGGGCCGCCACGGCCAGCACCACGGTGCTGCCGGCGGGCGACACCGCACTCAGCGCGACCGGGAGCCGGTGTGCTGTTCAGCTGGGTCATACCCTCCAGCTGGGCATCGAGATCATGAACCAATCGGACCGCACGGTGGTATTGCGCCAAATCAAACCGGTGCTGCCGCTGGGCGGGCTGCAGGAGATAGCCAGCCGGTGGGGACCTTGTGGCTCGCTGCCGGAACCGGGCCTTGGCCAGGCCAGCTCGCTTGCTCCTGGTGCGACCGGATGGCTGACAGTCACCTTCGACGTCATGGTCGGCTGCCCGCAGCCGCTGCCTGTGATTTTCAAGGTCAGCTTCGTGCAGGCGAGCAGACTGGTGACAGCTGACCTCGATAGCTTTCCCGATCTCGGCCAGGTCCGGTACAACAACTGCACCACAGTCCCAACAGGCCAGTGATGATCGAGACGAAGACCTCGACCACTTCGCTAACCAGACGGCCTCACATCACGGGCCGACTACGGCTGGCGTTTGCTTGCGTATCCATTCTGCTAATAGGCGCAGCTACCGGGTGCAGCGGGTCGTCAGCACCACCCGGGCCAGGAGTCAACTCCCCGGCAGGCGGCCAGCCCGCCACCTCGCAGTCCAGCGCTGCGCCGGCATGGGGAGCAGCGACACACCTTGACCACAGCCAAGGCGGCGAAGACCCGACATCCGTGTCATGCCCATCCGCAAGCTTCTGCATGGCCGTGCTCGTATCGGGCTACGCGGCTAGGTACGACGGAACCACGTGGACCCAGCCCACCGGGCTATCTTCCTCCGCCGCCGAGCCCGATTCTGTGTCTTGCCCGACCGTCAGCTTCTGCATGGCCGTAGACGCGCAAGACTCATCCACCTTTCTGTTCAACGGCAGCACGTGGAGTTCTGCTCCTAGCATTAGCGATCCTGTCCCGAGCACCCAAAGGGGCATGGCATCGGTATCGTGCTCGTCACCGAGCTTCTGCGCCGCCGTTGACAACGGCTCCAACGCGTTCACGTTCAACGGGACCTCCTGGAGCCCCGCCACGGCCATAGATCCTGGCCACGAACTGAGCACGGTGTCTTGTCCGAGCGCCAGCTTCTGCGCCGCCGTCGACTACGGCCCGAACGTGGTGACCTTCAATGGCACCTCCTGGGGTAAACGATCCCCCATCGACCCAGGCAGCTACCTACAGGCAGTGTCGTGCGCATCGGCCAGCTTCTGCGTTGCCATCGATCGCAAAGGGAACGCGTTCACCTTCAACGGCAGCACCTGGAGCGCGCCCGTTAACGCCGATCCGAACGGTCTCAGCATGGGGGAGGGCGGTGTCTCCTGGCCTGTGGTGTCTTGCCCGACCAGCAACTTCTGCGCCGCCGTCGACGGCGCCGGCGGGAACGTGGTCACCTTTGACGGCAATAGCTGGACCACGCCCGTCAACGTCGACTCGGAGGCCGCTAACTCTGTCAGCGGACCAGTCCTTGTATTCCTTATGTCGGTGTCGTGCCTTTCCGCCATGTTCTGCGTGGCCGGCGACTCCATCGGCGATGCGTTCGTCCGAAGCTAATGGAGGCGCCCACCGACCGGCGGTCACCTACGTAGCCGCAGTTCGGGGGTTCCCGGCCCACGCCACGGCGATGATGGCTACCGCAGGCCGGTTCGGAATAAATGACCTTACGGGTCTGCGGGGCCAGGGCGTTACATGGCGGGACGACCCCGACGTCACGCTTGGCCCGGCGCGCCTCGGCGCGAGAGGACATCGATGGCCGCGGCCGCGAGTAGCACCGCGGCGACCACGACGTCAATCCACTGGCTCGACACCCCAAGCAGGTAGAGGCCGTTGTAGATGCCGCCGATGACGAGGCCGCCCAGCACGCCGTGGATGGTCTTGCCCCGGCCGCCGAAGAGGCTGGTGCCACCGATGACCGCCGCGGCCACCGCCAGCAGCACATAGCTGTTCGCGGCCTTGATGATGTTGGTGGTCAGCGAGACCTGCCACGAGGCGAACAGCACGCCAGCGATCCCGGAGATCAGGGCGGAGAGGACGAAACACCAGGTTCGGATCGCGGGCAGGTTGACCCCGGCTCGACGCGCCGCCTCGGGATTGCCGCCGATGGCGTACACGTAGCGGCCGAAGCGGGTTCGCTGCAGCAGGACCGTCGAGACGCCGAGCACGACAAGGACGATCGCAATGATGTAAGGAACTCCCTCGATCGTCCCGACGTGGGCCCGGTTGACGTTGCATATGGCGACGAGCCCGATGCCCGCCACCGCCATGAGGACGATCTTCAGCGCGGTGAGGCTGCGCGGCGGAGTCTCCAGGCCGTGGCGGCGCTTGCGGGCATCCCGCAACCAGAGCCCAGTGCCAGTGGCTCCGACAATCACGGCCAGCAAGATCCAGCTGACCAGCGGGGTGAACGCCCCCCAGAAGATGTTGTAGAGGACGAGCTCGTTTCTGTACTGGGAGTTGCCGATGCCGACGAGCGACCCGCCGAGGACGATGATCGCCACGCCCTCCAGGATCAGCAGCCCGCCAAGAGTGACGATGAACGACGGCATCCTCAGCCGGGCCACAAGCGTTCCCTGGATGGCGCCGACCGCGCAGCAAGCGAGCAACGTCACGATGATCGCCGCCCACCACGGCCAATTCGCGCCGGTCGGCTGCACGAGTTCAGCGACCACGACGCTGCCAAGCGCCATGACCAGGCCGACGGAGAGGTCGATCTCTCCGAGGACCAGGACGAAGATCTCAGCGATCGCCAGCAGCATGTAGATGGTGCTCTGCTCGAAGAGGTTTACCAGGTTCTGTGCCGACAGGAACTTCGGGTTCGCGATCTGGAAGCTGACGGCGACCACCACGATGGCCAGGACTACGGGCAGGACACCGCTGTTGCCGCCGCGGACCCGGGCCCACCAGGCCCGGAGATACTGGCCCAGCGACTGGGCGACGAGCTCGGGTGGGACGTCGGCTGCGGCCTCGTCGGCGGCTGTAAGGTCGGCCACCGTCGTGGCGTCCGTCGCCCCGGCCTGGGCCTGGCTGGAGTCCGAGGTCACGTCAGACACGGGTCACGCTCCCTGCACCACGCCGTGACAGCACGTCAATCAGCACCGCGGCGAGGAGCACGGCGCCCGGCAGGATGTATTGCAGCGGGGTGGACAGACTACCCAGGCTGAGCAGGGATACGCCGTAGGCGATGCCGCCGATGAGGAGGCCTCCGAGAACACCGTGGAGTGCCTTACCCCGGCCGCCGAAGAGGCTGACCCCGCCGATGACGGCGGCGGCGACCGTGTACAGGACGAGCTGACCGGGGTCTGCGGTATTGGTGCTGTACTCACCGAAGAAGAAGGAACCGAGCAGGAGGCCGCCGAGTCCGGCGGTCGCCGAGCACAACGCGAAGGCCCAGGTGCGGATGCCGGCGAGGCTGACGCCGGCGCGGCGGGCCGCCTCGGGGTTGCCGCCGATGGCATAGAGGTAGCGGCCGAAGCGGGTCCGCCCGAGCACGAGCGTCCAGATGCCCAGCACGACGAGGACGATCGGGATCACCCACGGAACTCCCTGCACCGCCTTGAGGGCGGTTCCGCGGTTGACATTGCAGATAGCCACCACAGCTGCCCCGACGAGCGCCACCAGGGCGATTCTGATCGCTGTCACACTCACCGGGGGAGCCACCAGGCCCTGGCGTCGCCTCCTGGCCGCGCGCAGCCACAGGGTCGTGCCGACGGCCCCGACCACCACCGCCAGAAGTACCCAGCTGGCCACCGGGGGGATCACCCCCTGGACTAGGTCATAGATGACTTTCTGGTTGAACTTCGACGTGTCGAGGTTCACGGAGCCGTCGGCGCCGCCGAGGACGACGATGAGGATGCCCGAGAAAAGAAGGAACCCGGCCAGGGTCACGATGAAGGACGGGATCTTGAGCCGGGCCGTCAGCACTCCTTGGAGGGCTCCGAACACGCCGCAGGAGACGAGCGCGGCGAGTATGGCTGCCCACCACGGCCAGCTTTGCGCCAGCTTGAAGGCGATCACCCCGCCGATCAGCGCGACCGCGCCGACCGAGAGGTCGATCTCCGCGAGGAGCAGGACCACTGTCTCCGCTATCGCCAGCACCATGTACACGGTGCTCAGCCCGAAGATATACACGAGGTTGCTCGGCCGCAGGAAGGAATGCTCGGGGGTGATGATCTGGAAGGTGACAGCGACCACCACCATGGCCAGGAGCACGGGAAGGACACCGCTGTCGCCACTGCGGACCTTCAGCCACCAGGCCCGGAGGTACTGGCCCAGCGACTGGGCGACAAGTTCGCGGACCTCGGCCGCGGCCTCGGGAGCGGATGTGAGGTCGGCCGCCTCCACGGCCGCGGTCTCGCCGGGGACCGTGGTCACGGGGAGTTCCCGATCCGGGCCCATGGGCTCAGCCCTCGTCACTGGCGGATCTGGCCGGCTCGGGCGCCCGCCCGTTGGCGCCACCCGTTGTCATGTACTCCACCACGCTCTGCCGGTCGAAGTTCGCAGCTGGCCCATCGGCCACCATCCGCCCCAGGTACAGCACTGCGATCCGGTCCGAGACCTCGAAGACGTCGTTCAGGTTGTGGGAGACCACCATCACTGCCAGCCCGTGGTCCCGGAGCCGTTTGATCAGGTCCAGCACCTGCCGGGTCTGCACTACCCCGAGGGCGGCGGTGGGCTCGTCCAGCAGCACCAGCTTGGAGTTCCACATTACCGCCTTGGCCACCGCCACCGCCTGCCGCTGACCTCCCGAGAGCGAGGCCACCGGCTGCCGGATCGAGCGCACCGTGGTCACCCGCAGGGTGCTCAGGGTCTCGCCCGCTTTCAGTTCCATCGAGTCCTCGTCGAGCAGGCCGTGGCTCAGAGTTTCCCGGCCGAGGAACATGTTCTGGACGATGTCCAGATTGTCGGCCAGCGCCAGGTCCTGGTAGACGGTCTCGATCCCCAGCGCGGCGGCGTCCCGGGCGCTCCGAATGTGGACCGGTTGCCCCGCGAAGAAGACCTGGCCATGGTCCGGCTGGTGCACGCCGGCGATAGTACGGGTGAGCACCGACTTCCCGGCACCGTTGTCCCCGCACAGGCCGGTCACATTACCCGCGAACAGGTCCAGGTCCACCCCGTAGAGTGCTTGCACCGGTCCGAAGTGCTTGTCGATACCCCGCAGCTTCAGCAGCGGTTCCACCTCGTCCCCGCCGCTGCTCGCGCCTTTCGGGGCCTCGTTCACCTCAGTCATCTTGAATACCTGTCAGTAGCCTTGCCCGAGGCACAACTATCTCATGAGGCCGGGGTTGGCGGACTCGCCTGATGGCGAGTCCGCCAACCCCGGCTGCGGGGAACCTCGACGAGGATCCGTCGAGGTTCCCCAGGTCAGCTGATCAATGGATGCCAGCTGCGCTGCAGGCAGCCTGACCCGCAATCGAGCAGATCGACGAGGCCGTGTCGAAACCGTCCGCGACGACTGTCGACTGTATGTTGGCCGCGGTCACCCACACCGGGGTCAGCAGGGACGCCGGCTCGGTGACGCTCGAGTCGGCCGGGTCGACGGTCGTACCGTTCAGCAGGGCCGACGGCGGCGTCTTGCCGGCCAGCAGGATCGTGGCCATGGCCACGGAGTCCTGGGCCTCCTTGTACACGGCCTTGTACACGGAGCCGCACTGGTAGCCCTCGAGGATCCAGGCCATGCCCTGAGCCGTGGCGTCCTGCCCGGTGGTCGGTACCGACTTAGGCTTGACCCCGGCCGTCTTGAGGTCGGTGATCACCGCGTTGGCGAGCCCGTCATTGGCCTCGATGGTCGCGTTGATCGACGGGTGAGCGGTGAACTCCTGCTGGAAGATGGTGCCGCCCTTGGTGTTGTCCCACCCGGGGGCGAAGTTCTCCCCAACCAGCTTGTAGCCGGAGCTGCTGGTCGTGCCCGCGGCGACTGTCTTGGCCGGCTTGCCCCAGACGATCTTGTTGTAACCCGAGGCAAAGGAAATGGCGTTGGGGTCGGTGTCCTCGCCGCCATTCAGGACGAAGACCTGCGGGCTCTTGATCCCCCAGGACTTGACGCACGCGTTGAAGCCCGAGCCGATCAGCTCACCCACGTGCTCGTTGTCGAAGCTGACGTAGTAGGTCTTCGAGCCCTCGAAGATGGCGCGGTCGTAGGCGATCAGGGTGACGCCCTTTTGATCGGCAAGCTTCGCGATCGCGACGCCGGTCGGGCCATCGAGCGGGCACACGATCAGGATCTTGGCCCCCAGGTTGATGTCGGCGGTGGCGTCGCTCAGCTGGGTCGCGTCGCTTCCCTGCGCGTTGTCGATCCGGAACTGCTTCGAGGTATATCCGGCGGCGGTGAAGGCTTGCCGCAGGTACGGCGCGTCGAAGTCGACCCACCGGGTCGACGACGTGGTGTCGGGCAGGACCACCCCCACCTGCAGGCTGTTGGCTCCCTTGGTCCCGGCCGCGGCCAGCGCCTTGAACAGGGACATCGTCGGCGCGATGTGTACGGTGAAGGAGCTGATGCTCACCGCTGGAACCGCGGCCGAGCCCGTCGCCGATGCCGACCCCGACGCCGCGGGGGGAGACGAGCTCGACGAGGACGAACAGCCCGCGGCTACCAGGGCAACGGCCGCGGCCAGAGCCAGCCAGCCCAGTCTAGGGAAGCGCCGGAACTTGCCGTCGCTCCCCTCACTTCTGTTACTTACTCGCATTCCCCACAGCCTTTCGCCCGAATGTACCCGAATAAGCCGACCGGGACACCGGTGCGGTATCCCTACGGAGGGAGGTTAGTTCATCCGACATTAGACATCCAGGACCGAAAGTTCTCCCGTCAGCAGAACGTCCGTCCTCATGCGGCAATCCGCGCGGTGGTGATGTCGAATTGCGTCCAGCTTACGCCGGGCACCTTCTCGCCGCGGAAGCTCGACGCGACTTGCTCCCCAGACGCTCATCCGCAGGATAGAACCCGACCAGCAGCCTCTACCCGGACACGGCCGCTGACGGACGGCCACTCGGATCATTACGTACCACCTCGCGTACTTAATGAAGGACCACATATCCTATCCAGACATGCCAGACGTCACCGCATGCCTGGTACGACTGCAGCCTCAGCGCCTGAAATGCCACGATAGAGTACCCGGAATTAACATAGCCTTAACATCGGCACCGGCCCGTAAAGATACCGTTAACGGCAGTTCGGGCGTAACGAAATTGTGATCCGAGTGTGACCCGAAATTGCGATTCGGGTCACTCAGGGGCTAGGCGATAGCCGGCCCGCGGCTGGGTGAGGATGAGCGGAGCGCTGTCGTCCGCCTCGAGCTTGGCCCGGAGCCGCCGCACGTAGACGCGCAAGTACTCGGTCTCAGTCTCGTAGCCGTGCCCCCAGACCCGGCGGAGCAGGTGCGCGTGGGTGAGCAGCTTGCCCCGGTTGACGGCGAGCTCGCGCAGCAAGGCGAACTCGGTCGGGGTCAGGTGCACGGGCTGCCCATCGCGCCTGACCTGCTGCAGGGCCAGGTCGATGATGATGCCGCCGACCGCGATGACCGGAGGCGCCTGCTGCTCGGCGGGCGCGGCGGGCCGGGTCCGGCGCAGTGTCGCGGTGATCCGGGCCAGCAGCTCCTCGATGCTGAACGGTTTGGTCATGTAGTCGTCCGCGCCCATGTGCAGGGCGGTCACCTTGTCCCGCTCGCCGCCGCGGGCCGAGACCACGATGATCGCGACCGGGGAGCGCTCGCGGATCTGGCGGCACAGCTCGAAGCCGTCGGCCTCGGGCAGCATCAGGTCGAGGAGCACGATGTCCGGGTCTTCGGTCTCGAGCAACTGGAGGGCGCGCATGCCGTCCACGGACACGATGGTGTCGAACCCGCGCACGGCGAGGTTGGACCGGATCAGGTCGACGATGTTGGGATCGTCCTCCACCACCAGGGCACAGGTCTTGCGCGCGTCCTCAGTCGTCGTCACCGTCGCGGTCCCTCTCGCTCGTGGCGGGCTCGCCTCCGCCGGTCGCGATTCCGCTCGCGCCCGGCGCAGACCCGGCTATCCGGCCCGCGTCGCCCTCGGTCTCGACCGACAGGTAGACCTGGAAGCAGGTGCCCTTGGGCAGCGGGGTCAGCTCGATCCGGCCGCCGTGGGCCTGCACGATCCCCTTGGCGATGGACAGGCCGAGACCCGCGCCTGCGCTGTTGCGGTGGCCGTTGCCGTTGCCGTTGCTGTTGCCGTTGCCGTTGCCGTTGCCCGGGATGGCGCGGGGAGGCGGGCGGCGGGCGGGTTCGAACGGGGTGGCCGCCAGTTCCGGCGACATGCCGACGCCGTCGTCCAGGACGCTGATCACCATTTCGGACATCCGGTGGTCGGCGGTCACGCGTACCCGGGTGCCCGGCGGGTTGTGGCGGAACGCGTTGTTCAGCAGGTTGACGAAGACTTGCTCCATACGGTCATGGTCGGCCCACACCACGGGCAGGCTGGGATCACAGCTCAGCACGACCGACGCGGCGCTGGCCGGCGGCAGGCAGGCAATGGCGGCCTCGAGCACCAGCCGGATGTCGCACCAGTCCTCCTGCAGGCGCATGGTGCCCGACTCGATCGCGGAGAAGTCGAGCAGGTCATCGACCAGGCGGCCGAGCCGGGCGGACTCCGCGGCGATCCGGTCCAGGAACCGCTGCTGGGACTCACGGTCCCAGGTCACGTCGGGCTGCATCAGGCTGGACGCGTAGCCCCGGATGGCGGTCAGCGGGGTGCGCAGCTCGTGGCTCAGCCGGGACAGGAACCCGCGCTGGAGCTCCCGGGACCGGCGCAGCGCGGCCGCCTCCTGGTGGGCGTGGGCAGCCTCCTCCCGTTCCAGCGCCAGCCGGAGGGAGTGCGCCGCGTCCTCCAGCAGCGCGGTCTCCTCCTTGGTGGGCGGCACCCGCCGCCAGGTGGCCAGCAGCACGGTGGGACCGCCGGCCGCCACGAACGCCACCGCCCGTACACGGTGCCGGCGGCTGCTTTGCAGTTGCCGGGCCACCCCGTCGAGCGGCGTGCTGGCCAGCGCGGTCTCGGCGATGTCGCGCATGGGCGGGGTGGCCGACGACCCGTCGGTGCCGAGCGGGCCGGCGAAGGCGCGCCAGCGGGCCGGCTGGCCGGCCGGCTGGGTGATCAGCGCGACCTCGTGGGCCTGCAGGCCGCGCCGCAGCGACTGGATCGCGATGGACAGTCCCTCGCCGACTGCCACCGGCCCGGCCAGCGTCTCCAGCATCTCGCGGATCGTCTCAAGCACCCGATTCCTCGTGGTCACCTGGTCGAGCAGGCGGTCCCGCTCGATGGCGCTGGCGACATAGCCCGCGTAAACGGTGACGAGGGCGAGTTCGTCGCGCTCCGGCGCGCCGTGCTCGGCCCGGAACACGGTGATCACGCCGGACAGCCCGCTGGGCCCGAGCACCGGGACCGACCATGAGCCGGCCACCTTGGCCGTCTTGGCCAGGTCGCGGAAGCGGCCCGAGGCCGCGCCGAACCGGACCTTGTCGGCGATGATGGGCCGTTCGTCCGCCGCGGCCATGCCCACCGGGCCGCCCGCGGGCCCGAACGGCAGCCTGCTCCACGGGTCGAGCTGCCCGGGCTTGAACCCGAGCGACGCGGCGCAGTAGAGGATCTTGTCGGTGACCAGGTGAATGCACAGCCGCTCGCTGCCGAGGGCCGCACCGAGCGCGGACAAGATCAGCGACAGGCTCGACGACGGGTCGGCCGAGACCAACCGGTCGGTGAGCCCGTGCAGCCGGGTGAGCTGCTGGCGGGCGGAAGAGACTGGCTGCCGGCCGGAGATCAGCGCAATCACGTCATCGGGGTGGGCATCGGCCGTGCGCACCTCGCCCACGATCCGGCCCTGCCGCAGTACGACGATGCGGCTGGCTAGGCGGAACATCTGGTCGATGTCGTGGCAGGCCAGCAAGATCGTGGTGCCCTGCTGCCGCAGCCCCATGATCAGCTCTTCGACCTGTGCTGCTTCCTTCGTGCCGAGCGAGGAGGTCGGCTCGTCCAGGGCCAGCAGCCGGGGCTTGCGGCCCATGGCCCGCGCCACCGCCACCAGCTGCCGCTGCCCGCCGGTCAGCGAGCTGACGTCGCGCGTCGTGTCACTGAGCGGGATGCGCAGCGAGGCCAGCAGTTCAGCGACGGCCAGGTGGAGCCGGGTCTCCGACATCAGCAGCCGGCGGCGCTCCCGGCCGAGCATGATGTTGGCGGCGACATCCAGGTTGTCGCACAGGGCCAGGTCCTGCCAGACCACCGCGATCCCCTGCTTGATCGCCGCGGCCTGGTGGGGCGGCATGCGCCGACCGGCGAAGAACACCTCGCCACTGGCCGGGACCACTTCGCCGGCGATGCAGCGGACCAGGGTGGTCTTGCCCGCGCCGTTCTCGCCGGCCAGGGCAACGAGCTCACCGGTCCGCACGCTCAGGTTGACGTCGTCTAGGGCGCGGAGCCTGCCGAAGCTGACGCTCAGCCCGGATACGGTCAGCAGCGGGTCGGCCGCGGCGCTGGGTCCGGCGCGGCCCGCGTCGGCGCGGGCCGGCTCGCCACGATGGCCCGCTTCGGGCGCCGCCACAGAACCGGTCATGCCGTCATTGTGTGGCCTCAGTCGTGTGCTTGGCCACACAACGCATCGACCACATCGAGCCGACCAGGTCCTATCACAGCTCCCATTCTGCAGCAATCGGTCACCTAACGCGCCCGGAGGCGGCCTGAACGGGCATGCTGACCAGAAGCCGCACGTGGCGACGAGATCGTGGCATGCTGCTGCAGTTGACCGTTGATCCCGGCCCGCAGCTCCGGCCCGGAGGCGGATACGGCATGGACGCCGCGTTCATGTCGTTGGAGCGCAATGCCCCTCAGCCGTGCGTCCCTAGGCCGGGGCGCGGCGCGGACGCGAAATCGGGCATCAGCCGCGACAGCACCATCTATAACGTATTGCCGCTTTGCTTAGGTTGATCGTGGTCCGCTCGTGCCTCGCCACCGGCCTGCAGCGCGCACCGGAAACGGACTTCCGTCACGCTGACCCGTTTGAAAAGAGTGCCGGGCCGGGATCGGGAGGGCACGAGAGAGTCTGCGGCACCACCGGCACCGCGGCCCGATGACTACACCCGTTCACGATCAAAATAAGCTCAGCGGACGCAGGGGTGGCGGGCGGGCTCGATAGCGTGAGCGGAGGGATGACTAGGGAGAGGAGCGGGCTGTGCTCGTCGCGTTTTCCGTTACGCCGCTCGGGACCGGGGAGGCGGTCGGCGAGGTGGTGGCCGAGGCCGTCCGGGTGGTCCGGGAGAGCGGGCTGCCGAACCAGACCGACGCCATGTTCACCACCATCGAGGGCGACTGGGACGAGACCATGGCGGTGGTCAAGCGGGCGGTGGACGCCGTCGCGGCCCGGGCGCCGCGGGTGAGCGTGGTGCTCAAGGCTGACATCAGGCCGGGCGTGACCGGCGCGCTCACCGCCAAGGTCGAAGCCGTGGAGCGTTACCTCCAGCCGTGACCGGGCGTCTCACATCATCGTGGATACATACACCCCCTATGAGGGGTGTATGTATCCACAATCACGCGGTTCAGGCAAATCCCCGAGCGATGTGCGTGCGCGTCTGCGCCGCTTGAAGGCTGGGCTCAGGGCACGCCGAGCAGGCGGAGCAGGGCGGTGGTGGCCGCAGCGGCGATGACGACGACCAGGAACGGGGCCTTGCGCCAGGCCAGGACCCCGGCGACCAGAACCCCGGCCGGGCGGGCGAAGCCGGAGAAGCCGTGCCCCTGGGTCAGCGCGGTGGTGGCGACCAGGGCGGCCAGCAGGATCACCGCGGCGGCCTCGAGCAGCTTCCTGGCCCAGGGCGGGAAGCTGATCCGCGCGCGCAGCAGCTGGCCGGAGAGCCGGAAGGCGTAGGTCCCGGCGGCCAGGGTGGCCATGCCGGCCACGACCAGGGTGCTGTCCTTCACCGGGCCTCCACCGGGTGCTCGCCGGATTCCGCGCAGGCCGGCGGGACCGCGCCAGGCGGGACCGCGCCAGCCTGCGGGACCGTGCCAGCCGACCGGATCGCGCTGCCGGGCTGCTGCCTGACCAGGAGGAGCACCGCCACCAGGGCCACCAGGACGGGCAGCCCGGCAGGCAGGAACGGCGTGGCGGCCAGCGCGATGGCCGCCCCGGCCAGCGCGGCCCGCAGGGTCAGCCGGTCCCGCAGGTCCTTGACGATCAGCGCCAGGATCACGGCGGGGAACATCGCGTCCAGGCCGAACGCATTGGTGTCGTGCACCACGGAGCCGATAAGCGCGCCGAAGATGGCGCCGCCAGGCCAGCAGACCAGCACGCCGAGGCCGCAGGCCCAGTAGGCGGCGCGCTGGCGCGGGAGGTCCTCCTGGGCCAGCCCGAAGACGACGCTCTCGTCGTTCATTACGTGCGTGCCGATCAGCCGCCGCCAGCCCCGGTCGGTGACCTCCGGCAGGGCCAGGCCGTACGGCAGGTGCCGGGCGTTCACCAGCAGCCCGGCCAGCGCCGCCGCGATGGGGCTGCCGCCCGCCGCGACGATCCCGATGAACAGGAACTCCGACGCGCCGGCCAGCACGAGCACGCTCTGCGCGGCGGGCACCCAGAGCGGGAACCCGGAGGCGGCCGCGACGGCCCCGTAGGACAGGCCGATGAAGAACACGGCCACACAGGTCAGCCCGATGTCAGCCAGCACGCCGCGCTCTAGAGTTCTTCGTATCGAACTCATGGAGCCTATTCTGGACACCAACCCGTCGTTCGTCAAAACGAACGGATGAACTTATATGACGAACACCGAGCCTGCCTCGCCGTCGCCGGCCGTTAGGAGCGGGGCGCCGCTCGAGGTCATCGCGGCCTCACTGCGCCGGGAGCGGCACCGGTCCGGGCTGTCGCTCACCGAGGTCGCCCGCCGGGCCGGGATCGCCAAGTCCACGCTCTCCCAGCTGGAGTCGGGCACCGGCAACCCCAGCCTGGAGACGCTGTGGGCCATCTGCGTCGCGCTGGACGCCCCGTTCTCCAGGCTGCTCGACCCGCCCCGCCCGCCCATCCAGGTGATCCGGGCCGACGAGGGCCCCACGGTCGCCGCGGCCGGAGCCGACTACCAGGCCACCCTGCTGGCCGGCTGCCCGCCGGGCGCGCGCCGCGACGTATACCGGATCCTGGCCGAGCCCGGGCACGCGCGCGCGTCCGAGCCGCACATGCCCGGCGTGGTGGAGCACGTGGTGATCGGGGCCGGACGCGCCCTGGTCGGGGTGGCCGGGGAGCCGGTAGAGCTCAGCCCGGGCGACTACATCCGCTACCCGGGCGACGTGCCGCACGTGTTCGAGGCGCTGGAGCCACGGACTCAGGCCGTGCTCCTCTCCGAGCACACCTAGGCGAGCCCCGCCTAGACGAAGCCCGCCTAGACCTCCGCCGGGACCTGCTCGATCAGGGCGGCCAGGCCGGCTTCGTCGAGCAGGTCGGCGGGGCGGACGGTCTGGTCGTGCGCGACGTAGTAGAACGCCGCCCGGACCGCCGCCACCGGCACCTCCGCGAGCGCCGCCCAGGCCAGGCGATAGGCGGCGAGCTGGACGGACACCGCGCGCCGTTCGGCCTCGGACCTGGGCGGCCTGCCGGTCTTCCAGTCGACCACGTCGTAGCCGCCCTCGGGTGCGTCGCCGAACACCGCGTCGATCCGGCCCCGGACCAGCCGGTCGCCGACCAGCGTCTCGAACGGCACCTCGACGGCCCGGGGCCACCGGTCCGCCCACTCGCCGTGCTCGAACCGGGACCGGAGCGCGGCCAGGTCGCCTTCACCGGGCGCGTCGCCGTCCTCCGGCCCGAACAGGGCGTTGTCGTCGATGAGCAGCTGCTGGCCGTAGCGCTGTTCCAGCCACTGGTGGAAGGCCGTGCCCCGGCGGGCCTGGGTGGCCGGCGGCCGCGGCATGGGCCGCCGGACCTGCCGGGCCAGCTCGGCCGGGTCCCGGGCCAGCGACACCAGCGACGACACCGAAAGCCGGGCGGGCAGCGCCACCGGGGTCACGCCGTCGCCCCGGCGCTGCGCCCGCTCGGCCAGCAGCAGGCCGGCGTCGCGGTCCCACGCCGCCACCAGATCCCGGTCCGCGGGGCTCAACGGGAGCTCCGGGGGGCTGGAGGGATGAGTTCCCCCAGGAGCGGGGGGGTCCCCGGCTAGCACCGCTTCTACCAGGGCCGCGGCCTCGCGGACGGCCTCGTAGTGCCGCCCGGCCGGGGTGGCCGGCCAGTCCGCCGCGTCCACCTCGGCCAGCAGCGGGTTCTCCGCGTCGGGCTCGGGCGCGGGCGCCCAGGCCGAGACCTGGGCCACGCCGGACCGGCGGACCTCCTCCAGGAACGGCGAGGGCCCCAGGTGGCTGGTGCCGCCCTCGCCCCACCAGTAACCCGAGCATCCCAGCCAGAACGCCGCCCGGGTGGCGGCCACGTACATCAGCCGGCGCTCCTCGGACAGGTCCCTGGCCGCGCACGCCTCGCCGAAGGCCTCGAGCGAGGACGCGTCGAGCCCGAGGAGCTCGGGCAGGTCCCCCGCGTCCCCGCGCAGGCCGAACGGGATCAGCCGCGGGTTGTCCGTCCACCGCGTCGACACCCGCGGCCGGGCCGGGAACACCTGCGACCGCTCCCCCATCGCCAGGCCGGGCACGAACACGGCCGGCCACTGCAGCCCCTTGGCCGCGTGCACGGTCAGCAGCTTGACCGAGTCCGACTCGCCGACCCGCCCGGTCTCCAGGCCGAACTCCTCCTGCTGGGCCGCGGTCAGGTAGGCCAGGAACGCGCCGAGGGTCGGCTCGGCGCCCTCGCCGGTGAACGCGTCCGCCACGTCGGTGAAGGCGTCCAGGTCGGCGCGCGCCGCGACCGGGTCGACCCCGGGCCGCGCGGCGACCTCGATGTCCAGGCCGAGCACGCGCTCCGCCTCCGCGGTCAGGTCGGCGAGCGGCCGCCCGACGTGCGCGCGCAGCCGCCGCAGCTCGCCGGCCAGCGCGTGCATCCGCGCGTAGCCGGTCCGCGAGTAGGCGCCGGGCTCGCCCAGGTCGTCGAGCGCCTCGACCAGGCTGCCGGTCTCCGCGGTCAGGTCCGTGATGGCCTCGGCGAGCGCGTCAGAGGCGTCCTCGTCCTGGCTGCCCGGGGGCCCGGCGGCGGACGGCCCGTCGCCCTCGCCGCGGGCCAGCGCCCGGGCGCGGCGGCCGAGCGCGACCAGATCGCGCGGCCCGATCCGCCAGCGCGGCCCGGTGAGCAGCCGGGCCAGCGCGTCCGAGGCGCCCGCGTCGTGCAGCACCCGCAGCGTCGCCACCACGTCCTGCACCTCGGGCACCGCGAGCAGCCCGCCGAGCCCCACCACCTCGACCGGGATCCCGCGGGTCTCCAGGGCGTGCCGCAGCGGCACGAACTGCGACCGCTTCCGGCACAGCACGGCGATGTCCGACGGACGCACCCCGGTCTCCCGCCGTTCCGGGCCCGGGGACCACGGCCGCCCGTCGGGCGCGCAGCCGGGCTCGCCGGCCAGCAGCGCGGCGGCCTGCGCGGACACCCACTCCGCCTCGTCCAGGATCGTGTCGAGCAGGGCGCAGGCCACCGTGCCCCGCTGCGACCGGTCCGGCGCGGACACCAGGCGGGGCACGTCGGGCGCCTCGTAGCGCAGTTCCTCCTGGATGGCCGCGGCCGCGTCGAGCACCTGCGCGGAGTTGCGGAAGCTGGTGGACAGCTGCAGCACCGGGGCCGGGCCCGAGGGCGCCGAGGCCCCGAACGGCCGGACCCGGGCCACCACCGGGAAGTCGGCGGTGAACCGCCGCAGGTTGCCGGCGCTCGCGCCGCGCCAGCCGTAGATGGACTGGCACGGGTCGCCGACCGCGGTCACCGGGTGCCCCGCGCCGAACAGCGCCTGCAGCAGCACCAGCTGCGCGTGGCTGGTGTCCTGATACTCGTCAAGCAGGACCACCTGGTAGCGGGCGCGCTCGGCCGCCCCGACCTCCGGGTGCCGGCCGGCGATCCGGGCGGCCAGCGCCACCTGGTCCCCGTGGTCCAGGACCTCGCGCGCCGCCTTGGCCGCCGCGTACCGGCTGACCAGCGGCAAGAGCTGTTCCCTGGCGCGCTGGGTGGAGATTATCTTCCGAACGGCCTGGGTTATACGCCCCGGAAGCGCGTCATGCTCGGCGGTGAGCCACAGCCCCACCGCGGTGACGTCCCCGGTGTCACGCAGGTGCTCGGACAGGTCGCCGGCCAGCTCGAGCACGGCCGCGGTGACCGTCTGCGGCGTCCAGATGATCTCGTCCATCGGCCCGTCGTAGGCGGCCACGATCTGCGCCGCGAGCTGCCAGGACAGCGCCGGGGTGATCAGCCGCATGGACGGCTCGAGCCCTTCGCGCAGGGCGTTGTCGCTGACCAGCCGCCCCGCGTAGGCGTGATACGTGCCGATCACCGGGTCCCCGCCGAACGGGTCCTCGGACCCGGCGGCCTCGCCCGCGCTCGAAGGCCTGGTGTCCCCGAGGCCCGCCCGGCGCAGCCGCTCCAGCCGGGAGCGCACCCGGTCGGCGAACTCGGCCGCGGCCTTCCTGGTGAAGGTGAGGCCGAGCACCCGGTCCGGGCGGACCATCCCGTTGGCGACCAGCCAGACCAGCCGCGCCGCCATCGTCTCGCTCTTGCCCGAGCCCGCGCCCGCGATGACCGCCAGCGGGCCGAGCGGCGCGGAGATCACCGCCGCCTGCTCCGGCGTCGGCTCGGGCAGCCGGAGCAGCCTGGCCAGCTGTGCTGGTCCGATGGGGGCGGGAGTGCTCACCCTTGAATTCCAGCAGAGACCACTGACATTCCGCGCCGGAACCGTCACACGGGCGACGTCGTTTACCGGGTAACCGGGGATGGAGGCCGCCATGGAACGGGCCGAACTTGACCAGATCGAACGGGTCATCAACCACGAGCTGAGGGAGCGTTTCCTCACCGGCGCGGTGCAGCGGGCCGTGCTGCTGCAGCACGGCGAGGATCCGGCGATCGAGCCGGGTCAGCTGCTGGTGCGGGTGTTCGTGCCGGCGCCGGACCGGCCGGACGACTACGAGCAGGCCCTGGCCGCATGGCAGGACGCCCACCGGACGGGGATGGACAGGCTCCGGCGGGAGCTGTCGTTGCGGCTGCCCGCGGCGCGCCTGCTCGAGTTCACCTTCGACGTCCCCGACGCCGCCGCGCCGCGGATCGAGATGCCGGACGACGGGTCGCTGGCCGCCGAGCAGCTGTCCGGCCGCGAGATCGTGACGACGGCCCTTTCCCTGCTGCGGGCCAACTACGTGTTCCCCGACCTGGCCGAGCAGGCCGCCGCCGCGGTCGAGGCCAGGCTCGCGGCCGGCGAGTACGACGACCTGGACGAGGTCACGCTCACCGAGCTGGTCACCCAGCACCTGCGGGAAGTCTGCGACGACAAGCACCTGGCCCTGCGGCTCGGCGGGGGGCCGCCCGAGCCTCCGCCCGGACCCGGCCCGCAGCCCGGACACCGGGAACCCAAGGATCATAAGGATCACGAGGCCAGGCGGCTGGCCATGCGCCAGATGGGGCGGCTGGACAACTTCGGCATCCGCCGGGTCGAACGGCTGGACGGCAACGTCGGCTACCTGGACGTGCGCCGGGTGGCCGTGCCGGCCAACGCGGGGCCTGCCATCGCGGCGGCGATGGAGCTGGTGGCCGGCACCTACGCGCTCATCATCGACCTGCGGCACAACCACGGCGGCTCACCGGAGGGCGTGATCTTCTGGTGCAGCTACCTCTTCTCGGAGAAGCCGACTCACTTCAATGACATCTTCCACGCCGATACCGGCGAGACCAGGCAGTTCTGGGCGCTGCCGTACGTTCCGGGCACCCGTTACGTCGACCGGCCGGTCTACGTGCTGACCAGCAGCGAGACGTTCTCCGGCGGCGAGGACTTCGGCTACACGCTGCAGGCGCTCGGCCGGGCCGAGGTGATCGGCGAGACGACCGGCGGCGGCGCGCACCCGACCCGCCCGTTCCCGATCAGCGCCGCCGTGCACATCGCGATACCGTTCGCGCGTTCTATCAACCCGGTCACCGGCACCAACTGGCAGGGCACCGGCGTGGTGCCGGACATCGCGGTGGACGCGGCGCAGGCCTACGAGACCGCCTACGCCAAGGCGCTGCGGGACGTGCTGGCGCTGGACGACGTGCCGCCGCCGATCGCGGACGAGGCGCGCGAGGCGCTGGCCGCGCTGGCGGCCGAAGGGCCCGCCGTCACGGGGTGACCTGCTCGCCCTCCGGGTGGACGGGGCGATCCCGGCCACCGCCGGCGACGACGACCTGTATAGCGCTGGGCTGGAGCTCACGGTCCTGATCATGGGCGACCATGTTGCTGCCGGGGCAGAAGTGGCCCGTCTGGCAACAGTGGATTAATGCTGTTGCCTGTTCGCGCATATCACCCATGGGGGGTGAGGAGCCAGAGCTGTCAGGATGTGACGATCTAGGTTGTGGACAAGACCCTCGTCTATCGGCTGACTTTAGCCACGTGCCGGACCGGGGCAGCCAGTTGGCCTGCCTGCGGTGCGCAGGCCGGCGGCCTTAGACCCAAGCCACTGCCGGCTCATCTCTCATCTCGGCTGGCGTCACCGGGTGAGGCCGCCGCGGCGGCACCAGCGGAATCGCCCGAGTGTCCCGCCGAAACCCCGCTGAACGGAGTCAGACTGCCCCACCTCGCGGTACCTTCGGATAGCTCCAGCCCCGCCTCAGTAACTACGCTAACCGTGGCGCTTGATAAGCGCCCTGCCCGCTCATGGAGATACCATGCCGCTCGCTAGTTCCTACTCCTACCCGCTGCTCGGCGCATTCTGGACGATCTTCGAGATCTTCCTCTGGATTATCTGGTTCTGGATCCTGATCACCGTCTTTATCGATATCTTCCGCAGCCATGACCTGTCCGGCTGGAGCAAAGCGCTCTGGTTCTTGTTCGTGCTGTTCATTCCGCTGATCGGTGTCGTGGTCTACCTGATCGTCCGCGGCGACAAGATGCACGAGCACTCCGCGCAGGTGGCGCGGCAGCAGGACGAGGAGGCCCGCCGCTACATCCAGCAGGCCGCGGGTTCGAATTCGGCCGACGAGCTGAGCAAGCTCGCCGACCTACGCGACCGGGGGGTCATCACGGCGCAAGAGTTCGACCAGCAGAAAGCCAAGATCCTGGCCTCCTGAGCCACCCGGCGCACGCGGCGGCCGCCGCGTGCGCCGGTATCGGCCAGTGTTGCCTCCGGGGTTGGGGGGCGATGCCGGTCCTGGTCGCGTCCGCGGCCTGAGGTGTGGCCGGTGTGGCGGCCGCCGGGGTGGCGAGTTCGCGGGTCTGCCCAGGTGGGGTGATGGCGAGCAGGTCGCGGGCGGTGCTGATCCCGGCGCGGTGCTGGTCCGGCGCGCGGTGCTGGTCCCGAGCACCGGTCAAGCAACTAGGGTAAGTCGAGTCCGCCTGGCATCACGGGCCCCACGGGCTCGGGAGTGAGCGGGGGGCCAGCCGGGGCGGACCGGGATGGTGCGGGCGATCGGGTGCGCTGGGTCCGTGCACCTTCCGGCTCGCCGTCGCGCTGAGGGCCCCGCTGCTTGCGGTCAGGGAGGTGATTGCGGTTCGGTCACGCCGCGGGCTTCGCGAGCCGTGGCGACGTCGGGCATGGATGCGGCGGCGAGGCGGCGGTACGGCCGGGCCATCGGCCATTGGCGGTCCTCGAGCACGGTATCGGCGTCGAACTGGCCCAGGCTCTGGATCAGCCTGGCCACCAGGCCGGTCCACCCGGTCTGGTGGGACGCACCGAGCCCGGCTCCGTTGTCGCCGTGGAAGTACTCGTAGAACAAGATGAGGTCACGCCAGTGCGGGTCGTCCTGAAATAGCCTGGTCCCGCCGTAGACAGGGCGCCGCCCGTCGCCATCTCGCAGGAATGTCCCGGCGAGGCGGCGCGACAGTTCCTGGGCCACTTCCAGCAGCGTCATCATCGTCCCGGAGCCGGTCGGGCATTCAACCCTCAGGTCGTTGCCGTAGTACCGGTAGTGCTGGATCAGGGCCCGGATCAAGAGCAGGTTGACCGGGAACCACACCGGCCCGCGCCAGTTGGAGTTGCCGCCGAACATTCCGCTGGTCGACTCGGCCGGCTCGTACTGCACTCGGTGCTCAGCCCCGGCGACATCGAAGGCATAGGGATGTTCGAGGTGCCAGCGCGAGACTGAGCGGATGCCGTGCGGGCCAAGGAACCGCTCCTCGTCCAGCATGCGGGCCAGGATGCGCCGCAGTTTGTCCTCGTTCACCAGGGACAGCAGCCGCCGGCCGTGGACGCCGGGCACGAACGGGTCGGCGATATTGGCGAGCAGGTCCTGGTTGCGCCGGATGAAGGTGGCCACATGCTCGGCGATCTGCGGATAGCGGTCGATGACGTCGGCCTCGATCACCGTCGTGGCGCACAGGGGCAGCAGGCCCACCAGGGACCGGACCTTGAGCCGGGCTCCGGTGCCGTCGGGCAGGCGCAGCACGTCATAGAAGAAGCCGTCCTCTTCGTCCCACATCTCGTCGGGGTGCTCACCGATCGGGTCCACCGCGGCTGCGATCCAGAAGAAATGCTCGACGAACTTGAGCACGAACCCCTCGTAGGTCTCATCATGCTCCAGCAGAGTCAGGGCAAGCTCGAGCATGTCCTGGCTGAACATCGCCATCCAGGCCGTGCCGTCAGCCTGCTCCAGCCGCCCGCCGGTGGGCAGCGTCGCGCTGCGGTCGAACACGCCGATGTTGTCCAGGCCGAGGAAGCCCCCCTCGAACACATTGCGGCCGGAGGGATCCTTGCGGTTCACCCACCAGGTGAAGTTCAGCAGCAGCTTGGCGAAGCTCTCCTGCAGGAACGGAAGGTCCACCTTGCCCAGGTCAGCCTCCAGGTTCGCCAGGAACAAGGTGGCCATGGCGTGGACCGGGGGGTTCACGTCCCCGAAGTTCCACTCATAGGCAGGCATCTGGCCGGTCGAGTGGAGGTAGCCCTCGGACAGCATCAGGTCGAGCTGGCTCTTGGCGAATTCGGGATCGACCATGGCCAGCGGAATGCAATGGAACGCCAGATCCCAGGCGGCATACCACGGGTACTCCCATTTGTCGGGCATGGACACGACATCATGGTTGACCATGTGGAACCACGACTCGTTGCGGGTACCCCGCCGGGTCGGCGCTCGCAGCGGGTGCCGGTGGCGCTCACGCAACCAGCGGTCCACGTCGAAGTAATAGCACTGCTTGGACCACAACATCCCCGCCAGCGCCTGCCGCATGACCGCCTTCGCGTCATCGGTCACCGCCGGCGGCGTGATGGCCTCGTAGAACTCGTCCGCCTCGGCCCGCCTGCCGCGCGATCAGCTCATCCGCGCCGGCGAACGGCGCCATGAGGGTCTCCGGCCCCTCGCGGGTGAGCCGCACCCGCACCGCGGCCTGCCCGCCGGCCGGCACGGCCAGCCGGACCCGCGCCGCCACCTTGGTCCCCTCACCGTCGGGATTGACGGTGTCCGCGCCGTGCAGGAGATGGTCGCCTATGCCGTCCTTGGCGAAGCGCGTCGCAGGCTCGGCGCCGAACACGCGTGCCATATTCGTTTCATTCTCGCAAAACAGCAGGGCCGCTTCCGGCTCGGCGTAGAGGTAGAAAACGCCGAGCTGATGATGTTCGGCCCGGACGACGGGATCCGCCGCCCCGGCGCGAGCGAGCCGGGGCCTGGGATCACTATCCCCCCATGACCATGTGTTGCGGAACCACAGCGTCGGCAGCACATACAGCCCGGCGTCCCGCGACGAGCGGTTGTGCACGGTGATGCGGCAGACGATGTCTTCCGGGCCGGCCTTCGCGTGCTCCACCTCGACATCGAAGTAATGGCCGTCATCGAAGACACCGGTATCGATGAGCTCGTACTCGAATTCATGCCGTGACCGGGCCTGGTTCACCGCGACCAGGTTGTTGTAGGGGAACTCGGCCTGCGGGTACTTGTAGAGGTAGCGCTGGTAGCTGTGCGTCGGGAGGTTGTCGACGTAGAAGTAGTACTCCTTGACGTCCTCGCCGTGGTTGCCCTCGGCGTTCGTCAAGCCGAACAGGCGCTCCTTCAAGATCGGGTCCCGCTCATTCCACAGCGCAAGAGCCAGGCACAGCCGCTGCTTGTCGTCGCTGATCCCGGCGATGCCATCCTCACCCCACCGGTACGCGCGAGACCGCGCCTGATCATGACTGAGATACGACCAGGCGTCTTCGCTGTCGCTGTAATCTTCCCGGACCGTCCCCCACTGACGCTCACTGAGATATGGCCCCCAGGCACGCCACGGAACACCCGCCCGGGCGTCGGTCAGCCGCCGCTCCTCGGCCGTCAGCGAGGCCGGATCGGCCAGCGCCGGCGAGCCCAGCTCATCAGGCATGTTCTATGTCCCTTCGTCGCTCACTGCAGCTTCTCGGACCGGGACGGGCATCACCCGGCCAAAGTGAGACGCCTGCCGCTTGAGCGGTCAGCTGCACTTCGAACTGGACGCGTCCATGAAGCTCTTCCCGAGCTCACCACGCTGGCCGCGTCTTCGGTGATGGCGCCGGCTGACGACGTGACGGCGCTGGCGGCGAAGGGCAGCGGAACCCGCACCCAGGCGCCACCCTGGCGGGCTCGTGATATCCCCGGCCGTGCATTCATTCTCATCGTGTATCGACTGTTACCAGCGACAGGAGGATACGTCATCGCCCTTACCGGGTGATTGACAGGCAGGAAACGAAGCCGGGCCTAGGCCGGGATTCCGGCCCTTAAGTGAACTTACCAATAATTAAGGGTAAACGATGAGTGGCAAAAAGACGACATCAACCTAAATTCAAGTGCCGGGAATCGCGAAGCTTACTATCTGCGCGTAACAGCGGTACAGCATTGGCACCCTGGCACCCCGGAATGGTGTGGCCGACCTGCTCCGGCCGCGGCGGCCGTCAGGTCAGCCGTTCAGGATGCGGGCTTTCTGCTGCTCGAACTCGGCCTGGGTCAGGACGCCCGCCGACAGCAGCTCGCCGAGCTGCTTCAGCTGGGCAAGCCGGTCATTCATGTCGGCTGGCGGCGCCGGGGCGGCTGGTGCCTGCGGCGGCGGGACGGGCTCGGTGTAGGCCTGCTGTGCCGGGGCCGCGTACTGCGCTGGCGGTGGCGGGGCGGGCACGTCCGCCGGGGCCTGGTCCTGCGCAGCCCACCGGGCCTGCTGCCGACGCTGAATCCGGCCGTGCACGGAGCTGGCGACCGCGACAGTCGCGGCGGTCTTCAACAGGCCCATGGGTGATCTCCTCGTCGTTGGGGTCAGGAGGACTCGGCCGCATCGAGGGCGGCGACAATGTCGTCCGCGGACAATCCGCCGTTGGCAATCAGCCGCGCGCCGTCGCGCCGCCAGGCGTCCACCAGGCCGAGAACCCACCGATTCTCGTAGATCACGACAACGGCGACACTGCCAGGCTGCATCACCGCGGAGATCTCGCCGACGTCTGAGTCATCGAGCAAGCCCGACGACGCCCCGGCCCAGGCCGCCAGGTCGACACCTTCGGGAACGGCGAACTCCCAGACGTCAACCTTCTTGCTTGTGCCATCGGCGTCCTTGGCGATGAACTCCATGTCGAGGATTTCGACGATGCCCTGGTCGGCCAGGCTAAGCAGCTTCTCAAAGCCCGGAGCCGTGAGCCGGCCGCCGGGAAACTCGATCGCGAGGAAATCGACCGGACCCAGCTCGTCGTCGTCTGATCCTGGCTGGGTTGCCGCCATGCCAAACTCCCTCGGAAATCTCAGCTGAGCCCGCAGGCCGCAGGCCGCTGCAGGACCAATCTAACAGTCCAGCCAGTGACCAGGAACCCGCGCCGATCCCGTTTCTGCCGCGGGCGACGTGGGTCACGGCATGGCGAACAGATGGCAGCCCCAGGGCGGCAGGGCGACGAACAGCCCCTGGTCAGCCAGCTCGTCGCCGCTCCGCTCGTATACCCGGTCATCGAGCAGGTCGGTGAGGTTCCAGCTGCGGCCGTGCAGGTTGGTCCAGCCGAGCCCGACCCGCCCGTCGGCGGGCTCGGCGGAGAGGTTGACCACCACCACGTACCGGCCGCTGCCGTGAGCCACGTCGTCGCAACGCCGCCGCCGCGCCGTCGGCGGTCCACGACCAGGCGAGGAGGTTGCGGCAGGAATCGTTGTCGGGCCAGCCGGCCACCTCGAGCAGCTGCCAGTCGCCCGCCCGTACCCGGTGGCTGGCCACGGTGGCCAGCAACCGCCGGTACCAGCTGGCCAGGGCGGGGTCGGACGGTTCGCCGGGCCGGCGCGACAGGAAGACCGGCGGGCGCACTCGCCGGCCCTCGAACTGTCCCTCGTGCCACAAGGTGGCGCCCGGGAGGGTCGCGATGGCCACCGCCGCGGCCCGTTCGGCGTCGCCGGGGAGCAGGCCCGCGATGCGAGGCTCGTCGTGGTTCTCCAGGAAGCGGACGAGCCGCGACTGGTAGGCCAGGTCGGCGCGCAGGTGGCCGCGGACGCCGGCCACGTCCCGGCCGACGATCCGGTCATAGAGCCGCTTGTCGTAGCAGAAGTCGAAGCCCTGCTGCTGAAGTGTCCATTCCATGTCCCAGTAGGCCTCGGCGACGAGCACGGTCTCCGGGTGCTGGCCGCGCAGGCCCGCGATGACGGTCGGCCAGAACTCCTCGCCCGGCTCCTGGCCAGTACGGCCGCCCCAGGTCTTGGCGAAGACCTGATTGGTCATCAGCATGGCCATGTCGCAGCGGATCCCGTCGCACTGCCCGGCGATGTCCGACAGGGTCCGCGTGGTCGCCGCGCGCAGGGCGGGCGAGAACGCGTCAAGCTGCACCACATCGGGCCACGGCGGGAAGTACGGGTCGCGGCCGTGGGCCAGGATGTGCCCGGCGGCCCGCACCCAGGCCGCCGGCTCGGCCTCGATGTCAGCCTCGCCGCCATTGACGAACAACTCCGGGTGGGTCGTCACCCAGGGATGGTCGGGCGCGACGTGGTTGGGCACATAGTCCAGGAGCAGCCGGACGCCGCGGGCGGCCAGCGTGGCGCGCGCTTCGGCGAGGGCCCGGGGGCCGCCGAACGAGTCGTCGACGACGTACCGGCGTACGCAGTACGGCGATCCGATCACGTCGTCACGCCGTACGTCGGGCAGGGCGTCCCGGAACGAGGCCTGCAGCCCCGCGTTCGCGCTGGCCAGCTCGAGGCCGGCCGGGCTTCGTTCCCACACGCCCATCAGCCACACCGCGTCGGCGCCGGCTGGCGTGACCTCGTCCCAGGCGGAGGCCGGCACGTCAGCCAGCGTCACCCGCCGCCCGGCGGCCCGCGACAAGTCGCCGAGCCAGATCGCGGTGTTGATCTCGTAGATCACCGGCTTGGCCGGCCACCCGGTCATCGGCGCACCATTCCCCGCGGCCGCCCGCCGGGGCAGGGTCCCCGGCGCCGCCAGGAAACGGCGCGCATATTCTCATCCAGTCGCTGACGGTCCTCAATGATCATGTCATTCACCATTCGCCCGCTGCCGTCGCGAGTTCCGGCCCAATCCGCCGTTCGCGGACGGCCGCCAGGTGGCCAGAATGGCGCAGGCAAACGCGGCGTGCGTCACCCGGATGGGATGATTTGCGCGTCCCGGGCCGGGCGCAGACTGTTTATGAGCACATCATGACGGCACCCAGAGGCACTGGGTGGCTTTCGCGTTTGATAGTCGCCCAGGTTCGCCTCGTGACTGGCGGGGAGCGTATACGTGGTCCGTGATGACTGCACCCTGCTGGTCCTCGGCGGGGGCCGGCCGGGGTCACCGCTGCCCTCCAGGCCCGCGAGCTCGGCGCGCAGGTCACCCTGCTCGAAGCGGGTCAGATCGGCGGCACCAGCCTCAACCGCGGCCCGGCGCCGGTGCGGACGCTGGCGCGGACGGCCCGGCTGGCGCGCGACTGGTCCTCCTGGGCCGCCTTCGGCCTCGACGGCCCGCCGCCGGTCCCGAACCTCCCTGTCGTGGTGGCCAACAGCGACCGGGTGGCCCGTTACGCCCATGACAAGAAGGACCTGGCCGGCCATCTGCGCCGGCACGGGATCGACCTGGTGGAGAACCTCGGCCCGGTCGGCTTCGTCGATCCGCACACCGTGGCCGCCGACGGGGCGCGCAGCTGGTCTGCGGACCGCATCATCCTGGCCGTCGGCGGGCACGCCGGCCGGCTCCGGATCCCCGGGGCTGACCTCGCGCTCACCTACGAGGACATTCCGTCCCTGGCCAGCTTCCCCCGCCGGGTCGCGGTGGTCGGCGGCGCCGACACCGGCTGTCAGATCGCGTCCATTTTCGATGACCTCGGCGCCGAAGTCAGCTTGTTCGAAGCCGGCCCTGTCCTCATACCCGCCGCCGATGCCCTTGTCTCGGCCGAACTCAGCCGCGCGTTCCGTGCCCAGGACATGGGCGTGCACACGGACACGCTGGTCGAGGCGCTCGGCCCGGACAGCGGCGCCATCCGCGTCGACTACCGCAGCGGCCCGGTATCGGCTCACCTGATCGCGGACCGCCAGACGCGCACCATCCTCGGCGCTCACGTGCTCGGCGAGTACTCGGCCGAGACCGTGCAGACGGTCGCCGCATGCATGGCCGCCGGCATGACCATCGAGCAGGTCGCCGAACTCCAGCTCGCGTTCCCCACCTTCACCGAGGCCGTCTGCATGGCCGCACAGAAGATCTGCCGGACCCTCGGCATCGGGAGCTTCCCCCAGGCGTGGAGCTATCTCGGATCTGAAGACTGACCCGTCAGGCTGGCGCGTCGAAGGCGATGACGCTCTTGATGCCTGCCGGCCTGCCCAGGATCAGGTCAGGTGCCTGCTCCGGGGGGTAACGGCCCGCGATGAGCGTTCGTACCACGGCCGGCCAGCGCCGCCGGAAGGCAGCGAGATGTCGCAGCGCGGACGCGAAGGCCTCGGGCCCGGCGTTGACCGTGCCCAGCAGCACCTGGTTCTTGAGCACCATCTCCCGCATGAGGCGAGCCGGATCTGCCTCGACGAAGGCCTGCAGGCCAGGCACGCCGGTCAGGACGAAGATGCCGTTGGTGCCCAGGACCTGCAACGCCCGCAGGGCGAAGTGGGACTGCCCGACCGCCTCGTAGACCAGGTCGATGTTGCCTATCTGCGCGGCCAGGTCAGGGAACGTCGTCGTCTGGGAGGAGGCGTAGGTCGCGCCGATGGCGTCGACCAGGTTGATCCGCGGACTGGGAGGCAGTTCGCGTGAGTAGACGTACGTGGTGAAGCCGGCCCTGGCCAGCGTCATCGCTCCCAGCAGCCCGACGGGACCGATGCCGAGCACCAGCGCGGAAAGCCCCCGGCCGCGCTCGTGGCCCGGTGTCTGCGGGTCGAGCCAGGGCGGGCGATTCTGCATCATCCAGAAGATCTGCCCGAGCGCCTTCTCCGCGATGGTCAGCGGCTCGGCCAGCACCGCGATCTCCCGCAGGTCGGGCGGCACGACGTTCATGTACCGCTCGCGGTCGACGACGTACTCGGCCATGTAGCCGTGGGCTCCCTTGATGCCGCGCTCGGTGAACTCGCCGGTGTAGCAGAAATCCTGGTGCCCGGAACGGCAGGCCAGGCAGCCGGGATGCGGGCAGGGGCGGCGTACCGAGGGCACGACGAGATCTCCCACCTCGAAGCGCTCGACGGCCGAGCCGACCTGCACGATCTCGGCCAGCGACTCATGGCCGATCACCAGGTGGTCATCCCCGGGCGGCGGGGTGCCGTACTCAAAGGAACAGATCTCCTTGTCGGTGCCGCAGATGCCGACATCCAGCAGGCGCAGCGCGACCTGGTCGGGCTGGGTGAGCCGGGGAACGTCCTGCTCGATGATCTTGACCTGCTGAGACCCGGGAAAGACCGCGACGGCTTTCATATTCTCTCCAGGTGACCTCAGGTGATGGGCCGCAGGATGGCCCGGGCCGGCGCTCCGTCGCTGCCGTGCAGCTTGACCGGGAGGCAGATCATTTCGTACCGGCCCGCCCCGACGGCAGAAAGGTCCAGGCCCTCGATGATCCAGATGCCCGCGGCGAGCAGGGTGCGGTGGATCTTCGCCCCGTCGGCGTGATACCCGCCCACGGACAGGTAGTCGACCCCCACCGTCCTGACTCTCGTTTCCGCCAGGTAGTCGGCGGCCTGCTCGGAGATGTAGACGAAGTCCTCGACGAACTCGGCGACCTGCCAGCACCGGGCCGAGTTCGAGGTCCGGAACAGTATGCGCTCACCAGCCTGCAGCGAGTGCCCGCGAAGCTCGTCGGCGGTGACCTGGCGGGGATGGGTGATCTCGATGACCCGGGCCGGGCCCATCGTCGCCGTCAGCGGCATCTCATCTACCCCGGCGGCCCGGCGGATGAAGTGCAACGGCCCGTCGATGTGGGTGCCGCTGTGCACGCCCATGGCCAGATGGGACAGGTTACACACATGACCGCGCTCGAGGTCCATCGACCGCTGCATGACGATGGGCGGGTTGTCGGGCCAGTGGGGCATGCCGTGCCTGACGGTCACGGACACGTCGATCCATGCCGCTTCGCCGGGCTCAGTCATGGCAAGCAGACACCTCCCTGCGCACCATCGGCCTCGGGCTCCGCCATCGTCCCCCGCGCCATCGTCCCCCGCCCCCCCAACGGCCGGTATCACCCGCCGCGGATGAACCACGCGCGGGACCAGCGCGCCGGAAGCCGGGTCATCGCGCAGCTCAGGGCCCGACCTGCTCCCCTTCGGGGTGGACCGGGCAGCAGGAGGCGACCGGGCAGGTGCGGCAGCCGGGGTTCACCCGGGCCTCGAACACGGGCCCGGCCATGCCGGCCGCGACGGTCTCCACCAGGTCCTTGGCCCAGCCCGGCTCGTCGTCCTCGGCCAGCGCGCCCTGCCGCTGCACCTTGGCCCGCATCGTCACCCCGGCCGCCTTGCCCACCTGGACCAGCTCCGCGCCGCCCGGCTCGGCCAGGCCGTACCGCTCGAACGCGCCGAGCAGCACGGCCAGCTGGTAGACGCCGAGCTGCGGGTGCCTGCCGAGTTCGTCCTCGCGCGGCGCGCTGCCGCCGGTCTTCAGGTCGATGACGACCGCGCGGCCCTGATCGTCGGATTCCAGCCGGTCCACCCGGCCGGTGATCTCCACCTGGCCGATCCGGACCTTGAGGGACTGCTCCACCGCGACCAGCTCGCGCGGGTTCGCGGCGTGCCAGTCGAGGAACCTGCGCACCATGCGCTCGGCCAGGGCTCGCTGCTTGGCGCTGTACCAGGCGCTCCCGAAGTCGAGGTGATGCCAGATTTCATCGATGCGATCAGCTACGGCCCGTTCGGTCGCTCCCTCGGCAGCCAGTACGGCGGCCGCGTGGATTACGGTGCCCAGGTGGCGCAGGACGTCCGACCGGCCCGCGCCGACCGCGGCCTCGAGCAGCCAGCGCAGCCCGCACCGGGTGAACGACTCGACCTGGGAGGGGGACAGCCGGACCGCCTCGCCGCCGGTCACGATGGGGCCGGCGTCGGACAGCTCGGTCAGCGCGTACCACTCCCTGGGGTGCGCCGCGCGGACCCCTGCGGCGGCCAGCCGGGCCAGCTGCGCCGCCGCTGCCTGCCGGACGGCGGGCGGCCGCGCGGTGTCGGCCGCGGCCCGGCGCAGGTCGGCGACCAGCGCGGGCATGGACAGCCAGCGGTGCCCGCCGTGCGTCTCGGCGACCCGCTCGACCGGGATCTCGTCGCCCGCCAGCTCGGTCAGGAACCGGGACGGCCGCTGATCAGTGTCCTCGCCGCCCGCCGCGATGACGACGAGCCGCCGCCGGGCCCGGGTGACCGCCACGTAGAACAGCCGGCGTTCCTCGGCGAGCAGCCTGGCGGCCAGCATGGCGGCGTCCACGTCCGCGCCGAGAGCGGCGCCGGGCGCATGGCCCGCCCCGGAGAGGCCGAGGTGCACCGCCTCGGCGAGCTCATCGACGCCGAGCAGGGACCCGCGCATCCGCAGGTCGGGCCAGGTTTCCTCCTGGACGCCCGCGACCACCACGACGTCCCATTCCAGGCCCTTGGACCGGTGCGCGGTCAGGATGCGGACGCAGTCTTCCCTCACGGCCCGCTCGGCCAGGGTGTCGCCGGCGATCTCCTGGCCGGACAGGCTGTCGGCGAACAAGCCGGGGGCACCAGGCGGCATGCTGTCGGCGAAGTGCCCGGCCTTGTCGAACAGGGCCAGCACCGCGTCCAGGTCCCGGTCGGCGGCCGCGCCCGCCGGGCCGCCCGCCGCGCTGACCTGCTGCCACGTCGCCGCCAGGCCGGAGGCGTCCCAGACCGCCCAGAGCACGTCCTCGGCGCTGCCGCCTTTCTTGATGGCGTCCCTGGCGGTGGCGAGCAGCCCGGCGACGCGCTTGGCGGGCCCGGCCACCCGGTCCGGGACCACGGTCAGGTCCCGCGGGTCGAGCAGGGCGTGCACGAGCATGTCGGTGTTCTTCGGGTTTTCCGGGTCCGCGTCCGCCAGCAGGTGCAGGGAACGGCGCAGCCGGCGCAGGCCGAGCGCGTCGGTGCCGCCGAACGGCCCGCAGAGGAGCTCGGCGGCGGTCTGCTCGTCCAGCTCGGCCGGGCGCAGCGCGCAGCGCAGCAGCATCAGCAGCGGCCGGGTGCCCGGCTCGTCGGCCAGCGGCAGCTCGTCCCCGGCCACCGCGACAGGGACGTTGGCCGCGGTCAGCGCCCGCCGCAGCAGCGGCACCTGCCGGGACGCCGAGCGCACCAGGACGGCCATCGACGACCAGGGCACCCCGTCGGCCAGGTGGGCGCGGCGCAGCGTGTCGGCGACCAGCGCGGCCTCCTGGGTCGAGCTGTCCGCCACCAGGATGCGGACCTCGCCGGGCGGGTTTTCCGGTACGGGGACCAGGTCGCGGTGGCTGCCGGGCCCGCCGTGGGAGGCGCCGGGCCCGCCGTGGGAGGCGCCGGGCGCGCTCGGCGCGGCGGGCAGCCGGCGGGCCACCCGGCGGGACGCGGCCAGCAGGAACGGGCCGCTGCGGCGGCAGGCGCGCAGCGCCACCACCGGCGCCGGCTGGCCGTCCGCGGTCCGGAACCGGTACGGGAACTCGGTGAGCGCGCGCACGTCGGCGCCGCGGAACGCGTAGATGGACTGGTCCGGGTCGCCGACCGCGATCAGCTCGCGGCCTTCCCCGGCCAGCGCCATCAGCAGCGACTCCTGGGCCGGGTCGCTGTCCTGGTACTCGTCGACCAGCACCACGTCGTACGCGCCGCGCTCGCGCTGCCTGGTCTCCTCGCGGCCGAGCAGGGCGGCGGCGATGCGGACGATCTCGGCGTAGTCGTAGGCCGGGACCGGCGCGAGGTCGAAGCGGGCCGCGTACCGGTCCAGGAACGCGGCGGCCGCCATCCAGTCGTCGCGGTCTTTTAGCTTGCCGAGCTGGCGCAGGCCGCGGCCGTCCAGGCCGCGCTCGGCCGCGCGCAGCAGCAGGTCGCGCACCTCTTCGGCGAAGCCCCGGGTGGCCAGGGCGGGCCGCAGCCGCTCCGGCCAGCGGGCACCGCCGTCCTGGGCCTCGCCCTTGAGCATGCGGCGTACTTCCAGGAGCTGCTCGGGCGCGGAGAGTAGCCGCGGCGGCTCGTCGCCGGCCAGCACGAACTCGCGGCGGGCCAGCGCGTACGCGTAGCTGTGGAAGGTCACCGCCAGCGGCTCGCGGGTGGTCCGGTGCAGCCGCGCGGTGATGCGCTCGCGTAGCTCGGCCGCCGCCTTGCGGCTGAAGGTGAGAACCAGGATCCGCTCGGGAGCAATGCCGCGATTCTCGATCCGGTCGGCCACCGCCGCCACGATCGTGGTCGTCTTGCCGGTACCGGGGCCGGCCAGCACAAGCAGCGGGCCGCCCGCGTGGTCCACCACCTGCTGCTGGGCCTGGTCCAGGCGCGGCGGTTTGCCCGCCGCCAGGGGCCGGCGGACGAGGCGGTACGCGGGTGCGTGGGGCTGGTCCATCAGTACCGATTCCAGCAGACGGCACTGACATTTCGCGGCTGATCAGGGGAACGCCCAGCGTGTCGCGGCGGGGTGGTTATTGTGGCTGGTCGGAGGGCAGGGACCGGCGGCCCGACCAGCGGGCGCGGCGCATGTCGACCCGGACAGGGGGGCGGGCCGAGCGGAGCGGGGTGCCTTCGGCCAGGTAATGCCGGAGGGCCACGCTGTCGTGCCCGGGGGCGGGGGTGCCGTCGGAGTGAATCACCCGCCACCACGCCACCGCGCCGCCGTAGACGGCCATCACCCGGCCGACCTGGCGGGGTCCAGGCCCGGTGGCCAGGTACTCGGCGATGTCGCCGTAGGACATCACCCGCCCGGGCGGGATCGAGTCCACCACGTCAAGCACGTGGCTGGCGAAGTCGTCGACCGGCGGCGGCCCGCCGTCGCCTTCGCCGCGCGTCACTGGTTCGCCCGGCTCGCGGCCCGGCGGAGCACGGCCAGCCGGGTCCCGGCCCCGGCGGCCAGCACCAGCGAGGCCAGCGCGAGCAGCGCGAACAGGACGAGCTGGCCCGACCCGCGCGGGCCGACCGGCTGCGGCGGGAGCGCGCCGTGGTACCTGGCGGTGGCCTTGATGCTGGCCTCGGCGGGCCGGGCGCCCGCCAGCCTCCCGGCCCGGGCCAGGGCGGCGGCCGCGTCCACGATGCCGAAACCCACCTGGCTGTCGTAGCCCCCGGCCGGCCGGTCCGTGGTCGTCGAGGTCAGCGCGCTGGCCACCTGGTCGGGGGCGAGGCCCGGGTACTTCGCCTTGATCAGGGCGGCCACCCCGGCCACGAGCGCGCAGGCCGGGCTGGTGCCGCTGACCCACCAGTACTGCCCGTCCCGGCCCTGGGCGGGCACCGACACCCCCGGCGCCGCCACCTGGACGGAGAGGTTCTCGCTGGAGAAGCCGGCCACCGCGCCGTTGGAGTCGACGGCGCCGACGCTGATCACGCCCGGGTAGTTCGCGGGGAAGGACTCGGGTGCCTCGCCGGCCCGGCCCGGGCCTGGCCCGCCCGAGTTCCCGGCCGAGGCGATGACCACCACGCCGTGGTCGTAGGCCTGCTGCAGCGCCGCCCGGACCGTGGCGCTCGGCGCGCTGTAGCCGATCGACATGCTGATGACCTGCGCGCGGTGGGCCACCGCGTAGCTGATCCCGTTGGCCAGCGACTGCTGGATGGCGGTCTCCCGCTCCCGCTCGTACCGGCTGTAGTGCGGGTCGCCGCGATCGGGGATCACCCGGATCGACAGGATCCGCGCCTGCGGCGCCATGCCGATGACCCCGCTGGTGCCTCCGTCGTGCCCGTGCCCGGCGATCAGCGACGCCATCCAGGTGCCGTGCACGCCCCAGTCCGCGCTGGCCGGGCTGGTGGTCACGCCGGTGTAGTCGGGGCCGGTGATGACCGAATCGCGCAGGTCGGTGACGTAAGGATTCACCCCGCTGTCGATCACCGCGACGGTCACCCCGGCGCCCTGGGTCACCGACCAGGCCGCTTCGGCGTGCAGCATGGTCAGCACCCAGTCCTGGTTGGCCCGGATGCCATCCGCGGCGGCCGAACGGGCGAGCTCTCCGTTTTCCTGCCGCACGGCCGCGCCCGCCGGGCCGGGCAGCGCGACCAGCGAGACCAGGCCGGAGGCGGCCAGCAGGGCGAGCCCCGGACGCAATCCCTGGTTCGGCCGCTGGTTCAGCCGGCCCGATGCGGCCAGCACCGTGTCAGCATCCGGGTGCTCCCGGGCAGCGGGGCGGGGCGGGGCTGGCCGCGAGCGTGCGTCCGACGGACTGCGCGACGCCCACGGCCATGCTGGTCATCTCGGCGTCGGAGTAGCTGTCGCGGGACACCGGCACCCGCGGCCGGCTGTCGGAGTACCCGACCGCGAACATGACGACGTACGGGCCGGCCGTGAAGCTCTTGGATATCTGCCTGTTGTAGTCGTAAAGGCCGGCGGCCGCGCCGCGGAACCTGACCACCAGGACGCCGGCGGGCAGCTGACCGCCGTGGCCGGCCTGGTGCGCCGCGGCCAGCCGCGGCGGCGTCAGCCCGCTGTCGGCGCTGGCGGCCGCGGCGGTGTTCGGCAGCACCGCCACGCCGACGGTCATCACGAAACTCCGGGTAGCGTCGACGTAGGTCGCCCGGAGTACCGCCTCGCACCCGTTCTTGCGCAGCACCGCCCCGGCCGCCGCGCTGGTCACGGCCTTGGCGCAGTCCGCCTCCTGCGGCGCGATGCTGACCCGGAGCGCGTAAAGGCCGAGCGGGACCGCGTCCTGGAGCGTCTGGGGGGACAGCTGGTAGGAGACGGAGGCCGGGAAGATCTGCCCGGCGGGCATGGTCTGCCACCGGCGCATCACCTCCCACGCCTCGATCTGCCGTTGCTGGCTCGCGGTGAAATGCCGGGGCAGGACCTGGATGGCCACCCCGATCGCGGAAACGGCGAACCCGGCGAGACCAAGGATCAAGGCGAGAACGGCGGCAGCGCGACGGCCTCGCCCCGCAGAGCCGCCGTGACTCCGGCCGTCACCGTCCGTCCCGTCGGCATACATACCGTCACCGTGCGTCCCGTCGCCTTGGTCCCGGTTACGGTATACCCCGGAGACGCGGCGCCATTGGTCGCCTCGCGCCTCGGGATCCGCCGTCACAAGGAAAATGGTAGGGCTAGATTCGGGCGTCTTGACGGACCGGAGGGACCTATGCCCTGGTTTGACCTGCCATTGGCCCAGTTGCGCGAATATCGCACGGATACCGAGGAGCCGCCTGACCTGGATCTATGGTGGCGGCTGCGCCTCGAGGAGGCCCGCGCCGTGGCCAGGCCTCCGGCGCTGACCAGGTACGCAGCCGATATTTACGGGCCCGTCGAGGTGTACGACGCGGAGTTCTCCGGGGCGGGCGGCGACCGTATCAGGGCCTGGTACCTGCGACCCGCCGGCGCGGACGGGCGCACGCCGGTGGTGGTGAAGTTCATCGGCTACGGCGGCGGGCGCGGCATGCCCGCCGAGCATGCGTTGCTGCCCGCCCTCGGTTACTCCGTGTTCGTGATGGACACTCGCGGGCAGGGCGGGCGGTGGACCACCGGCGCCACCGGCGACCGCCAGGGCGACCCGGCCGCGGGGCCGGAAAACGCCCAGGTGATGACCAGGGGCATCGCCCGGCCGGAAGGTTACTACTACACCCGCTTGTTCACCGACGCCGTGCTGGCGGTCGAGGCGGCTAGCGAGCTGACTGGCGTGCCCCGGGTCGCGGTGAGCGGAGTCAGCCAGGGCGGCGGGCTCGCGCTCGCCACGGCCGCGCTGGCCCCCCAGGCGGTCGCGGTGTGTCACGCGGACGTGCCGTTCCTGTGCGACATCCAGCGCGGCATCACGCTGGCGCCGGACGCGCCGTACACCGAGGTGCCCCAGTTCCTCGCGCACAACGTGGACCTGATCCCGGCCGCGCTCGACACCCTGCGGTACGTGGACTGCGCGCTGCTGGCCCGCCGGATCAGCGGGCGCTGCCTGCTCAGCGTGGGCCTGATGGATACGATCTGCCCGCCCTCCACGGTATTCGCGGCATATAACGAGATCATCGTGGGCAAGGACATTTCGGTGCACCCGTTCACCGGCCACGTGGTACCGACGGCGCACGTCGAACGACAGCTGCGTCACCTCCGGGATTTTCTGCGCTGAACCTGGAAGCAATTGTCCTTTAAGGTGACCGGTAGCAGCGCTACGGATACCTCTGGGGAGGTCCTTCGTGACTGAGGTGCCTGGGCACGTCATCGACCCGAACGGCGATGCTCGCCGTGCCCTGCAAGAGGCAGTGGCCGAGCATGGCCCGGAGGCCCTGTCCAACGCGGTCATCATGTACAACGTCTGCCGGGACCGCCTCATCGGCTTGCCCGGCGAGTCCATCCTTATCGGCAGCGCCGCCCGGAGCGACGTGCCGGCGCTGCTCCGGAGCCTGATCCCCCGGCTGGGCAACTACGGGGCGATCCAGGCCGTCGCGGCAACCCTGGCCGAGGAACACGAGCTGGACGTGGCGGCGTGCCTGTGGGTGGTTCGGGAGTTCGCCCGGGCTCTGGGTCATATCGCGCCCGGGCCCGCGACGGGCGGCTCCGGTTCCTTCCTCGGCCCCGGCCCGCGCCCGGGCTCCGAGCCGGCTCCGCGCCCCCTTCCCGGCCCCATTCCGGTCCAGGCCGCCGACTCGGAGGAACTCACCGCTCAGGTCGCCGTGTTTCGGGTAGCCCCGGCACCGCCCGCTTCCGGCCCGGCGCAGCCGCCTGCGGCGGCCGTGACCGGCGAAGGCGGCAAGGCCGGCGAAGGCGGCGTGACGGGAGCGGCGGAGACCGAGGCCGCCGCCGGCGAAGGCGCGGAAAGCGAGGGGTCGGAAAACACGGTCATCGTCAGCGCGCTCGCCGGAGGTGCGAGCGATGAGGGCGGAGCCACCCCGGGCGGAGCCCAGGAAGACGGCGGTACCGGAGGCGAAGACAGCCCGACCGGAACCGCCGAAGGTAGCCGGGCGGAAGGTAGCGGGGTGGGGGAAAGTGGCGCCAGCGCGGGCGAAGCCGAAGCGATCGGAGCTGCGGCCAGCGGAGCCGCGGCCAGCGGAGCCGCGGAGGGCGGCAGGGCCGTCAGCGAGAGCTTCGCGAGCGGCGGTCCTGGAAGCGACAGCCCGGGGGGCGGCGCTTGGGGCGGCCCGCCTCCCGGGGGCGGCGTGCCCGGGGGCGGCGTGCCCTGGGGCGGCCTGGGGGGCGGCGGGGCCGGCTCGCCCGGAGGGCCTGGCCTGCCGCCGCGGGGGCCGGGGGGCCCGGGGGTTCCACCGCCTGGAGGGCCGCAGGGGCCGCCAGGACGTCAGCCCGAACGGTCCCGGGTATTCAGCCGCAACACGCTCGGGGTGGCCGCGGCCATCGCGCTGGTCGCCGGGTACCTGGGGGTCGCGGCGGTGGCGCACCTGAGCCCGTTCCCGGCCAAGACGGTGGCGGCGACCTCGTCCCAGTCTCCCGGCACTCAGTCTTCTGGGACGGGGACGAGCACGAGCGCGAGCCCGAACGGGTCACCGGATGCATCCCCCGACGCGAGCCCGACATCGGATTACCAGATCTTGCTGGCCAAGATCCCGAGCGCGGTACGGGGCCAGGACAACTGCCGCAACGCCGGGACCGGGTTCGGGGCGACCGCCGTGAGCCAATGCTCCGGCCTGCACGGCCTGGCCGCCGGGACCGTTCTCGTCTACTACCTGTACCCCAGCCCGGCCGCGGTCACCACCGGGTTCAGCAGCCTCCTGAAGAAGGCGAATTTCAGCAAGAGGCGGGAGTGCACAGCCAACGACAGGTTCATCGACTTCCTCGTCGACTGCGAGTCGGGTTTCACCAGCACGACACCGAACGTGACGGGCACCATCGCGGAGTACACCAACACCAGCAACCAGCCCGTCATCGTCAGCAGTGCCAGCCGGCAGGACGTCATGGCCGTCATGGTCGGGACGAACGACGGCGACCTGCTGGCGTACTGGAAGCAGCTGACCTGGATCGTGTCGTAGGCGGCTTCAGGTCTGGCCGGGCGGTTTCGGTTTGTTCCCGGTTGCGGTGACGAGCCGCCACATGCCCCACGCGGCGGCCACCAGGCCGCCGATCACGACGACGGGGACGTGACCGGCCGCGCCGATGATCAGGAGCACGATCCCGAGGGCGAGCGCGATCGCGCCCACAACCGGCCCCGACTGGGGCTTGGTGGCCGGGGCGGGGGCCGCCGGCGCGGAGTATCCCGCGATGGGAGACCCGGGGGCGGGCGGCCCGGGCGCGTAGCCCCGGGGCATGGGCGCGGGCGGCGCGGACCCGTGGTATCCCGGCCCGGGCGGCCCCGGGGGCGGAGCTGCCGGCGGCAGGGTCCACCAGATGGTGTCGCCCGGCGGCACCATCGTCTGGCGCAGCTGCGGCATCGGCCCGGTGCCCGCGTTGCCGAGCGGCGCGGACAGCGGCGGCGGAGCGGGCAGCGTGGGCCCCGGCGACGCCCCCGGCGCCGGGGCGGCAGGCGGCGCGGCCGGCGACCACGCGGCCGCCACCGGCGGAGGCGACGCGAGCGGGGACGGCGCGAGCGGAGGCGGCGCGGAGCGGAGGACGGCGCGGGCGAGGACGGCGCGGGCGGGGACGCCTGGGGCCAGGACCGGGGGGACGACCCGGCCGCGGATCTCGGGCCGGACGCCGGCTGCTGCTCCCACCAACGCTCCCCGGCCGGGGTCGGCGGCCGCACCGGGGGCGCCGGCTGCCGGTCCAGGGTCATCTCCAGGCTCTTGCTGGACACCCAGTCCGGGTGGCAGCACTCCTGCAGCCGCCGGGTGAGCTCGTCGACCTGCGGGTCCCCCAGCGCGGCCAGCTGCTTCCAGGCCTCGGTCTTGAACGGGGGAAAGAAGTCGTTCTTGGCGAACAGCAGGTTCTTGGAGTTGTATAGCGCCAGCCAGAGCCCGGGGTCCTTGCTCAGCGCGACCAGCGAGAGGTAGATGACCAGGGCGGAGAAGGTATCGAGCCACCGGTCCCAGACGTGCTGGAGGGGGTGCTGGTAGTTCGGGTGGCCGAACTCGCTGGGCGGAGCCTGCCCGGCCAGCTGCGGGATCCAGACCCCGTCGAAGTCGACCAGGCGAAGCTGCCCCTCCTGGTCGACCATGACGTTGCCGTGCTGCAGGTCGCCGTGGGCGAATTCGCTGCGCTGCAGCAGCGCAACCAGCTCGCGCCACCGGACGGCCAGCGTGGCCAGGGCGGCGGTGTTGGACCCCGTCACCAGGAAGTCCACGTACTCGTTGAGCGTGCGGCCGTCGATCCATTCCATGGTCAGCACCGGCCAGGTGGCCCGGTTGACCGTGATCGCCCCGTCGAGCCAGGTGGTCCCCGACACGTACGGCCGCAGGTTGTGCCCGGCCAGGTAGGCGTCCAGCGCGTTGTACCGGTCCCGGCTGGAGGCGTCGTTCCTGATGTAGCAGCGCAGCGCCTGCGGCCTGCCGCCCATCGAGGCCTGGAACACGACGGCGCTGCTGCCCCGGGCCAGCGTCGGCCCGAGGCTGTCCCAGACGAACTCGGCGGCCTGGAGCGTCGGCACGGTGAAGGCCCGGGCCGGCACCTGCACCGCCTTGTAGTAGTCGCCGGCGGCCGGGTACGTGCCCGCGGCCGGATGGCCGGTCACCGGCAGGCCAGCAGGAAGGCGGGCTGGCCGGCCAGCATCCGCAGGCGCATGAGCGTCACGTCGTCGTTCTTCATCCTCTTAGCGCTGTTCTGCTCTCTCCGTTGATCCTCGACCAGCCGGGCGAACACATCGGGGTGCGCCAGCGTGGTCAGGGTGTCCCAGACCTTGGCCTCGTCCCGCTCGATGGCGCGCAGGATCCACTGCGCCATCGCGTCGGTGGCCGCGAACAGGAAATCGCCGGCCTCGAGCACCCCGCCGCCGACGAGCAGGCGGTCGGTCATCTTGTCCAGGCTGGCGCGCGACGTGTGCACGCCGTCGGGCAGGGTGCCGAAGTCCTCCGGCCCCATCGGCGGGAACGCGGCGATCATGCGGCCCGCCCGGACGTGGAACAGTACCGTGTCGCCGAGGGCGACGGCCCGCCAGCGGGGTCCGGGACCGTCGAGGCCGTAGATGTCGAAGCCGAGCAGGGTCGCGAACGAGCCGACCTCGGCGAACTTGCGCTCCTCGATGATGCTGTCGAAGTCCCGCACGTCCGCGGCCCACCGATCCTGCATCTCGGCGAACCAGGCGCGGATGGCGGCCGGCTCGAGGCGGGGCCCGTCGGAGCTCGGGTCCCCGCAGGCCCGCGGCGCGAACGACCGCACCAGCTGGTCCACCCAGCGCACCGGGTCGTAGGCGCCGGTGGCGCCGTCGAGCACGATGAACCGGGCCCGGCGCGGCGTCCCTGACCCGTCGGCGACAACGCCGCCGCAGGCGCCGTCCTGCCATTCGCCGGGCGCGTTGCCGTCCTTCGCCGCGCTGAAGGTGACCGTCTGGATCTGCATGGGCCGGCCAGCTCAGTCCCGCACGTCGACTTTGGTGCCGACCTCGAGGAACCTGACCAGCATGGTGGCGTCGGCGTTGAAGCCGAACCCGCGCGCCCCCGGTTCCACCATCGTGCCGGTGCTCTGCGCGTTGGCGATCATCGGCGGGGGCAGCGGGCTGCTCATCCGGAACAGCTGGGGACCCGGCTCGGGCAGGCCGTAGTCCGTCGCGGGGAACAGCACGCCGTTGGACGCCGCCGGCGACAGGAAGATGTTGAAGAACAGCGCGGGCCCGTCGCTGGTCTGGATGTTGACCAGCCGCTGGGCCCAGTCCTCCAGGGAGGCGCCCTCGTACGGGCTGTCGGTCACCATGCCGTCGGTGATGTTGATGATGATGGGCGGGAACGAGTCGGGGTGCGCGCTCGCCCACTCGTACACGTGGGCGCCGGCCACCGCGACCGCCTGGCACATCGGGGTGCGGTACCCGTGCACCGGCTCGACCCAGACCGGCACCCGGCTCGGCGGCGCCCCGAAGTCCACCGACGGAGTCTCCCGGACCGCGATCGGGTTGTCCCGCAGATCGGGCAGCGCGACCAGCGGCTGGCCGGCCAGCTTCCCGCCGAAGGCCGGCTCGACGCCCTCGCCGCCGGCTACCGGGCGGATGCCATAGCCGAAGATGCCGACGTCGAAATAGTGCCGCGCCTTCCCCGGCTCGCCCTGCGACGTGAAGAGCAATTCAAGCAAGATCTCATTGAGCACCCGGGCCGCGCCCTGAGCCAGGGTCTCATGGCTGTTGGCCCAGGTTGACTTCATGGAATCGGAGCGGTCGAGCAAGAAAACCACGCAGCCCGGATCTCTCCGGCTGATATCCCTCTCGTACATGAAATGACCTCCGTTGCTTACCGGCGATAACACGGAAAATGAGCCTGGACGGTTCAGGGAGGCATGACCCGGACCGGCGGCCACGGCGTGCCCGGCTGCCAGGTCCAGGTGTACTCACAGGCCTCGCAGCGGAAATCCATGCCGTTCCTGGCCCGCTGGATGTCGAGCCGGAACGCGCCGCAGCGCGGGCACTGCGCGATGAAGGTGGACGCCAGGTAGGTGGACAGGTCCGGAGCGGGCACGCGCTTGGCGCCCTGGCTCGGCGGGGGCGGCGCCCCCTGAGCCGAATTCCACCAGGGCGCGTCCGGCGCCTCGGCCCCGTTTCCCGGCAGCGGCACCAGCTGGACCACGGTCTCGTTCGCGGTGGCCGGGCCGCGGCCGCCGGGGGCGACCGGGTCGGCCGGGAAGGATGCGGGCGGAGCGCTCCTGGGCGGCTGGGCCGCGGGCGCCGGGCGGCGCGGAACAGCGAACCGGGCGGTATCCGCGTCCTCGTAATCGCCGGCCACCGGCTCGGGCGGCCGCGCGGGCGACCGGAACAGGACCACCACCCCGATACCGCCCGCGACCACCGAGACGATCACCGCGATGGTGAGCGAGGCATGCACCAGGGTGGCCGCGGCCAGGCCGCCGATCAGCGCCGCGGCGATCACCAGCAGCGCCCAGCCAAATTGAGCAGGGCCAAATTGAGCTGGGCCAAATTGAGCGGGGCCCGCCTCGGCCGGGCCCGGTCTACGGCGGCCGTGGGAGCTCACTGGCCCACCGAGGAGAGCTGGGAGGTCAGCCGGAACGGCACCAGCTGGGGCCCCGTCCTGATGTCGGCCGCGGAGCAGATCCAGCCCGCCAGCACGTGCGTGCCGCGGACCGCGCTGGCCCAGCCGACCGGCGGGTCGATGCACACCTGGTACTGCCCGGCGGGCACGTTCGAGGCGAACTCCAGGGCCGGGTTCAGGGTGCCGGACGCGACGGTGGACAGCGTCCCGGCCTGCAGCACCTTCACCGGGCTGCCGGAGACGCTCAGCCCGGCGTTGCCGTCTTGTGTCACCTTGACGGTGAGCTTGAGCACGGGGCCCTTGGTGGCGGCCGAGCTGACGTTGACGCTGGGCCCCGGCGTGGCGATGCGCACGGGTGCTGGCGTCGGCGTCGATGCGTGGCCGGTGAAGCCGCCGATAACCAGCACCGCGACGAAAGCGGTGCCTTGCGCGAGCAACGGCACGGCAAGTTTCCTGCGGTCGAGCATGACCACCGGAGGAATCCCCTCCTCTCCCGGCTCGGGCGCTCCTAGCCTGTCACGGACATGTCGCTACTGCTCCCACCACGGCTTGGGGGGCGGCTTCTGCTGTACCACGGTGGGCCGCTGCGCGGTGGGCAAAGTAGCAGCATTCTCGGCCGTCGCGGCGTGCGCCGCGGGCGAGGCGTGCACGGCAGGCGAGGCGTGCACCGGCGGCGGCGCGGGACTGGCGCTGGCCGCGGGCACGTGCTGCCACCACGCCTCGCGCGGCGGCGGCGGCCCGCCCGGCGCGCGCCGAGCGCCGTAGCCTGCGGGGCCCTGGCGGGCGGCCGGGGGCTGGTGACCGGGGGGCGCCGCGGCGGCCCAGGGCGAGGGCCGCGGCCCCTGGGCCGCGGCCAGGTCGGCCGGCGAGGCCGGCGCCTGCTGCGGCAGCCAGGCTCCGGCCCGGGCGTACCCGAGGAAGAGCAGCACGCTGACCAGCGTGATCACGACCCAGGCGGCATGGCTGTTGACCGGGTTCCAGTCGTTGAGGCCGTGCAGGACGGCCGCGATGGCGATGCCGACCAGGCCGATCGAGTACTTGCGGTTCGCGCCGGTGATGGCCAGGCCGATGAAGTACCCGGTGATGCCGGCCCACATGGCGTGGTCGATCGGGTCGGTGAGGAAGCGCCAGATGTACTGGATGGTCAGGTCCTGCAGCACCAGGCCGTTGACGTTGCCGGACAGCGCGCCGAGGACGTTGGTGAAGTAGTGCACGACCTCGGCCGCGCCGAACACCAGCCCGCTCACCGCCCCGAGGAACAGGTAATCCCTGGGCGTCTGGGTGTGCCAGTAGTGCCGCCAGATCCAGGCCACCACCACGATCGGGATGGCCTTGGCCAGCTCCTCGGGGACGCCGATGGTGAACACGTCAAGCAGGCTGCCGGTGCCGGCGTGCAGCTCGGTTTCCAGGAAGATCGCGATGGGCGCCTGGGTGACCACGCCGACCACCGCGACGGCGGCCAGCATGGCCCGGGTGACGTGCTGCGGGCGGACGATGACGCCGAGCAGCAGCAGCCAGGCCACCGCGAAGTAGGCCGCGAAGATCCAGGCGATGTCGCGGAACCTGGCCTCGGTCGGGTGGTTGAGCATGATCAGCGCGATGGGCGGCACGCAGACCAGGGCGATTAGCAGCAGCACCGGCCAGCTGCGCAGCGCCGGGTCACGGGCCCAGTGACGGACCGGCACGAGCGAGGAGAACGAATACGAGGGAAATGACCCGGGAGGCGGACGGCCGGAATTAGAAATGTGGCCCCCACCCATACTGCCCACCCCTTCCGCGACCGTGCCGGAATTGGTCGCTGGGCCAGGGTCCGCCGCCCCCAGCTGTCTAGGTCCCAGCTGCCCCAAGTCCCTGGAAGGTCCCCCCGCCCGCCAGCGCGGACATTCGGGACACAGCCCGGATCAGGGCGCGCGTGCGCCTGCTCCGAACGCCAATCCTAAACTAGCCGTGACGGCTTGCACTAGAGATCGCTTTCACGGGCCATCGCCACCGATGGTGACGATTTCAGTCGCCGATAACCACCCGGTTGGTCAGCGTGCCGATGCTCTCGATCGTCACGGAGACCTCGTCCCCGTCGGTCAGCGGGCCCACGCCGCCCGGCGTCCCGGTCAGCAGGACGTCCCCCGGCAGCAGCGTCATCACCTGGCTGACGTGCGCGATCAGGTCCGGCACGTCCCACAGCAGCTCGGACGTGCGGGCCTGCTGCCTGACCTCGCCGTTCACCGTGGTGACGAGCTCGAGGTCGGCGGGGTTCGTCCCGGTCTCCATCCACGGCCCCAGCGGGCAGAACGTGTCGAAGCCCTTGGCCCGGGTCCACTGCCCGTCCCTGGCCTGCAGATCACGCGCGGTGACGTCGTTGGCGCAGGTGTAGCCGAACACCACTTCCTCGGCCCGCTCCCGCGGCACCCCGCGGCAGAGCCGCCCGATGATGACCGCGAGCTCACCCTCGAAGTCGACCCGCTCGGTGAGCTTCACCGGGTACTTGATCGCGTCGCCCGGGCCGGTCACCGAGGTGGATGGCTTGAGGAAGATCACCGGCTCGCCCCGCGGCTCGCCGTTCATCTCGCGCACGTGCGACGCGTAGTTCCGGCCCGCGGCCACCACCTTGCTCGGCAGCACCGGGGCCAGCAGCCTGACCTCGGCCAGCGGGTACCTGTTCCCGGTCAGCCGGACCCCGCCCGGGTCGACCCCGAACGGGTGCCCGTACAGTTCCGCGATCGCCAGTCCGGGCCGCGGCGGCCCCCCGGTTCCCCCGCTGGATGGCTCGCCCTCGACCACGCCGTACGCGACCCCGTCGCCCTTGGCGAATCTCGCGATACGCACGCCACTCCTGTCGTCGATAAACCTGCGGCCGGCTCGTGCCTACTGCTGGTAGCCCTCGACCTCGCCGACCGGCCGCACTATCGCCTCGTCCGGGTTCTCGCCGAACTCACGGCGGGCCCGCCGCTGCCGCAGCAGGTCCCAGCACTGGTCCAGCGCCTCCTCGGCAGACCGCAGCTGCTCGCGCTCCTCGGGAGCGCTCAGCTCACCCGCGGCCAGCTGCTGCCGGAGCTTGTGCTCGGTCTCGATCAGCTCATCGATGTGAGCCATGATCTGCTTGTCGTCCATGCCCCTACCGTAAATCCCTAGCCGGCCCGCTGCGGCCCTGGGTCTCTTAATTGACCCGAACGGGCCGGGACGAATCGTATATTCCGCCCGCCCTCCGCCGAGGCCGCCTCTCCGCCGTCATCGGCGGATGTCACGGCGCCGGCCGGGCGCCGAGGGCCGCCGCGGTGGCCTCGTCGGCCGGGTAGAACGACTCGATGGCCAGCTCCTGGACGGTGACGTCCATCGGCGTGCCGACCATGGCGGTGATGCTGATGAAGGCGAGTTCCTGCTGGTCCCCGCGGTAGCGGAGCGGGACCGCCACGTCGGTGGCGCGGGGCGGCTGATCGCTCACGCCGCCGGGATAGGCCTCGAGCTCGTCGTGCAGGCCGGCCAGCCGCTGGTCGCCGGTGGCCTCGGCCTGCCGGTGCAGCCGGGCCAGCAGGTGGGCGCGCCACTCGGGGAGGTTCGCGATCCGCGGCGCCATCCCGTCCGGGTGCAGGCTCAGCCGCAGCACGTTGACCGGCGGCTCGAGCAGCCCGGGGCTGACGTGGCGGGTGAACAGCTCGATGCCCGGGTTGGCGTCGGCCAGCTCCCACCAGCGGTTCACCACCACGGCCGGGTAGGGCTCGTGGCCGGCCAGGACCTTGCGCAGGGCCGCGCGGACCGCGGTGAGCTCGGGCTCGGCCAGGCCGCGTTCGGGATAGGCGGGCGCGTAACCGCCGGCCAGCAGCAGCACGTTGCGGTCGCGCAGCGGGACGTCGAGGTGCTCGGCCAGGTGCAGGATCATCTCGCTGGTCGGCCTGGAGCGGCCGGTCTCGACGAAGCTCAGGTGCCGCGAGGAGACACTGGCCGCGATGGCGAGGTCGAGCTGGCTGAGCCGGCGGCGCTGCCGCCACTCGCGCAGCAGGTCACCGGCGTGCACCTGAGTAAGCCTAGCCGTTGTGCCGTCGTGTTTACATTACCTCGGAGGTAATTGCCGCGCTTCCCTCCGGTGGGCAGGATCGATGCCGAGATCGGTTCTTACCACGGAGGGAAATCCCTGATGCTTCAGATCATCGAGCGCTACATCGCCGCCTGGAACGAGACGGACCCGGGGCGCCGCCGCGGGCTCGTCGACGCGCTGTGGGCGCCGGACGGCAGCTACACCGACCCGCTCGCCGACGCCCGCGGGCGGGCCGAGATCGACGGGCTCATCGGCGCGGTGCAGCAGCAGTTCCCCGGCTTCGTGTTCACGCTCGGCGGGCCCGTCGACGCGAACCACAACCAGGCCCGGTTCAGCTGGCACCTGGGCCCGGCCGGGGGCTCCGAGCCGGTCGTGATCGGATTCGACGTCGCGGTCGCCGACGAGAACGGCCAGCTCCGCAGCGTGCACGGCTTCCTGGACAAGGTGCCCGCGGCCGCCTGAGGCGGCCCGGTCCCATCATCGTGGATTGTTACACCCGCTATGGGGGGTGTAACAATCCACGGTAACCGGGGTTAGCTGGGCTCGCGGCCGGAGCGGAGGAGGCAGTAGGTGACGGCTTCCTCCAGGGCGTGCCAGGAGGCGGCGATGATGTTCTCGTCCACGCCGACCGTGCTCCAGGTGTCGCCGCTGCCGTCGTCGGACTCGATCAGCACCCGGGTAACCGCGCCGGTGCCGTGCGTGCCGGCCAGGATCCGCACCTTGTAGTCGGTGAGCTCGAGCCTGGCCAGTTCGGGGTAGATCTGCTCGAGGGCCGCGCGGAGCGCCTTGTCCAGCGCGTTCACCGGGCCGTTGCCCTCGCCCACCGCGACCAGGCGCTCCCCCTTGGCGGTCAGCCTGACGGTGGCCTCGCTGGTCATCCGGTGGTCCGGGTGGCGCTCGACGATGACCCGCCAGGACTCGACCGCGAAGTACTCCTGCCGCTGGCCGAGCTCGTCACGGAGCAGCAGCTCGAAGCTGGCGTCGGCGGCCTCGAACGTGTAGCCGCGGGCCTCGAGGTCCTTCACCCGGTCGGTGACCCGGCCGATGGCCTCCTTGTCGCCAGACAGGTCGTAGCCGAGCTCGCGGCCCTTCAGCTCCACCGAGGCGCGGCCCGCCATGTCCGAGACCAGCATCCGCATGTCGTTGCCGACCAGGGCCGGGTCGATGTGCTGGTACAGCATCGGGTCGACCTTGATCGCCGAGGCGTGCAGGCCGGCCTTGTGCGCGAACGCGGACAGCCCCACGTACGGCTGGTGGGTGTCCGGCGCGACGTTGGTGACCTCGCTGATGGCGTGCGCGATCCGGCTCATCTCCTTGATGCCGTCGCCGGCCAGCACGGTGCGGCCCTTCTTCAGCTGCAGGCCGGCCACCACGCTGAACAGGTTGGCGTTGCCCGCCCGCTCGCCGTACCCGTTCGCCGTGCCCTGCACGTGGGTGACGCCGGCGTCGACCGCGACCAGGGTGTTGGCCACGCCGCAGGCGGTGTCGTCGTGGCAGTGGATGCCGAGGCGGGCTCGGGTCGCCTCGTGCACGGCGTGGACCGCGTTGGCGAGCTCGTTCGGCATCATGCCGCCGTTGGTGTCGCACAGGGCGACCACGTTGGCGCCGGCCTGAGCGGCTGTTTTCACCACCTCGAGGGCGTAGGCCGGGTTGGACCGGTAGCCGTCGAAGAAGTGCTCGGCGTCCAGGAACACCCGCTGGCCGTTCTCGCGGAGGTGCGTGATCGTGTCCGCGATCATGGCCAGGTTCTCTTCCAGGGTGGTCCGGAGGGCGAGCAGGACGTGCCGGTCGTGACTCTTGGCGACCAGAGTCACGACCGGCGCGCCCGAATCGCGCAGGGCGGCGACCTGGGGATCACCCTCCGCCTTCACGCCGGGCCGGCGGGTCGCGCCGAACGCGGCGAGCTGCGCGCGCCTGAGGTCGAGTTCGGTCTGCGCGCGGCGGAAGAACTCGGTGTCCTTCGGGATCGCGCCGGGCCAGCCGCCCTCGATGAACCCGACACCTAGCTCGTCTAGCTGCCGCGCGATGACCAGCTTGTCGGCCACGCTGAGGTTGAGGCCCTCCTGCTGCGCGCCGTCTCGCAAGGTGGTGTCGTAGACGTGAAAGGTGTCGTCCAGCATCGGATTTTCTCCTGGGATTGGTTTTGGGCCGCAAAACAAAAGACCCCTCGCGAGAACGCGAGAGGTCTGCGCGCCGGCGTCCCGGATTCAGTGTTCCGGGCGCTAGGGCTGTGCCCTAGGTGCCAGCGCGCCAGCCGATAATGATGCGGCCTGACGTCACGGTGACATTCAACCACACCCGTTCGGTCCCTGAGCCCTTCATCTCACCATCCGAGACACGAGCTTTTGCGATGGGGCGGGTGGTCAGCAGACTTTGTGGATCCAGTTGAAGGGGTCGGCGCGGTGGCCGTACTGGATGGCGATGAGCTCTTCGCGCAGGCGCATGGTCACCGCGCCGGGCTCGCCGTCGGCGATCAGCCACTCCGCCGACTCGCCCTTGACCCGGCCCACCGGGGTGATCACCGCCGCGGTGCCGCAGGCGAACACCTCGGTCAGCTCGCCGGCCGCGCACTCGGCCTGCCACTGGTCGATGGTGATCCGTTCCTCGATCGCCTTGACGCCGAGTTCCGGCGCCAGCTTGAGCAGCGAGTCGCGGGTGATGCCGGGCAGCAGCGTCCCGGTCAGCGGCGGCGTCACGATCCACGGCTGGTCGCCGGCCGAACCGCGGACGAAGAACAGGTTCATCCCGCCCATCTCCTCGACCCAGCGGTGCTCCGCGGCGTCCAGCCAGACCACCTGGTCACAGCCCCGGTCCACGGCCTGCTGCTGGGCCACGAAGGCGGCCGCGTAGTTGCCGCCCGTCTTGACGCCGCCGGTGCCGCCCGGCGCCGCCCGGGTGTACTCCTGCGACAGCCACACCGTGACCGGCTTGACGCCGCTGGCGAAGTAGGACGCGGCGGGCGAGGCGATGACGCAGAACAGGTACTCGCTTGACGGGTGGTTGACGCCGAGCCCGCGCTGGGTCGCGATCATGAACGGCCGCAGGTAGAGGCTGTTCCCCTCGCCGGACGGCACCCACTCGCGGTCCTGCGCGACGAGCAGCTCGAGCGCCCGGATGAACGTCTCCTCGGGCAGTTCCGGCATCGCCATCCGGCGGGCCGTCGAGTTGAACCTGGCCGCGTTGGCGTCCGGCCTGAACATGGTGACCGAGCCGTTGTCCTGGCGGTAGGCCTTCAGGCCCTCGAAGAACTCCTGGGAGTAGTGGAACACCGAGGTGGCCGGGTCCAGGGTGAACGGGCCGTACGGCTCGAGGCGGCCGTCATGCCAGCCCTGTTCGGCGGACCAGCGCAGCGTGATCATGTGGTCGGTGAAGAGCTGGCCGAACCCGGGCGACTGCAGCAGCGCCTCGCGCTCGGCGTCAGGCACCGGATGGCCGGAGGGGCGGATATCGAAATCAATCATGGTGCGGAACTTCCTCCTCGCCCGCGGGCAGGACTATTGACTCTAGCCGGTGAGACCAGGGTCTCACCTGGCCTGGTCGCACCGGGCCTGGGACTCACCTGCCGGGCCTGCTGGCGGGGTCGCCTGCCGGGAGGCCCGGCAGGCGCAAAACGCCGGCCGGTCAGCCGGCTACTCGCTCGGCGATGTCGTCGCCGACTTCGACGGTGGTGCGCGCCGCCCAGGCGCCCTGGCGCTCGACCAGGTCCTCGGCGACCGCCTGCTCGATCCGCGCGGCCTCGGCGGACAGGCCCATGTGCTCGCAGAGCATGGCGGCGGACAGGATGGCCGCGGTCGGGTCGGCCTTCTGCTGGCCGGCGATGTCCGGCGCGCTCCCGTGGACCGGCTCGAACATGCTCGGCGCGGTCCCCTCCGGGTTGATGTTGCCGCTCGCGGCCAGCCCGATCCCGCCCGCCACCGCGGCGCCCAGGTCGGTGAGGATGTCCCCGAAGAGGTTGTCGGTGACGATGACGTCGAAGCGCTCGGGTGCGGAGACGAAGAACATCGACGCGGCGTCCACGTGGCAGTAGTCCACCGATACGTCGGCGAACTCCTTGGCCAGCGAGTCCACGGTCCGCTGCCACAGGTCGCCGGCGTAGGTGAGCACGTTCGTCTTGTGCACCAGCGTCAGCTTCCGGCGCGGCCGGGCCATGGCCCGGTTGAACGCGTACCGCGCCACCCGCTGCACCCCGAATGCCGTGTTGAGGCTCTCCTGGGTGGCGATCTCGAAGGGTGTGCCCTTGCGCATCACGCCGCCGGCGCCGGTGTACGGGCCCTCGGTGCCCTCGCGGACCACCACCATGTCGAGCGACTCCGGGCGGGCGCTGGCCAGCGGCGTGGCGACGCCCGGGTACAGCCGCACCGGACGCAGGTTGACGTAGTGGTCGAGCTCGAACCGCAGCCGCAGCAGCAGGCCGCGCTCGAGCACGCCGCTGGGCACGCTCGGGTCTCCGACCGCGCCCAGCAGGATCGCGTCGTGGCCCCTGATCTCCTCGAGCACCGCGTCGGGCAGCGTCTCCCCGGTGCGGTGCCAGCGCCGCGCGCCGAGATCGAAACTGGTCTCTTCGATGGTGACCCCGGAGACCGCGGCCCGGAGCACCTTGAGCGCCTCGGCGGTCACCTCGGGACCGATGCCGTCGCCGCCGACCACGGCCAGCCTGATAGTTGGTGAACCCATGCCAGAACCTTACTGGCGGGTCCGGCCGGACGTGCGCGGAGTCGCGGGCCGGCGGCCTGCGGGCTGGCGGGCTTCGGGCTGGCGGGCTTCGGGCTGGCGGGCTTCGGGCTGGCGGGCTTCGGGCTGGGGGGCCGCGACCGCGGCGCCGCCGTTGTCCCGCCGGTCGAGGGCGACCTGGACGGCCTGGGCCGCCTGGACGGCCTGGGCCGCCTCGGCCTGGGCCGCCTCGGCCGGGGAGGTCTCACGGGAGGACGGGTCCCGCCATGAACGGAGAGGCTCGGGCGGATAGTCGCCCTGGCTAGCAGTGTCCCAGGGATACATGTCGTACACGGAAAGGCTCCTGATCGAGATCCGGGATCGGTCTTACGGCCAGCAGCGAACCCCCGCAGCGGGTTGCCGGCCTGCCTCGGATCAGGCCCCGCTGCGGCAGGCGATGAGTACGACGTGCCGCATAGTGCCTGTCACGTTACCCGAGCGCGCACCGGTACGGACGCACCTCAAGATGTCTGTCTCAGTATCCGAGACGTTATTCTTAGTTCCTACCTCATCCACTTGCGGTGGCGGGGACGGGACGCCTTCTTCCAGACGGTGCGGGCGCGCGCCTGGAGGCGTTCGGCCCGGTGGAGCTCGCGCTCGTAGAGCACGCCGTAGCTGAACGCGTTCTCGCCGGCCAGGTGGGCGCCGATGCCCAGGTCCCGGGCCGCCTGCCGGGCAATCACGGCGTCCTGGTGATCACCGATGACCGATTGGACCTTCTTCATCTGGCTGGCGAACTTGCGGGCGGGCTTGCCCGCGGCCGGCCTGGCCACCTCGGCCGCGTAGCGGGCGCGCCTGGCCGACTTACGGGCCTCATGCAGGGCGACGTCCCGGTCCTGGCCGTGCGGCGCGCGGGTGGCCCGGCGCATCCGCTTGTCCGCCTGCCGGTACGCCTTGTGCACCGCGGCCGGGAGCACGTCGCGGGCCGGGTCCGCGGCCTGCGGGCCGAGCTGCGGGTCGCGGGCCACCCGGTCCAGGTTGGCCAGCAGCTTGGCGTAGCGCACGGAGCCGAGGGCCTTGATGACCTGCTCGCGGGCGGACGCCCGCCGCGGGGCGAAGTGACCCTGGACCCGTGCCTGGACCGGGCCGATCAGCAGCTCGACCGGCACCTGCTCCAGGCTCGCCAACAGATGCCGGGGCAGCACCTCGCCGTCCCTGGCCTCGCCGAGCAGGCCGCCGAGCCACTTGAGCTCCGCGGCCAGCTTACTGGTGGCAGAACGCGGGATGACCGTGCCGAACGACCGCAGGGTGGCACGCAGCCTGCGGGTCGTCACGCGCATCTGGTGAACAGAATCGAACTCGTCGGCGCGTACCTTCGGCTCGAGTTCGCCGAGCCTCGCCGCCTGTGTCTTGAGGTAGGCCGTTACCACCTCGGCGGCAGTCGCTGACGACCGCGGCCTGGTCCCGGCGATGGGGACCTGCTGGAGCCGGGCAGGAGCGGCCTGCCCCGGGCGGGGGGGCCGGGCGGAGACGGCCGTGGCGGCCGGGCCTCGCCTGGTGCGGACGTCGCCGCGAGTCCTGGTGTGCGTGGTATTGACAGCCATCAGGACCTGCTACCCCGCCCGGGGCGGATAAACCCGGCCCGCTACTCGTCCTCTACTCGTCCTCTACTCGTCCTCGGCGAGCCAGGACATCAGCGGCCGCAGCCGCGCTCCGACCTGCTCGATCTGCTCGTTACGCTCGGCCTCGCGGCGCTTGAGGAAGTTCGGCTTGCCCGCGTCGAACTCCTCGACCAGCTCGCGGGCGAACGATCCGTCCTGGATCTCGCCCAGGATGCGGCGCATCTCCTCGCGGGTCTGCTCGTTGATCAGCCGCGGGCCGCGGGTGTAACCGCCGTACTCGGCGGTGTCGGACACCGACCAGTACATCTTGGAGATGCCGCCCTCGTACATCAGGTCCACGATCAGCTTCATCTCGTGCAGGCACTCGAAGTAGGCGGACTCGGGCTGGTACCCCGCCTCGACCAGGGTGGCGAAGCCGGCCTTGATCAGTTCGGCCACGCCGCCGCAGAGCACCGTCTGCTCGCCGAACAGGTCGGTCTCGGTCTCCTCGGTGAAGGTGCTCTTCAGCGCGCCCGCGCGGGTGCCGCCGATGGCCTTGGCGTAGGCCAGGGTCAGCGGCCACGCGTTGCCGGTCGCGTCCCGCTCGACGCAGACCAGCACGGGCACGCCGCGGCCCTGCGCGAACTGGCGCCGGACCAGGTGGCCGGGCGCCTTGGGCGCGACCATGCACACGTCCACCCCGGCCGGCGGGGTGATCAGGTCGTACCGGATGTTCAGGCCGTGAGCGAAGAACAGCGCGTCGCCCTCCACCAGCGAGGGCGCGATCGCCTGGGCGTAGAGCTCGCGCTGCAGGTGGTCAGGGACCAGGACCATGATCAGGTCCGACTCCTCGCACGCCTCGCCGGGCGTGGTGACCCGCAGGCCGTCGTTGGCGGCCTTCTCCCGGCTCTTCGAACCCTCGGGCAGCCCGACGCGCACGTCCACGCCGGAGTCGCGGAGCGAGAGGGCGTGCGCATGCCCCTGGCTGCCGTACCCGAGGACGGCGACGTGCCTGCCCTGGATGACGGAAAGGTCGGCACTGTCGTCGTAAAAGATCTCTGCCACTTACCTGGGCCTTTCTGTTTTCGTTTCGGTGAGGATCTAAGCGCTGCGCTCGACCGGCCGCAGCGCGCGGTCGGTGATCGAGCGGCCGCCGCGGCCGATGGCCACCATCCCCGACTGAACCAGCTCCTTGATGCCGAACGGCTCGAGCACCCTGATCAGCGCGTCCAGCTTCTCCCGGTTCCCGGTCGCCTCCACCGTGATCACGTCGAGCGCGACGTCGACCACCTTGGCCCGGAACAGGTTAACGGCCTCGAGCACCCGCGACCGGCTCTCCGCGTCGGCCCTGACCTTGATCAGGATCAGCTCGCGCTGCACCGTCGAGCCCGGCTCGAGCTCGACGATCTTCAGCACGTTGATCAGCTTGTTCAGCTGCTTGGTCACCTGCTCGAGCGGGTGCTCCTCGCAGTTGACCACGATCGTGATGCGGGAGATCTCCTCGTGCTCGGTGGGCCCGACGGCGAGGGAGTCGATGTTGAAGTTGCGGCGCGCGAACAGCCCCGCGATCCTGACCAGGACGCCCGGCTTGTTCTCCACGAGCACGGACAGCGTATGGCGGGTCATTCGGTCGCTCCTCCCCAGTCAGGCGCCAGGCCGCGCGCGAACTTGATGTCGTTGTTGCTGGTGCCGGCCGCGACCATGGGCCAGACCATGGCGTCCCTGTGCACGATGAAGTCCACCACGACCGGCCGGTCGTCGATGGCCATGGCCTGCTCGATCACCTTGTCCACGTCGGCGGGCTCCTCGCAGCGGATGCCCTCGCAGCCGTAGGCCTCGGCGAGCTTGACGAAGTTGGGGATGCGGGTGCCGGTCAGCTTCCGCTCCGCGGTGCGGTGCAGGTCGGTGTTGGAGTAGCGCTCGTTGTAGAACAGCGTCTGCCACTGCCGGACCATGCCGAGGCTGCCGTTGTTGATGACCGCGACCTTGACCGGGATGCCCTCGATGGCGCAGGTGGCCAGCTCCTGGTTGGTCATCTGGAAGCAGCCGTCGCCGTCGATCGCCCACACGGTGGCGTCCGGGCGGCCCACCTTGGCGCCCATCGCGGCCGGCACGGCGAAGCCCATCGTGCCCAGGCCGCCCGAGTTGATCCAGGTGGCCGGGTTCTCGTAGTCGATGAACTGGGCCGCCCACATCTGGTGCTGGCCGACCCCGGCCACGTACACCGCCTCCGGGCCCGCGATCTTGCCGATCCGCTCGATCACGTACTGCGGCGCCAGCGTGCCGTCGTCCGGCTGGTCGTAACCCAGCGGGTAGGTACTCCGCAGCGAGTCCAGCTGGGCCCGCCAGGCGGTCAGGTCGGCGCGGTGGCCCTGCTCGTGCTCGGCCTTCACCGCGGCCACCAGGTCGGCGATCACCTCGCGGCAGTCGCCCACGATCGGCACGTCGGCGCGGCGGTTCTTGGAGATCTCGGCCGGGTCGATGTCCGCGTGCACGATCAGCGCGCCAGGCGCGAACGTGTCCAGCTTGCCGGTCACCCGGTCGTCGAACCTGGTGCCCAGCGCGATGAGCAGGTCGGCCTGCTGCAGCGCGCCGACTGCCGCGACCGTGCCGTGCATGCCGGGCATGCCCATGTGCTGCGGGTGCCGGTCCGGGAACGCGCCCCTGGCCATCAGCGTGGTGACCACCGGGATGCCGGTCAGCTCGGCGAGCTCGCGCAGCTGTGCGGTGGCGCCCGCCTTGATCACGCCGCCGCCGACGTAGAGCACCGGGCGCCTGGATTCGCTGATCAGCCGCGCGGCCTCGCGCACCTGCCGGGCGTGCGGCCGGGTCACCGGGTGATAGCCGGGCAGCTCGAAGGGGACCGGCCAGCTGAAGTCGGTCATCGCCTGCAGCGCGTCCTTGGAGATGTCGACGAGCACCGGCCCCGGCCGCCCGGTCGAGGCGACGTGGAACGCCTCGCCGATGGTGCGGGCGATGTCCCCGGGCTTGGTGACCAGGAAGTTGTGCTTGGTGATCGGGATGGTGATCCCGGAGATGTCGGCTTCCTGGAAGCCGTCGGTGCCGATCAGGCTGGACGGCACCTGCCCGGTGATGGCGACGATCGGGACCGAGTCCATGTAGGCGTCGGCGATCGGCGTCACCAGGTTGGTCGCGCCCGGCCCGCTGGTCGCCATGCACACCCCGACGCGCCCGGTGGCCTGCGCGTACCCGGTGGCCGCGTGGCCGGCGCCCTGCTCGTGCCTGACCAGGATGTGCCTGATGATCTTGGAGTCGAGCAGCGGGTCGTAGGCAGGCAGGACGGCACCGCCCGGGATCCCGAACACCACGTCCGCGCCGACCCGCTCGAGCGCGTACACCAGGGCCTGCGCCCCGGTGGCCCGCGTCTTGCCCGTGCTCGCGACGTGCGCGTGCGGCGCCTCGGACCCGGCGCCCTGCGCCGGGACGGCCGGCCCGGTGGCGGGCTGAGTGGTCGCGGGGGCGGCCGGGCCAGGGGCCGGCTGCGCGGGGGCGGCTGGCGGCTGGGCCGGGCCTGCGAGCGAGGCACCGGCCGGGCGCGGCTGGTCCGCGGGGCGGGCGGGCTGGTGGTGCGGCGAGCGGGCGGCCAGGTCCCGCGGGCTGGGACCCGCGGGCCCGGTAGCGGCCCCCGCGGGCCGCTCCGTGCCTGCGGGTTCCTTGCGGCCCGTCATCTGCTCGGTCATCGGTAGGTCTCCATTGGCATCGGCTCGGATCCGGCGGCATAAAAAATCCCCTCGTGCCGGACGGCAGTCGAGGGGAGCGCGCAGTGAGCTGCTTGGTCAGCTGCCTGCGCGCCGGCCAAGTACGAGGATCTGCGGGTACTTCACGGGTAACACCTTACTGCCATCCGGAATCAATGCGTCAACCGCTGACGCGGGTTGTCTCACATTCCGAGACGGGCCGCTCATGCGGCCCGTCTCCCGAATCGCCGGACGTGCTGATCAGGGCCTCTACTCCGGGGGCGCCCATCGGCCTGGCCACCAGGAATCCCTGGCCGTAGCCGCAGCCCATCTCGCGCAGCGCGATGAGCTGGCGCGGCTGCTCGATGCCCTCGGCGATGACCCGGAGGCCGAGGTCGCGCCCCACCTGCACCACGGTCCTGGTCAGCAGGGTAAGCGTGTCGTCATGACCGAGGCCGGCCACGAACGAGGGATCGATCTTGATGATATCCAGCGGGAACTGGCGCAGGTTGGCCAGCGAGGCGTACCCGGTGCCGAAATCGTCGATGGCCATCCGGACGCCCAGCCGGTGCAGGTCCGTGAGCCGCTCGAGGATCAGCCCGTCCTCCTCGACCAGGATCCGCTCGTTCACCTCGACGGTGAGCGCCGCGGGCGGCAGCCCGGTCTCGGCCAGGATCGCCGCCACCCGGGCGCTGAAGCCGGGCGCGGTGATCTGCCGGGCGGACAGGTTCACCGAGACCCCGACGTCCCGGGATGAGTGGCGCCAGGCCGCGCCCTGGGTACACGCCTCGCGCATCACCCACTCGCCGAGCGGGACGATGAGGCCGGATTCCTCGGCGGCGCCGAGGAACTCCCGCGGCGGGACCACCTGGCCGCCGCGCCACCAGCGGACCAGCGCCTCGGCCCCGACCACGCGCGAGGTCCCCAGCTCCACGATCGGCTGGAACTGCAGGGTGAGCTCCCCGGTGCCGATGGCCCGCTGCAGGTCGCTGACGATCTCCAGCCTGCGGACCACGTCGGCGTGCATGTGCGCGGCGTAGACCTCGACCCGGTCGCCGCCGGTGTCCTTGGCCCGTGACATGGCCACGTCCGCGTTGCGCAGCACGAGCCCGGGCGGGTCCACGTCGGCCAGCGCGACGCCCACGCTGGCGGTCAGCGCGATCTGCTGCCCGGCCACCCGGAACGGCTCGGCGGCGATCGCGCCGGCCAGCCGCTCGGCGATCTCGGCCACCTCCTGGACGTTCCCGGCGTCCTCGACCAGGACGGCGAACTCGTCGCTGCCCCAGCGGGCGACCGTGTCGTGGACCGGGACGACGGCGCGCAGCCGCCGGGCCGCCTGGGCCAGCACGAGGTCACCCGCGCCGTGCCCGACCGAGTCGTTGACCGCGGTGAAGCGGTCCAGGTCCAGGAAGATGACGCCGGTCCGGATGGCCGCCGCGGCGTCGCGCAGCACGTCCCTGGCGCGCTCCTCGACGTAGGCCCGGTTCGGCAGCCCGGTCAGCCCGTCGTGGAAGGTCAGGTGGGTCACCTGCTGGCGCAGCGCCACCTGGTCGCTCACGTCGCGGGCGGTGACCAGCATCTGGATGGGCTCGCCGGGCGCCTGGTAACGCAGCACGGTGGACTCGATGTGCCGCCACGTCCCGTCGGCGGCCCGGACCCGGACCGGGAACCGGCCGGATCCGGCGGCCCCTTCGGCGGACTCGCCTGCCGTGGCGGCGCCCAGGGAGCCCTCGGGCCCGGTCGGGTGGTACCCGCCGAGCGCCAGCCGGACCGAAGCCAGCGCGGCGGACCGGTCCTCCGGGTGGACGAGGTCGAGCAGCCGCCGGCCGGTCAGCGCGCCGGGCCGGTAGCCGTAGTCCTCGACCGCCGGGCCGGCGTACCTGATCACGCCGTCCAGGTCGCAGACCAGGACCACGTCGCTGGTCCGGTTGGCCAGGTCGCGCAGGCTCCGGCTCGATTCCCGCCAGATGCCGAGGACGGCCAGGTTCTCCCGGACGAGCATGAAGACCCGCGCGGCCAGCACGAGCACCCCGGCGCCGCCCGCCACCACCAGCGCGACCCCGGCCGCCGGCGCCCCGGCCAGGCCGTTGCCGATCACCACCAGGGTGGCCACGGAGGCGGCCAGCCCCGCGATGACGGTCGCCGCCGCCGAGCTTGTCGTCCTGCGGGTCCAGCTGGACCCGAAGACCTCGGTCACCCGCCACGGCGCCGCGCCGAGCAGCAGCGCCGCGACCACCGGCATCAGCAGCGCCGCGACGCCCAGGTGGCCGCCCAGCACCCGCTGGCCCACGGCCAGCGCGTCGCCGAGGGCGATGGCGAGCAGGGACAGGTAGGGCAGCATGACCCGCCGCCAGGCGACGGTGACCACAGGCAGCAGCGCGCCGAGCACGGCCAGGTCGGCCAGCGGGTGGATCAGGGCGAGCAGGAAGGTGCCCGGCCGCTCACCGGACCGGTGGAACTCCGCGCTGAACAGCGCGGTCCAGCCGATCACCAGCAGCGCGACGGCCATGACGTAGCCGTCCGCGAGCCCGGGCAGCACCGAACCGGCCGAGCCCTCGGCTCCCTGCTGATTTCCCTGCTGATTCTCGATCTCGCCGGGCCGTCCGGCCGGGGCGTGCGGCCTGGCTGCGGCCGGTGCGGGCTGTTGCCGCCGTCCCGTTCGGCCATGGCCAGCACCGCGGTGCCCGCCGCCATGGCGGCCAGCGCCAGCAGCGGCGGCAGGTCGGTGAAGGACAGGCCGGGCGCCGGGTTCAGCGTGCCGCCGAGGATCCCCTGGACGACCAGGCCGACGCAGTACAGCGCGGCGGCGACCGCGAGCCACCGGTAGCCCCGTGCGAGGGCGCTGTCGTACCGGCGCGCGCCGAGCCACAGGCTCACCGCCGCCGCGCACCAGGCCAGCATGCCAAGCACGGTCATCCTCGGCGCTCCCAGATGATCAGGGAGATGATCAGGCGCACCCGGGCTCCTTCCGTTCCGCCCCGCTGTTCTGAATTACTCAACGCACGCCGGGCAAAAGCGGATAGCTTAGTCACGTCTTCGTTACCACGTCGTAACGAAAAGTCGCCGTCGTCGGGCAGTTCCACGCGCCGACGATCACCGAGAGCCCCAGCCCCAAGCGACGGTCTCGCAACCGGCCTGGTGCTTACTCTACGTACCCGAGATCACACTTCGGTTGAGGAGCGGGAACTGTAAGGCACCGGAACCTGGCGGAGGCCGTGACAATCCGCTGCGTGTTACCCCGGCTACAGCGCGGTAATCACACAAGGCGGCACAAGCGGGCGCAAGCGGACCCAATCCGTTTCATCGCTGCCCCGTGCCAGCATCGTGCCATCACGGTGGGGGCGGTCGTGGTAACCGCCGTCGCCGACACCGCAAGGCTGCGGGTACTTTCCCGCCGTGACACTGAGGTACGGGGCGCGAGGACGTTATCTTTCCGAGCGCCCGCGCGAGGCGAGTCGCCCGCCAGCACCGGGCCACATCATTGCCTCGCCGACATGCTAAAAGAACCGCGTGCAGAGTCCGCCCTTCAGGGCCAAGTTAGGAAATATACGCTAATATGTTCGTAAAAGCGTGGCAACCTTGCGATCGAACCAAGGCGCGACCCCACCGATAGAACTGGTGCGACAAATGCGGCCGAAATGCTGACGGGACGGCGCTACTTGCTGGCCCTGACACCCGAGCAGGAGGCGTACGCCGAGCGTGTCGCTTCCATTTGCCGCGCCGTATGGAACACGGCGCTTGAGCAACGCCGGGAGTATGGCAGGCGAGGCCGGTTCATCGGGTACGTGGAGCAGGCCCGGCAGGTTGCCGAAGCTAAGCAGGATGAGCCATGGCTGTCAGAAGCACCCTCACACTGCCTCCAGCAGACGCTCATGGACCTGGACAAAGCGTGCAAGCGACACGGCGCCTTCAAGGTGCGCTGGCGGTCGGCCAGGCGATCACAGCCTTCGTTCCGGTTTCCTGACCCGGCCCAAATGGCGGTCAAACGCCTGAATCGCCGCTGGGGCAGCGTGGCGTTGCCAAAGCTGGGCGAGGTCCGGTTCCGATGGACGCGGCCCATCGGTGGCCGGGTCCGCAATGCGACGGTCCGGCGGGACGGCGGGCGCTGGTACGTGTCGTTCTGCCTCGAGGACGGCGTGTCCGTGTCCGAGCCGAACGGGAAACCCCCAGTCGGCGTGGACCGCGGCGTTGTGGTCGCTGTACACTAGCCAGACCTGCTCACAGTGCGGAGTCACCGACCGGGAGGCTCGCGAGAGCCAAGCCGTCTTCCGGTGCCGGGCCTGCGGATTTACTGAGCATGCTGACGTGAACGCAGGGAAGGTAATCCTGGCCGCAGGGCTTGCGGTCACAGGGCGCGGAGACCTCGGGGCTGCCCGGTCCATGAAACGCCAACCACCCGCCAGGGCCGTCGCATGACAGCCCCGGGAATCCCGTTCCTCCGGACGGGAAGGATGTCAACTAGACTGCCTGCGCAGCATGGGAACCAGGGAGTCCGCAGTGCGCAAGGTGCTGATCGCGAACCGCGGCGAGATCGCGGTGCGGGTGGCGCGGGCTTGCCGTGATGCCGGGCTGGGCAGCGTGGCGGTGTACGCCGAACCCGACCTGGACTCGCTGCACGCACGCATGGCCGACGAGGCTTACGCGCTGGGCGGGGCGACCAGCGCGGAGACCTACCTGGACATCGACAAGATCATCAAGGTGGCGCTGGAGTCCGGCGCGGACGCGGTCCACCCCGGCTACGGCTTCCTGGCCGAGAACGCCGAATTCGCCCGGGCGGTCAACGCGGCCGGGCTGACCTGGATCGGCCCCCCGCCGGAGGCCATCGAGGCGCTCGGCGACAAGGTCCGGGCGCGGCACATCGCCCTGGCGGCCGGGGCGCCGCTCACGCCGGGCACCCCGGACCCGGTCCGGGCGCCGGCGAGGTGCTGGCGTTCGGCAGGGAGCACGGCTACCCGGTGGCGATCAAGGCCGCGTTCGGCGGCGGCGGCCGCGGGCTGAAGGTGGCCTGGCGCGAGGAAGAGGTCGCCGGGCAGTACGAGTCCGCGGTCCGGGAGGCCACGGCGGCGTTCGGCCGGGGCGAGTGCTTCGTCGAGCGGTACCTGGACCGGCCCCGGCACGTGGAGACGCAGTGCCTGGCCGACGCCCACGGGAACGTGGTGGTGGTCTCGACCAGGGACTGCTCGCTGCAGCGCAGGCACCAGAAGCTGGTCGAGGAGGCCCCGGCGCCGTTCCTGACCGCGGCGCAGACCGAGGCGCTGTACCGGTCCTCCAAGGAGATCCTGCGGCGGGCCGGCTACGTGGGCGCGGGCACCTGCGAGTTCCTCGTCGGCCAGGACGGCACGGTCAGCTTCCTGGAGGTCAACACCCGGCTGCAGGTCGAGCACCCGGTCAGCGAGGAGGTCACCGGCATCGACCTGGTGCGCGAGATGTTCCGCATCGCCGAGGGCGAGCCGCTCGGCTACGACGACCCGCCTGCCCGCGGGCACTCGATCGAGTTCCGGATCAACGCCGAGGATCCGGGCCGGGGATTCCTCCCGGCACCCGGCACGATTACAGTGTGGCAGCCGCCGTCCGGCCCTGGCGTGCGGCTCGACTCCGGGTACGCGGCCGGGATGTCGGTCCCGCAGGTGTTCGACTCGCTGATCGCCAAGCTGATCGTGACCGGCGCCAGCCGGGCCGAGGCACTGCAGCGCTCGGCCCGTGCGCTGGCCGAGTTCGAGGTCGGCGGGATGCCCACCGTGCTGCCCTTCCACCGGGCCGTGGTGACCGACCCCGCGTTCGCCGGCGAGCCGCTGCGGGTGCACACCCGCTGGATCGAGACCGAGTTCGACGCGCCCATGCCGGACCAGGCGGCCGCCGGGGCGGCGGAGCCGGCCGAGCGGGAGACGCTGACCGTCGAGGTCGGCGGGAAACGGCTGGAGGTAATCGTGCCGGCAGGCACGATGCTGGGGGGCGGAGCCCTCCCCAGGGGGAGACGGGGGGACGGGAAGTCCCCCCGTAAGCGGGAGGGGTCTGGGGGGGGTCGTCCCCCCCGGGGCAACATTCTTTTGAGCCCGATGCAGGGGACGATCATCAAGATCGCGGTCAGCGAGGGGCAGCGGGTGTCGGCCGGAGACGTGGTGGTCGTGCTGGAGGCGATGAAGATGGAACAGCCGCTGACCGCGCACAAGGACGGCACGGTGACCGGGCTGTCCGTCGAGGTGGGCCAGACGGTCACCGCCGGGGCGGCGATCTGCGAGCTCGCGGACTGATCACGATGAGCAGGCTCCCGGGCGATCCGGGCGCGGGACGCCAGGCACTGTTCGCGCTCGGCGCCCGGATGCCGGAGCGGAACCGGGAGTGGGTCAGGCACGAGCTGACCGACGTCGGCTGGCGCGGCCGCCTCACCGTCCGCCACCTGATCGTGATGCTGCCGTTCGGCGCGGTGCTGGCGCTGCTGCCGGGCGCGCTGTGGATCCGCATCGTGGTGCCCGCGCTGTTCCTGATCTGCAGCGTGGGCATCGTCGCGATATACGCCGACGACATCCGGGTGTCCCGGCTGCGGCGGCACGGGATCGAGCCCCCGAACGATCCCGACCTGGGCCGCCCCTCGCATTGAGGCTGCCCTGCCCCTCCCCCACTCCGGACAATCCCCGGGGGCCGGAATCCATGGTTGTGACAGCGTAATGAATCTATTGATTACGTTGCCACATCCATGGAACCGGAGGGGCCGGGTCAGGGGGCGTCTGGGGTGAACTCCATCAGCTTGCGGGCGGCCTCGGTGACGCTGCCGGACAGGGACGGGTACACGGCGAACGTGTGCGCCAGCTCCTCGGCGGTGAGGCGCTGCTCCATGGCGACCGAGACGGCCAGGATCAGCTCGCTGGCCCGCGGGGCCACGATCACGCCGCCGAGCACGACACCGGTGCCCGGGCTGGTGAACAGCTTGACGAAACCGTCGCGGAAGCCCGCCATCTTGGCCCGCGGGTTGGTGGCCAGCGGCAGCTTGAGCACCCGGGCCTGGGCGTCGCCCGCGGTGACCGCCCGCTGCGAGACGCCGACGGTGGCGATCTCCGGGTCGGTGAAGATGGTCGCGGCGACGTGGCCGAGCCGCAGCGGACCGACCGCCTCGCCGAGCGCGTGCCACATGGCGATCCGGCCCTGCATGGCGGCAACGGAAGCCAGCATGAGCACGCCGGTGCAGTCGCCGGCCGCGTACACGCCGGGCGCCGATGTCCGGGACACCCGGTCCACCTCGATGAAGCCGTGCGCGTCCATCTTCACCCCGGCCGCGTCCAGGCCGCAGCCCTCGGTCCGCGGGACCATGCCCACGGTCATCAGGCAATGGCTGCCGGTCACGCTCCGGCCGTCATCCAGGCTCACGCTGACGCCGTCCTCATCCCGGCGGACGGCCCGGGCGCGCGACCGGGACAGCACCGTCATGCCGCTGCGGCGAAACACGTCCTCGATCAGGTTCGCCGCGTCCTCGTCCTCCTGCGGCAGCACCCGGTCCCGGGAGGAGACCAGGGTGACCCGGGAGCCGAGCGCCTGGTAGGCGCTGGCGAATTCGGCCCCGGTCACGCCCGAGCCGACCACGATCAGGTCCCTGGGCAGCTCGGTCAGGTCGTAGAGCTGCCGCCAGGTCAGGATGCGCTCGCCGTCGGGTTGGGCGCCGGGCAGGATGCGGGGCAGCGCGCCGGTGGCGATCAGGATCGCGTCCGCCTTGATCTCCTGGTCACCTGCCCTGACCGTGCCCGGGCCGTCCAGGCGGCCGTGCCCCTTGATCACCCTGATGTCCTCGGCGGCGATCCGGGCGGTGATGTCGCGGGACTGGGCCCGGGCCAGGTCGGTGATCCGCTCGTACAGCCGCGCGGCGTTGACCGTGGCCAGGCCGCCGGTGGCGATGCCGAGCCCGGCGCTGCGGTTGAGCAGCGTCATCGCGTTGGAGGTCTCGATCAGCGACTTGGAGGGGACGCAGTTGGTGAGCACGCAGGCGCCGCCGAGCCCGTCGGAATCGACGACGGTGACGTCGGCGCCGAGCTGGGCGGCGACGAGGGCGGCTTCGTAACCGCCGGGACCGCCCCCGAGGATCGCGATTCTCTGACGTGGCAAGGTCACGATGAGTAATTCTCCCGCGTGTGTTGGTCGCAGTCAGGTATCGGGGGGCGGGCAATGCCCGGCGTCCGCCGGCGGGACGCCGTACGCTTGCCCCCGTGGCACTGTACGCAGCCTACGGCAGCAACATGGACCCGGCGCAGATGCTCTCTCGTTGCCCGCATTCACCTCAGCGCGGCACCGGCTGGCTGGAAGGATGGCGGCTGACGTTCGGCGGGGAGGACATCGGCTGGGACGGCGCCCTCGCCACGGTGGTCGAGGACCCTGACTCCCGGGTCTTCGTCGTGCTCTACGACGTGTTCGAGAACGACGAGAAGGAACTCGATAACTGGGACGGTGTCACCCTCGGTTATTACCGCAAGGCCAAGGTGCGGGTGGAGACCCTCGACGGTGACGTGCTGGCCTGGCTGTACGTGCTCAACTTCTACGAGGGCGGGCTGCCGTCGGCACGGAGCATCGGCATCCTCGCCGATGCGGCCGAGCAGGCCGGCGCCCCGGCCGACTACGTGACGGCGCTGCGGGCCCTGCCCTGCGCCAAGATGGGCGACTCCAACCCCGGATATGAGGGCTCGGAACCGCCCTGGACCTCGCCCGGGCCCTGACCGCCTTACAGCAGGAAGACCACCAGCAGGATCAGCGCGGGAATGACCAGGGCGGCGATGGCCCGGCCGCTCCACGTGCTGGTCAGCGGCTCGGTCCAGCCTTCGGCGGCCACGGCAGTGGTTCCGCCGGCCACCCCGGCGGGCCCGGTTTCCCCGGCGGGCGCGGTTTCCGCGGCGGGCGCGGTTTCCGCGCCCGCTTCTGCGCCGGGGATCTCCGCCGGGCTGGCCGCCCAGATGGCCTCGGCCCGGGCCGCGGTCGCGCGGTCGCTGAGCACCCGGACGATCTTCTCCGCGTCGGCCTCGGCGGTGGAGGCAGCCGCGGCCGGCACCGGGGCACCGTAGCGCCCGCCGGACGGGAAGCCAAGCGGCGGCCGTCGTCCCGGGGACCTGGCCGCGCGGCGGGCCTTGGCCTCGGCGGCGAACTGGCGCCGCCGGGAGTAGGGCACGGCCCAGGCGCTGATGACCTTGCTCTGCTGCCCCCCGGGCGCGCCCCAGGCACAGTGCACGCGCAGCAGGTCGAGCAGGTCCACCTCGGCTACGCCCGCCCAGCCGATCCGGTGATCGCGCAGCGGGTTCCTGACCGTCACCCCGGCGTCATCGGCGACGATCCGGGGCCGCTGCGCGGTGACGTAGGCGACGCCGGTCGCCAGCAGCAAGACGGCCGCCGCGACCAGGGAAAGATGGTCCCGGCCCTGGACGGCCAGGTCGACCAAGTTGCCGGCGGCGAAGAGCAGCCACACGATCCAGATGACGACCGCGGTCGGCGAGCGGAACGTCTGCGGCTTTTCCACCCGCCTAGGGTAACGCCGTACCCGGCCAGGGCGGGTCAGGCGCCGGTCACGCCGGGCAGCGGCTGGGCGACGATCGCGCCGTCGTCATCCCACAGCGCGGTGATCGCCGTGGAGGCCATCACGCGGACCCCGACGCCGATGGCGCGCTCGTCCACGTCGAACGTCGGCTGGTGGATGTCGTGCGACACGGCCGAGCCGGGCACCCGGGTGCCGAGCCGGGCCAGCGCGCCGGGGATGGACTCCAGGTACCAGGCGAAGTCCTCGCCGCCCAGGCTCTGCGGCGTCTGCACGACCTGGCCCGCGCCGAGCACGTCGAGCGCCGCCGCGGAGATCATGGCCGCACTGCCCTGGTCGTTGACCGTGGGCGGCACGTACCGCTGGTAGCTGAGCTCGGCGTTCACGCCGTAAGCCGCCGCCACCGAGTCGATGAGCCCCTTGAGCAGGTCGGGCGCGGTGTGCCAGGCCTCGTCGTCGAGGCAGCGGACGGTGCCCTCGGCGATGCCCTCGTCGGGGATCGCGTTGGCCACGGTGCCCGCGCTGACCCGGCCCCAGACCAGGCTCAGGCTGGATCGCGGGTCAACCCGCCGGGACATCGCCGCGGGGACCTCGGTGAGGATCTTGCCGAGCGCGTAGATCAGGTCCGCGGTCAGGTGCGGCCGGGCCGTGTGGCCGCCGGGCCCGGACACGCGCACCTCGATCCTGTCGCAGGCCGCGGTGATCGCGCCGGAGCGCACGCCGAGCTGGCCCGCGTCCAGCCGCGGGTCGCAGTGCAACGCGAAGATCCGGCCCACCGAGGCGATCCCGCCAGAAGCGAGCACGTCCAGCGCACCCCCGGCCGCCTCCTCGGCGGGCTGGAAGATGAGCCTGACCCGCCCCGGCAGCACGCCCGCGGCGGCCTGCTCGGCCAGGAACAGGCCGGCCCGAGCAGCACCGTGGTGTGCACGTCGTGGCCGCAGGCATGGCACACGTTCGGCACGGTGGAGCGGTAGGGAACGTCCTTGTCGTCCGTCATGGGCAGCGCGTCGAGATCTGCCCGGAGCGCAACGACCGGTCGTTCGGTATCAGGAACTTGCTCGGAGCCGATGTCGACGAGCATGCCGGTTCCCTTGGGCAGGATCACCGGCCGCAAGCCCGCCGCGGCCAGGCGCAGCGCGACCCGGCGGGTAGTGCGGTGCTCGTTGTAAGCCAGCTCCGGATGAGCGTGCAGATCGCGGCGGAACTCGATCAGCTCTGCTTCGTGCTCCGCCAGGAACGCGTCCAGATCCGCGAGCAGATCATTGCCTTCCATGCCCACCATCCCCGTAAGCGCAGAATCTGTCTTCGGCGAACTCGGTCACGAGGGCGTCTACCACGCTGATCAGATCCCCGGTATGCGCGTAGACGGCTCGCTGCCGTTCGTAAGAGGCGCCATGCTCGAGCACTTCGGAGACCACGGAGAGCTCGTCCTGGCAGCCTAGCCTCGAGGCTACCGGCTCGAGCTCCGCGAGGAGCTCGTAAAGCTCGTCTCGCAGCGGCGCGGTGTCGCCAGCCTCGTCAGTGATCACGATCGCGTCCAGCCCGTACCGCGTCGCGCGCCACTTGTTGTCCCTGACCACCCACGCCGACGGGCTCGGCAGCGTGTAGCCGCGGTCCAGCTGGGTGTCGAACAGCTGAACCAGGCACTGCGCCAGCGCCGCGACCATGCCGACCTCGCGCAGCGTCGGCACACCGTCGGACATGCGAATCTCGACGGTGCCGAAGTCCGGGTGCGGCCGGATGTCCCACCAGACCTCCTTGATGCTGCGGATGGTCCCCGCCCGGAGCAGGGTGTCCATGTAGTCTTCGAACTGTTCCCAGCTCGTTAGCCGATGCGGCGGACCCGCGGTCGGCAACGCGCCGAATGTCACCGACCTGCTGGAGGCAAGCCCCGTGTCGTACCCGCACCAGAACGGGCTGGACGCGGTAATGGCGAGAAAATGCGGAAGATAAGCGGCCAGCGCATTGACGATCGGAATCGCCTTGCGCCCGTCCCGAATCCCCACATGGACGTGCACGCCGAAGGTCTGAATCCGGCGGGCAAGCCACTGCATTTGCTCGACAAGTTCCGCATAGCGCTGGATGGGCGCCATCGCCGCGTCTCGCCAGTCACTCACCGGGTGAGTCCCGGCACACGCCAATAGGATACCGTGCTCCGCCGCCATCCGCTGGAGTTCGGTGATCGTCACGGTGAGGTCGTCTTTCGCCTCGGAGACCGTACTGCAAATACCGGTGACCAGCTCAAGAGTGGACTGCATCAGCTCGTGGCGGATTCGCGGGTGCTCACCGGTATCGGCGGCCACCGGCAGCTGGTCCAGCAGCTTCCCTGCCTCCTGGCGCAGCAGCTTGGTCTCGCCGTCGATTAGCTGGACCTCCCATTCGACGCCGAGCGTCACGCCGCGGGAAGGATTCCACTCGATAGGCATGTCCAGGCCTCCGTGCTTGGTGCTCCGTGCCGGAAATTGTTCAGTTATCAAATAGTCCCGGGCCGATACTCGCCCCAGACGTCCCGCAGCGCATCACACACCTCACCGAGAGTGGCGTCGGCCCGCAGCGCGTCCCGCAGCGGGTAAAGGACGTTGCCGGTACCTTCGGCCGCCGTTTTGAGTGCCGCAATGGCGCGGCTAGTCGCGGCCCGGTCGCGCGTCTCGCGCAGCCGGGCCAGCCGGTCCGCCTGCGCCGCCTCAATGGCCGGGTCGAACGGGAGCGGCTGATACGGCTCCTCGCCGTTAACGACGAATTTGTTCACGCCAACGACAATACGGTCGCCCTCGTCGATTTCCCGCGCCACCTGGTAGGCCGCGCCCTCGATCTCGCCTTTCTGGAAACCGCGCTCTATCGCCGCGGCCGCCCCGCCCATTTCCTCGATGCGGTCCATCAGGGTTTCCGCGGCCGCCTCGATCTCGTCGGTCATCGACTCGATCGCGTAGGAGCCGGCGAAGGGGTCCGCCGTGGCGGTCAGGTCGCTCTCGTACGCGATGACCTGCTGGGTGCGCAGCGCCAGCCGGGCCGCCTTGGCGCTGGGCAGCGCGAGCGCCTCGTCGAAGGAGTTCGTGTGCAGCGACTGGGTCCCGCCGAGCACCGCCGCCATGGCCTGCAGGCTCACCCGGATCATGTTCACCTCCGGCTGCTGCGCGGTGAGCTGCACGCCGGCCGTCTGGGTATGGAAGCGCAGCATCTGCGACCGGGGATCTTCGGCCTTGAACTCGTCCTTCATGATGCGGGCCCACAGCCGTCGCGCGGCGCGGAACTTCGCGACCTCCTCGAGCAGCGTGGTCCGGGCCACGAAGAAGAAGGAGAGCCGGGGACCGAACTCGTCTACGGCCAGGCCCGATGCGAGCGCGGCCCGGACGTACTCCCTGGCGTTGGCCAGCGTGAACGCGATCTCCTGCACCGGCGTGGCGCCCGCCTCGGCCATGTGGTACCCGGAGATGGAGATCGTGTTCCACTTGGGCAGCTCGTCGCGGCAGTAGGCGAAGGTGTCGGCGACCAGGCGCAGTGACGGGCGGGGCGGGTAGATATAGGTGCCGCGGGCGATGTACTCCTTGAGCACGTCGTTCTGGATCGTGCCGGTGAGCTTGTCCGGGCGGACGCCCTGCTCCTCGCCGACCGTCTGGTACATCAGCAGCAGCACCGCGGCGGGCGCGTTGATCGTCATGGAGGTGGACACGCCGTCCAGCGGGATGCCGCCGAAGAGCGTGCGCATGTCGTCGACGGTGTTGATGGCCACGCCGACCTTGCCCACCTCGCCGTGCGCGACCCGGGCGTCGGAGTCGTAGCCCATCTGGGTGGGCAGGTCGAAGGCGACCGACAGCCCGGTGGTGCCCGCCTCGATCAGCTCGTGGTAGCGGCGGTTGGACTCCTGGGCGGTGGCGAACCCGGCGTACTGCCGCATCGTCCAGGGACGGTCCACGTACATCCGCGGATACACTCCGCGAGTAAATGGATACTCTCCCGGCCTGCCGAGCTTTTCTTCGGGCCGGAAATCCGTAAGCTTGCTTGCGTCGTAGACGGGATCGACGGGAAGCCCTGACTCGGACGTGCGTTCCATGTGCTCAGGTTACTTCGGGGCGGCCGGCGACCCCCAGGAGGAGAGCGGGAGGACCATGCTGGACCGGTTCGGCCCGCGGACCGTGCTGGCCGCGGCGGGGGCGGTGCTGGCCGCCGCCGCAGCCGCCGCTCCCGCAGCCGCCGCAACCACCATGTCCCCTTCCCCGTCGGCCGCGGCCTCCTCACCCGCGGCCATCGGCGGGGCGCAGCTGGCCGGCCACGGCGTGATCGTCAACTACCCGCACGGCCGGTTCCGGAAGCTGCCTGCCGTGAAGGCGTCGGCGTTCGTCATCGCCGACGCCGTTACCGGCCAGGTGCTCGCGGCCAGGAACCCGCACGGCTGGTACCGGCCGGCCAGCACGCTCAAGGTGCTCACCGCGGTCTCGCTCATCCCGGTGCTCAACCCGGACGCCACCGTGGTGGCGACCAAGCAGGCTGTTTCGGTGTCGCCGAACGTCGTAGGTCTCCTGCCCGGACATGCCTACAAGATCTCGGACCTGTTCACCGCGCTGCTGACGATCTCCGCCAACGACGCCGCGGTGGCGCTGACGCAGGCGACTGGCTCGTTCGGCCGGGGTATGGCGGTGATCAACGCGGAGGCCCGGCACCTGCAGGCCGACGACACCGTTGCGGTCCGGCCCAACGGTCTGGACGCCCCCGGCCAGCACACCTCCGCCTACGACCTGGCGCTGATTGCCCGGCAGTCGCTGCGGATGCCGGCCTTCCTGAGGTACGACCGGACGATCTCAGCCAAGTTCCAGGTCAGCAAGAAGAAGTCGGTCACCCTGTACAACCAGAACGCGCTGCTCACCAGCTACCCGGGGGCGATCGGCGGCAAGATCGGCTGGACCGACGCGGCCGGCGCCACCTACGTGGGGATGGCCAGGCGGCATGGCGTCACGCTGATCGTGACCGTGCTGCACTCCCCCGCGCTGACCGAGATCGACGCGGGCAAGAGCCTGCTGGACTGGGGTTTCGCCGTCGACGGCAAGGTCAAGCCGGTGGGCACGCTGGTCGGGCCTGTGCAGCCGGCCGCGGCCGCGGTGCCCCGGTCGCCGGTCGCGGCCGCGGTCCCCCGGTCGCCGGGCGGTCCCCCGGCCGCGGCCCCCCGGTCGCCGGCCGCGGCCCAGCAGACGGCGGCCCGGCCACACCCGGTGGCCTCCGGCCCGTCGGTGCTCGCCGCGGCCGGGTTCAGCGGCGTGGCCGTGGTCGCCGCGGGGATGGGCTTCGCCTACAGCCGCCGCCAGCGCCCGGCCGCCCGCCGCCCGCGCTGAGCTCAGGGCTGGGCCGGCCCGGCCGGCTCCTAAAGGTGGCCACCTACTCTAGCCGGGGACCCGCGGGGAGCAAGGGGCTGAGCGGGGAGCGAGGGGCAGAGCGGGAGCGAGGGGCAGGGGCAGGGCGGGTTCAGGGCTGGGGCTGGGGCTGGAGGAGGCCGATGCGGTCGCGGACGGCCGTCATGGTCTGCCCGGCCACCTGGCGGGCCCGCGCGGCGCCGTGGGCGAGTATGCGGTCGAGCCCGGCCTCGTCGGCGAGAATCCGCTCGGTCTGCTCCCTGATCGGGGCGAAGCTGGCCACCACCAGCTCGGCCAGGTCCTTCTTGAACCCGCCGTAGCCCGCGTCCTGGTACCTGGCCTCCAGGGTGGCCACCGGCTCGCCGGACAGCGCGGAGTAGATCCGCAGCAGGTTGGTCACGCCCGGCTTGGCGTCCTGGTCGGCGCGGACCTCCGAGCCGGCGTCGGTGACCGCGCGGGCGATCTTCTTGCGGATCACGGCCGGGTCGTCCAGCACGTCGATGATGCCCTGCGGGGACGAGGACGACTTGCTCATCTTGGCCGTCGGATCCTGCAGGTCGAAGATCTTGGCCACGTCGGCCAGGATGTACGGCTGCGGCGGCGTGAACGTCTGGCCGTACCGGTGGTTGAACCGCTGGGCCAGGGTCCGGCTGAGCTCCAGGTGCTGCCGCTGGTCCTCGCCCACCGGCACCTGATCGGCCTGGTAGAGCAGGATGTCCGCGGCCTGCAGTATCGGGTAGGTGAACAGGCCCACCGAGGCCTGGTCCTGGCCCTCCTTCGCCGACTTGTCCTTGAACTGGATCATCCGGCTCGCCTCGCCGAACCCGGTCAGGCAGCCGAGCACCCAGGCCAGTTCGGCGTGCTCGGGCACGTGGCTCTGCACGAACAGCGTGCACCGGTCCGGGTCGAGACCGGCCCCGAGCAGCTGGGCGGCGGCGATCCTGGTCCGCCGGGACAGCAGGGCCGGGTCTTGCGGCACCGTGATCGCGTGCAGGTCGACCACGCAGTAGAAGGCGTCGTAGTTGTCCTGCAGCGCCACCCACTGGCGCAGCGCGCCGAGGTAATTGCCGAGGTGGAAGGAGTCGGCGGTGGGCTGGATCCCGGACAGGACGCGAAGCACGGACGGTGCTGGCCCAGGGTGGGCGGGCTGGGACTGGGGCTGAGCCATGCGCAGGAGTCTAGCGGCGGCCGCCGGGCAGGCCGGAATCGGCGACGACCACCTCGACCCGCTGGAACTCCTTCAGGTCGGAGTAGCCGGCCGTGGCCATCGTGCGGCGCAGGGCCCCCATCAGGTTCATCGAGCCGTCGGGGACGGTCGACGGGCCGTGCAGGATCTGTTCCAGCGTGCCGATGGTCCCGACGCGGACCCGGGCGCCCCGGGGCAGCTCGGTGTGGTTGGCCTCGCTGCCCCAGTGGTAGCCGCGGCCCGGCGCCTCGGCGGCCCGGGCCAGCGGCGAGCCCACCATGACCGCGTTGGCGCCGATGGCCAGCGCCTTGGCGATGTCGCCGCTGCTGGTCATGGACCCGTCCGCGATCACGTGCACGTAGCGGCCACCGGACTCGTCCAGGTAGTCGCGCCGGGCCGCGGCCACGTCGGCGATCGCGGTGGCCATCGGCACCGCCACGCCCAGCACCTTCACGGTGGTGTGGCCGGAGCCGCCGCCGAAGCCGACCAGCACCCCGGCGGCGCCGGTGCGCATCAGGTGCAGCGCGGCGGTGTAGGTCGCGCAGCCGCCGACCACCACGGGCACGTCGAGCTCGTAGATGAACTGCTTCAGGTTCAGCGGCTCGGCCCGGCCGGACACGTGCTCCGCCGACACCGTGGTGCCGCGGATCACGAAGATGTCCACGCCCGCGTCGACGACGGCCTTGGCGTACCGCGCGGTACGCTGCGGCGACAAGCTGGCCGCGGTGGTGACCCCGGCGCTGGCGATCTCCTCGATCCGGCGCCCGATGAGGTCCTCGGAGATCGGTTCGGCGTACATGGCCTGCAGCCGCCGGGTGGCCGCCTGCTCGTCGAGCTCGGTCACCTCGGCGAGCAGCGGCTCAGGGTCCTCGTACCTGGTCCACAGCCCTTCCAGGTCGAGCACGGCCAGCCCGCCCAGGCGGCCGATCTGGATAGCGGTGCCCGGCGAGACCACGCTGTCCATCGGGCAGGCCATCAGCGGCAGCTCGAGCCGGTAGGCGTCGATCTGCCAGGCGATCGACACTTCCTCCGGGTCCCGCGTCCGGCGGGCGGGCACGATGCCGATCTCGCTGAGCGAGTACGCCCGGCGCCCGGTCTTGCCGCGGCCGATTTCCACGTCGCTCACTGGGCGGTCCCGTCGCGGCCAGGGCGGCCGCCGTAGTTCGGCGCCTCGACGGTCATCTTGACGTCGTGCGGGTGGCTCTCGGTCAGGCCGGCCGCGGTGATCTGGATGAACCGCGCCTCCTGCAGGCCGGCGATGGTCCGGGCGCCGCAGTAGCCCATGGCCGCGCGCAGGCCGCCGACGAGCTGGCCGGCCACCGCAGACAGCGGGCCGCGGTAGGGCACCTGGCCCTCGATGCCCTCCGGCACCAGCTTGTCCTCGCGCAGCACGTCGTCCTGGAAGTACCGGTCCTTGGAGTAGGAACGGCCGCGCTCCCGGTTCCTCATGGCGCCGAGCGAGCCCATGCCCCGGTAGAGCTTGTACTGCTTGCCGTTGATGAAGACCATCTCGCCCGGGCTCTCCTCGCACCCGGCGAGCAGGCTGCCCAGCATGACGGTGTCCGCGCCCGCGGCGATGGCCTTGGCGATGTCACCCGAGTACTGCAGGCCACCGTCGCCGACCACGGGGACGCCGGCCGGCCGGGCCGCCTGGGCCGCCTCGTAGATCGCCGTGACCTGCGGCACGCCCACGCCCGCCACCACCCGGGTGGTGCAGATCGAGCCCGGCCCCACGCCCACCTTGATGCCGTCCGCGCCCGCGTCCACCAGCGCCTGCGCGCCGGCCCGGGTGGCCACGTTGCCGCCGATCACCTCGATGTCGGAGTTGGCCTTGATCTGCCCGATCATGTCCAGGACGGCCTGCGCGTGCCCGTGCGCGGTGTCCACCACCAGGAAGTCCGCGCCCGCTTCGGTCAGCGCCTGGGCACGGCGCTTTGCGTCCTCGCCGACGCCCACCGCGGCCCCGACCACGAGCCGCCCGGCCGGGTCCTTGGTCGCGAACGGGAACTTCTCGCTCTTGGTGAAGTCCTTCACGGTGATCAGCCCGCGCAGCCGGCCCGCCTCGTCGACCAGCGGCAGCTTTTCCACCTTGTGCTGCCGAAGCAGCCGCAGCGCCTCCTCCTGCGCCACCCCCACCGGGGCGGTGACCAGGGGCATCCGCGTCATCACCTCGGTCACCGGGCGGCTGTGGTCGGTCTCGAACCTGATGTCGCGGTTGGTCACGATGCCGACCAGCACGCCGTCCGGGGCGGTGACCGGCACGCCGGAGATCCGGTAGCGCCCGCAGAGCCGGTCCACGTCCGCGATGGTGGCGTCGGGGCCGCAGGTCACCGGGTCGGTGATCATGCCCGCCTCGGACCGCTTGACCATGTCCACCTGCTGCGCCTGCTCCTCCACGGACAGGTTGCGGTGCAGCACCCCGACGCCGCCCTGGCGGGCCATGGCGATCGCCATCCGGGCCTCGGTCACGGTGTCCATCGACGCGGACACCAGCGGGACGCGGAGCCGGTAACGGCGCGTGATCCTGGTGGTGGTGTCC
>CAVRMX010000029.1:0-141526 GCA_963722275.1 uncultured Actinomycetes bacterium | reverse complement strand
CTTGGCACCTGGACTTGGCACATGATCCTGCTCTGGATTACGCTTGCCCCCGTGCAGGCTGCCGTCTATACCCGGCTGTCCCGCGGCCAGCTGCTCGACACGCTCGGCGAGGATTACATCCGCACCGCCAGGCCCAAGGGCCTGTCCGGACGCCGGGTGGTCTTCAAGTACGGCGTCCGGGCCGCCCTGCCCCCGGTCGTCTCCCAGCTGGGCGTGGACGCGGGCCAGCTGCTCGGCGGTGTCGTCGTGGTCGAGGCCGTCTTCGGCCCCCTCAGCCAGGTGTCCGTAGAGGCCATCTACACCGACAACCTGCCGGTGATCATTGGGTTCGTCATCGTCGCCGCCGCGTTCGTGGTGGCGGCCAACATCATTGTCGACCTGGTCTATGCGCTGCTCGACGTCTATGCGCTGCTCGACCACAGGTTCCGGATCGCCTGATCCCGGTGAGGTCGCCCGTTCCGAACCGCGAGGTCTTCCGGCTCGCCCCGCCGCTGATCTTCTGGTGGGTGTGGCTCGCCTTCGCGGTGGCCAACGTTGCCGACTTCGCCCTCCAAGGCGCGCCGACTAGGCTCGCGATCGTAGTGTCGGCGATCCTGGTGACGATCACCGGGCTGGCCTTCACGCTGGCGCTGCGCCCACGGGTCATCGCCGAGCAATCCGGCCTGACGATCGTCAACCCGTTCCGAGCCCACCACGTGCCCTGGGCGGCCATCACGGCGGTGGACACCGGCGAATGGGTCCAGGTGCACTACGCTCCGGCGCCGCGCCTGCCGCGCGATAAGCCGGCCAGCAGCGCATCCGGGCGGGCCATCTCGTGCTGGGCGCTCTACATCTCCGCCCGGACCAGGCGCCGGGCCGCCCAGCTTGCCCGGGCCGGGCCTTTGGGAGCCGCTAGCTTTGACCGGGCCGCACCCGCCCGCGGGGCCAGACCCTTCGGGCCAGGGCGCCACGCTACGCGGAGAACCACCGCGGCTGCCCGAGGAGGCGAAGTACCTCGCCTCGCTGCCAGCCGCTAAGGCCATCGCCGTTCGCCTGGACACCCGAGCAGCCCGCGAACGCGCCCCTGCACCCCGGGCCGCGATGGAGAGAACCCGTGCTCACGGCCAGGTGGGCATGGCCGCCGATCGCGGCGGTGGCCCTGCCCGCCCTCGCCCTGCTGATCATCGTCCTGGCCTAGGCGTTCTCCGGGGAGCGACGGCTCGGGGATGGCCTCCTGATGCGACGGCTCGGCCAGCGCGTGTACCGTGGTCGGCCGCTCGGGCAGCGGCGGCGGGGTGCCGCCGAACTCGGGGCACAGCGCCTTGTGGTTACACCAGTCGCAGAGCCTGCTCGGCCGCGGCCGCCAGTCGCCCGCGTCGGCTGGCCCGCTCGATGGCTTTCCACAGCGCCGCCACCTTGCGCTCGGTGGCGAGCAGGTCAGATTCGTCGGGGGAGTAGCGCAGCACCTCGCCCTCGGCCAGGTACATGAGCTGAAGCAGCCGGGGCACCTGGCCGCGCAGCCGCCAGATCACCAGCGCGTAGAACTTCATCTGGAACAGCGCGCTGGCCTCGTAGGCCTCCCGGGGCGCGCGGCCGGTCTTGTAGTCCACGATCCTGATGTCGCCGCTCGGCGCCACGTCCAGCCGGTCGATATAGCCGCGCAGCGCAGCCCGGACTCCAGCGTCGTCTCCACGTAGGCTTCGCGTTCGGCGGGCTCGAGCCTGCGCGGGTCCTCCAGGGTGAAGTACGCGTCCACGATCGCCTGGCAGGACTCGAGCCAGCCGGCCCGTTCGGCCTCATTGTCAAACAGCGCGGCCAGATCGGGCTCCTCGGCGGCCAGCCGGTCCCACTCCCCGGTCAGCAGCGCCCGGGCCGCCTCAGGAGTCCGGTCGGCGGCAGGCAGGTCGAACAGCCGCTCCAGCGCGGCGTGCACCAGCGTCCCGCGCGCGGTCGCCGTGGTGGGCGGCTCGGGCAGCCGGTCGATCACCCGGAACCGGTACAGGAGCGGGCAGGTCATGAAGTCGGCCGCGCGGGACGGCGACAGCGCCCAAGGGGGTCCGGGGGGATGGTCCTCTCCCAAGCGGGGGCCGGGGGATGGGTCCCCCCGGGCGAGACAGCGGGGGGTTCCTGGGGGTTGTCTCCCCGGGCCGCCGCCATTTCATCCACAGCGCCACCGTAGGGCAAGGCACCGACATTCGGGGGGATCTCCGCGGGCCGGCCCGGCGACCTTGGCGCACCGGACGCCGCACCGACCCGAACGACCTGTTGTGCACGTAGCATCGGTAAGGTGGCAAGCACGACGCCGGAAAAGCCGCCCGCGACGGCGGACAAGCCACCCCAGCGGCGCGAAGCCGGTCCGGGGATCGTCATCGCGCGCCTGTTCGGCATCCCGGTGTACATCTCGCCGTACTGGTTCGTGATCGCCGGCGTCTTCATCCTCATCTACGCCAACGACCTCGCCGCCACCCTGCACGGTTCCACCAGGTTCGTCGTGGCGGCGGCCTTCGTCGTACTGCTCTACGTGTCCGTCCTCATCCATGAGCTGAGCCACTCCCTGGTCGCCCGCGGCTACGGGCTGCCGGTGCGCCGCATCCTGCTCTACCCGCTCGGCGGGTTCTCCGAGATCGAGCGGGAGCCGCCGACGCCAGGCCGGGAGTTCGTGGTGTCCGCGGCGGGCCCGGCCCTCTCGCTGGCCCTGGCGGCCGCCGGGTACGGCCTGATGCGCGTGGTCGCGGCGGACACCATCGCCGGCACCCTGGTCCACCAGCTCATGTGGGCCAACCTGGTGGTCGGGATCTTCAACCTGCTGCCCGGCCTGCCGCTGGACGGCGGCCGGATGCTGCGCGCGGTGATCTGGAAGCTGACCGGCCGCCAGTCGGCGTCCACCATCGCCGCCGCCTGGGCGGGCCGGGTGATCGCGGTGAGCCTGTTCGTGGTGCCGTTCGCCGCTCGGCGCCGTGAACGGGACCGGCGGAGACATGGTGACCATACTGTGGCTGGCGGTGATCGCGGCCTTCATGTGGACCGGCGCCGGGCAGGCCATCAAGGCGACCAGGTTCCGCCAGCGGCTGCCCGCGCTGCAGGCCAGGCAGCTGGCCCGCAAGGCGGTCTCGGTCGCGGCGGACACCCCGCTGGCCGAGGCGATCAGGCGCGCGGACGAGAACCAGGCCCGGGCCGTGGTGATCGTCGACCACGACGACAAGCCGATCGCGATCGTCAACGAGACCGCGGTGATGGCCACCCCGCCGCAGCGCCGCCCGTGGCTGGAGGCCGGCGCGCTGGCCCGGACGCTCGAGCCGAGCATGGTGCTGCCCGCCGACCTGTCGGGGATGGCGCTGCTCGACGCGATCCGCCGCGCGCCGGCCACCGAGTACCTGCTGGTCGAGCCCTCCGGCCAGGTCTACGGCGTGCTGGCCACCCGTGATGTCGACCACGCCTTCGCCGGGGTATAACCGAACATGACCAAACCGCGGCAGGGGCCGCTGATGGCCGGCGAGCCGGTACAGCTCACCGACCCCAAGGGCCGAAGCCACCTGATCACCTTGCGGGCCGGCGCGTCCTTCCATACCCACCGGGGCTCGCTGAGCCACGACGACATCATCGGCGGTCCGGACGGGAACGTGATCAGGTCGCTGGGCGGCACCCCCTACGTCGTCTTCCGACCGCGACTGGCCGACTTCACGCTGGCGATGAAGCGCGGCGCGGCGGTGGTGTACCCCAAGGACGCGGCGCAGATCGTGGCGTTCGCCGACGTGTTCCCCGGCGCGCGGGTGCTCGAGGCCGGTGCCGGCTCGGGCGCGCTGAGCTGCTGGCTGCTGCGGGCCGTGGGGGAGCAGGGCACGGTGGTCTCGTTCGAGCGCAGGCCCGACTTCGCCGAGATCGCCAGGCGGAACGTAGAGCAGTTCTTCGGCGGCCCGCCGCCGGCCTGGCAGCTGGTGACCGGCGAGTTCGGCGGCGCGGCGGACGATCACGGGCTGGCCGACTTCGACCGGGTCATCCTGGACATGCTCGCCCCCTGGGACCGCGTGGACGCCACCGCCTCGGTCCTCGCCCCGGGCGGCCTGGCCTGCTGCTATGTCGCCACCACGACCCAGCTCTCGCGCACCGTGGAGGCGCTGCGCGGGCACGGCGGCTTCGACGAGCCGGCCGCCTGGGAGAGCCTGACCCGCGGCTGGCACGTGGAGGGGCTGGCCGTCCGCCCGGAGCACCGCATGGTGGGCCACACCGGGTTCCTGGTGACCGCGCGGCGGCTCGCGCCGGGGGTGGTCCCCCCGCCGCGCCGGCGCCGGCCGGCCAAGGGGGCGCAGGAAGAAGATCACCAAGAAGATCATTGATCCGAACGGGCCGGTGTGTTAGTCCCGAGTGTATTGTAACGCCTTGTGATGCGAATGTGACTGATTGGTAATTTCGCGGGCAGCAAAACGGTGTCGAAACGGTGCCGGCAGGTTAGGGAAGGCTCGTGAATAGGTAGAGTCCAGTTAACGGTGCAGGAGGAGGTGAGGGCCGTGGCCACCAGAGATGACAGCGGGCGTGCTTCGCGGCACGAGGATGAGGTGAGGAGCCTTACCGCTCAGATCTCCTTCCTTGATGAGGAGATCGCCGTGCTGCGGCGCAGGCTGGCGGATTCGCCCCGGCAGGTCAGGCTCCTTGAGGACAGGCTGCGCGAGACCGAGGGGAGTCTCACCGGGGTCACCACCCAGAACGAGCGGCTGGCGGCGACGCTGCGTGAGGCACGCGACCAGATCGTCGCGCTGAAGGAAGAAGTGGACCGGCTGGCTCAGCCGCCTTCCGGGTTCGGCGTCTTCCTGAACGCGAACGAGGATGACACGTGTGACGTGTTCACAGGCGGCCGCAAGATGCGAGTGAACGTGTCCCCGAACGTCGAGCTGAGCGAGCTGCGCCCGGGCCAGGAAGTCGTGCTGAACGAGGCGCTCAACGTCGTCATCGCCCAGTCGTACGAGACGGTGGGCGAGGTCGTCATGCTCAAGGAGGTGCTCGCCGACGGCCAGCGCGCGCTGGTCATCTCCCAGGCCGACGAGGAGCGCGTGGTCCGGCTGGCCGAGCCGCTGCTGCACGCGCCGCTGCGGGCCGGCGACTCGCTGCTGCTTGAGTCCCGGTCGGGTTACGTGTACGAGCGGATCCCCAAGGCCGAGGTGGAAGAGCTCATCCTGGAGGAAGTGCCGGACATCTCCTATAAGGACATCGGCGGCCTGTCCGGGCAGATCGAGCAGATCAGGGACGCCATCGAGCTGCCCTACCTGCACGCCGACCTGTTCAAGGAGCACCAGCTCAAGCCGCCGAAGGGGGTCCTGCTCTACGGGCCGCCTGGCTGCGGGAAGACGCTGATCGCCAAGGCGGTGGCGAACTCGCTGGCCAAGCAGGTCGCGGCCAAGACGGCGCAGGACGAGGGCACCAAGGAGGGCAAGAGCTTCTTCCTCAACATCAAGGGCCCCGAGCTGCTGAACAAGTACGTGGGCGAGACCGAGCGGCACATCAGGCTGGTCTTCCAGCGGGCCAGGGAGAAGGCCAGCGAGGGCATGCCGGTCATCGTGTTCTTCGACGAGATGGACTCGATCTTCAGGACCCGCGGCTCGGGCGTGTCCAGCGACGTGGAGAACACGATCGTGCCCCAGTTGCTGTCCGAGATCGACGGGGTCGAGGGCCTGGAGAACGTCATCGTCATCGGCGCCTCCAACCGCGAGGACATGATCGACCCGGCGATCCTGCGGCCGGGCCGGCTCGACGTCAAGATCAAGATCGAGCGCCCGGACGCCGAGGCGGCCAAGGACATCTTCTCCAAGTACGTGCTCAAGGAACTGCCGCTGCACCCCGACGACATCGCCGAGCACGAAGGATCGCCGCAGGCCACCGTCGAGGCGATGATCCTGCGCACGGTCGAGCGGATGTACACCGAGTCCGAGGAGAACAGGTTCCTCGAGGTCACCTACGCCAACGGCGACAAGGAAGTCCTGTACTTCAAGGACTTCAACTCCGGCGCGATGATCGAGAACATCGTCGCCCGGGCCAAGAAGATGGCCATCAAGGAGTTCCTCGACACCGGCCAGAAGGGCATGCGGGTCAGCCACCTGCTGGCCGCCTGCGTCGACGAGTTCAGCGAGAACGAGGACCTGCCGAACACCACCAACCCGGACGACTGGGCTCGCATCTCCGGCAAGAAGGGCGAGCGCATCGTCTACATCAGGACCCTGGTCTCCGGCAAGACCGGAACCGAGGCGGGCCGGTCGATCGACACCGTGGCCAACACCGGGCAGTACCTTTGATGGCTGTTCGCGCTAAGGAAACCGTGTCAGCATGTCGCCTCGGCTCGTAGCGGCATTAGGCTTCTTGGCATGAGCGTTCTTCGCGTGATGGGCACAGAGACGGAATACGGCATCTCTGTGCCCGGCCAGCCTGGTGCCAACGCGATGGTGACCTCATCCCAGATCGTCAACGCGTACCAGGCGGCCACGGCCGCCCGGGCGCGGCGGGCCCGCTGGGATTTCGAGGAAGAGAACCCGCTGCGGGACGCGCGCGGCTTCGACCTGACCCGCGAGGCGGCGGACTCCTCGCAGCTCACCGACGAGGACCTGGGCCTGGCCAACGTCATCCTCACCAACGGCGGGCGGCTGTACGTCGACCACGCGCACCCGGAGTATTCGGCGCCCGAGTGCACGAACCCGCTGTCGGTGGTGATCTGGGACAAGGCCGGCGAGCGGGTCATGGCGGAGGCCGCGGCCAAGGCCGCGACCGTGCCAGGCAGCGCGCCCATCCAGCTGTACAAGAACAACACCGACAACAAGGGCGCCTCCTACGGCTCGCACGAGAACTACCTGATGCGGCGCGGCACGCCGTTCGCCGACATCGTCAAGTTCCTCGTCCCGTTCTTCGTCTCCCGCCAGGTGATCTGCGGGGCCGGCCGGGTCGGCATCGGCGCCGACGGCCGCGGCTCCGGCTTCCAGATCAGCCAGCGCGCCGACTTCTTCGAGGTCGAGGTGGGCCTGGAGACCACGCTCAAGCGGCCCATCATCAACACCAGGGACGAGCCCCACGCCGACCCGGAGAAGTACCGGCGGCTGCACGTGATCATCGGTGACGCCAACATGAGCGAGGTGTCCACCTACCTCAAGGTCGGCACGACCGCGCTGGTGCTCGCGATGATCGAGGACAAGTTCCTCGGCACCGACCTGTCGGTCGAGGCCCCGGTGGCCGAGCTGCGCGCGATCTCGCACGACCCGACCTGCCGCCGCCTGGTCACGCTCAAGGACGGCCGGAAGATGACCGCCGTCCAGCTGCAGGCCGAATACCTCGAGCTGGCCCGCAAGTACACCGAGGACAAGTTCGGCAACGACGTCGACGACATCACCGCCGACGTCCTGGACCGCTGGGAGTCGGTGCTGAACCGGCTGGCCGAGGACCCGATGCTGCTGTCGAAGGAGCTCGACTGGGTGGCCAAGCTCGAGCTGCTCGAGGGGTACCGGACCAGGGACGGCCTGAACTGGGACAGCCCGCGGCTGCAGCTGGTCGACCTGCAGTACTCCGACGTGCGTCCGGACCGCGGCCTGTACAACCGGCTGGCGGCCAGGGACCGGATGGTGCGGCTGACCGACGACGCGACCGTGGAGCGGGCGGTCGATAACCCGCCCGAGGACACCAGGGCCTACTTCCGCGGCCGCTGCCTGCGGCAGTATCCCGAGTCGGTGGCGGCGGCCTCCTGGGATTCGGTGATCTTCGACATCCCGGGGCGCGAGTCGCTGCAGCGCGTCCCCACGCTCGAGCCGCTGCGGGGCACCAAGGCGCACGTGGGCGACCTGCTCGACCGCTGCCGCACCGCCGCCGAGCTGGTCTCCGCCCTCACTGGCACGGACTAAGGCCCCCCGCCTCCCGATCCTGGCCCTTTCGGCTGAGGATCGCGAGTTCGTACCGATTTCGGCCCGGCGGGATTGGGCGGGACTCCCACGGGTGACGATAGCGTTGAGACTGACGGAGGTAGTGACATGGCAGCAACGAAGGACACAGGCGGTCAGCGGCAGACCACGCGGCGCGCCGAGGAGACCGAGGAGACCGAGGCCGGCGGCACCGAGGAAGTCAAGGAGCGGCACGAGAAGCTCTCCGACGACGTAGACGCGATCCTCGACGAGATCGACGAGGTACTCGAGGAGAACGCCGAGGAGTTCGTCCGGTCCTACGTGCAGAAGGGCGGCCAGTAGCGAGACCGGCCGCGCCGCCCGCCGGTTCGCCGTAGGCGGACGCGCCGGCGCCTCTCGCGTCATGCCGCGCCCCGGCGTGGCAGTAGGGTCAGTTGAGTACGTTCGCTATGACTACGGGAGGAGGTCCGCGTTGGGCTCGTATTTTGACGGCAGCCAGTCCGGCTCGTACGCCGGGGGCCGGGGAACGTCCGGCCGGGGCGCAGGGTGCTGCAGGCAGTCCTCCGCCGGGCTTCATGGGCCTGCAGACCTCCTCGTTCGCCGACTTCCTCGCCTCGCACTCACCCGGGCTGCTGCCCGGCCGGATGACGTCCTCCGGCGACCCGGACCAGGTCATCCGCGACCTGCCGCACGCCACCACGATCGTCGCCGCGGTGTGCGACGGCGGGGTGGTGCTGGCCGGCGACCGCCGCGCCACTGCCGGGAGCATGATCGCCAAGCGGGACGTGGAGAAGGTCTTCCGCAGCGATGAGTTCTCCGGCATAAGCTACGCGGGCACCGGCAGCGTGGGGATCGAGTTCATCCGGCTGTTCCAGGTCGAGCTCGAGCACTACGAGAAGATGGAGGGCCGGTCGCTGTCCCTGGAAGGCAAGGCGAACCGGCTGGCTTTCATGGTCAGGGGAAACCTCGGGGCGGCCATGCAGGGCCTGATCGTCGTCCCGCTTTTCGCCGGCTACGACGAGGACGCCGGACGCGGCCGGATCTTCAGCTACGACGTGGCCGGGGGCCCGTACGAGGAGCAGCGGTTCTACTCCATCGGCTCGGGATCCTTGTTCGCCCGGGGCGCGCTGAAGAAGCTCTACGTCGACGGCATGTCGGCCCGTGACGCCGTGCTGGCCTGCGTGCAGGCGCTCTACGACGCGGCGGACGACGATTCCGCGACCGGCGGGCCCGACCTGACCAGGCGCATCTTCCCGGTCATCGCCACGATCACAGCCGACGGCTTCAGGAAGCTGCCGGAAGCCGAGTCCGAGGCGATCGCCGAGCAGGTGGTGCAGGGCAGGATGACCCTGCCCGACGGCCCCGTCGCCCCGCTGTCGAACAGCTAGCCAGCCATCCCCGCCCCGTCCCTAGGTAAAGGAAGCGCCTGCGGTGTCCATGCCGTTCTACGTGTCACCCGAACAGTCCATGCGGGACAAGGCCGACTACGCGCGCAAGGGCATCGCGCGCGGCCGCAGCTGCGTGGCACTGCAGTATGCGGACGGGATCCTGCTGGTGGCACCGAACCCGTCGAGCGCGCTGCACAAGATCAGCGAGATCTACGACCGGATCGGCTTCGCCGCCGTCGGCCGCTACAACGAGTACGAGAACCTGCGCAAGGCCGGGGTCACCTACGCGGACATCACCGGCTACCAGTTCGACCGGCACGACGTGACGGCGCGCGGCATCGCCAACTGGTACGCCCAGACGCTCGGCACCATCTTCACCGAGAGCCCGAAGCCGTTCGAGGTGGAGATCGTGGTCGCAGAGGTGGGCGCCCGGCCCGGTGACGACCAGATCTACCGGATCACGTTCGACGGCTCGGTGACCGACGAGCCGGGCTTCGTGGCCTTCGGCGGCCAGGCGGACCAGGTGTCCGCGGCGCTGAAGGAGGGCTACTCCGAGGACATGTCGCTGGCTGAGGCGTTCGCCGCCGCGCTGGCCGCGCTGGCCGCGCCGGGCAACGGCGAGCGCACCGAGTTCGTGGCCTCCCAGCTCGAAGTGGCCGTCCTGGAGCGGGCCCGCGACCACCGAACCTTCCGCCGCATCCGCGCCGCCCGCCTCGAAGAGCTGCTCCGCGAGGCCCGTCCCGCCGCCGAGCCCCCCGCCGAATCGGGCTCCGCTCCCTCCGGGTCTGCCCCCTCCGGGTCGTCTACTCCCTCCCGGTCTGCCCCCTCCGGCACCAGTTCTCCCGCCGACTCAGGGCCTCCCACCGGTCCCGCGCCTGGTAGTTCCGACCGCGGTACCGGCCTGGCCGACGGCGACACCCCGCCCAGCCCTCTCTAGTCATCCCAGCCGCCCGCTACCGTCAGGCTGGCCTCCCTCTCGTCCTCCGTCACACGAGCCCGCTTGCGTCACCACAATCCCCGCTAATGAGCGGTCGTACCAGCTCGCCGTGATGGTCATGAGTGCCGTGATGCATGAGTGAGCCGTGGTGCGCCCGCCCCGCTAAAGATCGGGGATGATCCGGGCTTTGGGGAGGATCAGGTGCATCATGATCCCCCGAATCTTCCCCGGAGCCCAAATCTTCCCCGGAACTCCGCTCGTCCCACACATGAGAACAGAAAAATATGAGTTCGGCGTTACCAATGAGGCGCCAAGTGCACGTCGCCACCTAAGGGTGATCTCGAGCCCAGGCCGCCTAAGTCAATTGCACTCAGTAATGCGCTCGCCAGCAGCCGGCGCGCCGCCCCAGACGTGCAAACAAGCCGCTTAGAGCGGGATGTTGGCGTGGGCGCCCTTCAGCGGGGGAGCCTCGGCGATGGCCCGGGCCAGCTCGCGGCGCGTCTGGCTGGGCTCGATGATCGCGTCGATGACGCCGAGGTCCAGGGCGCGCTGCAGGCCGCCGGCGGTGGCCTCGTGCTCGGCGGCTAGCCGCGTCTCGGCCTCGTGCAGCTGCTCGGGCGGCACCGAGGCGAGCGTGCGCCGGTGCAGTATGCGGACCGCCGCCACCGCGCCCATGACGGCGACCTCGGCGTTCGGCCAGGCGAAGACGCGGGTCGCGCCGAGCGCGCGGGAGTTCATCGCGATATAGGCGCCGCCGTATGCCTTGCGCGTCAATAGTGTCACCCGCGGGACCGTGGCCTCGGCGAAGGCGTGCAGCAGCTTGGCGCCGCGGCGGACCACGCCATCCCATTCCTGGCCGACGCCGGGCAGGTATCCGGGCACGTCCACCAGGACCACTAGCGGCACGCCGAACGCGTCGCACATCCGCACGAAGCGCGCCGCCTTCTCCGCCGAGGCGGCGTCCAGGCAGCCGCCGAGCCGCATCGGGTTGCTGGCGATCACGCCGACCGTGCGGCCGGCCAGGCGGCCGAGGATGGTCACGATGTTCGGCGCCCACCGCGGGTGCAGTTCGACGCCCGGCGCATCCAGCAGCTTGCCGGTCAGCAGGTGCACGTCGTACGCGCGGCGGGCGGACTCGGGCAGCAGGCCGGACAGGTCGTGCGCCCGCGATTCCTCCGCGTCCTCGGCGATCTTGCCCTGGTCGCTGAGCAGGGCCGCGAGCAGGCGGGCCCGGTCGAGCGCCGCCGCGTCGCTCTCGGTGACCACGTGCACCACGCCAGACCGGCGGCTGTGCGGCTCGGGGCCGCCGAGCCGCTCCATGTCCACATCCTCGCCGGTAACGGACCGCACCACGTCCGGGCCGGTGACGAAGATGCGCCCCTGCTCGGACAGGATCACGATGTCGGTCAGCGCCGGGCCGTAGGCGGCGCCGCCCGCCGCCGGCCCGAGCACCACCGAGATCTGCGGCACCCGGCCGGACGCCTGGGTCATCGCCGCGAACACGGTTCCCACCGCGTGCAGGCTGGCGACGCCTTCGGCCAGCCTGGCCCCGCCGGAATGCCAGAGGCCCACGATCGGGACGCCCCGCGATAGGGCCTCGGAGTAGGCCGCGACGATCGCGGCGCAGCCCGCGGTGCCCATCGCGCCGCCCTGGACCCGGGCATCGGAGGCGAAGGCCACCGCGCCCACGCCGTGCACCAGGCCGACCCCGGCGAGGACCCCGCTGCGTTCCTCGAAGTCGACCGGCAGGACCTCCAGCGTGCCCGGATCGAACAGGGCGGCCAGGCGCTCCTGAGGGTCGCGCGGAAGCGCGGCCGGCCGGGCGGCCGCCGCGGGAACAACGGCGGCAGGGGGCGCCGCCCCCGCGGGAACAACGGCGGCAGGGGGCGCCGCCCCCGCGGGAACAACGGCGGCAGGGGGCGCCGCCGCGGGAACAGCGGGGGCACCACCAGGAGGGCTCTGATCCAGTGCGGTCATCTCAGGTCTCCCCTAGCCGGAACGAAGGACGATGGGACGATGGACGAAGGCTCAGGCTTCGGTGAAAACCAGCGACACGTTGTGGCCGCCGAACCCGAAGGCGTTGTTCAGCACCGCCATCGGCTCGGAGCCGCGCTTGCTCAGCGGCCTCGGCTCGGTGGCCACATCGACCGGCACGTCCTCGTCCAGGTCCTCGAGGTTGATGGTGGGCGGGGCCACATGCTCGCGCAGCGCGAGGATGGCGGCCACCGACTCGATAGCGCCCGCGCCGCCGAGCAGGTGCCCGGTCATCGACTTGGTGGACGTGACGACCACGCCGTCGATGGCGGCGCCGAGCGCCTTCGCCAGCGCCTGGGACTCGACCGCGTTGCCTTCCGGGGTGGACGTGGCGTGCGCGTTGACGTGCACCACCTGGGCCGGGTCGACCTGGGCGTCGGCCAGCGCGCGGTTGATCGCCGCGACCACGCCGGCCCCGTCGGGCGCCGGGTGCGCGATGTGGTACGCGTCCGAGGAGTAGCCGGCCCCGGCCGCGATGGCGTACACGGTGGCGTCGCGCTGCCGCGCGTGCGACAGCGACTCGAGCACCAGCATGCCGGCTCCTTCGCCGAGCACGAACCCGTCCCTGGCCTTGTCGAACGGCCGGGACGCCCGCTCCGGTTCGTCGTTGCGGGTGGACATGGCCCGCATCACCGCGAAGGCAGCGATGTTCAGCGGCATGATCGCAGCCTCGGTGCCGCCCGCCAGTACCACGTCGGCCCGGCCGGAGCGGATCATGTCGATGCCGTAGCCGATCGCCTCGGCACCGGACGCGCACGCGCTGACCAGCGAGTGCGCCCCCGCCCGGGCTCCGATCTCCATGCTGATCCAGCCGGCCGAACCGTTCGGCATGAGCATCGGCACCGTGTACGGCGAGATGCGCTGCCAGCCCTTCTCCTTGAGCGTGTCGTACGCGGCCAGCGTCGATCCGATGCCGCCGATCCCGCTGGTGACCGTCACGCCGAGCCGCTCCGGGTCCACGTCGGGCGAGCCCGCGCTGGCCCACGCCTCGCGCGCCGCCACCAGCGCCAGCTGCTCGCAGCGGTCCATTCGGCGGGCCTGCACGCGGCCCACGATCTCCACCGGGTCGGCGGCGGCCACGGCGGCGAAGCGCACCGGCAGGTCCGCCGCCCACGGCTGAGTGAGGCTGTGCACGCCGCTGCGGCCCTCCAGCATCGCCGACCAGGTTGACGCGACGTCCCCGCCGAGCGGGGTAGTCGCGCCGAGCCCGGTAACGACGACGGTTTCGCGCCCTGCGGTCACGCCGAGCCTCCGGCGTTCTTGCCGACGAAGTTCACCACATCCTGGACCGTGGTGAGGTCCTTCAGCTGGTCGTCAGGGATCTCGACGCCGAACTTGTCCTGCGCCGCGACGGCGATCTCCACCATCGACAGCGAATCGATGTCCAGGTCGTCGACGAAGCTCTTGCTCGGCGTGACCTCGTCCGCGGGGACGCCGGCGATCTCCTCGACGATTTCACCAAGTCCGGCGAGAATCTCCTGCTCGTTCATGGTCCTTTGCTCCTTGTCTGAAGTGTTCGTACTGGTCTGCGGCCCCGGGGAGGGGCTTTTCCCATCGGGCCGGCGACCGCCGGCCAGGCCCGGGAGCGGCTAGGGTACCGTGATCACCTGCGCCGCGTAGCACAACCCCGCGCCGAACCCGAGTAGCAGGGCCGGCGACCCCGGCTTGACCTCCCCGCGCTCGGCCATCCGGGACAGGGCCAGCGGGATCGAGGCCGAGGACGTGTTGCCGGCGTGCACGATGTCGTCCGCCAGTCGATCGCGCGGCACGCCGAGCCGGCGCGCGATGGCCTCGATGATCCGCAGGTTCGCCTGGTGCGGGACGAACGCGGACAGGTCGCTCACCGATAGGCCGGCCCGCTCGCAGGCCTGAGCCGCGATCGGGTGCATGGCCGTCGTGGCCCAGCGGAACACCGCCTGGCCCTCCTGGTGCAGGAACGAGTTGCGGTCGGCGATGTGGATCCGCTCCGCCAGGTCCCCGGCGCTACCCCAGGCGACCGGGCCTATGCCCGGCGGCTCGCCGTCCGCGACCGGTCCCACGACCGCGGCACCGGCCCCGTCGGCGAAGATGATGCAGGTGGAGCGGTCCGTCGGGTCGACCCAGGCGGTCATCTTCTCCGACCCGATCACCAGCACGTGCCGGGCGGTGCCCGCCCGGATCGCGTCGGAGGCGTTGGCCAGCGCGTAGCAGAAGCCGGCGCAGGCGGCGTTGAGGTCGTAGGCGCCGGGCGAGACGATGCCGAGCCGGTACGCGACCATCGCGGAGGCGTTGGGTATCGGCGCCTCGGTGCTGCAGGTGGCCACGATGACCAGGTTGATGTCACCGGGGGACAGGCCGCTGCCGGCCAGCGCCTTGCCGCCGGCCACCACCGCCATGTCGGCTACGCCCTCCTCGGGCCCGGCGAACCGGCGGCTGACGATGCCGACCCGGCTGCGGATCCACTCGTCGCTGGTGTTGACCTGGGCCGCGAGGTCATCGTTGGTGACCACGTTGCCCGGCTGGTAGCCGCCCAGTGACAGGATGCGCGCGCCCGGGGCGGGCGCGAACGGGGTGAAGGACCTGACGGGCTGCGGAGAGGTCATGCGCCTTCCCTCGGCTGGATACGGACAAGTGGCTGGCCCTCGCTGACCGGATCCCCGTCTTCCACCAGCCATTCGATGATCTCCGCGGGCCACGGCGCCGCGACCGCGCGCTCCCCGCCGCGCGCCACCACCGTGCCGAGGTCGGCGGTCAGAGCGATCATGGCCCCGGTCGCGGTCGCGTCGCCCCGCCCCGCGGGTGACCGGAACGTCCCCGACGTGGGCGCCACGACCAGCCGCCATTCCGGCAGGTGACCGTGGCTGTGGCGATCGGAGGCAGCCAGGTGCTCCTCGATCAGGCCGCGGGCGGCGTCGAGCTGTTCCGGGGTCTTGATCGCGAGCTGGGCCACGCCGGGCAGCCCCCGCCGGGCCAGGCCCGTCAGCGTGCCGGCCGGCGGCAGCTCGATGAGCGCGGTCACGCCGAGATCGGCCATCGTCTGCATGCACAGGTCCCAGCGCACCGGCGCGCCGACCTGGGCGACGATGCGCTCCAGCCACTCCTTGCCGGTGGTGACCGCGGTCCCGTCGGAGTCGGAAAGCAGCGTCATGGCCGGATCGGTGACCGCCACGCCGGCGGCGGCGTCCCGCAGTACCGCGACGGCCGGGGCCATGTGCCGGGTGTGGAAGGCGCCCGCGACCTGCAGCGGGCGCAGCCGCGCCCCGGCCGGCGGATCGGCCGCGAAGTTTTCCAGCTCCGCCAGCGTTCCGGCGGCCACGATCTGCCCGGCCCCGTTGACGTTCGCGGGCGTCAGGCCATGCCTGGCGATCGCCGCGAGCACTGCGTCCTGGTCGCCGCCGAGCACGGCCGTCATCCCGGTCGGCTCGACCGCCGCGGCCGCCGCCATGGCCGTCCCGCGCACCCCGACCAGGCGTATCGCGTCGTCCGCGGCGAGCACGCCGGCGATAACCCCGGCGGCCAGCTCCCCGACGCTGTGCCCGGCGGCCGCGTCGGCGGGCACGTCACCCGGGTCGCCGCCCGACCCGGAAAGCGCCGCCGCCGCGACGATCGCGGCCGCCACGAGCAGCGGCTGCGCCACCGCCGTGTCCCTGATCTCGTCCGCGCTCGCGGTCGTCCCGAACCTGATGAGATCGCAGCCTGCCAGCTCGGAGGCGGTGCCGAGCCGTTCGGCGACCCCGGGCAGTTCCAGCCAGGGCGCCAGGAAACCCGGTGCCTGCGCGCCCTGCCCGGGCGCGGTGATGATCAGCATCCTCTAACCCTGCCCTGTAGGAGTCCGCCAGATGAATGTCGAACGGTACGAAGTTGCTCGTCGAGTATTTGTAGATTACCTCCAACGAGCGTTCATCCGGATGTCATCGCCGCGTCACCCGCCGCGCTCCGCTTGCCGTACCGGGCTTGCCGTACCGGGCTTGCCGTACCGGGCTTGCCGTACCGGGCTTCCCGTACCTGGCCTGCTGTAGACGCTAGCGTTCGGCCAGGCGGCCCAGGGCGATGGCCACCCACAGGGTGAAGCCGTCCCGCCCGGCCGACGGGACGTAGTCGGTGAGCTCGGTGACACGGCGCAGCCGGTACCTGACCGTGTTCGGGTGCACGAACAGCAGCCTGGCCGTGGCCTCCAGGGAGGAGCCCTGTTCCAGGTAGGTCGTGACGGTGTCGAGCAGCGCGTGCCCGCCGCCCACCAGGGGCTTGTACACGTCGCTGATCAGGGCGGCCTTCGCGTCCTGATCGCCGTCCAGGGCGCGCTCGGGGAGCAGGTCGTCCGCCCCGGCCGGCCGGGGCGCCTCCGGCCAGGCGGCAGCGGCGCGCAGCGCGGCCAGCGCGGCGCGCGCGGAGACCGACGCGGCCCGCAGGTCGCGGACCAGCGGCCCGGCGATCACCGGGCCCGGGCCGAACCGCCCGGCGAACCGCTCGGCCGCCGCGATCGGGTCATCGGTGCCGCCCAGGACCAGGATCAGCCGGTTGCCCTGCACGCCGGCCAGCAGGTCGAGCCGGGCCCGCCGGGCCTGGGCGCGGATGTCCTCGATGTGCGGCTCCGCCCCGCCGGAAAGAGCGACCTCGTCGCCGATCGTGCCCACCACGACCACGACCGGGGAGGACGACCAGTTCAGGGCCGAGGCCCAGGAGTGCAGCGTCTCTTCCGTTTCCCCGCGGACCAGCGAGTCCACCACCAGCGCTTCCAGCCGGGCGTCCCACGCCCCGCGCGCCTCCGCCGTCCGCGCGTACACCTGCGCCGCGCTGAACGCGATCTCCCGGGCGTAGGTCAGCACGGCCTCGCGCAGCTCCGCCTCGCCGCCCGGCGCGGCCAGCTCGTCGACCTGGGCCTCCACCGCGTCGATGATGACCCGCACCATCTCCACGGCGTGCTGCAGGCTGACCGCGCGGGCCAGCTCGCGCGGTGCCGTGCCGAACACCTCGGTCAGGGCCGGCCGGTTGCGTTCCGGATGCCTGATCCAGTCCAGGAACGCGGCGATGCCCGCCTGCGCGACCAGGCCCAGCCAGGACCGGTTCTCCGCCGACATATTGCGGAACCACGGCAGCCGCTCGTCCATGGCGGAGATGGCCGCCGCACTGAGGGTGCCGGTGGCGCGCTCCAGCCGGCGCACGGTCTCCGCGTGAACACGCGGCCGTGACCCGCGAACCTGCTGCTTCGCCGCCATCACCCAAGGGTAAGACCAGGGCGTTACGAGAGTGCCTCGCTCACCGGCAGGTCCAGCCGGTACTTGGTGATCGCCTGGCCGGGCAGGCTGGCGTCCACCGCGCCGCCGCGCGCCAGCTCCCACAGCACCGCCACGGTGATGGATTCGGCGTCCACGTGGAAGAACCGCCGGGCGGCCGGCCGGGTGTCGGAGAACCCGAACCCGTCGGTGCCGAGCGAGGTGTACGGACCGGGCATCCAGCGGGCGATCTGGTCGGGGACCGCCTTGATCCAGTCCGAGACCGCGATCACCGGGCCGTCCGTGTCGGCGAGCGCCGAGGTCACGTACGGCACCCGGGACGGCTCGCCCGAGTTCAGCATGTTCCACGACTCGCACGCCAGCGCGTCCCGGCGCAGTTCGGTCCAGGAGGTGGCCGACCAGACGTCGGCCGACACGCCCCAGTCCGCGGCGAGCATCTCCTGGGCCGTCAGGGCCTGGCGGAGCGCCACCCCGGAGGCCAGGATCTGGGCGCGCGGGGCATTCACCCCGGACCGTTCGGGTTCACCGGACCCGCGCGCCAGCCCGGCCAGCCAGCCCGGTACGGCGGGTTCCCCCGCGGCCGCCCCCGGAACGTCCGCCCCCGGAACGTCCGAGGCCGAGTACAGGTAGAGACCGCGCAGGATGCCCTCCTCGAGGGCCGCGGTCCCGCCGGGGAAGTCCGCGGGCTCGGCGGGCTGCGCATAGGGCTCGTTGTAGAGCGTGAGGTAGTAGAAGATGTTCTCGCCGTCCGGGTGCTCGCCCGTCGCCTCGTACATCCGGCGCAGCGCGTCCCGCATGACGTAGGCCAGCTCGAACGCCCACGCGCAGTCGTACGACACGCACGCCTCGCTGACCGAGGCCAGCAGCAGCGAGTGCCCGTCGTTGTGCTGGAGCCCCTCACCGGTCAGCGTGGTCCGGCCGGCCGTGGCCCCGAGCAGGAAACCGCGCCCGAGCTGGTCGCCGAGCGCCCACATCTGGTCCCCGGTCCGCTGCCAGCCGAACATCGAGTAGAACACGTACACCGGGATCATGTGGGTGCCGTGCGTGGCGTAGGAGCTGCCCGCGGCGATCACCGAGCCCATCGCGCCGGCCTCGCTGATCCCCTCATGCAGGATCTGGCCCTTCTCGGACTCCTTGTACGACAGCAGCAGGTTGCGGTCCACCGCGTCGTAGGACTGCCCGGACGGGGAGTAGATCTTCGCCGTCGGGAACAGCGAGTCCATCCCGAACGTCCTGGCCTCGTCCGGGATGATCGGCACGAAGCGGTCCCGGATGGCCGGGTCTTTCATCAGCTCCTTGAGCAGCCGCACGAACGCCATCGTGGTGGCCACCGCCTGCTTGCCCGAGCCCTTGCGCAGCTCGTCGTAGACCGAGTTCGGGCGGCTGCGGCAGCGGCTTGGCCCGTACGACCCGGCGGGGGAGCACCCCGCCGAGCGCGGCCCGCCGCTCGCGCATGTACTGGATCTCGTCGGAGTCCTCGCCCGGGTGGTAGTACGGCGGAAGCTCCGCTTCCAGGGCCGAATCGGGGATCGGCAGGTACAGCCGGTCCCTGAACTCCTTCAGCTCGGCCACGGTGAGCTTCTTCATCTGGTGGGTGGCGTTGCGGGCCTCGAAGTCCTTGCCCAGCGTCCAGCCCTTGATCGTGTGCGCGAGGATGACGGTGGGCTGGCCGGTGTGCTCGCGCGCGGCCTTGAACGCCGCGTACACCTTGCGGTAGTCATGGCCGCCGCGGGACAGGCCGCGCAGCTCGTCGTCGGACAGGTGCGCCACCATGGCGCGCAGCCGGGGGTCGCCGCCGAAGAAGTTCTCCCTGATGTATGCCCCGGACTCCACGCTGTAGGTCTGGAACTGGCCGTCCGGCGTGGTGTTCATCTTGTTGACCAGCACGCCGTCGGTGTCCCTGGCCAGCAGCGTGTCCCAGTCGCGGCCCCAGATGACCTTGATCACGTTCCAGCCCGCGCCGCGGAAGAACGCCTCGAGCTCCTGGATGATCTTGCCGTTGCCACGCACCGGCCCATCCAGCCGCTGCAGGTTGCAGTTGATGACGAAGGTGAGGTTGTCCAGTTCCTCGCGGGCGGCCAGCCCGATCGCGCCGAGCGCCTCCGGCTCGTCCATCTCGCCGTCGCCGAGGAACGCCCACACGTGCGACCGCGAGGTGTCGTGGATCTCGCGGGCTAGCAGGTACCGGTTGAACCTGGCCTGGTAGATCGAGTTCAGCGCGCCGAGGCCCATCGACACGGTGGGGAACTCCCAGAAGTCCTGCATCAGCCGCGGGTGCGGGTAGGACGGCAGCCCGCCGCCGGGATGCGACAGCTCCTGGCGGAACCCGTTGAGCTGGTCCTCGGTCAGCCGGCCCTCGAGGAACGCGCGCGCGTAGATGCCGGGCGCCGCGTGCCCCTGGAAGAACACCTGGTCGCCGGACTCACCGTGGTCCTTGCCGCGGAAGAAGTGGTTGAAGCCCACCTCGTACAACGAGGCCGCCGAAGCATAGGTGGCGATGTGGCCGCCCACGCCCATGCCGGGCCGGTTCGCGCGGGAGACCATCACGGCCGCGTTCCACCTGATGTAGGCCCGGATCCGGCGCTCGACGTGCTCGTCGCCGGGGAACCACGGCTCGCGCTCCGGCGGGATCGTGTTGATGAAGTCGGTGCTGCGCAGGCCGGGCACCCCGACCTGCTGCTCACGCGCCCGCTCGAGCAGGCGGAGCATCACGTACCTGGCGCGGGCCCGGCCTCTGGTCCGCACGACCGAATCGAACGACTCGACCCATTCGCGCGTCTCGTCCGGGTCGATGTCAGGCAGCTGGGTCGGCAACCCGTCGCTGATGATGGAGAATTGCTGACGTCCGGAAGCCACGGGGTAGCCTCGCCTTCCGCTGTGAGTCGGGCGGCCGGTCGGCCGCATGAACAGATCCTCGATGTGTTGTCCAGACCAATCGTCGTACGAACTGGCCGATCGCGCATCTCTACTCGACGGTAACCGGAACGCGGGGACGCAATGCACCGCCCGGGGCGGCGAACGCTTAACCGGGGAGGACGTTTCGCCGAGAGCGGATCTTCTCGTTACCCTACGTGATGAAGGCTGCGGTGCGTAACCGGCAAGGGGGGCGGGCAGGTCAATTTATGGCGGCGGTTTGCCAGCCCGGAGCGATTGCTACTTGCGCACCGGGCCGACCCAGTGTGAACTGTCCCAACAAGAAGTGCTGACGTGTCGTCGCCGTCAGGGGGATGGGCCCGCAGTTCCCGTAGGCCGGCAAGCCCCTCAGGCGCGGCGGCGCGGGGAGGGATTCAAGGAGGACGTCAGTGAGCGCGACCGCGGGCCAGGCGCAGGATGAACGCGGCCAGGCCGAGCGGCTCGGTATCAAACCGGGCCAGGTGGTGCAGGAGATCGGCTACGACGATGATTGCGACGAGCAGCTGCGCGGCGCGATCACCCGGATAGACGGCGTGGAGCTAGTCGACGAGGACTACGACGACGTGGTCGACGTGGTCCTGCTGTGGTGGCGGGACGGGGACGGGGACCTCGTCGACGCGCTGGTCGACGCCCTTACCCCGCTAGCCGACGGGGGGTACATCTGGCTGCTCACGCCGAAGGCGGGCAGGTCAGGTCATGTCGAGCCGAGTGATATCGGTGAGGCCGCGCCCACGGCCGGCCTGTCACAGACCTCGAGCGTGAGTGCGGCGCGCGACTGGTCAGGCACGCGGCTGGTCGCCCCCAAGGCACGCCGGTGAGGTCCCGGCCGGGCTAGACCGGGTTGGCGTGGGTGCGCCGCGGACCGGCCGTTCGCGGGATTTTTATCCCGAACGGTCCTGGCTTTCGCGCCCCCGGATCGGTGGCAGACTTGATGGGTGGCCCGCCGCTGCAGGCGGCCAGGCAGGCAAGGCACATTCGCGGATGCGGTGAAAGGACCCAGGCATGGCGGTGGAAGTAGGCGACCAGGCGCCCGACTTCGAGCTGAAGGATCAGCACGGCACGCCCGTGCGGCTGTCCGGCTTCCGTGGGCGCCGCAACGTCGTGCTCGTCTTTTACCCGCTGGCGTTCAGCGGCGTGTGCACCGGTGAGCTGTGCGCCATCCGTGACGAGTTCCCCGAGGTCAACCGGGACGACGTGGAGCTGCTCACGGTCTCGGTGGACTCCACCTTCGCCCACCGGGCCTGGGCCGACGCCGAGCATTTCCAGTTCGGCCTGCTGTCGGACTTCTGGCCGCACGGGGACGTGGCCAAGCTGTACGGTGTGTTCGACTCCGAGCGCGGTCTCGCGACCCGGGGCACGTTCATCATCGACAAGGACGGCGTAGTGCGGTGGAAGGTCGTCAACCCGATCCCGCAGGCGCGCGATCTCGCTGAATATTCGAAGGCGCTGGCCGCGCTCGGTTAGCGCCTCAGCCTGAGGGAGGCCTGGGGGATTGCCGTGTTACCGCTGCGGCGTGCGGCAGACGGACCCGGAGCGGGGGAAGAGCCCCTGGCGCCGTGGCGTGCGGCGCGACGAGCTGGTCCTGGTCTGCCCGGCGTGCCAGGAATCGGGTGACTGGACCGCCGATCTCGAGTCCTGCTCCAGGTGCGCCAGCGTGCACCTGATCCGGCGGCTCGGCCAGGTCGAGTGCCTGGACTGCGGCCTGGTCCGCGAGCCCGAGGCGGCCCTGGTCCCGGCGGGGAGCCCGGCGGCGGCCAGGCCCGACGCCACGCTGGCCGAGGAGGTCGGCCGTGCCCTCGATCGCCTGCTCGGCCGCGGCTGACCGCCGCGGCGGGTAACCCCTTCCGGTGGCCCGTTCCCGTTTAAGGCGCGGCGTGGCTGGTAGCCCGAGTAACGAGTACGGGAACCATGCAACCCGCGAACGGGAGGAGGCACGACATCATGTACGCCAAGGTGCGTGACGTGATGACGCCGGACCCTATCGGGGTGGACTACTACCAGTCGATCGGCGAAGCTGCCCGCACCATGCGCGACTGGGGGGTGGGTGCCGTCCTCGTCGTCGACGATCAGTCGCTTCACGGCCTGATCACCGACCGCGACCTGGTGATCAGGGCGGTGGCGGAAGCGAAGGGGGCAGACGAGCCGGTCGGTCCGCTCAGCAGCGGGGACCTGATCGGCGTGGACGTGGACGCGGACGCCGGCGAGGCCGCGCGGCTGATGCGCGAGCACGCCGTGCGCAGGCTGCCGGTCATCGAGAACGGACAGGTCGCGGGCGTGGTATCGCTGGGCGACCTGGCCCTGCACGATGACCCCGCCTCGGCGTTCGCCGAGCTCAGCAGGGCGACCGCGAACGTCTGAGGAGCTCACCATGGCGGATGAGATCACCGTCGGCGGTGTCACGGTGCCGCTCTCGCATCCGGACAAGGTCCTGTTCCCCGGCGACGGGATCACCAAGGAGGACCTGGCCAGGTACTACGCCGACGTGGCCGAATGGATGCTGCGCTGGCTGCGGGACCGGCCGGTCACCATGGTGCGCTACCCCGACGGCCTGAGCGGCCAGCGGTTCTTCCAGAAGAATGCGCCCTCGTACTTTCCTGACTGGATCCGCCGCGTCACCGTGGGAAAGGAGGGCGGCCAGGTCGGGCACGTCGTCTGCAGCCAGCCCGCCACCCTGGTTTACCTGGCCAACCAGGCCTGTATCGAGATCCACGCGTTCACCAGCCGTGCGGACAAGCCGGACGCTCCCGACCAGATGGTGTTCGACTTCGACCCGCCGGACGGCAAGCCGTTCGCGGACGTCCGGCGGGCCGCTCTGTGGGCGCGCGGCCTGCTCGAGGATGAACTCGGCATGACCAGCTTCGTCCGCACCAGCGGCGGCCGGGGGCTGCACGTCCACGTGGCGCTGAACCGGCGGCCGGACTTCGACGCGGTGCGGGAATTCGCGCACCGGGCGGCCGGGGTGCTAGCCAGCAGGCATCCGGACGCCATCACCACCGAGCAGCGCAAGGACAAGCGGGGGAAGCGCATCTACGCCGACGTCATGCGCAACGCCTACGCGCAGACGGTAGTGGCCAGCTACAGCGTGCGGGCTCGCGCTGGCGCGCCGGTAGCCACCCCGCTGAGCTGGGACGAAGTGGAGGACGTGGACCTGGAGCCCGGCCAGTTCACGATGGCCGCGGTCCGGGCCAGGCTCGATGGCGGCAAAGATCCCTGGGCGGATTTCACCAGTTCCAGGCAGCATCTGGGCGAGGCAGGGAAACGCCTCGCCCGGCTAGCTACGTAGCTGGCCCAGCCGCGCCCGGCTGAGCAACCCCGCGACGCAACCCCGCGCCCGCGCTGACCCGCTCGTTTGCGGTCGGCCCCAGCGGGTAGCCACAGCCGGATCAGCGCAAGAGGGTAGGAGCACGATGACGAAGATGCGTGACATCATGTCGGCGGCGCCGGTCTGCATGGCGCCGGGCGAATCGGTGTCCGCTGCGGCCATGGCCATGAAACAGCACGGCATCGGCACGGTGCTGGTGCTGACCGACGGCATGCTCAGCGGGCTCGTCACCGACCGGGACATCACGATCCGGGTGCTGGCCGAGGACCGTGATCCGCGGGCCACGCGGATCGGCGACATCTGCAGCAGTGAGCTGGTGGTGCTCGGCCCGGACGACGACGTGGCCGAGGCCGCCCGGCTGGTCCGCGAGCGGGCGGTGCGGCGCATCCCGGTGCTCCAGCACGGGACCCCGGTCGGCGTCGTGTCGATCGGCGACCTCGCGCCTGAGAAGGACGTGACGTCAGCGCTGTCCGATCTCTCGTCAGCCCCGCCGAACTCCTGACCAGGGGCCTCGCATGCCAGGAAAGCCTGAATTGATCGTCAGCGAGCTGCTCGGCCGGCACGGGCGGCTGTACGCGGAAGACGCCGGCATCCGGCTCGCCGACCGCCCGGGCCCGCTCTACCAGCTGCTCGTCCTGGCCACCTTGCTGAGCGCGCCGATCCCGGCGGAAACCGCGGTCGCGGCGGCCCGTGAGCTGTTCGCGGACGGCTACCGGAGCCCGAAGGCGATGAGCGAGGCCAGCTGGCAGGACCGGGTGGACGCGCTGGGCCGCGGTCACTACCGGCGGTATGACGAGCGGACCGCGACCATGCTCGGCGACGGCGCCGACCTGCTGGCCGGCAAGTGGCACGGCGACCTGCGCAAGCTGCGCGACGACGCCGGCGGCGAGGTGCGGGGCATCACGTCGCGGCTCACCGAGTTCCCCGGGGTGGGGCCAACCGGTGCGAGCATCTTCCTGCGAGAGGCCCAGGAGGTGTGGCCGGGCGTGGCCCCCTACGTGGACGCCAAGGTGACCAGCGGAGCGCACCGGGTGCGGCTGCCGGGCGACCGCGAGTCGCTGGCCGGGCTGCTGGCGGCCAGCGGCCAGCCCGCCCGGCTCGCCGCCGCGCTGGTCCGGGTATCGCTGAGCCAGCGGGCGGCCAGCGAGGTTACTGCTTCCGTGCGTGACTAATCCGTTCCGTGCGCGACTGCTCCCTCGCGCCCGTTACACTACTGAGACCCTGCCGTATGCGGCTTGATACCCGCCTACCCCCTGTTTGCTGTCCGCAGGCGCGGGTAGGCGATGGTCTCCGCAGCCGCGATCCTTACGGCGCAGGAGCTTTGGTGAGGATGTGAGTGTCAGAGATGAGTCTGCCCGCTTGCCAGCAGCGCGTGCTAGATCGGATGGAGGGCGCCCTGCGCGCAGGCGAGCCCCAGCTGACGTCCATGTACGCCATTTTCACCCGCCTGAACGCCGGTGAGCCGATCGGCGCGGAACAGCTCGCGCGCAAGCGGCTGCGGTTGCTGCAGCCGGGCACGGCCATGTACGCGATCGTGCTGATTCCGGTCATGTTCGCCGCGATCATCGTCGGCGCGCTGCTCGGCGGCAGCGCGCGCAGCGCGACCGCCTGCGAGGCCGGCTACTCGGTGGGCGGCGTGTCCCCGCTGGCCAGCCGCCCGTCGTGCGCGATGTCAGCCAAGGCGACAGTCGCCAAGAACGCGGTCCGCAAGACCGTGTCCGCCACCGCGCGGCGGGCCTGTGCCACGACCGGGCAGGCCGTCCGGTTCACCATCCTGACCGTCAATGAGCAGGCATTTCCTCCGGCCGCGCGAGCGTACGCAACGGCGGCTGGCCCTCCCGGGATGTGCTAGAAATGAGCCAGGGACGGAGGATCTGTTGCCGATCGAGCAGCTCGGGCACGAGGCGGCGGAGCTACTGAGCCTCACCAACGGCGGAGAGGCCAGGTCGCTGAACAAGCTCGCTGAGCTCGCCGCCTGGCAGGTGCCCTCGTGCTCGGGGGCGCACGCCGCCGTCTGGCGCGAGGGCGAGGTCGTCAGCGCCGCGGCCACCCATCCTGACCTGGCTGAGCTCGCCGACCTGCAGCTGCGCGCCGGCTCCGGCCCGCTGGTCGAGGCGGCCGAAGGCGGCGCCGCCGTCAGCTGCCCGGACACGCTCGACGAGGCTCGCTGGCCCGACTTCGCCGAGGCGGCGCTGCGCCGCGGCGTCCGCTGCTCGGTTCACCTGGTGCGGGAACTGCCCCGCGGCGCCCTGGTGCTGTCGCTGTTCGGCGTGCGCCCCGGCGTGCTGGACGCCGAATCCAATCCGATGGCCGACATGCTCGCCGCGTTCGGCGGCGCGATGCTCACCAACGCGACCGCCTACAACCAGGCTCAGCGCACCGCCAGCCAGCTGAAGGACGCAGTGGTGGCACGGTCGGTCACCGACCAGGCGAAGGGCATCTTGATGCACGCCCTGGGCTGCGACGCCGACGAGGCGCTGAAGCGCCTGCGCCAGGAATCGCAGCGCCGCCACGTCAAGGTCACCGAGGTAGCCACGGAGGTCGTGGCCGCCTACGGCGGCGAGGAGCCGAAGGCGAAGGCCAAGGCCGGTAAGTAGCCGGTCCTGTCCGATGCCCCGGCTCAACCGTACCGGCGGCGATGTCGCGCTGACACGCAAAGATCCGCCGGGGCGGATCGCCCCGGCGGATCGGTGATCAATCTGGCTAACGGCGGCCTACCAGCGGCGCCACGCCGGCCGGCGGCGGGTGCGGCCGCGGTACCGGCCGTAGCCGTGCGTGGTGAACGCGCTGACGATCAGGGCTGCGGCCAGCACGGCGACGATGAACGTGATCACGGTGTGCCCGGCGCCGAGCACCGCGGCGGTGAGAATCCCGCCGACGATGGCGGCCACGATCCCGATGAGGATCGTCAGGATGATCCCAATGTGCTGGCGGCCCGGTATGACCAGCCGGGCTACCGCGCCGACCACGAGTCCGATGAGAATCCACCAGATGATGACCGAAAGCGTGAGTGTCATGACCTCTCCTATATGGCTTATTACGGTGGGGTTCGCTTTGTGGGCTTTACGGGACGAGGTCCCCCCGACCGCGCCGCCTGCTAGCCGCCAGCGCTGGTGGCGCCGGCGTCATTCTTCGTAGACGTCCTCGACGACCTCCTGCTCGGCAACGGGGCGGACCTCGGGGGTGAGGTCACGGGTGGCGTCGATGTGGTGAGCCGCCTCGGAACTGCCCAGCGCGCCCGGCGCGGGCAAGCCGGCCTGCACACGCGTGTTGGCCGGGTTCCGGTTGACGTAGGCCGGGTAGGTGACTTCCTCTACCCGGCGCCCTGGCCGCCAGCGGGTCTGGCGCGTGAACACGCGCCGGCCGACCCAGCCGTAGCCACGGCGCGGGATCGCGATCCCGACGATGCCGATGATGATGAGCACCCAGCCGGCGGTATGCAGGTTGAAGACCGAGGTATTCGTCGTCACGGCGAAGGCCAGGATCGCGCCGACGGCGATCAGTGCTAGTCCCACTCCGGTTTTCATGATGGTCCTTCCGCTGTCAGGGCGCCGTAGTTCATCAGGCCGTGGCAGCTGATTGGGGGGTGTCGCCGGTCCCTGCGGAATCGAGCAGCCGACTCTTCAGGTGGCTGAGCGCCCGGGCGAGGAGCCGGGACACGTGCATCTGCGAGATGCCGAGCCGTTCGCCGATCTCGGTCTGGGTGAGGTTGCCGTAGAAGCGCATGACCAGGATGCGCTGCTCGCGCTCGGGCAGTTCTTCCCAGTGCGCGTTGACCGCTTCCATGTCGATGGTGTGGGCGACCGCGGGGTCATCGTCGCCGAGCATGTCGGCGAGCAGGGCGGGCTCGTCCCGGTCGGACAGCGGCGCGTCGAGCGAGTAGGTGCTGAACACGAGGTCCGCCTGGCGGGCCTCCTGCATGTCGTCATTGCTGACCCCGAGCCGTTCGGCCAGTTCGGCCTCCTCGGGCGCCCGGCCGAGCTGCTGGGTCAGTTCCTCGGTGGCCTTACGCAGCTCGAGCAGCAGTTCCTGGGCCGAGCGGCGGACGTGGATCTGCCACCTCTTGTCCCGGAAGTGACGCTTGATCTCGCCGCTGACGCACGGCTGCGCGTAGGCCGAGAGGCTGTCGCCGACCTCGGGGTTGTAGTTGTTTATCGCCTTAAGCAGGCCGACGTATCCGACCTGCATGAGATCTTCTGTGGGTTCGGGGCTGCCGCGGTACTGCCTGACGCACGAGCGGACCAGCTTCTGGTAGCGGTCCACGAGTATCTCGCAGGCGGCGGCGCGCATCTCGCTGTCTCTTGGCAGCGCGCGGACCTTGGCGAGCAGGGCGTTGTCGGACAGCTCTTTCAGCTCCGCACGCGACCCTGTGTGGATGCTGGCGTCAGGGGCGGTGCCGTGGGCCGTGGCGTCGGCGGCAGGGGTGCCGGCCGCGGACTGCTGGAGGGTTCCCCTCATCAAGGTGGCCTTCCTAGGACCCTGGGAATTACGGACGAGTAGGGTGTGCCCGGCCGGAGGCGAATAAACGTTAAGTAGTGTGATGCTCGTCACACCTAACCGGCGCACGGCTTGACAAACCGGTACCGCGGGCGCATTCTGCGCGACGCTGGCTTCTCGCCAACCGTGTCGCGGAAATCTGCCAGGCGCAGGTGTAGACAGTTAGCCGGAGGGAAGCGGAAGATCCTCTGCCAGCAGGCACAACTCAGGCCCCGGCCAGCCGGCACGGATAGGACACCAGCTCAGACCCCTGCGAGGACATGCGATGAGCGCGACTGGGAGCGCCACGAACTGGCGATCGGCGGGCGCTTGCCTGTCCGCGGACCCCGATCTCTTCTTCCCCATCTCCTCAACCGGCCCGGCAGAACGGCAGATCGCGCGGGCCAAGATGATCTGCGCCGGGTGCGGAGTGCGACGTGAGTGCCTGGACTTCGCGCTTGGCCACGACCAGGTTTACGGCATCTGGGGCGGTACCACCCCGGAAGACCGCCAGCGGGCCCGCCGCCGCCGGCGGCGCGCGGCCGCCAAGCGGAAGCTCGCGGCTTAGCCCCCGGAACGTCCGGGCCAGGCCCAGCACCGGGGCGAGCACGGCGGCCACCATCCTCGCGCACCGGGTTGTCCCGGCGCTGCCTGACAGGTACCCGGCCAGAACCGGCTGCAACTCCGCGGCCGGCCTGGCCCTGGCGAGCCGAGCCCGCCGCTAGGCCCTTAACCGGGAGGTGAGCCAGCGCTCCATGCAGGCGAGCAGCTCGTCGGTGTCGACGGGCTTGGTGACGTAGTCGCTGGCCCCGGCGGCAATGCTCTTCTCCCGGTCGCCGGGCATGGCCCGCGCCGTCACCGCGATGATGGGCAAGCTCGCGAAGGCCGGCATCTGCCTGATCCTGCTCATCGTCGCGTAGCCGTCGAGCTCCGGCATCATCACGTCCATCAAGATGAGGTCGGTGTCCTCGGCGGTGAGCAGCGCCTCGATCCCCCTGCGCCCGTTGGCCGCCTGGGTCACGGTCATCCCGTGCAGCTCGAGCGTGCTGGTGATCGCGAACACGTTGCGCGGGTCGTCGTCGATCACCAGGACCCGGCGGCCGCGCAGCGCCTCATGCCCCTCGGCCTGTGTCACGCTTCGCGTCACGGCCGCCTCCCCGGCCAGCTCGCTGATCAGGGCGGGCACCTGGTGGGGCTGTGCCGCGGACAGGTGCAGCGTGATGCGCTCGCGCAGCTCGTCGAGCGAGGGCAGCAGCTCGAGCGGGTGGGTGCCGAAGCGCAGCCGGGCCAGCCTGGCCTGGGCGCTGTCGATCTTGTCCCTGGTGTGCGCGAGCACCGGGACGTCCCGCAGCTCAGGCTCCTCCTGGAGCCGCTCGAGGAAGGCAAACGCGGACGCGTCTTCCAGGCCCAGGTCAAGCACCACGCACTGGTGCGGGGCCGAGCTGAGGGCCTCGATGCCCTGCTCCGGGCTGACCGCCGTGCCCACGTGGACGGGCCCGTGGATGCCGGTCAGGTCGGATACCGCGCTGTAGGCGAGCAATGTCAGCAGGCCGCCGCGCGCGCCCTCGAGGACCAGCAGGCGCCGGCCGCTCGGCGGGGTGTCATCCGGCAGGGCCGGCTGCAGCTGCAGGGCCTCGGTCGCCCCGGCGTGCGCCTCGCCGTTGTGCGTGACGCGCGCGCCGTTGCTCCCCGGGTCCGCTTCGCCGGGCGCGGCTCCGGGCAGCTCGCACGGCAGGTACAAGGTGAAGGTGCTGCCCTGGCCGAGCTCGCTTTCCGCGGTGATCTCCCCGCCCAGCAGGGCACCGACCTCGCGGGCGATCGACAGGCCGAGCCCGGTCCCGCCGTACCGGCGGCTGAGCGTGCCGTCGCCCTGCTGGAACGCGCCGAAGATGGTGGTGAGGTTCTCGGGCGCGATTCCGATCCCGGTGTCGGCTACCGAGAACGCCAGCACCTCGCCGTCGTCCGGGGAGCGCCGTCCGGCCTGGGTCACGCGCAGCAGCACGTTCCCTCGCTCGGTGAACTTGACCGCGTTCGCCAGCAGGTTGCCCAGGACCTGGCGCAGCCGCTGCCGGTCGGTGATCAGCTCGGCCGGCGTCTCGGTGTCCTCCTCGACCGAGAACTCCAGCCCCTTCTCCGCAGTCAGCGGCTGGAATGTGGCCTGGATATCCTCGAGCAGCGCGCTGAGCGGGAACCGCTCCGCGTGGATGTCCATCCGGCCCGCCTCGACCTTGGACAGGTCCAGGATGTCGTTGATGAGCTGCAGCAGGTCCGACCCGGCCGAGTGGATGACGTTGGCGTACTCGACCTGCTTGGCGGTGAGGTTCCGGCCGGGGTTCTGCGCTAGCAGCCGGGCCAGGATGAGCAGGCTGTTCAGCGGCGTGCGCAGTTCGTGCGACATGTTCGCGAGGAACTGCGACTTGTACTTCGAGGCGAGCGCCAGCTGCCTGGCGCGCTCCTCGATCTCCTGCCTGGCGCGCTCGATCTCGGCGTTCTTGGTCTCGATGTCGCGGTTCTGCGCGGCCAGCAGCGCTGCCTTGTCCTCCAGTTCCGCGTTGGACCGCTGCAGCTCTACCTGCTGGTCCTGCAGCTCTTCCGACCTCGCCTGGAGCTCGGAGGTGAGCCGCTGCGACTCCTCGAGCAGCGCGTCGGTGCGCGCGTTGGCGATGATCGTGTTGAAGTTGACCCCGAGGGTCTCGGTCAGCTGCTCGAGGAAGTCGGTCTGCACCGGGCTGAACGAGGTGAACGAGGCGAGCTCGATCACGCCGAGCACCTGGTCCTCGAACAGGATCGGCAGCACGGCCAGGTTCGCCGGGGGCGCCTCGCCGAGCCCGGAGGAGATCTTCACGTAGCCCTCGGGCAGGTTCGCGACCACGATCGGGCGCTTGCTCTTGGCCACCTGGCCGATCAGCGACTGGCCCAGCCGGTACTGATTCGGCGCGGCCTTGTCGGCCCGCAGCCCGTAGCCGGCGATCAGCCGGAGTTCGGTGTCGCCTTTCACCGCCTCGGACAGGAAGAAGGTGCCGTGCTGACCGCCGACCAGCGGGGCGAGCTCGTCCATGATCAGCTCGGCCACCACGGCCAGGTCCCGGTGGCCCTGCATCATGTCCGCGATCCTGGCCAGGTTGGTCTTCAGCCAGTCCTGCTGCTGGTTGGCCCGGATGGTCTCGCGCAGCGACTGGACCATCGCGTTGATGTTGTCCTTCAGCTCGGCGACCTCGCCCTGCGCCTCCACCGAGATGGACCTGGTCAGGTCGCCCGAGGCGACCGCGCTGGTTACCTCGGCGATCGCGCGGACCTGCCGGGTCAGGTTCCCGGCCAGCTCGTTCACGTTCTCGGTCAGCCGCTTCCAGGTACCCGACACGCCCTCGACCTCGGCCTGGCCGCCCAGGCGGCCCTCGCTGCCGACCTCGCGGGCGACGCGGGTGACCTCGGCGGCGAACGAGGAGAGCTGGTCCACCATGGTGTTGATGGTGGTCTTCAGCTCGAGGATCTCGCCGCGCGCGTCGACGTCGATCTTCTTGGACAGGTCGCCGTTGGCGACCGCGGTGGTGACCTGGGCGATGTTACGCACCTGACCGGTCAGGTTGTTCGCCATCGAGTTGACGTTGTCGGTCAGGTCCTTCCAGGTGCCGGAGACGCCCTTGACGTCGGCCTGGCCGCCCAGCCTGCCTTCGGTGCCCACCTCGCGGGCCACCCTGGTCACCTCGTCGGCGAACGCCGACAGCGTGCCGACCATCCGGTTGATCGTCTGAGCCAGCGCGGCAACCTCGCCCATCGCCTCGACCGTGATCTGCTGGCTCAGGTCACCGCGCTCGACCGCCGTGGCCACCTGGGCGATAGACCGCACCTGCCCGGTCAGGTTGGACGCCATCACGTTGACGTTGTCGGTCAGGTCCTTCCAGGTGCCCGACACGCCGCGGACGACGGCCTGGCCGTCGAGCTTGCCTTCGGTGCCGACCTCGCGGGCCACCCGGGTCACCTCGTCGGCGAACGCGGACAGCTGGTCGACCATCGTGTTGATGGTCTCCTTGAGCTCCAGGATCTCGCCGCGCGCGTCGACCCGGATCTTCTGGCTCAGGTCGCCCTTGGCCACCGCCGTGGTCACCTCGGCGATGGACCGCACCTGCCCGGTCAGGTTGGCCGCCATCACGTTGACGGACTCGGTCAGGTCCTTCCAGGTGCCGGAGACGCCCTTGACGTCGGCCTGGCCGCCGAGCAGGCCCTCGGTGCCGACCTCGCGGGCCACCCGGGTCACCTCGTCGGCGAAGGAGGACAGCTGGTCGACCATCGTGTTCAGGGTCGACTTCAGCTCCAGGATCTCGCCGCGCGCGTCCACGCCGATCTTCTGGCTCAGGTCGCCCCTGGCCACCGCGGTCGCCACCTGGGCGATGTTGCGCACCTGCCCGGTCAGGTTTCCCGCCATCGCGTTCACCGACTCGGTCAGGTCCTTCCAGGTGCCTGACACCCCGGGGACGTCGGCCTGGCCGCCGAGCTTGCCCTCGGTGCCGACCTCGCGGGCCACCCGGGTCACCTCGGAGGTGAACAGGTCGAGCTGGTCCGCCATCCCGTTGAAGACCGTGGCGATCTCGTCCATCAGCGGGTCGCCCGTCTTGGCCAGGCGGGTACTGAAGTCACCGCCTCGTACCGCGGTCAGGCCCGCGAGCAACTGCTCGAGTCCCGACTCGTCAAGCTGCGGGCCGGACTGGACCATATCAGTCACCAAGCACTCCCATCAGGTGCGCCGACGCGCGTTCGGCACCGTCGTGCTATCCATACCGATGGTAGACCGGATGTAACTATCATGGGCCGAACAGACTTCTTAGCAGCGCGAGGACCGGAAGCCCGCCCACCACGCGGGGGAAGCGGGTGACGCAGGGAGGCGGGTGATCGTGGCGGGCCGCGATGACGACATGCTACGGCTGATTACCGTCGTCGACCACCAGCGGCGTGAGCTTGACCGCGTCCGCGCCGCCGCCGCCGCGGAGTCCGTCGTCGCGATGGCCAGGGGCGCCCTGATGGAGCGGCTCGGCCTGTCGTCCGCCGAGGCCGCCGGGCAGCTCGCCGAGCTGTCCGCGGCGACCGGGATCCCGCTGGCCGAGATGGCCGTCGCGGTCCTGGCCGAGCCGGTCGGCGCCCTCCAGCCCAAGGACGGCGCCGCTCCAGCCCAAGGACGGAGCCCTCCAGCCCAAGGACGGCGCCGCCCAGCCCAAGGCCGGCGCCGCCCAGCCCAAGGACGGCGCCCTCCAGCCCGAGGACGCCGGCCGGAGGCCCAGGGGTGACGCCCGGAGCCGGGCCAGGTCCGCGCCGCTCCTGACCGAGGCGGCGGCCGAACTGGCCGCCGACGGCGCCGAACTGGCCGGCACCCTGGCGGCGCAGATCCTGGAGCCGTTCGGCGCGGCCGCGGTGGTCCTCTGGCTCCTCGAGGCCGACGGGACGCTCGCGCTGCTCGGCGAGCGAGGCCTGTCTCGCAGCGAGGCCAGCCGCTGGCGTCATATCCCGCCGCAGCTGGATTGCCCCGCTCAGCGGGTGGCCCACGGTGCCGCCGACCTGTGGTGGCACGCCGGCCGGCAGGAAGCCGATCGCGCCCCGGTGATCGGAGTGCCGGATGGCGCCCGGGTGGTGCTCGCGTTGCGCGAGCGCAGCGGTGAGCTGCTCGGCGTGATGGAGGCCAGCTGGCGCGGGCCCCGGCCGGCTTTCGCCGCCGAGACCCGCCAGCATCTTTCCGCGCTGGCGGCCGGCGGCGCGCGGGTGATCGCAGCCCGCCTGGCGCACGGCGACCTGGCCGCGGCGCAGCCGAGGGAGGCGGTCTACACCCTCCTCGACGGCCTGGCCGAGTCGGTGCTCGTGGCGCGGGCCGTCAGGGACGGAGACGGCCGGCTGACCGACTTCAGCATCGAGCACGTCAGCCCGGCCTTCCGCGACCCGGCTGGCCGGACCGAGATCGACCTGACCAGGCTCACCCTGCTCGAGGCCTATCCGGCCAGCGTGGCCGGCTCGGGCCTGTTCGCCCGGGCCAGGCAGGTCCTGGCCGACGGGGTGGCCCAGCACGTCCCTGGCCCGCTGCGCGAGTCCCTGGCCAGCGGGCTGCCGGCGCGCGAGGCGGAACCCGGCGAAACCGCGCTGGCCGACCTGCGGGTAGCCAGGTTCTTCGACGGCGTGATCTTCACCTGGCAGCGGGACAGGTCGGCGGACCGGCTGGCCACGGTCCTGGACCACGCGCAGCGGCTCGGCCGCCTCGGCGGCTGGGAGGAGAACCTGGTCACCGGTACCGTGCGCTGGGCCGACTCGGCGTTCGGCCTGTTCGGCCTGACGCCGCGCCCGGGAGCGGAGATACCGCTGGCAGATCTGCACAGCTACGTGATCGCGGCCGATAAGCCGGTGGTGAAGCGATTCCGGCAGCGACTGCCGGAGCAGCGGGACGCCCTGACCGCGACCTTCCGGGTGGTCCACCCCGACGACCGGAGCATCCGCCAGATCCGCGTCTTCGCCGAGCCGGTCGTCGACGCGGCCGGCGCGGTGGTGGCGCTGCGCGGGGCCTTCCAGGACATCTCGGCTCATTACCACACGCAGGTCGCGCTGGCCGCCACCCGCGACCAGCTCGCCGACAGCGAGCAGCGCGTCGCCGAGGAGCACCTGCTGGCGCTGCGGCTGCAGCAGGCCATCATGCCCCCGGACGAGCATCCGGTGGAAGCGGCCGGCATCGACGTCGCGGTCCGCTACCGGCCCGTCGGCCAGGGGCACCTGGTGGGCGGCGACTGGTACGACGCCCTGCTGCTGCCGAGCCAGGACGTGCTGCTGGTCGTCGGCGACGTGGCCGGGCACGGCATCGACGCGGTGACCGGGATGGTCGCCGCGCGTAATTCCCTGCGCGCCCTGGCCATCACCGGGGCTGGCCCGGCCGAACTGCTCCGGATGCTCAACGGGGTCATGTGCGATCTCACCCAGGGGGTGGTCGGGACCGTGATCTGCGGGCTCTACAACCCCGATACCAACGTGCTGCGCTGGGCCCGGGCCGGGCACCTGCCGCCGGTGCTGGTGCGCGGCCGGACCGCCTGCCAGCTCCCGCTGCCCGGCGGGGTGCTGCTGGGCATGGACCCGGACGCCACCTACGAGGAAGCCACCCAGGCGCTGCGGCCCGGCGACACGTTGCTGCTGTTTACCGACGGACTGATCGAGCAGCGCGGCGAATCCATCATCGACGTGCTCGGCGAGTTCGTCACCACCGTGGCCCCCACCCCGGAAGGCCGGGCGGAACCCGAGCCGACCGCCGCCGCGCAGGCCGACCGGATTCTCGCCACCGCGGTCTCCGACACCGACGACGACGCCTGCCTGGTCGCGGTGCGGATCCGCTGACAGGCCGTGCGCGCGCTCATGTTTGATCGTCCCGCGCGCAGCAAGTTAAAGAGTGTGAACGGCAACATCAGCCCGAGCCGGGCGAGCCAGAGATCCGAAGACCCCGCCAGACCCGGCCGGACCGGCCCCGGCGGCGCCAGCCGCGTGCCCGACGTGGTCGTGTTCGGCCAGATCGCCAGGGACCTGGTGCTCGTCGTCGGCACCATGCCCGGCGCCAGCCAGGCCGCCGACGTGTACCAGCGTCGCGAGCTGCTCGGCGGCAAGGGGGCCAACCAGGCCGTGGCCCTGGCTCAGCTGGGCATGCGGCCCGCGCTGGCGGGCGTGGTCGGCGAGGACCAGATCGCCCAGCGCCTGCTCACCCAGGCAGATCGGGACCAGGTGGACGTGTCCGCGGTGATACGCCGCCCGGGCGTGCGCACCGCGCTCATCGTGGACATCGTTGACAGCGCCGGCCACTGGCGTTACCTGGAGGACATCCCGGCGGAGATGCTGCTCACCGAGGGCGATGTGCGGACCTGCCGGCATCTGCTGCTGCCCGGCCGGTGGGTCAGCGTGCAGCTGCAGCAGCCGCCGGCCGCGGCGCTGGCCGTCGCCGTCAGCGCGCACCACGCCGGGTGCAAGGTGGTCCTGGACGGTGCGCCGGCCGGGAAGCACCAGGCTGCCCTGCTGGCGGCGGCCGACGTGCTCCGCGCCGACACCCGGGAAACGGAGCTGCTCGCCGGCTCCGCCGTCCGCACCGCCGCCGAAGCCGAGAAGCTCGCGTCCGACCTGCTCGGTCAGGGGCCTTCGCTGGTGGCGCTGGCCATCGGCGGCATCGGCAACCTGATCGCCTGGCCGGAGGACTGCATCCTGCTGCCGCTGACCGAAACCCAGGTGGTGGACACCACCGGCGCGGGCGACGCGTTCACCGCGGCCCTGATCATGGCCCTGGCCCAGGGCGGCAGCCCGCAGCGGGCCGGACGGCTGGCGGTCGCCGCGGCCGGCGCCACCGTGGGACACCCGGGCGGCAGGCCCGCCCTGACGCCGAAGGCCGTGCAGGACCAGCTCACCCTGCTGGCCGAGAGCAGTCGTTAACCTCCGACGTTAACCGGCTGGCGTTGACCGGCTGGCGCTGACCGCTGGTACAGCGCGGGCCCGGGGTCTGGGGAGAGGAATCCGGACGCCCGGGCCCGCACGCCTTGGGGTCCGTGCTCTGCTGTCCCGGCTGGATGCCGTCAAACGTCGCGGCGGGCTCCAGTCCCGGCGGCCCGCCAGTCAGTCCCGGTTGCGGCCCGCCAGTCAGTCCCGGTTGCGGCCCGCCAGCGCGTCCCTGATCCGGTCGGCGGCCCCGGCGATGGGCGCGGCCACCTTCAGCACCTCCGGCGTGCACGGCATGTTCGGGTGCGGACGGGTCGGCGCGAGCCGCTTGCCCTGCTCGAGCTGGGCGCCCAGGTCCCCCAGCTCCTGCTCGCTGAGCGCCAGCCGCACCCACGGCCACACCTGGGTCTCCTCGAACTCGATGTGCGCGCGCCCGATGGCGATGAACTGACGAAGCCGGGCGGGGAACTCCGGATGGCCGGGCCCGTGCTTTTCCAGCAACTCGAGCACCTGCCCGGACTCCTGCTCCTGGCTGACCGCCTGGCCGGCGAGCCGCGGGCCGTCCTGCACGCGGCGGCGCACCAGCGGCCAGAAGTACTGTTCCTCGACGGCCTCGTGCCCGGACTCCGCGATGACCAGCTGCGCGACCAGCCCCTCGCTGACCTGCCCCGCGTCGGCCAGTACCGACTGCTCGAGCGCGTCCAGCAGCCGCCGGACGTCGTCGTGGTCGCGTCCAAGCAGCTCGAGAGCGCCGGTCGCCGGGGCCTGATCCTGCCATGTCTCGTCGCGCACGCCAGCCAGCTTCCCCGCCGCCGCTGGCCGAAACGGCCCCGGACAACCGAGAGCCCGGGAAGCTCGCGCTTCCCGGGCCTCAGCTAGGACGCCTGCGGGGGGGATACAGGCGCCATATCTTAGTTTTACGCCGCTTGGGCGGTGACGCGGTCGTAAACGGCTAGGGTTTCTCCCGCGATCCTGTCCCAGGAGTACCGGGACCGCACCCGGTCAACCGCCGCCACCCCGTACGCCTCGATCAGCATGGGGTGCGCGAGCAGCTGCCGGATCCGCTGGGCCAGCAGGGCCGGCCGGTCCGGCGGGATGATGATGCCGGTCGTCCCGTCCACCACGGCGTCCACGTGCCCGCCGACCGGGGGTGCGATGACCGGGGTGCCGCACGCCATCGCCTGCAGCGAGGTGGTGCCGGAAGGCTCGTACTGGCAGGTGCTGAGCACCAGGTCGGCGGAGCGCAGCAGCGACGGCATGGCGGCGTAGTCCACCTGGCCGGTGAAGATCACCCGGTCGGTGATGCCGAGCGCGGCCGCGAACTTGGCCAGCTTGAGGTAACCGTCGTCATCGGCCAGCTCCGCCTCGGCCGGCCCGCCGACGACCATGAGCTCCGCGCCGGGAACCCGGGTCAGCGCCCGCAGCAGCGTCTCGAGCGGCTTGCGCTGGGTCAGGTCCGCCGCGGCGAGCAGCCGCGGCCGGCCGTTCCGCTGGGCCACCGGGCCCTCCGGGGTGAACAGCCCGGTGTCGACGCCCCACGGCACGACCCGGATCGAGGAGCGGTGCACGCCCAGGCTGGCAAGGTCGGAGACCTCGGCGGAGTTGGTGGCGACCACCGCGGTGGCGCTGCGGCCGATGGCCGGCTCGAGCCTGATCCGCGCCGCGGACGCGCCGTCCGCCTTCACCGCGCCGCCCTGGCCGCTGAAGCCGGCGGCCCGCCGCTCGGTGACGCCGAGAGAGCTGAACTCCTGCACGACCGGGATGCCGAGGTCGCGCGAGGCGGCCAGCGCGGCGAGTCCGCTGGTCCAGCGAAGCGCGTGCACGACGTCCGGGCGTTCGCTCTGCCAGCGGCTGCGCAGCGGGCCGCTGAAGGCCGGCACCCGCTCGAGCAGGCCGGCGTCGTCCAGTTCGGCCTTCTCGGTGGCGGCGCTTTCCTGGACCGGGCCGGCGTCGATGTGCTCAACCCGGACGCCAGCGTGCAGCTCGGCCTGGTCGGGCACGTCGGCCAGGTTCTTCTGGGTGTACACGGTCACCTGGTGTCCCTGGCCGGCGAGCTTGCCGGTGAGCTGGCTGAGCCCGATATCGTCATGGTCAGGACCGGAGCCGGCCCGCGGGCGCAGCGGCGACGCGTTCTGGGCTACTAGGGCGATCTTCATGGGGGCCTCTCTCGCTTCGAACCTCAGTCACGATGTTCGCTAGCGAGAGACGGAAAAGTGGTGCCCGATCCGCGCGCTCCGCGAACATCATGTCGCGTTGAGCGTGCCTGCGTCGTAGGCACCACTAGGGAAGAGCATATCCCATCGGGCGAGTTTGCAAACCCCGGCCACGCCGGCGTGTTGACCTCGCGCGGTTTCCGCAGGTCAACTCCGCTGGCTAACCCGCTGCGGCTTCCGCCACGCTGTCGAAGACAGGGATCAGCCGGTCGGCGGTGGTCAGCCGCAGGATCTTGGCCACCGCGGCCTGGGGGGATACCAGCGCCAGGACGCCGCCCTGCCGGTCGAGCGAGCGGTTCACCCGCAGCAGCGCGTGCAGCGCCGAGGAATCCATGAAGCGAAGCCCGGACAGGTCGATGATCAGCGTGCGCGGCTGCTGCGAAACCTCGTCATCGAGCAGGCGGCGCAGTTCGTCTGTATTGGTCACGTCGGCCTCGCCGGCGATCTCCACCAGCGTGTAAGGTTCGCCGGCGGACTCCCGGGCCGTCACAGAGACCGTCAGCAGATCCACGCACTTGTTGTACCACAAGGCGGTTAGCTGCGGGGTATGCCCGGCGGGTGCGAGAACCGGGTCAGTGACCTGCGTCGGCCTGCGGCAGGTTCATGTGCAGCCTGATCGTCGTGCCGGTCTCGTCCGACTGGATTTCTACCTGGTCGCAGACCTGGTTGACGATCCAGAGCCCGTGCCCGCCCAGGGCGTCCAGTGACGGCTGACGGCGCCCGGCCAGCGGGTCGGTGATGACCCCCTCGTCGTGGATCTGGCAGACGATTTCCTTCGCGTCGTACCAGATCTTCAGGCTGCCTGGTGACTTGGCGTGCTTGACCGTATTGGCTGCCACCTCGCTGGCCGCCAGCGTGAGGTCGATGGCCCGGGCTTCGGTCAGCCCGGCCTCGACCGCGTACCGGTGCACGACGGCGCGGATCGCGGCCAGGTCAGTGGTGTACGAGTACGACATGGGATCATCGGGAGCCGGAGCGGGCAGCAGGCCGTCGCCGTCCGGCCGGGAAACCGGCTGACGGGGGGGCGCCTCTTGTCCCGCGGGTTCGCGCTGCGCGGTCTCGCCATCCCAGGCCATCAGCAGACACGATACACGGGCGCGGGAAACGCCCGGCCAGGATGTGCCTCGTCGCCCGGAATGCCGAATCCGCCGGACATCGGACCCTGGGTGCACGTGTATCCGCCGTGCACGGGGTAGACGTAGAAATGTCCCGCGTCCGCAGCTCTTCGGAAAAGTAGGAGCTGCCCGTCTTTCGGAGGTAAAAATGCGAGTCGGAGGGCTCGTCTTGCTGATATGGCTGGTCATCGGTGCAATTGCGGCCGGCCAGCGCGGATATTACGGCTCGTCGCCGGACAACTGCGCCCACACGGGCACGATCATCGCCACGGTTGCCGCCGGGCCGCTGAACTACGTAGGCGTGAACCCCAAGGTTTCCTGCCATTTGCCTTCCCCGAGCAGCTGAGCCCGGACGTCAGGTTGAGGTCCCCTTTCGGTAAATACCAGTGAATGCGACGCGGCGTCGCAGCGCGAGTGCGCTGCGACGCCGCAAGCATGTGCGGGTACAGGCCAGTCATTTATTACCGAACGGGCCGGGTTGCGCGCCATGGCGTCCCTACGTGCCCATATGGGCGAACCAGGACTCCTCGAGACAGAGTTCCGCATCGATTCGGCCCTGGCATCACCTCGGCGTTCCCGGCAGGCCGAAGGCGATGACCGCGCGGGTCCCGGACGAATCGGAGCAGAGCCTTATCTGATCGGCCACCTGCCTGGCCAGCCACAGGCCATGTCCGGCCTGGTAAGGCCAGTGTTCGGCGAGGTTCTGCTCGGCGGAACCTGGCGTGCCCCTGGCTCCGTTGCCATGGTCCCCGCCTGGTGCGGCGACGGCGGCGGCCGGGCCGTCGTCGTCAACACGGCAATACAGAGCGCCGACGTGATCCCAGATGCGCAGCCGCCCCGATCCCGCGCCATGCCTGACGGCGTTGGCCGCCAGTTCGTGCAGGGCGATCATGATGTCGGCAGCGCGGTCGGCCGGCATCCCGGCCCGGGCCGCGCAGGCTCGCGTCGATGTCCGCAGCGCCGACAGGGACGCGGCGTCGAACGACTGATCAAGGAGAGACGGCGTCACGGTTTCCTGAGCCAGCCACGCGGCCAGGACCAGGCCATCCACCCCGGCGCCTGTCCCGCCTCGGGCTGGGGACGCCTGGTCCGCTGGTTCGTCGCTCGTCATCCGCCGCTAGCCAGTGAAATCGCGATACTTAGTGTGATGAGGTCGAGCATAGCCGCGCTGAACGGCGGGCAACGCTGGATGGTCCCGGCCCGGCGGCACCGGCGGCGCGCTCGCCCGGGCCGGCCGCTCAGTTCTCCTCGATGACCTTGCTCACCTCGTCCGGCCCGCTGTACTCACGCTCTGGCATGTCCTGAAGCGAGCTCATCGCCTCGTCATCGGCTTGATTGCTCCGGGCCTGGTCCACGAGCTGCTGCTTGGTAGCCGGGTAGTGAATGCCGCCGAGAAACTTATAGACCTTGATGAAATCGGCCAGCCCCATCGCGAACTCCTTCCGTGGTCCCGGGGCCCTCGGAGACCCGGAATTCCCACTAAGCACAGCGCGCTTCCCTCTCTCCGCAGGCTCAAACAGCCACGCCGGCTGCGCTGCCGCGCGCCCGCTACGCGAACTTCAATGTGTAGGCGTGGCTGCCCAGGGTAACCGGATGGGGTTACCCGTACCCGCGAAGTGAGGGGATGCCGACATGGCACACGGCGAGACGTCTGCCGTCGGACCGGTCAGCACCGGAGCGGTCCAGGCGGCGGAGACGGTCGCGGTGCTCGGCGCGGGCGGGACGATGGGCTTCGCCATGGCGCGGAACATCGCCCGGGCCGGGATCCCGGTCCGCGCCTGGAACCGCTCCCGCGGCAAGGCCGAGCCTCTCGCCGCCGACGGCGGCTACATCGCGGACACCCCTGCCGACGCGGCCACGGGCGCCGGCATCGTGCTCACCATGCTGGCCGACGCCGACGCCGTAGCCGCGGCGATGGAAGGCGACGACGGTGCGCTGCCCGTCATGGCCGCTAGCGGTGAGGGGGATCCTCCCATCTGGCTGCAGATGAGCACCATCGGCGAGGAGGCCACCGAGTGGTGCGCCGAGCTGAGCGTCCGCTACGGCGCCGGGTTCGTGGACGCGCCCGTGCTCGGCACACGGCAGCCGGCGGAGCAGGGCCAGCTCGTGGTGCTCGAGTCGGGTCCCGAAGAGGCCAGGCCGCGGACCCGGCCGGTGTTCAACGCGGTCGGCCACCGGACGATACACGTCGGCGACGCGGGCGCGGGTACCAGGCTGAAGCTCGTCACGAACAGCTGGGTGCTCGCCGTGGTGGAGGCGGGCGCGGAGACGATCGCACTGGCCGAGGGCATGGGCCTCGATCCGGCCCTGTTCTTCGCGGCCATCGAGGACGGTCCCCTCGACCTGCCCTACCTGCGGGCCAAGGCCAAGGCGATAGCCGAACGAGATTTCACCCCCTCGTTCCGCCTCAGGCTGGCGGCCAAGGACGCGGGCCTGGCGCGCGACGCGGCCTGGCACCGTGGCCTGGACCTGCCCTTGCTCGAACTGATCGCGGACCGGCTCGCCGAGGGCACCGGCGAGCACGGTGACGAGGACGTCAGCGCGACCTACCTGACCGGTGCGCCAGAGCAGGCGGCGTGACCGGAGACGGCCTGACGGACGTCACCACGCGGCTGAACAGCGCCCTGCCGATCAGGCCGCCAAGCTCACGGAGTGACCTGCCTGCCTGCGAAGGAGAATGAAGATGCCGAATACCCGCCGGAGCGGCCAGCCGCGACCTGGCGAACTGCCGGGCACCCTGCGCCGTTCGTCGAAGGAAGCACAGGAGACGTTCACCAAGGCGCGCGAAAGCGCGGTGCAAGCCTACGGTGAGGGGGATCAGGCGGACCGGGCCGCCTACTCGGAACTCAAGCGGAAGTTCGAAAAGCGCGGCGACCACTGGATCGCCAAGGGTGATCCCGAGGACTAAAGCTGCTGCGCGCCGACCGTCCCGAACGGCCGGAAACGATGCCAGCCCCCCGGGTGCTGGTCACGGGCCCGGCGACGGGCGCCGTGCCTTCTCGCCGTGCACGGCGGTGTATTCGGCCGCGAGCCAGGGGCCCAGATCGTCGATGAGCACGCCGAGGATCGCCGGGTCAGCCGTGCAGGCGCGGCCGGCCGCGACGGCGAGGCGCATCTGCCCGGCGCGCTGGGGATAGTAGCGGCCGAACAGTGCGGCGGATTCGTCCAGGTCACTGGTCCAGCCACCCCAGCGGGGCATGATCAGGGTGAATCCGGTGCGGACCAGCCGCCGGCCGACGAGCCGGCCTAGGGCCCGGCGGTCGGTGTCGGTGACGGCTTCGGCACCCCGGCTGCGCCAGCGCGGAAGCACCAGGGCGAGGTCGCCGTTGGTCTCGCGCGCGAGCAACCCGGTGGGGCGGTAGCGGGGCAGCTGTGCGGCCAGGTCGGGGCCGGTCAGCGGGGTGCACAGGCAGGCGACGAAGAAGCCGCCGTCGTAACGTTCGAGGTCACTGAGCAGGCTGCGCGTGCTGGCCAGCCCGATGCCGACGCCGCTGATCTGGGGGAACGAGCGGTCGAGGGCTTCCTCGGCGGCCCGGGCGCCCGCGCGGTCGGCGTCGGCGGGCTCGTCGTGCAGGGCGACCAGCAGGTCGAGGTCGGAAACCCCGGGCGTGGCGGTGCCACGCGGGATACTGCCGTAGAGGTAGGCGCTGTGCATACGCCCGCCGAACGTCTGCATGATCTGCACGCGGGCGGCGTCAACCACGGGAGCGAACGCGGCCGGCACCCGGTCGAGCGCGCCTTCGCGTTTGATCGTCCCGTCGAGGTCCAGCCCTCGTCCGGTCATGGATGACGGAGCGGCTCGAGCAGCGGGTGCGGACGGGTCAGCGCGATGCTCACCGCGTCCTGCGCGGGCTCGGCCATGAACGCATCCTAACCCAGCAGTTCACTGAACGAACCAGAATGTGCCGCAGCTGAGATACAGCCCGGCTGCCGGGGACGATACCCGCGGCGCCGGCGTTCCGCGGAATTAATTTCCCGTTTCCTCAGTGCCTGCATTCCGGCCGCAGAACGCCGTAGTTATCCGCATATCGCGACGGCCGTCCGCAAGTTTATGCACAATCCCTCCACAGGAAACTGGGTATAACTCCGGAAAGGACGGGATAGAAACTCGCTGGAGCCGGTGACTTCCTCGGACCGCCAGAGGTCCGCTACTCTGCTTTCCGGCGGATTGCCTGCCTTTCATGCCGGTTATTTCCTGGCCGGGGCAGGCCCTTTACCAGCGCAGCGCGTCCGGTGTCCCGCCGTTCGCCGTGATCAGCTGGCGGGCGGCGGCCTCGGCCGTGGGCTTGCGCGCGACCCGTTCGGCGACCAGGGCGCGGGCCAGGCTGTCGTCGCCGGCCCGGGCGGCCGCGGCGATGAGGGTCAGGTCGATGATGTCCCGCTGCGCATGGCTCCCGCCGACCGCGTGGGCCCGGGGACGGATGTCGATGAGCAGGTCGATGGCGCGGTCCGGATGGCCGGCGGCGAACGCGCCGAAGGCCTCGAGCAGGGCCAGGCCGGCCCGCCCGGCGGCGCCCGCGTTGGTCGGCGCGGTCAGGTGCCGGTTCGACGCGATCACCCGCTCGGTCCGCAGCACGTCTCCGGCCAGGCCGAACGCCATCACCGCGTGCCAGTCGTTGAAGATGTAGACGGGGCTGCCGACCAGGTCGTCAATGTCGGCGGCGAGCTGCTCAGCGCGCTCGGTCACGTCCACGCCGACCAGCGACAGCCGCCACAGCAGCGCGGCGGCGTCCACCACGTCGAGCCATTCGGTAGACCGGCCGGCCCGGATGGGGGCGTCGTACAGGGCGAGCGCCTCGTCGATCTCGCCCAGCTCCAGGTGGTACAGGCCGCGGTGCCACCAGTTGTGGATGGCGAAGAAGCTCGGGGACCAGTCCGGAGCCGAGGCGGTGAGAAAGGCAACGCCGTCACGCTGGCTGCCTTCCATCTCGAAGACGTGCGCCAGCGCGTGCACCGACCAGACGTCCCTGGGGTTGTGGTCGAGCGCGGCCCGGGCGCGGGATTCGGCCTGCCGGTAGTCCGCGTTCTCCTCGAGCCCGAACGCGTAGATGCCCTGTACGTACCCCCAGCCGGGGAGGTCGCGCGGCCAGGCGGGCAGCACCCGGGCGGCGGTGTCGCGGAGCTCGAGCCGGTTGCCGAGGAAGAAGTAGAGGTCCTGGGCGACCTTGAGCGCGAGCAGGTCGCGCGGGTGGCATAGCAGGGCGCGCTCCAGCGAGCGGGTGGTGGCTTCCCAGTTCCCGTCGGCCCAGTGCCGGGCGGCGCGCAGGTGATGGAGCTCCCGCTCGCCCATGGCGGTCTCGTCCAGCCGCTTCAGGATCTCGCCGGCGGCGGCGGCACCCTCCGGGGTCGTCCCGTACAACCGCAGGTAGGCGCGATAGATATGGCCGAGCACCAGGCTGTCGTCAGCGGCGACCGCCGCCTCGGCGTCCGCGACCGGATCGCCCGCGAGGGCCGCCAGGTCCTCGATCGCCGTATCGAGCAGCGCCACCGCGTCGGCGCCGGCCGCCCGGACTGGTACCCCCCAGCGATCCGCGAATGCCTTTCCCATCTCGGATCCCTCCTGCTATCGGGCCTAGCCCCAGGCGCTCGCCTCCACCGGAGCCGCGCTAGTCCTATCGCCGGTATAACCGTCCAGGTAGACCGGTCAATCCCCACCGCGCACAGCAGATTTATGGGTATAAGCGCGAAACACGCCCGGCATCGGCTGACCGCAGGTCAAGCCTACTCACTGACCTGGCGCACAAGTGCACAAGCGTGCAATCGGACCGGCCTTGGCTCGCCGGCCGGCGCTGCCAGGGCGATTGCGACGGGGACCTTTCCTCGAGGCTGACCCGTCGGCGTGCCACCGTCGGTGCACCCGGCGGTCCGGCGCGGGAGACGGCGATCGGTCAGCCGGGCGTACCGGCGGTTTCGTCAGCGCCGGTGTGGTCTTTGCCGCCTGCGGCCCAGTCGGTGGCGAGCATCCCGAGGATCACCTCGTCGGCGAAGTCGCCGCTGACCCACGCCGAGCGGCGCAGCCTGCCCTCGTGCGTGAACCCGGCCCGCGAGGCCGCCCGGATCATCGCCGTATTGCTGGCCAGGGTATCGACCTGCAGCCGGTGCAGACCGCGGATGGCGAAGCCGTAGCGGCACAGCGCCAGCACGACGTCCGTGCCCAGCCCGCGGCCCCGGAACGCGGGCCGCAGCGCCAGCCCCAGATGAGCCATCCGGTTATGCAGGTCGATCGCCCACAGCAGCGCCTCGCCGGCCAGTTCACCGCCGTCTAGCTCCACCACGGAGAAAAACGCGGCGTCGTCCCGGGGCTCGCTGACCGCGTAGGGCGACGCGACGGAGCCCGGCGAGATGGGGACCCACGGGCGCGAATCAGCCTGCGCCCGGGTCGCGATGTCCTCGTACAGTTCGGCATGCAAGACCGCGACGTCTGCCTGATCCCGGGCCCGGAGCCCCGCCTTGCCGGCACGCAGCATACGACGTTCCTAGCAGGCGCCGGCCCTGGTGATCAACTTTGGCCGGTGATGTGCTGGCAGGACCAAAGCTTTGCATGATCATGCACTGCTGTGCATATACTTGCACTCATGTCCAAGGTGCTCACCTCCCTGCCCATCGGCGAACGTGTCGGAATCGCCTTCTCCGGCGGCCTCGACACCTCGGTAGCGGTCGCGTGGATGCGCGAGAAGGGCGCAGTGCCGTGCACCTACACCGCCGACATCGGCCAGTACGACGAGCCTGACATCGCGTCGGTGCCCGGCCGCGCCGAGGTGTACGGCGCGGCGACCGCCCGGCTGGTCGACTGCCGGGCGGCCCTGGTGGAGGAGGGGCTCGCGGCCCTGGCCTGCGGGGCGTTCCACATCCGGTCCGGCGGCCGTGCCTACTTCAACACCACCCCGCTCGGGCGGGCCGTCACGGGCACCCTGCTGGTGCGCGCGATGCTCGAGGACGACGTGCGGATCTGGGGGGACGGCTCCACCTTCAAGGGCAACGACATCGAGCGGTTCTACCGTTACGGCCTGCTGGCCAACCCCTCCCTGCGGATCTACAAGCCCTGGCTGGACGCCTGCTTCGTCAGCGAGCTCGGCGGCCGCAAGGAGATGTCCGAGTGGCTGATCGCCCGCGGCCTGCCCTACCGGGACAGCGCGGAGAAGGCCTACTCCACCGACGCGAACATCTGGGGCGCGACCCACGAGGCCAAGGTGCTCGAGCACCTCGACACCGGCATCGAGATCGTCGATCCGATCATGGGCGTGCGGTTCTGGGACCCCGCCGTCGAGATAGCCGCCGAGGACGTCACGATCGGCTTCGAGCGGGGACGGCCGGTGACGGTCAACGGCAAGGAGTTCGCTTCCGCCATCGACCTGGTGCTGGAGGCCAACGCCGTCGGCGGCCGGCACGGCATGGGCATGTCCGACCAGATCGAGAACCGGGTCATCGAGGCCAAGAGCCGGGGCATCTACGAGGCGCCGGGGATGGCGCTGCTGCACGCGTGCTACGAGCGGCTGGTCAATGCGATCCACAACGAGGACACCGTCGCCAGCTACCACAGCGAGGGACGGCGGCTGGGCAGGCTGCTGTACGAGGGCCGCTGGCTGGACCCGCAGGCGCTGATGCTGCGCGAGTCGCTTCAGCGCTGGGTCGGCACGGCGGTCACCGGCGAGGTCACCCTGCGGCTGCGGCGCGGTGAGGACTACTCCATCGTGGGCACTTCCGGGCAGGCGTTCAGCTACCACCCGGACAAGCTCTCCATGGAACGGACCGAGGACTCCGCCTTCGGGCCGGCCGACCGCATCGGCCAGCTGACCATGCGCAACCTCGACATCGCCGATTCCCGCGCCAAGCTCGAGCAGTACGCCGGGCTCGGCATCCTCAGCAGCTCCCACCCGGCCCTGACTGGCACCGCACAGGCGGCCCCGGCCGCGCTGATCGGCGCGCTGCCCGAAGGCGGGGCCGAGGCGATCGCCTCCCGCGGGACGATCCCGGGCGATGACGAACTGCTCGATCATGCCGCGATGGAATCCGGCACCGACTGACCAGCCACGGCGCAGGCCGCCTCAGCTGACGCGGCGCAGGCCGCCTCAGCTGACCGCGCGCCAGCCAGGAGGCGCCGGGGGCGGCGACGGCCCTACGGCGACGGCCCTACGGCGACGGATGCACGACGAGTGCGCTGCCGCCGCCCAGGCGGACCGGCTCGGCTATGGCCTCGTCGCGGCCAGGGCCGAGAACCTGCAGCGCGGTCGCGTCGCCCGGGTACTGGTCGAGGGGCAGTATCGGGCCGGTGGCCAGGGTGAACTTCTCGCCGAACTGGCTGGTCAGCTGCTTGGCCAGCGCGCTGTTGTAGAAGTCGGGTTCGGCCAGCGAGGTAGCCGAGTTGGTCTGGCTCACCCTCGGGGCGGCGAGCGCCGCGGGCAGCGACATGCCGAAGTCGACGTGGTTCATGATGATCTGCAAGATGGTCGTGATGATCGTGGACCCGCCGGCCGCGCCGACGCTGAAGACGGGCCTGCCGTCCCGGAACGCGATGACCGGGCCCATGCTGGAACGTGGCTGCTTCCCGCCGGCGGGCAGGTTCGGGTCGTGGGCCCCGGCCGAGGGCGGCGCGAAGTCGAAGTCGGTCATCTCGTTGTTCAGCAGGAAGCCGTAACCGGGCACGGTCTCGCCGCTGCCGCCGAAGAAGTTGATCGTGTTGGTGTAGGCGACGATGTTGCCCCACTTGTCGGTGGTGACGATGTTGTTGGTGTGGCCCCCTTCCGGTGCCGCCTGCGGGGCGTTCTGGGCGCTGCAGCTTCCGTAGGGCGGATACGGGTTGCCCGGGGCCACCGGGGAGACCAGCGCCTGATCGTGGATCAGGCAGCGCCGGGTCGCGGCGAACGCCGGGCTGAGCAGCCCGGACAGCGGCACGCTGACATAGCGGGGGTCGCCGACGTAGGCGTTGCGGTCGGCGTAGGACAGCCGGGAGGCCTCCAGGTAGTGGAACAGCGCCGTCGCCCTGGGCTCGGCCGCCAGGTTGTACCCGTTCAGGATGTTCAGGGCCTCACCGACGGTGGAGCCGCCGCTCGACGGCGGCGCCATGCTGTAGATGTCAAGGCCGCGGTAGCGGACGCGAGTCGGCGCCTGCACCCGGGCCTGGTACGCGCGCAGGTCGCTGGTGGTCATGATGCCGGGCAGCTGGACCACCGTCTGCCCGGGGGTCAGGACCGGGTGATCGACGGCCCGGACGACGGCCTGGCCGAGCGGCCCGTCGTACAGATAGGACGGGCCGTAGCGGGCCAGCAGCCGGTAGGTCTTGGCCAGGTCCGGGTTGCGGAGCAGGTAGCCCACCGGGAGAGGCTGGCCCGACTTGGTCAGCAACAAGGCGCGGCTGGCCGGGTAAGCCTGCAGTTCGGGCAGGCCCGACTGGGTGAGCTGGACGAAGTCCGCGTCGACCCGGAAGCCGCGGTCCGCGACCGCGATCGCCGGCTGGAGGTCCGCGGCCATGCTCTTGCGCCCGTACAGGCTGATCGCCTTGGCCCAGGTGGCCACCATGGACGGGACGCCGGTAGCCAGCGGCTGATCCGATGCGTAGTCATAGCCGAGCGGCTGACCGGTCTTCGGGTCAGTGAACATCGTCGGGGTGCAGGCGGCAGGGCACGTCTCGCGGCCGTCGATGGTCACCACCTGATGGGTCCTGGCCAGGTAGATCACCATGAAACCGCCACCGCCGGGGCCCGCCACGAACGGGATGGTCACGCCCAGCGCGCTGGCCGTCGCCACGGCCGCATCGATCGCGTTGCCGCCGTCCTTCAGCACGTCGATGCCCGCCTGGCTCGCATCCAGGTCCATGGACGCGACCGCGCCCCCGCTGCCAGCCGCGACCGGCTGCTTTCCCCCGCTCGCGGCAGCCGGGCCAGCAGCACCGCGTGCGCCAGAAGGAAGAGCCAGAAGTACCACGGTAAGTGCTGACACGGCAGAAACCGCCGGGAAGCGACGCATGAGCACCTCGTCAGGAGTCGTCGCAGACGAAACGGACGTGGTCCGTATGCTCGATACCACCGAACTTAAACCGACATCAACCACCAGGTCAGTACAAATTTGCCTACCCGAACGCGGCGTCACTTCCGCCCGCCCCCGCCAGCGCCTGAGGGATAAGAACGCCGTGTAGGCCAGGGCGGCCGCCGCCGCGCCGAGCGCGGCGCCGCCGATGACCTGCCACCTCGTGTGGTCCCGCACCGCCACCCGGGACCAGCCGAGCAGCCCGACCAGAAGGTAACCGCCGAGCACCAGCGGCCCGTAGACGAGCGCCAGGATGGTCACAGAACCCGAGGCCACCGCGCAATGGATGGAGATCTTCCACACCATCGTGATGGCGGCCAGGACCGCCACGCTGACCAGCATGAACGCCAGGTAGGCGGTCAGCAGGGCCGGAGCGCCCAGCACGACGAGCAGGATCAGCCCGGTCGCCACCGACGCGATGATGAAGGCCAGCACCAGCAGCCGGGGCCGGCGCCCCCCGACGTTCCTGTCGTCCCACCGGCCGCGCCGGATCCCGTGTGAAATGAACACGGTCGGCAGCACGGCGGCGAAGAACGCGGCCAGCAGTCCCCAGCCGGCTCCGCCAGGCCGTCGGCGTGGCCGCCGATCATGATCACGGTGACGATCAGCCAGTTCTTCGGCTCGAGCAGGTAACTCACCCGCGAAGCCACAGACGTGCGTGCTTGACGAGCGCCCATGGACTGACGGTACCGTCCCCGGTATGGCGGCACGTAGCGGCAGCGAGTTCCTCGGGCGGCTGTCCGCCGCCCGCGTCCACGTGGAGATCCAAGGCGAGACCCTGACGGGCGGCGTGGCCGATCATCCGGCCTTCCGCAACGTGGTGCGCAGTTACGCCGAACTCTACGACATGCAGCACGACCCCGCCTTCCGGGACACCCTCACCTACCCGTCCCCGGCCACGGGCGAGCCGGTCGCCACCGCCTTCCTCGCCCCGCGGTCACCAGAGGACCTGGTCAAGCGCCGTCAGGCGTTCAAGCTCTGGGCCGACCGCTCGCTCGGCATGCTCGGCCGCACCGGCGACTACCTGAACAGCGCGCTGATGGCGCTCGCCTCGGCCCAGGACTGGTTCGGCCAGGCGAGCCCCGGATTCGGCGAGAACATCCGCCGCTACTACGAGAAGGTCCGCGAGGAGGACCTGCTCTGCACGCACACGCTGATCCCGCCGCAGGCCAACCGCGCGGTCTCCGGGAGCCAGCAGGCCGGCGGCGCGCTGATGGCGCATATCGTCCGGGAGGACGATAACGGCATCGTCATCCGCGGCGCCCGGATGCTCGCCACCATCGGCCCGTTCGCCGACGAACTGCTCGTGTTCCCCTCGACGGTGCTGCGCAACGACCCCGCGGACAAGCAGTACTCCTTCGCCTGCGCCATCCCCAACGACGCAGGCGGTCTCCGCTACCTGGCCCGCGAGCCGCTCGACTACGGCCGGCCCCGGCACGATCACCCGCTCGGCTCCCGCTTCGAGGAGCCCGACGCCGTGGTGGTGTTCGACGACGTGCATGTGCCGTACGAGCGCTGTTTCGTGCTCGGCGACCCGGACCTGTGCAACGGCTTCTACACGCACACCTCGGCGGTAGCGCACATGACCCACCAGGTAGTCACCCGCACCACGGCCAAGACGGAGTACATCCTCGGCCTGGTCTCGCTGCTCACCCAGGCCATCGGCATCGAGCAGTTCCAGCACGTCCAGGCCGACGTGGCCGAGGTCATCACCACCCTGGAGACGCTGCGCGCGCTGCTGCGGGCGGCCGAGGCCGACGCGACGCCGAACGAGTTCGGCGTGCTGACCCCGGCCTGGGCACCGCTGAACGCCGCGCGCAACCTCTATCCCCGGCTCTACCAGCGGTTCCCCGAGATCCTGCGCAAGCTCGGCGCGTCCGGCCTGATGGCCACCCCGACCGAGGCCGACGTGACCGGCCCCGCCGCGGCCGACATCGAGACCTACCTGCAGTCCGCCACGCTGGGCGGGGCCGAGCGGGTCAGGCTGTTCCGGCTGGTCTGGGACACCTGCATCTCGGCCTTCTCCGGCCGGCAGGCCCTATACGAGTACTACTTCTTCGGCGACCCGGTACGGATGGCCGGCGCCTACGTCGCCGGCTACGACCGCGAGCCCTATAAGGCCGCCGTCCAGGCTTTCCTGGACCGCGGCTAACGGCGCGGCTAGCCCACAAATCCGGATTTGCGGGCTACTATCGCACCAACCTAGGTCCTGGCGGAGGAGTTTGCGTGATGAGCAAGGGGACGGTGATCCTTTTCCTGTGGCTCATCATCGGTGCCGCAGCGGCAGGTCAGCGCGGATACTTCGGCACCTCCAACCTGAACTGCACCTCGGCCGCCACCATGGCCCTGACCATCGTGGCCGGCCCGCTGAACTACGTCGGCCTGGACCCCAAGATCTCCTGCACCGCGCCCAAGCCCAGCGGCTCGTGATCCCCTGGCCGGGTAACTCCTCTCGCGAGACCGGCGGCAGTCGAGCCCGGGCGCGCCGGCCTTCTAGGACTTCTTCCCGGCTCCCGGGCTGAGCAGGTCCGCCCAGCCCTCGTTCTGCGTGGCCAGGACGCGCTCGACGTCGGAGACGAACTGCGCCTGCCGGCCGGCATCGGTGGTATCAGGGTCGACGGCGGCGACGAGGCGGTCAAGCTGGTCCGCGGTGATCGCGTAGGAGGCGGCTATGCGCTGGTGCTGGGCGGCGGCGATATGGCTGGCGAAGGCCGCGGCGATGGTGGTGGCCGCCGCCGTCCAGGCGGACACGTGCCAGCTTGGCATGACTCCGCCGAGGGCGGCCAGCGCGGTGCCGGCGGCCGTGGCGGCCAGCTGACAGGCGTGCAGCTGCCGCGCCTTGCGCTCGTGATCGCTGATCCGCTCCTTGTGCCAGGCCGCCTGCTTCTTGGCTCGCTTTTTCACGTAATCGCCGAACGTGCCGATCGCCGGCAGGGGCTCAGGTTCGATGACGGCTAGCTGCTGGTCCACGCCCAGCCCGCGCGCGCGATCCTGGACCACGTCCAGCTGGGCCCGCAGTTGGTCGGTGCGGCTGGCGCCGGCGTAGGGCTGGACCCCGGTCAGGTAACGGTAGGTCTCGGCCTTCAGGGCTTCGGAGGCGGCCCGGGCACCAGTCCAGCGTGAGCCCTTGTCCGGGGTCAGCGCCGAGCTCTGTATCACTCCGGCGAGCGCGATGAAGCCCGCGCTGACGGCGGCGAACAGGGCCAGCCCGGCTGAGCCGAGCCAGGTCTGGGCCGCGACGGCCGCGGCGATCGCGCCCAGGACCAGCAACGTCAGATTGGCCAGGCGCCACCCGTTCAGGCTCTTCTGCGCTTTGCCTGCCGCCGCGGACCACTGCCGCTGGTAGTGCCAGACCAGCTCGAGTACCGGGTCCACGACCACGGCTTTGTCCTCCTGGCCGGCGGCCGCCGCCGTCTCGGGACCGGGTGCGGCCACGTCGGCACCCCGGGCGGGCGGCGCGAGCGAGCCGAACATCGCGGCGGTGTCAAGGACGCGGACTTCGGCCCCGTCCCGCTCCGCGGCGGCGACCAGGTCGGCGACCCCGCCCGGACCGTCCCCGGGCTCGCCGTTCCACAAGGCGAGCACCGTCACCCGGTCGTCCGTCGTGACGGCCCAGGCGTGGTGCAAGATCCAACGGTTGCTGCGCAGCCAGGTGGAATAGTCCGGGCGGCTGAGCAGCCACCCAGGCTGGGTCTCGGTGCGGGCCAGGGTGAGCACGTTCGCCGCTTCCTCGGCTCGGCCGAGCACGACGTGGTAGCGCTCGGCCCAGCCGGAGGCCGGGCCCGAAATGGCCGTCGTGCGATAGGCGATCTCCGGGACCGGCAGGAACACCACGGTTTCAATGCCGAGATCGTGGCAGACCTCGTGGAACAGCAGATCCCCGCCGTTCAAGGCCCCGGCCATGCCGATGACCCGTTCCTTCCTTTGTGCCGCGGCGGCGCGGATTTCGCGGACGGCCTCCTCGATCTGGGCCCTGGCCGTGTTCTCCTGGTCAGCGGGAAAGCGCGGGCGGGCCCGGCCGGGCGCGTCAATCATGTGGCCGGAAAAGACCAGCGGATGGACCTGGCCGATGGACCTATCAGGCGAAGGTGGCAGCACCTCCAGGGTGCGCTGGGCATTCCCGAGGAAAATACCCAGGTCGTCATACATCTGGACCTGGTCGCGGACCGAGCGGCTGGCGTCTGAGCCGAGGCCGGAGCAGGCCGCCAGGTAGGCGCTGGCCACCCGTTCAGGTTCGTCACTGGTGAGGAACCCGAGGTCCGCGGCGCTCACGTCAATCCAGAAGTCGACGGTGCCGGCCCGCAGACACCGGCTGCGGGCCGACTCGATGGAGGCTCGCACGGTCGGCGTGAGCTCCTCTACCTCGGTTTCCAGTCGTCTGAGCTCGGCATCGGCATCGGCGTCGGTGGGGAACATGGCCACCCAGGTGTCACGGCAGCGCGCGGCGAGCGCCAGCCTGATCTTGGCGATGGCCAGGGCGTTCAGCCCGGGATACGAGTCGTTCAGGTCCTCGTCGAAGCCGTACCGGTAGTGCTGGAAGCACATGTCCAGCTCCGGAGACCGAAGCGCGACGCTCGCCCTATCCTCCTCGCTCGCGTCACGCCACTGCCTGGTCCACTGGCGCTTGACGTTGCTGGCCAGCAGCCCGTACAGCTCGGCCCGCTGGTGGGGGATCAGCGAGCGGTTCTCCAGCGCCCGGTTGATCGCCTGATCGGACAGATCAGGCTGGCCGAGTCGCCGGTAGACGTTCGCGAGCGCGTAGTTGGCATCGTGGTCGATGGGGTGGACCGCGCGGATCAACTCCCAGACGCGGCGCGCGGTGTCGTCGTCGCCGACGTGTTCCGAGGCACTGGCCACCGCCCGCCGCGCGGCCTCCTCGAACCTGAGCCCCTTCACCTCCTCCGCGAGCAGCCGCAGCACGCCCTTGTTCCCGGCCCGGCGCGCTTGCTTGATGTCTTCGTCTAGGTCGCGCGGAAGATCGAGCAGGGCCGCTTGCAGCGTCGGGGTCAGCCCGGGTAGCAGCCCGTACACCGGGCTGTCGGTGCGCTCTGACGCCAGCGTGCTGCGCAGCGCCTCCACGAGCTGCGGCACCGAGGCGGCCGCGGAGGCCGGATCGTACGACAGGTACCGGTCGGTGCTGAGGTCGAAGGGCACGCTATCGATACGCGCCCGGATCAGGACAGTCGACCGGTTGCGCAGGGCGTGCCGGACGCCGAGCTCGTAGAAGACGTTGGCATTTTGTACCGAAATATCCGCCACCACGATGTCTGCCATCACGATCTCGCGGAACATGTCCTCGCGGATGTTGCCGGCCTCCACGATCTCGCCGGTGGTGCCGCCGCCGGCTCCGACCTCCTCCAAAGCCGGCTTGATCAGCTCCTGATGCACCCGGTCGAAATCGACGCCCGACTTTTGCCCGAATCCGCGGATCACAAATGCCCGCATTTGTCCCCTCCCAACGGCCCGTTCTGGCCTCAGCGCCCGAAAAACACCGAGCTTTCGCGAACGTTACTCGCGCCCGGCTGGCCGGCATCACAGCCCTCATGAGCTCGGGCGTGAGCAGCGGCCAGCTGCCCGGAGCCTCCTCTGTGCCGAATTAACGGGGAGGATATGGCTTACCGGGAGGATCTGGGCAACCCTGGGGTACCTTTTCCTCCCCGCAGGCCGGATCCTCCCCATTAATCAGAGACCGGGACGCCGGGCAGTGCTCAGGGGAAGGAGAATGCGGAAGCCGCGACCGTCCCGTAACACCCTTCCCAGGCACCCCGATCTGCGTCAAGGTAGGGATAACGATCGTTCAGGCGCGAGGGAGGCTGCGATGTGCTTCGTCCATTCCGGTAACGCGGGCGGCCTGGTGCAGCGGGCGGCCATCGGCGAGGCGGCCGCGGCCGCGTTCTCCGGCGTCACGGCCGGCAACTGGGCGATGGGCACGGATCTCGCCGGATCCGGCAGCCCCGACGCGGTGGCCGGGCCCGGCGAGGCCCGGGTGCTCGACGGCTACAACCAGGTCCTGCACAACCGCTGGAACCGCGACATCCCGCCGGCCGTCACGGTCCGTCCCGGCGAGGTGATCCAGCTGCTGTGCCGCGATGCCCTCGACATCGGCGAGGCCGCCCGGACGCTCACCCCGGAGGGGACCCTGACCCTCGACCTGGGCGGCGTACACCCGCTGACCGGCCCGGTCGAGGTGGAGGGCGCGGAGCCGGGCGACATCCTCGAGATCGAGGTCCTGGACGTCAGCCCGCTGGCGGACTTCGGCTACGTGGTCATCAGCCCGGCCCTCGGCCTGTTCGGGTCGCTGCGGCCGCACGTGGCCGCGCCGCTGTCCGCCTTCACCGAGGCCTCGCAGCTCAGCGACCCGACCCCGGGCCCGGCGGCGGGCGCGATCCCCGAGGACCAGCCCTTCAACAGCGGCGCCCCGTTCGTGCAGCTCTTCGGGTTCGAGCGCGGCCATCGTCCCCGCCGCGGACCCCACCCAGCTGGCCATGTCCGCCGACATGCTCGGGCGTGGCTACTACCACACCACCGGCACCGGCCCGGACCTGATGGAGAACGCGAAGAACGCGGTCCGCGACATGATCGACTGGCTGGTCAGCGATCAGGGGGTGAGCCTGCACGAGGCGTACGCACTGTGCAGCGTGGCGGGCGACCTGAAGATCAGCGAGGTGGTGGACCTGCCGAACTGGGTCGTGTCGATGACCCTGCCCCGCGGCATCTTCGCGTGACCGCGGTATGCCCTCGCCGCCTCTGGCGCAGGCACGCGCCAGGTCCGTTCGGTCAAAGATCTTAATCCCGAACGGCCTGCAGTTTCTCTCCTGCCATCTGCCGGAGCCGGTATCGCTGGGTCTTCCCGCTGATGGTCTTGGGCAGCTCTGAGACGAACTCGATCATCCTGGGGTACTTGTACGGGGCGATCGAGGACTTGGCGTAGTCCTGCAGCTCGGCGACCTTCGCCGGGTCCGCCGCGGCGCCCTCGCGCAGCACCACGTAGGCCTGCACCACCATGCCGCGGCCCGGGTCGGGCGCGCCGATGACGGCCACCTCGAGGACGTCCGGGTGACCGAGCAGCGCCTCCTCGACCTCGGGCCCGGCGATGTTGTAGCCGGCCGAGATGATCATGTCGTCGCTGCGCGCCTGGAACCAGAAGTAGCCGTCGGCGTCGCGGACGTAGGTGTCGCCGGTGATGTTCCAGCCGTGCTGCACGTAGTTCCGCTGCCGCTCGTCGGACAGGTAGCGGCAGCCGGTCGGGCCCTGGACGGCGAGCCGTCCGGGCTCGCCGTCGGGCACCTCGCCGCCGCGGGAGTCCAGGATCGTCGCCCGGTAGCCGGGCACGGCCCGGCCGGTCGAGCCGGGCCTGATGTCACCGTCGGCGGCGGCGATGAACACGTGCAGCATCTCCGTCGAGCCGATGCCGTCGATGATCGCGATGCCGGTGGCCTGGTGGAATTCCTCCCACACCGACTTCGGCAGGTGCTCGCCGGCCGAGACGCAGCGCCGCAGGCTCTTCAGCGCCGAGGCTTTCCCGGCGGCCAGCATGGCCCGGTAGGCGGTGGGCGCGGTGGACAGCACGGTCACGCCGTGGGCCGCGATGGCCTCGGCTAGCTCGGCCGGGGTGGCGCGCTCGATGAGCAGGGTCGACGCGCCCACGCGGAGCGGGAACAGCAGCAGCCCGCCGAGCCCGTAGGTGAAGCCGAGCGGGGGAGTGCCGGTGAAGACGTCGTCCCGGTGCGGCTTGATCACGTACCTGGAGAAGGTGTCGGCGGTGACCAGCACGTCCCGGTGGAAGTGCATGGCCACCTTCGGCTGGCCGGTGGTGCCCGAGGTCGACGCGAGCATGGCCACGTCGTCGGCGGCCGTGTCGGCCGGCCGGAACACCCCGTCCTTGGCCGCGCAGCGGGCGGTCAGGTCGCCGGGGCCGCCGCCGCCGTAAAGAATCGCGGTCAGCGCCGGCGCGCCGGCCGCCAGGTCCGCGGCGAAACGGTGGTCGCACAGGGCCAGGCTCGGCTGGGTCAGCCCGACGATGGTGGCGATCTCCCTGGGCCGGAGCAGGGCCATGGTGGTGACCGTCACCCCGCCGGCCTTGACCACGGCGAGCCAGGCCGCGGCGAGCCAGGGGGAGTTCGGGCCGCGGAGCAGCACCCGCTGGCCCGGGATCAGGCCGAAGTCCTCGGTCAGCACCTGGGCCAGCTGGTTGGTCCGGCGGACGGTCTCGCCGTAGGTCCAGGTTTCCGCTGGCCCAGCTCCGGCGACAGAGTGCAGGCAGGGCCGGTCCGCGCCCTCCCGGGCGGCGGTGGCGTCGAGCAGTTCCGCGGCGCAGTTGAGCCGCTCGGGATAGTTCAGTTCCGGCAGGTCGAAGCGGAATTCCGGCCACTGGTCCGGCGGCGGGAGGCGGTCACGGCAGAAGGTGTCGAGGTGCGCCGAGGGGGAAAGCCGCATCTGGCCCCACTTCCTTCTTTCCCGTAGGGTAGATCACCAGTATTTAACTTTTGTGACGGCAGTCAAGAGTCCGCCATACCTTCGGAGCGCCGCAGATAGGAGTGCCCGCGATGAGCCCGTTCCGAGCCTCGGTACCGCTGACCGGTAAGTGGGAGCACTTCGGCTTCTCGGTCGCCGAGGGCGTCGGCACCGTGACCCTGGACCGGCCGGGCAAGCTCAACGCTCTTACCTTCGAAGCGTACGCCGACCTGCGCGATCTGCTGGCCGAGCTGCCGCACCGCGGGGACACGCGGGTGCTCGTCATCCGGGGCAGCGGCCGGGCGTTCTGCTCCGGCGGAGACGTCAACGAGATCATCGGCGCCACGCTGTCCATGTCCCCGGACGAACTGCTCGCCTTCACCCGGATGAGCGGCGAGGTCATCCGGGAGATGCGCGACTGCCCGGTGCCCGTCATCGCGGCGGTGCACGGCATGGCGGCCGGCGCCGGCGCGGTGATCGCGCTGGCGGCCGACTTCCGGATCTGCACCCCGGCGGCCCGGTTCGCGTTCCTGTTCACCAAGGTGGGCCTGTCCGGCGGGGACATGGGCGCGGCCTACCTGCTGCCGCGGCTGGTCGGGCTCGGGCACGCGACCCGGCTGCTGATGCTGGGGGACACGGTGAACGCCGAAGAGGCGGCGCGGATCGGGCTGATCTCGTCCCTGGTCGAGAAGGACGCCTTCGACGAGGAGGTCACCGCGCTCGCCCGGCGGCTGGCGTCCGGTCCTTTCCAGGCTTACGCGCAGACCAAGGTCCTGCTGACCAGGGAGCAGGACATGAGCCTTTCGGCCGCGATCGAGCTCGAGGCGATGACCCAGGCCCTGCTGATGAAGGGGGAGGACTACGCCGAGTTCCACGCGGCGTTCAACGCGGGCCGCCCGCCGCGGTGGAAGGGCCGCTGACTCTAGCCGGCGCTGCTCTAGCAGGCGCTGAGGATCTGCTCCCTGAGGATGTCCGCGTGGCCGCAGTGCTGCGCGAATTCACGCAGGGCGTGCAGGTACACCCAGCGCAGCGGCAGCGGTCCCAGCCAGTGACCCCGGAGCACGTCATCCAGGTCCAGGGCGGCGGCGGCGCGGCGGGAAGCCTCGCACGCCTCGCCATGCGCGCGGCGGACGGAGTCGATGGTGTCCTCGCTGGTCAGGGCGAACGCGTCGGCGGCGTTCGGGGCAGCCCCATTTCCTGGCGGGGGCGCCCGGTGACGGCCTCGCCGAACCACACCCGCTCGGCGTAGGTCACGTGCTTGACCAGGCCGAGCAGCGTCGTCTCGGACCGGACCATACAGCGCCGGGCCTGTTCCTCGGTCAGCCCGTCCAGGCACGCGTGCAGCGCGGCCCGGTGCTCGTCGAGGAACGTCTCCAGCTGCACCTTAAGCGGCTCCCCGGCCACCTCGAACGACGTCCGCCCGTGTTGCATAGTCACCACGGGAGTATCGCCTCCGGCGTGCCTCGGTTTCAAACAGGAATCCCTCGAGCGCGTTCGCCAGGACCAGCCCCGTGAGCGCCCCGGCCGGCCGGGGCGGCAGAATTACGGCATGCAGACGGACGACCCGTTTGACCTCCAGCGGTTCGTGGCGGCCCAGGACGCTGGCGGCACCTACGGGCACGCCGCTGCCGAGCTGCGGGCCGGCCGCAAGACCAGCCACTGGATGTGGTTCGTGTTCCCGCAGATCGCTGGCCTGGGATACAGCCCGACGGCACGGACCTACGCGATCACCTCGCTGGCCGAGGCCCGTGCGTACCTGGCCCATCCGGTCCTGGGCCCGCGGCTGACCGAATGCGCCGCCATCCTGGCCGGCCTGCCGGGCCGCATGCCCGAGCGGATCTTCGGCGAGGTCGACGCGCTGAAGCTGTGCTCTTCCATGACGCTGTTCTCCCGCGCCGCTCCCGGCGAGCCGGTGTTCCGCCAGGTCCTGGACCAGTACTTCGACGGCAGGCCCGACTCCGCGACCGAGCAGCGCATCTGAGATCAGGCGAGGAACCGGGCGACTTCGGCCTGCGCCGGATGGCCGGCCGCTGGCTCTGGATGCGGAGCGGCGGACGGTCCATGTCAGGTGCGGCTGATTGCCGCCCATGCGGTGGCGCTGACCTCGAAGGGGCCCTCGGGCAGCAGCTGGCGGCACCGCTCGCGCAGCGCGGCCTGGCGATCGGCGGGCAGGGACGCCAGATACGCCCCGGCCGGGCCGACACCGAGCGTGAGCGGCTCCCACCATGACTCGAATCCGGCCTGGCGGACGCGGACGGTCAGCGCAGTGACCTGCGCCGCGCCCAGCCCCGCCTGGGCGAACAGCTCCGCCAGGTGACCTTCGCGCACACCGGCCAGGTCCGACTCGTCGTCGGCGGCCGGGTCCAGCTCGCGTACGGCCCGCCAGTACGCGGTCAGCGGTCCCCGCCCGCCCGCGTGGTCCCACACGCAGGCCGCGACCACCCCGCCGGGCCGGGTGACCCGGCTCATCTCGCGCAGGCCCAGCACCGGGTCCGTCATGAAATGGACGACCAGCTGCGCCATCGCGGCGTCGAAGGCGCCGTCGGGGAACGGCAGCCGCTCCGCGGCGGACCGCCGGACATCCACCCCGGGCAGCCGCTCATGCACCGCGGCGGCGAATGACGCGGACGGTTCCACCGCACTGACCGCGTCGGCGTCGGCCCGGCTCACCAGCTCAGCCGTCAGCGCGCCGGGCCCGCATCCCACATCCAGCACCCGCTGGCCGCGGCGCACCCCGGCCAGATCGGCGAACTGGGCCGCGAGCGGCTCGGAAAACTGTCCCATGAACCGCATGTAGGCGTCCGCGCTGACATCAAAGCTCACCCCGGCAACCTACCCCGCCGTCGGTGACTGGGCCGCGGCTGCACTAGGCTCAGGCGCGGGCAGCGGCCGCGCGAACCCGCGGCAGGCATTCGGACGGGCGGAGATTGCGTGCAGGAGAACGGCGCCGGCGGAGACCCGGTCCCTGCGTCCTCGAGCTGGCATGACTGGCAGCGATGGGTGGAGGACGTCGATTGGTCGGACTGGCGCTCCTGGCTCCAGCGTGTCGCCTCGACGGACTGGGCGGCGGGGCCGTGGCCGGCCACCCCGTGGGAGCAGGCGACCCAGCCGGGCGAGATCTCGCTCACCGTGCAGGCATTCGAGGAAGACGAGCCTGGTCCCCTGATCGCCGGGCACCTGACAGCGATCTGGCCGGCGTTCCGGCGGTGGTGGCGCGCCGGCGCGAATACCCGTCCCAGTCAAGGAGAAGCCAGGGCCAGGCTCGAGGAGCACATGCCCGAACTCGTCCCGGCCTGGCGGCGGCTGACCGCCCTGCTCGGCGACGATCCCGACGCGGGCCCGGCGCTGGCGCTGTGGAACCCGCCGCCGTTTCTGACCGGCTGCTCGCAGGCGGCGGTCCTGCCGGGCGGCCCGGCGCTGGTCCGCAACTACGACTGGGACTACCGCCTGTTCGACGGGGTGGTGGCCAGGACGGCGTACACCGGCCGGCGGGTGCTTGGCATGCTGGACTGCTTGTGGGGGCTGCTGGACGGAGTCAACGACGACGGGCTCGCCGTGTCGCTGACCTTCGGGGGGCGGCCGGAGGTCGGCGAGGGCTTCGGGATCCCGCTGGTGATCCGCTACGTGCTCGAGGTCTGCGGGACCGTCGAGGAAGCCGTGAGCGTCCTGCGCCGGGTCCCGGTCCACATGTCCTACAACGTCACCGCGCTGGACCGGACCGGGCGGTGGGCCACCGTCTACATGGCTCCGGACCGCCCGGCCCGCGTCACCGGCCGTGCCGTGGCCACCAACCATCAGGGCGAGGTGGAATGGGCGCCCTACGCTGCGGCGATCCGGAGCGTCGAGCGCCAGGAACGGCTTGAGGAACTGCTGGCCGACGGCACCGACGTACCGGGCGTCGTGGCGGCTTGCCTGCGTTCCCCGCTCTACGCGACCCGCTTCCACGAGGGCTTCGGGACCCTCTATACCGCCGAGTACCGTCCGGCCGAGGGCATCGCGCGCTACCACTGGCCCGGCCGTACCTGGGAGCAGTCCCTGGGCCACGTCGACTCAGCCGGCATCCCGATCCAACTCGGCGTCCCTGCCGCGTGACAGGGACATCATCAGGATGCGCTGCCCCACGCGGTGCGGACGTCAGCCGAGGGACATCCCCTGTGCCTGGAGTGCCTCCTGCAGCAGCCGCAGTGCCTTCGGGCCCACGCCGTGCAGCTTGCCCAGCTCGGCGGCGGGTACGTTCGCGAGCTGGCTGAGCTCGGTGTACCCGGCGGCGGTCAGCGCCCGGGTGGCTGGCGCCCCGATGCTCCGGGGCAGTCCCGTGTCAGGTGATGCCATGGACCGGAGCGTACTCCGGCCCATGGCATCGTTCACGCATCTGCGAGCGGGTCGTGGCGCGGGTAACTCAGCGCGGGTATTCGTCCTGGTACCGGCGGCCGGCGGGGTACCCGCGGGCCGGGGGGACCTCATCGGCGGGCACGTCCGCCCGGTAGACCGACCGCTCCTCGCGGTACACCGGCGTCTCCTCGCGGTACACCGGCTCCTCGCGGTAGACCGGTGCCTGCTCCCGGTAGGCAGGCCGGCGGCTCCTGCTCCAGGGCGCCCACACGACCATCCAGAGCACCACCCCCAGGACTCCTACCAGCATCAGGATGTCGCCGATGGTATGGATGGCGACGCCATGCGTGGACACGGTGGAGATCCCGAACCGCAGGATGGCTCCCACCGCGATGAGCAAAAGGCCTGCACCGATCCTCATGGGCTCGCCTCTCTGTGAGTTTGGTCAGTGGCCCCCTCTGCCCATGGCACATGGCCCCAAACGGATGCCCGCATCGCACCGTCACATAGCGGGTGTGACAGGTGGGGAATATTGCGCCGGAAGCGCTCCTGTTTGTGCTGCGCCACCGGGTGTGGCGGGCCGATACTTGACCGGTGATCGGTGCCGCGTTCGAGGTCACGCTGGCCAGCGCCCGGGCCGGTGATGAGGCGGCGTTCGCCTGCATCTTCCGTGACGTCCAGCCGGCCCTGCTGCGCTACCTGCGAGTGATCGCGCGTGACCCCGAGGACGTGGCCGGTGACACCTGGCTTCAACTGGTGGCCGGGCTGGCCCGGTTCCGCGGCGATGAGCAGGCCTTCCGGGCGTGGCTGTTCACCATCGCCAGGCACCGGGCGGCCGACGCGGGCCGGTCACGGGCCCGCCGTCCCGCGGTGCCGCTGGAGATGACAGAAGCGGCACAGCACCTGACGTCTCCCGACGCCGCCGACCAGGCGCTTGAGGCGGTTTCCACGCAGAACGCGATGGCGCTGATCACGTCGCTGCCTCATGACCAGGCCGAGATCATCATGTTGCGGGTCGTCGTCGGCCTGGACGCCGCCGACGTGGCCAGGATCGTGGGCAAGACTCCGGGGGCGGTCCGGGTGGCCGCGCATCGCGGCCTGCGCCGGCTCGCCAGCCAGGCCGAGCGGGCGGGTGTAACGCATTGAGCGGGCCGGACGCTATGCATGGTGAGATGCCTGGGTTCTTCCCCGGCCGGCCCGGCGGTGAGCACCACGAGCCGCTGCTGGACATGATCTTGGAGCGGCGCCCTATCCCCCCCGGGGCGCCGCCAGAGATTCATGGCCTGGCGCGCATGCTCGCCGCCGTGGCCGGGCCGGCCGAACCCGGGGAACTGGCCGGACAGGATGCCGCGCTGGCGGCGTTCGCCCGGATGGTTCCCAAGGCCGGCACCTCGCCCGCTGCCCCGCGGTCGGCCCGGCGCTCGCTGCCCGAGTGGCCAGCTCGTGTCAGACTCCCCCTGGCCGCCGTGCTGACCGCGGTCGCAGCCGGGCTGGGCAGCACCGTCGCGGCGTACGCCGGCGTGCTGCCCGGCCCGATCCAGCATTTCGCGCACGTCACGATCGGAGCGCCGGATTCGCCGCGCGACTTCCCCCGGCCCGTGCCCGTGGCCGCGTCCTCGCCGGCGCGCGCGCACCACCAGCGCGCTACCGCCCGGCCCCGGAAGACCCGAGCGGCGGCATCCGTTACTCCGGTCCCTAGCACAGTCAGCCACCCGCCGCGACACTTCGGATTGCCTGGAGACAGCCCCGGGCCTGCCCGCGCCAGCTGCCTTCCCACGCCGAGCCCGACCCAGAACCAGGGCCAGGGCAGGCCGAGCCCCGCCCCCGGCGGGCCGAGCCTGGTCCCGGTCATCGTGAACCCGGCTCAGCTTCCGGGCAGGTCCGGCCCGACCCAGAATCCGGCATCGCCGGGACCCGCGGTTACCGGCTGGCCCGCGCTATCGCCGGCCGCGACCGCCTGCCCGAGCGAGCCGGCGCCACCCTCTCGGGCGCGGTGAGATAGCGGCAGTCCGGCGCGACGAAGGAGACACATGCTGGAGAACAGCGAGGTCATCGCGTTCGCCGCCTCCGCTGACATGCGCCAGGCGCGGGTGTTCTACGAGCAGGCACTTGGCCTGCGCGTGATCGAGCAGAGCGACTTCGCCTGCGTGTTCGACGCGAACGGCACGATGCTCCGCGTGACGGCGGTCGCCGAGGTGGCCCGGCCCGGCTACACCGTCCTGGGCTGGCGGGTGTCCGATATCGCGGCCACCGTCCGCGGCCTGACCGCCCGGGGCGTCGCGTTCCTGCGGTACGACGGCATGGACCAGGACGAAGACGGTGTTCTGGACGACCCCGGCCGGGGACAAGGTCGCCTGGTTCGCCGATCCGGACGGAAACGTCCTGTCGCTCACCCAGTTCGCTAGTAGTACTTAGGCAGCTGCCGGGTTTGCATGGTGATGTCCGGTATGCCCCCTCCGGAGATCGCGGAGACCTGGCCCCCGGGTTGCCGGGTTTTGCCGCCGGGGTTTCCGGCGGGCTGGCGCGGGAGGGTCGGCGGGCCGCCGGGAGGGGTTGCGGGTGCGGGGCTGCTGGCGGGCGGCCGGGCCGGTGAGATGGCGGCGGCACCGGGGGATATCCGGTTGACGACGTGACGGCCCCTGGCCGATGCTGACCGTTGTGACCGGGACCGCTGATCATGTGCTGCGCAATCGCGCGGCGTGGGACCAGTGGGCGGCCGGTTACGCCGACGCAGGCCTGCGGAACTGGTCCGCGGCCGAGCCGGCCTGGGGTATCTGGGGGATTGCCGAGGCGCGGGCCGGCGTGCTGCCGCCGGGTCTCGATGCCCTCGACAGCATCGAGCTGGGCTGCGGTACCGGCTACGTCTCGGCCTGGCTGGCGCGCCGCGGCGCCCGGCCGGTTGCCCTGGACAACTCGTCGGCGCAGCTGGCGACCGCCCGCGAGCTGCAGGAACGATTCGGGCTGCGGTTCCCGCTCTGTCAGGCCAACGCCGAGCAGGCGCCGTTCGCCGACGCCAGCTTCGACCTGGCGATCACCGAGTACGGCGCCAGCATCTGGTGTGATCCGTACGCCTGGATCCCCGAAGCGGCCCGGCTGCTTCGCCCCGGCGGTCAGCTGGTCTTCCTGGTCAACTCGGTGCTGATGATGCTCACCATCCCCGACGAGGAAGGCCTGCCCGCCACCGACCGGCTACTGCGCCCGTACTTCGGCATGCACCGTTTCGAATGGCCCGAGGACGACTCGGTGGAGTTCCACCTCAGCCACGGCGACATGATCCGGCTGCTCCGCCGGTGCGGCCTGGCCGTCGAGGACCTTCTTGAACTGCGGCCGGAACCTGGCGGCACCGCCTCGCACCCGCTAGCCACCATCGAATGGGCGCGGCAATGGCCGTGCGAGGAAGTCTGGAAGGCGCGCAAGCTCCGCTGAGCCGTGCATAGTGGGCGGGTGGAGATCAAGAACCGTGAGACGACGCCGTTGGTCCACCCGGACGCCTACGTGGCCTCCACCGCGGTACTCAGCGGCCAGGTCAGCGTGGGAGCAGGCAGCTGCGTGCTGCAGCGCCGTGCTGACCGCGGACGGCGGCGCGGTAGACCAGCCGCTTCCCGGGGCCTAGCCGCGCATCACTGGCACGCGGTCACCCCGCCCACCATCAGGCGATGACCACCACGGCGACGCGCACGCGCATGGCTCCATTGCGCGCCGCCCGGTAATCTCGGGCCAGGCCTGGTCATCGCGGACGGCGCAGGGGAGGAACGGGTGGGCGGAGCGGGTACGGGCAGCCCAGACACCGGCACCGCAGGCGCGCCGCCATGGCCGTCCGGTGCGGCCTGGATCGGCGGCCGGTACCGCCCGATCGAGGACGCCAAGATCTCCGTGCTCGACCTGGGCATGACCCGTTCGGACTGCACGTATGACGTGGTGCACGTCTGGGACGGCCGGTTCTACCGGCTCGACGCCCATCTGGACCGGTTCGCCGCCAGCATGGCCGCGCTGCGGCTCGACCCCGGGCACGACCGCGCCGGGATCGAGGCCATCGTGCACGGCTGCGTCCGCTACGCCGGCCTGCGGGCGGCATACGTGTCCATGACGTGCACGCGCGGCCGGATGCCGCCGGGCAGCCGTGACCTGCGCACCGCGCAGAGCATGTTCTACTGCTACGCCGTGCCGTTCATCTGGATCAGCCGCCCCGAGCAGCAGGAGCAAGGCGCCAGGATGCGGGTCAGCCAGATCACTCGCATCCCGCCGCAGAGCGTGGACCCGTCGGTCAAGAACTACCACTGGCTGGACCTGGACCTGGCGCTGCTGGACGCCTACGACCACGACGCCGACCTGGTGGTGCTGCGCGACCTGTCCGGCGCGATCAGCGAGGGACCCGGGTACAACGTGTTCGCCCACGTGGACGGGCGGTGGCTGACGCCGGGCGGCGGGACGCTGGCGGGCATCACCCGGCGCTCGCTGATCGAGCTGGCCCGCGAGGCCGGCCAGCGGGTCGACGAGGCCCAGCTGACCGCGGCGGACCTGCTCAGGTCGGACGAGGTGCTGGTCACCTCCACGGCCGGCGGGATCATGCCGGTGACCGTCGTCGACGGCACGCCGGTGGGGGCGGGGACGCCCGGGCCGCTGACGATGCAGCTGCGGGACCGGTACTGGGCCAGCCACCAGGACCCGCGGTACTCCACGCCGGTCCGCTACGAGGAACCGGCGTGACGTCCGGAAGGGTTTGCGGTCCTGGGGCAGCCCGCCTCAGCGGGTCAGGTGCCGGGTAAACCAGTCGCGCGCCGGGCCGCTCGAGGCCTCCAATCCCTTCGTGTAGGCGTCGAAATGCCCGCCCGGCATGATGATCAGCTCCTTGGGCTGGTGCGCCGTGTCGAAGGCCGCGATGGCGAGTTCCGACGGCACCAGGTGATCGCCCACGGCGACCAGCAGCAGCAGCGGCGTGGGGCTGATGAACGGCAGGTAGCTGCCCGGCTCGTACTCGGTGAACATCTCCACGCTGCGCAGCGTCACCTCGTTCCGCCAGGCCGGGGCCCGGGTCTCCCCAGTGTGGGAGAACCACTCCCACGAGTCTGGCGTCGGCAGCGCCGAGGGGGCCAGCGGGTCCTTGTCCACCACGGGCACCATGGCCGGCGCCTTGCCCTGGAAGCGAGCCAGGCGGTCGGCGTCGAACAGCTCGCGGAACCCGGCGATGAAATCGGCCCGGACCAGGGCGCGGAGGTTGGCGTGGCCGCTGATCAGCGGCACCTGGCTCACCACGGCCTTGACCCGGCGGTCGATCGCGGCCACCACCAGGACATGGCCGCCGGAGTAGCTGCTGCCCCAGATCCCGATCCGTTCCGGGTCCACCTCGGGCACCGTGTGCAGGTAGGTGATGGCGTGCCGGTAGTCGCGGACCTGCGCCCACGGGTCGATCTCCTGGCGCGGCTCACCGTCGCTGGCGCCGAAGCAGCGGTTGTCGAAGACCAGGACGTTAAGCCCGCCCGCGGCGAACACCTCGGCGAAGCTGTCCAGGTACATCTCCTTGACCGCGGAGAAACCGTGCGCCATGACCACGGCCGCCGCGGGCCCGCTCGCACCCTCCGCCGGGTAGAACCAGCCGCGCAGGGTGATGCCCTCAGCGTCGAACTCGACATCTCGCCGTGCCATCCCGGTCACCTCCGACAAACGTCTCTTCGCTGGCCGCTGGCGGTTGCTGCTCGCCGGCGAGCCACTGTCCTCCCAGTCTCACGGGACCACCGCGGCGGGTCTAGTCGCGTCCCACACTGAGACTTGCTCGGCGGTACAGGTCGCACAACTGCCTCCCTAATCGAAGTCCAGTCGCGGGACAAGCCGGATCCGCTCGTTGGCGTCCTCGGCAATCAGGGCGTCCCACAGATCAAGCATTCCGCTAACCAGCGCGGCGAGCGCGCGATACTGGCGACCTACCGGGTCAGGATGCTCGGGTGTCTCCCACCGGTGCGACACTAAGATCAGCAGCCAGCATTGCCGGGGATCCATCCACTCGATGTCGCTGTCCTGCATACGGCCGAAATGATCATGGCGAAGCAGGTACGAGGCGGGCAGGACCCGGAAACGGTGCAGCACGTCACCCGCTCACGCCTGGCCTCGGACCACGGTCTCAGCATGACACGCGACGTTCGGCTTTCCCCGGTGGCGCCGGGCTATCGCGAATCCGGTATTGTGCCAGCCGATCGGCTGCCGATAATGTCAAAAAGCAGCGAGCGCTGCGCCGGAACAGATCGGAAATCTGTCGGCGTCCTCGCCGCTGCGGCGATGGGCCTGTGCCTGCACCGACAAGACGTTGCAGAAGTCAGGCTGAAAATCGGTAGTAGTGGTCTGGGGTGGGTTGCATGGAGATCAATGTCGGCGTCGGTTGCTGGGCGGCGAGGCGAACCGCCACGTGGTTGCCCAAGCATTTAATACCGCCTGCCGTCAGTGATGCGGGTTCGCTGGCGCGTCTCAACCGAGAAGCGGGCTCAAGATGCCGCAGGTACGCGGGATGACGATGCCGCAGACTGGAGTACCCGCTGGGCAGCCGGTACGTGTATTCATCAGCTACAGCCACGATTCTTCAGATCACTCGGATCGCGTGCTTGACCTGGCGCAGCGACTCAGACGTGATGGAGTTGACGCGACCATAGATCGGTTCGCTCCGTTTCCGAAGGAAGGCTGGATCGGATGGATGGACCGGCAGCTAGAGGTGGCCGACTTTACTCTCTGCGTGTGCACCGAGATTTACCGGAGCCGTTTTGACGGCTTGCCGGAGGGGCGGGAAGGAAAGGGGGTCCACTGGGAAGGGCGGAGAATCACGCAGTACATCTACGACAGCTACGGAGAGAACTCCCGCTTCATACCCGTAGTCTTCGCAGAAGATGGACCTGATGTTATTCCGCGTGCCCTGAGGGCCTATAACTATTTCGTGCTGGATCGGCAGTATGACGAGCTATATTCTTTGCTCACCAACCAGCCAGCGGTCTCACCAGAGCCGCTCGGGCCAGTGAGGGAACTTCCGGTCATTTCGCCGGGCGTACCCAGCGCGACACCACCGCTCGATGCGGCCGATGCGATCGAGAGCCGTATCCGGCTGATCGCGTCCGGGCCCGGGCAAGCCGCCGATGCGGCGCTTGAGCAACTCGAGCAGATGGCCGAGTCTGCCGACGACAAGACAGTGACCGCCGGAATAATCGGACAGCTGATCAGCTATATATCCGCGCTCGAGGCCTCATCGACATATCCGCGAGACGAACGGCTACTGCGGAAAAACGTAGTCCGGACACTGGGCCGGATCACTGGCGGGAAGCTGAATAACTACCTGCCCGAGTATGCGCTGAGCGGAATAGATCTAGCATTGTTCGACTTCCGCGGTGCTGACATGAGTGGTGTTAACTTCTCCGGATCATTCATGATCGAATGTGATTTCAGGGGAGTTAACCTGAGCCGGTCAAGCTTCGCGGGCTGTCATATCCGCAATGTGCGCTTCGAAGGCGCACTCCTTGCTGGAGTTGATTTTACGAATGCAGACTGGTTCAACGCGCTCGGCCTGAACACGTTCCAGCTTGCCGCCAGCCGGACCTGCGCTCTCCGGCCGAGTCCCGCGACCGAAGAAGACCTGCATGCCTTCCTGGATCAGAACTACGCCTTCAAGTTCAGTTCCTGGGCACCGCGGATCCAGAAAGAACTGCGGCAGGCATGGGCCACGTACCTGCGGCCTGGTGGTCTGGCCGGCGACGTCGCCCGGTGGGCGGAATCCTTTGATCGCGTGCGCGCGGCCGTGCGGCAGCTCGATGCGCAGTCAGAAAGGTTCAGGACATACCGGCCGAACGCATATAGCCAACGGGTCTTCTTTGGCCTCACGTTCTTTCCGGGCGTCCGGCGCAGCCTGAACGAACTTGCATGCGTCGATCCCGCAAAATGGCCAGATCCTAGCTGGGCCGTGGATTTCAGCGCCACGCGTAACCAGGCGATGAGAAAGCTAGCAAGCGCCGAAGTGAACCTCAACGGCGATCCTACTCAGCAGGTCGTGGAACTGCTTAGCGTGCTAGATAAACTCCGGGAAAAAGTGGCTAGAGCGTGTCCGCAGATGCTTGACAGCTAGCCGTAGACCGGGATGGCGACTCAGGGGAACTTCCTCTGTTAATGCTGGATGATTTCGTTATAGATGGCAGAGAAGTCATGCTGAAATTCGGTAATGCTGGCAAGCCATTGATGCTTGCGATTGACCAGCCTGTCGTTAATATCATCAAATTCGGTTCCCGCTCTCTCTCGGCCGCCATTTTTGTTTAGCTCCTCAAATTGTTTAAATATCGGTCGCAACTTGCTGGTTGCTTTAAATACTTCTTGATACCTTGTTCTCAAGGACTCCCAGACGGAGGCGCTGTTGGCAAGCATGCCATTCTGGGCTTCGGCGTCTTTCCTGAGGATGCGATATATTTCCTGGACGACCTCTTTTACAGAATCAAGGCTTTCCTGCACGATTGTCTCCGGATCTAGGTCGAACTCGGCAACAATCTTGCGGAGACGCTCTTCGTATTCCTTCAGCAGGTCGGCCAGCTGGCTTTGGCTCCCGTCCTGCCTTGTTATGGAATTTTCGTCAGATTCCTGGTGTGACTGCGACATCGGGGACCACGAGGCCTACCTGGACCCTGGGTAGTGAGTGACGATTACATCACGCAGTCGCTGGAGAGCTTCCAGGAACCCTTTGCTGTCCGAAGTGAACCGCTCTGTCTGCCATGCTCGCTCGCCAGCTGACAGGTCGTCATGGACGAGCATGTCGACAAGGGTCACCATCGCCCGCAGCTCGCGCACGAAATCGGCGCGTGCGCTTGAAAGCTCAATCGACCAGGCAATATCTGGCCAGTCAGCGGGATCAATCTGACGAAGCCCGGCAAGTTGCCGTTCGGCGAGAGCCAGTCGCATCCGGAACGCTATCGTGGCGGAGCTCCACCGCGCCGACGACCAGCCTGGGCTCGCATGTATGCGCTCGAACCCGTCGGCTATCTCGCCGAGCCCTCGAACGGCTCCCCGGAGCATCTCGAGCAGCTCAGCAGACGGGCCATTGCGACTCGCCGGCCGCGGCAGGGCTATGACGTTGTCCTTACCAGAAGGGGCCATCTACTCCTCCCGATCACATCGTCCGCCTCCGGGCGGGCGCGTCCATGACCTACACGGTAGCTATTGTAGGTGAACTTGTATTCGAAGTCGATCCTCAGGAGTGCCCCGATGCTAACGGTTTTGCGGACTTCCCTGAGGGCGGTCAGCGGTACAGGTCGCGGGCGATGATCGTCCGCTGGACCTCCGACGCGCCCTCGTAGATGCGCGGCGCGCGCACCTCGCGGTACAGGTGCTCGAGCAGGTGCCCGCGGCGCAGCGCCCGGGCCCCGTGAATCTGCACCGCCGCGTCCACCACGAACTGGGCCGTCTCGGTGGCGAACAGCTTGGCCATGGCGGACTTCGCCGCCAGCCCCTTCCCGCGGGCGTCACCGCGGGCGTCACCGCCAGCCGCGGCGTCGTACGCTGCGGCGTCGTACGCCGCGGCGGCCGCGTACACCAGCAGCCGGGCCGCCTCGGTGCGGGTCGCCATCTCGGCCAGCAGGTGCGAGACCGCCTGCTGGTCCTTCAGCGGCCCGCCGAACGCGGTCCGGGTACCCGCGTGCGCCACCGCGGCGTCGGTCGCGGCCTGGGCCATGCCCACGGCGAACGCGCCCACGCTGGGCCGGAACAGGTCCAGCGTGCGCATCGCGACCCGGAAGCCGCGGTCCGGCTCGCCGAGGAGCTCGGCCGCCTGCACCGGCACCCCGTCGAAGACCAGGCGGCCGATCGGGTGCGGGCTGATCATGTCGAGGTGCTCGCCACCCAGGCCGGGCCGGTCGGCGGGCACCACGAAGGCGCTCACCCCGCGCGCGCCCGCCCCGGGCGTGGTCCGGGCGAAGACGGTGTAGAAGTCGGCCTCCGGCGCGTTCGAGATCCAGATCTTCTCGCCGGTCAGCCGCCACCCAGAGCCGTCGGGTTCGGCCCGCAGCGCCAGCGCGGCGGCGTCGGAGCCGGCCTCCGGCTCGGTCAGCGCGAACGCCGCCACCGCGTCACCGGCCGCCACGGCGGGCAGCCAGCGCCGCACGACCTCCTCCCGCCCGGACTGCAGGACAGGGTAGGAGCCGAGGCCCTGCAGGGCCAGCGCGGTCTCCGCCTCGGTGCTCTGCGTGGCCAGCGACTCGCGCAGGATGCACAGATCCATCGCGGTGCTTTCCCCCGGGGGGCGACCCCCCGGTGACCCCCCGCTTGGGGGGGCTCCCCGCCCCCCCAAACCCCCCTGGCCGGGGAACAGGCGGGGGAGCAGGCCGAGGTCGCCCATCGCCTTGATCAGCTCGCGGTTCACGTGGCCCGGCGTCCCCGCCCCGGCGAGCGTCCGTAGCTGTCCGGAGGCGATTTCCCTGACCCGTTCGGCGAATCCCTGCTGCTCCTCGGTCAGCGCGAACGCGGTCACCGGCCGCCCCCGGCCGCCGGGCCGGCCGCTGGCACGCCGGACGGCCGCCACCGCGCGTGCGCGGTCCGCGGCGTCCCGGCCCGGATCAGCTCGAGCCGAGGCCGCGGGCCGTCCGTGCGCCCCGCCTGCGGCCTGCGGCTGCCCGCGGCGAACGGCAGCGGCCACGCCGCGCCCGGGCCGGCGTACTCCTGCTCGGCGGCGGCGTGCAGGGTCCACTGCGGGTCGTACAGGTGGGCGCGGCCGAGCGCGCACAGGTCGGCCCGGCCCGCCAGGATCAGGGAGTTCACGTCGTCGTAGGAGGAGATCGCGCCGACCGCGATCACCGCCACGCCGTACTTGCGGCCGATCTCGTTGCGGATCCGGTCCGCGAACGGCGTCTGGTAGCTGCGGCCGAAGGCCGGCTTCTCCTCGCTGACCACCTGCCCGGTCGACACGTCGATGCCGGCCGCGCCATGCTCGGCGAACGCCCGGGCGATCTCGACGGTGTCGTCGATGTCCAGGCCGCCGTCGTACCAGTCGGTGGCCGAGACCCGCACCGTCATCGGCCGGTCCTGCGGCCAGGCCGCGCGGACGGCGTCGAACACCTCGAGCGGGTAGCGCAGCCGGGCGGCCAGCGACCCGCCGTAGCGGTCCGTGCGCCGGTTGGTCAGCGGGGACAGGAACGAGGACAGCAGGTACCCGTGCGCGCAGTGCAGCTCGAGCAGGTCGAAGCCGGCCCGCGCCGCCGCCCGCGCGGCCTCGGTGAACTGCTCCCTGATCTCGCCAAGCTCAGCCAGGTCCAGCTCGCGCGGTGTCTGGCCGCCCGCCTTGTACGGGATGGGGGAAGGGCCGCACACCTCCCAGTTGCCCTCGGGCAGCGGGTCGTCCATCCCCTCCCACATCAGCCTGGTCGAGCCCTTGCGGCCGGAGTGGCCGAGCTGGATGCCGATCTTCGCGCCGCTCCGGCCGTGCACGAACTCGACCACCCGGCGCCAGGACTCCTCGTGCTCCGTCGTGTACATCCCGGTGCACCCCGGCGTGATCCGGCCTTCGGGTGAGACGCAGACCATCTCGGTCATCACCAGCCCGGCACCGCCGAGCGCCTTGCTGCCCAGGTGCACCAGGTGGAAGTCGCCGGGCACGCCGTCCCGCGCGGAGTACATGTCCATCGGCGAGACGATGACCCGGTTCGCCAGCTCCAGGCCGCCCAGCCGGAACGGCTGGAACATCGGCGGCCGCGGCTCCGCCGCTCCGTCCGGCGCCACCGCGGAGGCGAACCAGCGGTCCATGTCCGCGACGAACTCCGGGTCGCGCAGCCGCAGGTTGTCGTAGGTGACCCGGCGGCTGCGGGTCACGATGTTGAAGGCGAACTGGTGCGGCTCCTGGTCGGCGTACTGGCCGATGTTCTCGAACCACTCCAGGCTGGCCTGCGCGGCCCGCTGGGTCGAGGCGACCACCGGCCGGCGTTCGGCCTCGTAGGCGGCCAGGGCCTCCTCCACGGACAGCTGCTCGTGCAGGCAGGCCGCCAGGGCCAGCGCGTCCTCCATGGCCAGCTTGGTGCCCGAGCCGATGGAGAAGTGCGCGGTGTGCGCCGCGTCGCCGAGCAGCACCACATTCCGGTGCCGCCAGGTCCGGCACCGCACGGTGGTGAACGTGGTCCACCGCGAGTTGTTGGCGAACAGGCTGTGCTCGCCAACACTGTGCTGGCCAACACCGGGGCCGCCGAGCACGTCCGCGCACAGGCCGCGGATCATCTCGATCGAGGCCTCGTCGCTCTGCCCGGGCGCGAGACCCTCGGCCGCGACGTCGCCGAACCCGGCCCGCTGCCACACGTCCTCGTGCATCTCCAGGATGAAGGTGCTGGCCTGGTCGCTGTACGGGTAGCCGTGCACCTGCATGATCCCGGCCGGAGTGTCCAGGACGTAGAACTTGAACGCGTCGAAGACCAGGTCCGTGCCGAGCCAGATGTACTTGCACCGCCGCTGCTCCAGGTCCGGGCCGAACGTCCCGGCGAAACGGCCGCGGGTGGCCGAGTTCATCCCGTCGGCGGCGACCACCAGGTCGTAGCCGGCGGACAGCGCGGCGACGTCCGGCGCTTCGGTGCGGAACAAGACCCGCACCCCGAGCGACGCGCAGCGGGCCTGCAAGATGGCCAGCAGCCGCTTGCGGCTCATCGCGGCGAAGCCGTGCCCGCCCGAGGTAAACGTGGTACCGCGGAAGTGCACGTCGATGTCGTCCCAGCGGGCGAACTCGCGCTGCATGGCGGCGAAGATCACCCGGTCGGCGTGCTCGATGCCGCCCAGGGTCTCGTCCGAGAACACCACCCCGAAGCCGAAGGTGTCGTCGGCGGCGTTGCGCTCCCAGACGGTGATGTCATGCCGGGCGTCCAGCTGCTTGGCCAGGGCCGCGAAGTACAGGCCGCCGGGCCCGCCGCCGAGGACAGCGATGCGCATGCCCTCACCCTATGCCGAGTTCGCTACGATCGTCAAGATAACGCGATACCGATAGGCTTCGGCTCATGACCCTGGAGCGGATCAACCCCGAAGAGCTCGCCCGGCCCTCCGGCTTTTCGCATGCCGTCGCCGTCACCCCAGGCCGGATGGTGTTCCTGGCCGGCCAGATCGGCATGGACCGGGACTCCAAGGTCGCCGCCGGCGGCATCGTGCCGCAGTTCGAGCAGGCCCTCGGCAACCTGCTCGCCGCGCTGGCCGCGGCCGGCGGCCAGCCGCCGGACCTGGTGAGCCTGACCATCTACCTCATCGACGTCGAGGACTACCAGGCGCACGGCAAGGAAATCGGCGCGGTCTGGCGCCGGCTTACCGGCACCGGGTACCCGGCCATGGCGGGCGTGGGCGTGAGCCGGCTGTGGCTGCCCGAGGCGCTGGTGGAGATCCAGGGCATCGCCGCGGTCGGCGTCGACGGGGTGGGGGTCGACGGGGTGGGCGTCGACGGGATCAGGCGCTGATGGCCGAGTTCACGTAGGCCTGCGCCGGTTCCTCGAGCAGCGCGCGCAAGGCGAAGAACAGCTCGGCCGCCCGGATGCCGACCCAGCCGTCGGGCAGCAGCTCGGCGGGCAGGCCGGGGTCCAGGTAGGGGAGCCGCCGCCAGTCGGTGAGCACCCGCACGTAGCCGGCGAAGGCCTCCTGCCCGCCGGGAGGCCCGGACCCGAAGACCTGCAGGGCGGGCCCGTGCACCCGGACGAACGACTCGTACTGACGCTCGAGCTCGTCCAGGTCCCACCAGCGGCGGATCTTGGCGGCCGGGTCGCCGAAGGCGAGGTGGTCGGCGCGGAACAGGTCGGCGTACGCGTCGAGCTCGAGCCGCCGCAGCGTCTCGGCCGTGGTGTCCTGCGGATGGGCCGGCACGATCCACACGCCGGGCGCGACCATCCCGAACCCCAGCCTGGTCAGCTCGGACCGCAGCACGTGCCGCCGGTGACGCTCGGACTCGGGGACCGAGAACACCGCGAGCACCCAGCCGTCGGCCGGCGTGGCCCGGCGCCGCCGGAAGATCCGCGCGTCGCCCTCGCGCAAGATGGCCAGGGCCTCGGCGGACAGCTGGTAACCGGCTGAGCCGCCGTACCGCCGCGACTGCAGGATGCCGCGCCGCTTCAAGCGCGATATGGCCGAACGGACGGCTGGCTCGTCGATCCCCAGGTCAGCGAGCAGCCGTATCAGGGTCGCGACCGACAGCCAGCCGCCATCGTGCCGGGCGTAGAGCCCGTAGACCGTGATGATCAGGTGCCGCAGCCGGGCCGAACGGGCGGTGGCGTCCGCGCCTGGTTCGCTCGTTTCCGCCCTGTTCGTTTTCGTTGCGGCCGTCACCCGGTCACGATATCAACGTCACTCCTTGACCTCCCGGAGGCGCCCGGTCTCGACCTCGTAGACGAAGCCGCGGATGGAGCCCTTGTTCGGGATGAACGGGCTGGCCTTGATCCGGGCGATGGACTGGCGCACGTCGGCGTCAAGGTCGCCGAAGGCCTCGAGCGCGAACGCGGGCCGGATGCCGGTGTCGGCCTCGATCTGGGCCTTGACGTCGTCGTCGTGGAAGGTGAGCATGCCGCAGTCGGTGTGGTGGATAAGGATGATCTCGTTCGTCCCGAGCAGCCGCTGGGAGATGGTGAGGGACCGGATGACGTCCTCGGTCACGACCCCGCCGGCGTTGCGGATCACGTGCGAGTCACCTTCGGAGAGCCCGAGCACGCCGTAGGGGTTGAGCCGGGCGTCCATGCAGGCGACCACCGCGGTGTGCGCGGCGGGCGGCAGCGGAAGGGCCCCCTTGTCGAAGCTGGCGGCGTACCGCTCGGCGTTGGCGACGTAGGTATCGGTGCTACTCACGGTTCCTCCCCGGAGAAAATGATCGGGTATCGGCGGGTTCCTATCCACTCACACCGTAGCCTAATCCTGACTTAGCAGACCAGAAATATCGTGTTAACCAGCGGGTTCACCGAGGCGCAGCTCAACCCGGGGGACAGGATCAGCTCTTGTCGAGCCGGCGGATCGCGATCTCGTGCAGCAGCAGCCGGATGGCCGCGGCGACCGGGATCGCCACCAGCGCGCCCACGATGCCGAGCAGGACCCCGCCGATCAGCACCGCCACCAGGCTCACGATCGCGGGCACCTCCACCGTGCGGCCCATGATCCGCGGCACGATGAGGTAGTCCTCGGCCAGCCGGTAGGCGATGTAGAAGGCCAGGGTCGCGAGCGCGACGGGCAGTGACACGGTCAGCGCGACGAGGCTGACGATGACCCCGCCGACGGTCGAGCCGATCACCGGGATCAGGTCGAGAAAGGCCACGAATATGCCGAGCAGGAGCGGATATGGCACGCCGAACGCGAGCAGCCACAAATAAGTGCCCAGGCCTGCGATCAGCGAGGTGATGAAGTTCCCCAGGACGTAGCCGCCTACCTTGGCGAAGATCTCATCGCCGATCAGGATGGCCCGCGGTCGCCGCGAGTGCGGCACCAGCCGGTAGGCGAACACCTTAATCTGCGGCAGGCCGGCCAGGAAATAGATGCTGAGCACCATGATGGCGAGGATGGAAGACGCGGTGCTGAGCACCAGCGCCCCGGCGCCGAGGACGCCGCCCACCAGGGAGCCGCCACCCTTGGTGACCAGGCCGCTCAGGCGCTGCTGTATGTGGTACTTGACGTTGAGCTTGCCCAGCTGCGAATTGCGGTCCTGCAGGGTGTGCATGTAGTGCGGGATCTGATGGGCCAGCGCGGTGGCCTCGTTGGCCAGCGGCGGTATCGCCGCCGCGAGGAACCCCGCCGAGATGGCGAGGCCGCAGCCGACGACGGCCAGGACGGCCGCCCACCGGGGCATGCGGTGCCGGACCAGCCAGCCGACGATCGGATCCAGGCCGGCCGCGATGAACAGCGCCAGGCCGATGATGATGAGCACGGAGCGCGCCCGGATGAGCAGTTCGATCAGGCCGTAGGCCACCGCCACGCCCAAGGCGCCGGTCAGCCCGATCATGAACGGCGAGCGCCGGTTGACGGGCCGCCCGGGCGTGCCGAGGCCGCCGGTCCTCTCGGCGACCTCCGCCGCCGTGTCCAGGGCCTCCTGGATCCGGTCGTCCGCCGGGCCGCGGTCTTCCCTGGCCTGGTCGTCCTGGGTCCGGACCTCCTCTTGCGCCCGGATCTCAGTCGCCTCCGGTGCCTGGCGAGCGTTGTTCACCCGGCGGCGACTACCCGTGGCTGAGCCATTCAAGCCCCGGTGGCCGGATTGCCGGAAACCGGCCTCTGATCAGGCGGCCCCGCTGGGCGTGACCAGCCCGGTCACGCTCGGCGCGAGCAGCGCGTCGCCGGCCGCCACGACCCGGATCCCGGCCAGCAGGTCATTGGGCGGGGTGTCCTTGAGCAGGAACCCGCTGGCGCCCGCCCGCAGTGCGGCGTAGACGTACTCGTCCAGGTCGAAGGTGGTCAGGATGAGCACCCTGACGTCCTCGGTCTCCTCGGCCTGGCAGATCACCCGGGTCGCCTCGAGCCCGTCCAGATGCGGCATCCGGATGTCCATCAGGATGACGTCGGGCCGTTCCTTCCTGGCCAGCGCGACCGCCTCGGTGCCGTCGCTGGCCTCGCCGACGACCTCCAGGTCCGGCGCGGAATCGACGAGCACCCGGAAGCCGCCGCGCACGAGCGCCTGGTCGTCGGCCACCACGACGCGGATCAACTCCTCACCTCCGCGATCGGGAAGCGGGCCCGGACCCGGAAGCCGCCGTCCGGCCCGGGCCCGGCGCTGAACTCCCCGCCGTACACCGCGACCCGCTCGCGCATGCCGATGATCCCGTGCCCGGCGCCGGTCCTCGGCGGCGGGACCCGGTCCGGTGGCGTACCCGTGCCCTCGTCGTTGACCTCCACGGCCACCGAGTCCGGGCAGTAGCTGATCGTGACCTCGGCGGCGGAGGCGGCGCCGTGCTTGATCACGTTGGTGAGGGCCTCCTGGATGATCCGGTACGCGGACAGGTCGATGCCGGCCGGGACATCCCCCCGCCGGCCGTCGACGTTGATCCAGATCCTGAGCCCGGCGTCCTGGACCTGGCGGGCGAGCGCACGATACGCGTCCTTGGGCATCCAGGGCGAGCGCGGAAACCGGCTTGCGGGCCGGCGACTTCGCGGCCCGGAATCGCCACAGTGGGACACGGCGCACCACAGCTCGTTTCCCTAGACGGTGCGCGAAGGAATCGCCGTTATGTCCGCTAGCATCCGGAATCTCACCAAGCGCTACGGTCCGGTCCTGGCGGTCGATGACCTGTCCTTCGACGTCGGGCCCGGCCAGGTGACCGGGTTCCTGGGGCCGAACGGGTCGGGCAAGACCACCACCTTGCGCATCCTGCTCGGCCTGGCCGTCCCCACGGCCGGGACGGCGACCATCGACGGCCTGGCCTACCATCAGCTGCCCGACCCGGTGCGCCGGGTGGGCGCCGCGCTGGACAGCAACAGCTTCCACCCGGGCCGCAGCGCCGCTCAGCACCTGCGGGTCATCGCCACGGCGACTGGCCTGCCCCGCCGCCGGGTGGACGAGGTCCTCGCGCTGACCGGGCTGTCCGATGCCGCCGGGCGCCGGGTCGGCGGGTTCTCCCTCGGCATGCGCCAGCGGCTCAGCCCGGCCGGGGCGCTGCTCGGCGACCCGGGCGTGCTGGTCTTCGACGAGCCGCTCAACGGGCTCGACCCCGACGGCATCCGCTGGCTGCGCGGCCTGCTGCGTGAACTGGCGGCGCATGACCGGCACCCTGCGGCTCGTTCGGGCCGAATTCAGGAAGCTCTTCACCACCCGGGCGCTGCCGGCCAGCTTCGCGATCGCGATCGTGCTCGCGGTCGGGAGCGTGATCATCGATGCGATGGTCGCCGGCCAGCACGGGCGGGATGCACCACCTGCCGGCCGGGGTCGGCCGGCTCTACGCGGGCACCGTGATCTCGACGGCCTGCTTCGGGATGATCGGCGTCGCCCTGGGGGCGCTGACCAGGAACACGATCGGCGCGATCGTCGCCGCGATCGCCTGGACCCTGTTCGTCGAGCAGGTCATCCTGGCCACCATCGCGCCGGGCATCGAGAAGTGGCTGCCGACCGCGGCCGCCATCGGCCTCACCAACGCGCCCGGTCCGGACCCCGGCCGGGTCCTGTCGCCGGCGACCGCGGGCCTGGTGCTGGCCGGCTACGCCATCGCGCTGCTCGCGGCGGCGAGCCGCACCACCATGCGGCGCGACGTGGCCTGACGCGCGGCCTCATCGCCAGGCGCTCCTCCTGCGTGCGGCTATCCGCCCAGGGGGAGCGCCTGGTGCTACTTGCGGCACCTGGCCAGCTGGCTATTCAGGATCGCGCTGGCCTTCTGGTCGGCCGTGATGGCGCTCTCGGTGATGATCATGGCCGCGTCGACCTTGTTGTCCCGCAGGTCAAGTCCGGCGGTCCGGAATTCGGTCAGCGCCGTGACATAGCTGCCGTGGGCGGCGCCCGGCGGCGGGTGACGCAGTCCCGCGGCCGTAGCGGCCATCAGCGCGTCGAAGCCGGTCCGCGCCTCGGCCTGGGTCCGCGCCGCCAGCATGGCGCCGATGTCGGTCTCGGCCCGGACCTTGTCGCCGAAACCCGGACCGCTCCGCCAGGCCAGCAGCCGTGAGCAGCTCGCCGGCGTGGCATCGTGCCCGGCGTAGCTGGCCGGCAGGGGAGTAAGGGACAGGACGAGCAGGGCGACGGGGACGACGGCGGCGGCCAGGTAGGGCCGCCAGGGCTGCCGTACCTCCGGGCCCGGCTGGCTCGGCCCGGCCGACCACAGCCGGCGCCAGGGACGCGCCAGCACCGGCCACAGCAGCAGCAGGGTGATCGCGGCGATGATCAGGATCCGGTTGCTGAGCAGGAACTGGCGCGTGCCCGCCAGCAGGTCCCGGCCGATGTCGGCCCCCGACTGGCTGATCAGCAGGTAGCCGATCGCGGCCCCGGCGATGATCACCAGGAGCTGGGCGATGAGCGCGGCCGGCCAGGCCGCCAGCAGGGCGGCGGTGCCCGTAGGCAGGGCGGCGGTGCCCGCCGGCCGGGACGCGGCGTACCGCAGCCGCAGCCGCCGCGGCGGCCGGGAGAGCAGCCCCGCCAGCCGGGCGCGCACTGGTACACGGGTATTGCTGGCCTCTTCCAGCGCCCGGCGCACCGGCTCGGCGCCGAGCACCTGCGCGGTCACCAGGTCGGCATCGAGCTCCGCGAGCCACAGCGCGGTGACCGGGAGGATGAGCAGCGCGACGGGCTGGAGCAGCTGAGGGCCGCCCTGGCCGGTGACCGCCTGGGTCAGCAGGCCGCCGCCCAGCGCCGCGTACACCACGACCGGGGCCAGCGCCAGCACGGCGAAGGCGGGTACCCAGATGCGCATCAGCCAGACCAGCGGGCTGCCCAGGCCGACGACGAGCTGATCGCCGTGACGGCGATGGGCCGCCTCGTGCAGCAAGATGGCCTGCGCCGCCTCGCGGTCGCGCCGCCACAGCTCGGCCAGGGGACGGAACACGGCGATCCGGGCCGCCCGCCAGCCCACCGGGTAGATCTGCGCCAGCTGGTCATCGTGCGCGGTGGCCCGCAGCCGGACCGACGGATCGTGCTCGCCGACGAAATCCTGCATCTCGGCGAGGATCGGGTCCCCGGCGAGCCCCGGGGCCTCGGCCGGCCCGAGGCGCCGCTCCACCCGCCGCCCGCGCAGGTGGGGGAAGAGGGTCGCGATCACGCCCGCCGCGAAGACCACGTAGGTCAGCCCGGACAAGATCGTGAACAGGAGCAGCAGCGTGTACGGCGTCCCCGCGGTGACCTGCGGCGCGATGTCCCCGTGCCCGGTGTACAGGGCGATCTGGTGCCGCTCGTTGCTGACCTCGGCCGGGATCAGCACGGCCAGGTCGCCGATCAGCCAGAGCCACAGCCACGGCGGCATCACCTGCTCGCCCGAGGCGTGACCCCTCATCTCCGCATCGTAGGCCGCTCAAGCCAGCCCGCTATCCGGCGGGTACGCGCCCGGGCCGCCCGGCTGTCCGCCCAGAAGACGGCTACCCGCCGAGCACACGCAACGCGATAAACACCGCCACCGCGATCACCACCAGCACCAGCGCAGCCACCGCCAGCCGCCTGCGCGGTGCCACCTGCCGCCGGTAGGCGGCCGGCGGGCCTGGCGGCCCGGCGAGCCGGTATGACGGCGGTTCGATATGGTATTCCAGGCCCGCCTCCGCTGGATACGAACCGGTGGGCGCAGCGCCCTGAGCCGCTACCGCGCCGGGATCCCCGCCCGGGAAGACCGGTACATCCCGCTGCGCCGCGACAAACGACACCTTGACGAATTGCAGGGCGTCAAGCGCGGCCGGCGGCAGCCCGCTGGCCAGGTCTTCCGGCCGGGGATCCTCCCAGTAGAACGGCCGCACGAAAAACGGCCGTCCCAGCGCCAGGGCATGCTCCCATTCCTCCCGGCAGTACGGCGAGCGCATCGAGTTGCTCGACCAGAACAGCTGGAAGACGTCCGCCTCCTCGATGAGCTCCGGCAGGCGCTCGCGCCACCTCTCCCCGGAGCGGATGGCGACCACGTCCCGCAGGTACTCATCCCCGAACGTGCGGACGATCTCCGCGAAGCCGTCGACGATCGCCCCGTCGGCGTGCGAGTACGACGGGAAGATCTTGCGATACCGCGGAGCCGACTCGGCCACGGCCGCCGCCGCCGCCGGATCGGAGGCGGTGACGCGGATGGCCAGGGACACCTCGCCGATGATCAGCGGACCGCACCAGATCCGCACCGCTCCGCGAATCACCGAACCGACCAGGTCCGGCGTGGCCAGGAGGCGGAACTCGACGTGGTGGACCGGCTCCCGCCAGTCGAATTCGGCGTTATCGGGGTTGCACGCGATGCCGGGCAGGTCCGCGGTGATCCGCAGCCGGGTGCCGCGGAAGAGCCCGGTCCTGGCGTCCTCGCCGGACTGGCGGACCGGTGTGTTCCCGAAATGCGCCCGGGCGATGGCATCCACCCGCTCGTTCGGGTCGAGTGGGGGCTGGCCTGGTTCTTCCACCAGGTCGGTCTTGTGCGCGAAGACCAGCAGTGACGCCCATATCCCCGGGGACAGGGCCTGCGGCCGGTAGACGGTGAAGCGCACGTCGTCGTCCATCACGCTCGTGCCCGCGGCCGGCTGAGACCGGTCCCGCCATGGCGGAGCGGGAGAGGCGGATGCGGCGAACTCCGCCGTCGGACCGCCGGCCATGTCGTGCAGCCAGAGCGTGCCATCGGCGCGGCCGGCCAGCACCTTACGGCCCGTGCCGTCGACCGCGACCGCGGTGACGCCGGTCCCGAGGGCCAGCTGATCAGGGGACGCTCCGCCGGCCGGCGTCCAGCGGAGCAGGGTGCCGTCAGCCCTGACCGCGATCACTGCTCCGCCGTCCGGGCTGACCGCCACGCGACCGGCGCCAGGGAAGCTGCCCACGATGCCCGAGGTCCCTGCGGCGAGGTCGTAACGGCGGACGATGCCGTCCTCGAAGGCGGCGACGACCGGACCCTGATCCGAAGCCACCGCGACGGCCCGGGCCGTCAGCCCCCCGGTGGCCAGCGGCAAGCCGAACTCCCCGGTGCCTGCGTTCAGGGTCCGCAGTGACCCGTCAGCGCAGGCCACAACGGCCAGGAGGCCCGATGGCGACAGCGCCAGAGCCAGGACCGGCGCCGAGGCCGGGAAGTCGTCGTCCCGCGGCCAGGCGCCCGTGACGTTCTCATGCAGCCTGATCGTGTCCCCGGTCGCCCACAGAACCCGGACGCGGTCACCCGATAGGGCTACCGCAGGCTGACCCTGGACCGGGGCCGCCCGGCGGATCACCCTGGGTGCCACGCCGGTGCCCCACGTCCGCACGGTCCCGTCTGCGGACACGCTGACAGCCCACGACGCGTCCGGCGCCATGGTCACGGCTGCTATCTGCACTAAGGGAGCCATAGACAGGAAGTATGGCAGACCGAAATACCCGCGGAATCAGGTTCGCGCGCCAGGAAACCGGCCGCCTAGACCACGGCTCCCGAGGCCCCGGTGCCAGCGGAAACGGTCATCTCAGCCGGGTGCGCCAGCGTCTGGAACACTACGCAGTAGCGCTCGGTGAGCCCGATGAGCGTCTGGACCTGCTCGGCGCTGGCGTCGGTGTCCAGGTCGAAGGCCAGCCGGATGCACCGGAACCCGACCGGCGCGTCCTTGCTGACGGCCAGGGTTCCGCGGAAGTCCAGGTCGCCCTCGGCCGTGACGGTCCCCCCGGCCACGGTGATCTTGAGCGAGGTGGCCACCGCCCGCAGCGTGACCCCGGCGCACGCCACCAGCGCCTGCAGCAGCATGTCACCCGAACACAGCAGCGAGCCGTCCCCTCCGCTCGCCGGGTGCAGTCCCGCGACGGCCAGCGCCCGCCCGGTATCCACCGAACACGAGATGGCGTCGTCAAGCTGCCCCTGCGCCCGCATCGTGACGACCGCCTTCTCGGGGTCCTCCCGGTAGGCGTCCTTGAGCGGCTGCTGCACGGCGCGCAGCTCTGCGCTGTCCATTACGGGCTCCCATCTGTCCTCAGGCTGGTCCCTTCACCATAAGACCGTCCGGCCCCAGTCGCGCTCAGAGAAACCCGGCCAGCCGGTACAGCACGAGCGATCCCGCCACGGCCACGTTCAGGCTGGCTCCCGAACCCACCATCGGGATCTCCACGGCCACGTCGAGCAGCTCCACCGCCTCGGCCGGGATGCCCGTCTGCTCGTGCCCGAGGACGGCGATGGTCCGCTGCCGGGCGGCGGGCAGGTCGGCCAGCCGGACCGCTTCCTCGGCGAGCTCGACCCCGACGATCCGCGATCCCGCCGATCGCTGGTCCTGCAGCCACTGGCAGGCGTCCCGCCCGGTCCAGTGCACGCAGGCTGGCCGGCGCAGGGTGTTGCCGCGGGCCAGCGCCTCGGGCACCCAGGGCAACCGCGGCACAGCCAGGCATGCGCCGACCGCGTCGCAGGTGCGCAGCAGGGTGCCGAGGTTGGCGCCGTGCATCGGCCACAGCGGGGCGGCGATGAGATGATCCCAGCACGGGTGACGGCGGAGCCGTCGTTGCCGGACTATTTCCTTGCGGGTCCTGACCCGGATCTGCGGGCCGCTCACCGGCCCATCGGGATAGCGTTTTCCACGGATGCGGTGCTTCGCGGCGCACCGGGGCCATCGCCGGTAACAGCAAACTTGATCTCAGTGTAATCATCCTGAGGCCACCGCGGCGCGCGGCGCTCCGTCTGATGCGCATGAAGTACGAACGGCGAGCCCCTCTTCATGGCCCGCGTCACCAACCCCGACACGCACTAATTTCGTTGCTTTGGAGGCAGTATTTCGCTATCATGTTCTATAGACAATCGATCCTTCCGAACGGGTGGTGGTGCATGTCTCCGGAACCGGTTCCTGCGGACCCCCGGCGGGGCGATGCTCCCGCCCGGTACGCCGCCGAGCCGGAGGGGCCGTGGTGGGAAGATGATGAGGAAGCTCTCCCGGTCGAGTACGAGCTGACGGCGGAGGAGCTGGCGGGGGTGCGGGTGGCGGCCCGGGATGAGGCGGCGGAAGATGCCGGGGTGGCGGCGGAGATGGCCCGGCTGGGCGGGTCGCTGGGCGCGATCGCGGCGATGACCGTCCGCCGGGGCCCGGGCCAGCCCGGCTCCGCCCGGGTCCGGGCGGGGGAGTCGGTCAGCCGGGCGGCGGCGTTCGGGACCGGGATGGCGCTGGACGTGATGCCGGCCTGCCCGGAGCTGGCCCTGGCCGCGGACGCGGCCGCCGGCCGGACGACGACTCGTTTGCGGGGGCGTCGGATGCGGAGCTGGCGGGGGTGCTGGCCGCGTGGGACCGGCTGGAGGCGCACATGGCGGCGCGGAAGCTGGCCGCGGCGGCGGAGCTGATCCGGCGGCGTCCCGAGCCGGGCTGCGCGCCGGAAGGGCCCGCGCGGATGCCGGCGGCGTGTGAGGAGTTCACCGGGGATGAGCTGGGCCGGGTGCTGGCGGAGTCCCGCGGCGGCGCGGACGCGCTGCTGGATCTGGCGCTGCGGCTGCATGCCCTGCTGCCGGGGACCCTGGCGGCGCTGCGGGACGGGGTGATCACCCGGTACAAGGCCGAGATCATCGCGTCGGCCGCCGCGCTGCTGGACCCGGCTGAGGCCCGGGCGGCGGAGGCGCTGGTGCTGGGCCGGGCGGGGCGTCTGACGCCGGGGGCGCTGCGGTCCGCGATCGCCCGCGCGGTGATGGAAGTCGCCCCGGCCAAGGCGCGGAAGCGGCGCGAGGCCGCGGCGAAGGACGCCCGGGTGCAGCGGTGGGCCGAGGACTCCGGCAACGCCGCCCTGATGGGCCGGGAGCTGCCCCCCGCCGAGGTGCTGGCGGCCGACCAGCGGATCACGGCGTGGGCGCGGGAGCTGAAGGCGGCCGGGCTGGCGGGCGACATGGACCAGCTCCGCGCCCGCGCCTACCTCGACCTGCTCCTGGACAAGGACTCCCGCCCCGGCCAGGACGCTGACGGCGGCGGGGACGCGCCCAGCGGGGACGGCGGCCCGCAGGATCCGCGCGGCGGCCGCGGCCCCGGCGATGGCCCGGGTGGCAGCTCAGGGCCGGCGGCGGCTCAGGACCGGCCGGGCCGGGCCAGCCCGCGGGACCGGCTAGGGGCGCGCGGCCGGGCGGGTTCGCCGGGAAGGTCACCCTGACCATCCCCGCCGCCACCCTGCTCGAGCAGGCCGAGCGGCCCGGCGAGATCCCCGGCATCGGCCCCATCGACCCCGCCCTGGCCCGCGACCTCGCGGACGCGGCCGCCCGGAACCCGAAGACGACCTGGTGCGTGACCGTGACCGACCAGGACGGGCACGCCGTCGGGCACGGCTGCGCCCGGCCCGAACCCAAGAACCGCGCCGGACCAGGACCGACCGGCACCGGCGGGGCCGGGAACCGGGACGGGCCCGGGTTCGCGTTCACCCCCGCCGGGCCGGACGGCCCGCCCGGCGGCTACGGCACCTGGCGGCTGACCACCCCCGGAGACGGGCCCGACCTGATCATCACCCTGGACCCGGTCACCACCGAGAACTGCGACCACCGGTTCGAGACCCGAGGCCACGATCCCGGGGTCAAGCTCCGGCACCTGTCCCAGATCCGGCACGCCACCTGCACCGGGCCGGTCTGCCGGCGGCCCGCCAGCCAGTCCGACTTCGAGCACAATGTCCCCTACGAAGCGGGCGGCCGGACCTGCCTGTGCAACACGGGACCGAAATGCCGGCACGATCACCGGCTCAAGCAGCACCCCCGGTGGAAGGTCGACCAGCTCCCCGACGGCACCTTCAGATGGACCACCCCCTCCGGGCGGACCTACGACACCGAACCCACCCGCTACCCCATCTAGCCGTCGCGGGGATAGCCAGCCGATCGTAGCGGGCTTACGCTTCGTCGTATCACGCCGGTGGGGAGGAGCCGTGATGGCGGGTCCTGAAGATGAGACAGCCGCACAAGGTCGGGGCCGGGGTGACTTCCGCGCGTCCCAGGCCGACCGCGAGCAGGTGATCGAGCTGCTCAAGGACGCGTTCGTGCAGGGACGGCTGGCCAAAGACCAATTCGATCTGCGGGTGGGGCAGGCATTCGCGGCCCGGACCCACGCGGAGCTGGCCGCAGTCACCGCCCGGGTCGCTGCCGAACCGACTACAGCAAAGCCGCCCACGCCTGTGCGCGCCCAGAACGAGCCGCCAGTTCTGCGGCCCGGCCCGCTGATCACGGTAGCGACCGCGGTTTGCGCGGGCGTATGGATGTTCGGGTTCCTCGTGCCCTGGCCCAGGGATTCCGAGGGCGATCCCCCCCACGGAGTCGCCTTGCTGGTCTATCTGACCACCCTCATCTACCTGATCGTTCTGGCCATGACCCTGTGGCTAGGCGGCGCAGTGATGGTTGAGTCATGGCTTAAACGGTGTTCCTGCGGCGGGCGGGCCCGACGTGTGTCGCGCCTCAGCCGCCCGGCCAAGGCTCACTCTCCTTAAAGTTTCCGCACGTCAGAGGTTACCTCGCTGATCTTCATCCACCGGCCGGAGGTGGCGGAGGCCTCCATCGCGTCGCAGACCGCCTGCACGGCCGCTCCCTCGCCGAAACCCGGCGTCCACGCCGCGTCCGGCCAGCCCTCCAGCAGGTCGGCGGCCTGGTTCCCGAACGACGCGCCGTACCCGACGCCCTGGCCGATCGGCCACCACTGGGCCGCGTAGGGATGGCTGGGGTGCTCGGCCCGGATCCGCCGCATGCCGTAAAGCCGCACGTCGTCGTCGGCGCTGGCGTACCAGAGCTCGTTCAGCCTGGCGTAGTCGAACATCAGCGTGCCGCGGCTGCCGTTCGCCTCCACGGTGAAGTCGCACGGCCGCCGCACTGCGGCCCGGGCGACTTCCATCGTGCCGAGCGCCCCGGACTCGAAGCGCAGCAGGGCGCTGGCCGCGTCGTCGACGGTCACCGTCTGCCCGGAGCGCGAGCGGATGAAGGTGGTGGCCTGCGCGCACGTGCTCTCCACCGGGCCGGCCATGGTCAGCGCCATGTCGATCAGGTGGCAGCCCAGGTCGGCGATCGTGGTCCCGCCCATGGCCCGGTCGAAACGCCAGTCGTAGGGGGTGTCCGGGTCGGCGAACTCGTCGGACAGCCAGCTGGCCCGCCACAGCCTGAGCTCCCCGATGGCGCCCTCGGCGATCATCCGCCGCATCAGCGCCACCGCGGGCAGCCGCCGGTAGTTGAAGCCGACCGCGTGGTGCACGCCCGCCTCGGTGACGGCACTCAGCGCCGCAATGGCCTCCTGGTAGTTCAGGGCCAGCGGCTTCTCGCACAGCACCGCCTTGCCCGCCGCCGCGGCCTGCCGCGCCATCTGCGCGTGCGTGCCCGGCGGGGTGCAGATGTCCACCATGTCCACGTCGTCCCGGGCGATCAGCTCGCGCCAGTCCGTGACGGTGGCGGCCACGCCGTAGGCCTGCGCCGCGGCGGCGACCGCACCAGGGTCGCGGCCCGACATCACCGTGACCACCGGCGTCACCGGAAGCCGGCGCAGCATCGGCGCGACCCGGTAACCGTAGCTGTGCGCCTTGCCCATCACCCCGTAGCCGATGATGCCGACCCGCAGCACAGGCGCCGCGCTCACGACGGAGCCATGGCCGGTATCGCCGCGGTGACCTGCTCGGCGGCGGTCAGCGCCGCGACCGCGTCGTCGGCGGTGGCGCCCGCACACGGCGCGCCGCCCGCGAACTCGGCGAAGCTCTCGGCCTGGCGGCGCAGCGCGTCGAGCTGGGCCCGCTCGCCCTCGGCCGGGTCGATGACATCACAGCGCTCGCTGCCCCGGGTGCCGAACACCTCCGCCCAGAACCGCGTCGCCCGCCGGGTAGTAGCGGCCGAGGGAGATGAAGCCGCATCCGCCGCCGGACAGGGTGGCGATCACCTGCGCGCCGTCCACGTCGGCGATCCCGTCGGGCGCCTGGCCCGAGGCCGCCACCGCCAGCCCGCTGATGTCCTGGCCGGTCAGCCAGCGCAGCTGGTCGAACTCGTGCACGCCCATGTCGATCGCGATCCCGCCGCTGTGCGCCCGGAACGCCACCGCCGGCGGCTGCTCGTCCCACTGGTAGCAGGTAACCAGGTGAATGGTGCCGAGCTCACCCGCGGCGATCCGGTCGCGCAGCCGCCGCAGGCCCGGGACGAACCGGCGCCAGTAGGCCACCTGAAGCGGCACCCCCGCCGCCGCGGCCACCTGGGCCGACGCGCGGGCCGCCGCGGCGGTCAGCCCGCAGGGTTTCTCGCACAGGATCGGCAGCCCGTGCGCGGCCGCCTCGGCGATGACGGTGCCGTGCTGGTCGGTCGGCGCGACGACGAGCACCCCGTCGATGGCGGCCCCCGCCAGCATCTCAGCCACGCTGGCGAACAGCGTCACCCCGGGCCCGTCGACGGCCGATCGGGCCGCCGCCGACATCTCCGCGATGGCAGTCACCGCCACCCGTTCGGAATCGGCCAGGGCGCGCAGGTGGGTGCGGCCCATCCGGCCGGCGCCGACCAGGCCGAGCCGGAACGGCGCCATGCTAGAGACCCCGTTCGGCCAGGAACGCCCGGTTGTGCCGCTGTTCCTGGGCGGCCCGCGCGAACCGCTGCGCGCTGCGCGGCAGGATGTCCTGCTCGACCACCAGCCAGCCGCCGAACGAGATCTTGCGCAGCCCGGCCAGCACGGCGTCCACGTCGAGGTCGCCGCCGCCCAGCGCGCAGAAGGCCTCCCTGGTCCAGATCTCGGTCACCGGCGCCTGGTCGGTGACGATCTCGTTCATGACCGCGAGCCGCGCGTCCTTGAGGTGCACGTGGTTGACCCGGTCCCCGAGGTCGCGCAGCATCGCGACCGGGTCGCCGCCGCCGAGCAGCATGTGCCCCGTCTCCAGGCACAGCCCGACGTCGGACACGTCGAGGACCCGCTCGATCTCCCACGGCGCCTCGACGTGGGTTCCGGTCTCCGGGTGGAACGTGGGCTCGTAACCGCGGTCGCGGCAGCGGGCGATCGCCCGGGCCAGCCCGGCCGCGAACCGCCGCCAGCCGTCGGCGTCGAACCCGAGAGAATGATCCCGAACGGACCGGGCCGGGAGCATGTTCCGCCGCTTGCTGCCGCTGTCGGCCAGCGTCGGCCTGGGCGGCGGCCCCGGCAGGTAGGACCGCACCACGTCGAAGACGCCGAGAATCGCGTCGAGCTGGGGGAGAGCCTCCTCCAGCGCGTCCGGATCGGAGTACGGCAGCTCCACGTAGGCGCCGGCCAGGCCGAGGCGGCGGCGGGCCAGCGCCTCGCCCAGCTCGTCGCCGCTGCCCAGGTAGCCGACCGGGCCGAGGTCGATGCCGGCGTAACCGGCCGCGGCGACCTGGCCGAGCACGCTCTCGCCGTCGGGCACGTCGGGGTCGATGCCGACGGTCAGCTCGAAGGCGCCGTAGCTGACCGGGGCGTTCGCCACTGCGATCGGCGCCCCGCCGTTGTCATGGCTCATCAGTCCGTCCTCTCAGTGGGATCGTCCAGGGGGACGCCGCGGTGATGGCTGTCGATGATGGCCTGGCATAGCGAGATGTCGCGCAGGCCGTCCCGGCCCGCGGTGGCCGGCTCGCGGCCGGTCACGATCCAGTCGTGGAACGCCTCGAGCTCCCGCTTGAACCCGCTCTCGTAGCTGGCGACCTCCTCGGTCCGCCAGGCCCGCGCCGAGCCCGCGGCGCCGTCCTCGATCTCCAGGGTGGCCGGTGAGTTGCGCAGGAACGGCGAGGGAAACGTCAGCCTCAGCCGGCGGTCCGGCGCGTAGAGCGCGAACTCCATCCCGTACCTGGCGATGCCCGGCAGGTCGATCCAGTGGATGGCCACCGGCAGCGGCCCGAACCGGAGCATCACGGTGACGCAGTCCATGGCCAGGCTGACGTACTCGAGCCGGGTCGGCTCGCCGAGCAGGCCGCGCACCGTGTTCAGCTCGTGCACCAGGGTGTCGAGCAGCACGCCCTCGTAGACCTGCCGCTCCAGGTCGGTGGCCTGCCCGGTCGCGGCCAGGATCCGCCGGTCGCTGTCGGCCCGCAGCCCGGCGGTGACGCCGGCCGGCAACGGTGTCCGGGGCAGCAGCGGGTAGTGCGCGATGTAGGGCCGCAGCGGCGACTCGAAGGTGGTCACCCGCAGCAGCCGCGCGCCGCTGAGCTGCGCGGTTTCCTCCCGCATCCGGGCGAACGCCGGATCGTACCGTTTCGGGTACCCGGTCATCAGCTTGACCCCGGCCTGCTCGGCGGCCGTGACCATCGCCCGGCCCTCGTCGGCCGAGAAGCACATCGGCTTCTCCACGAAGACGTGCCGCCCGGCCCGGGCCGCCGCCTCGGCGATCGGGGCGTGGCTGCCCGAGGTCAGCACCATGACGGCGTCGAGCGGATGGCCGAGCAGGTCGCGCCAGTCGGTGCAGGCGGCGGGAACGCCGTAGCGTTCGGCGCAGGCCCGCACGCCGTCAGCGTCCAGGTCGCAGATCGCCGCGACCTCGTAGCGGTCGGCCAGTTCGGTCAGGTAATGCAGGTGCATGACCTGGGCGATCACGCCCGTGCCGACCAGGCCGACCCGTACCCGGCCCGTCACGCCGGCTCCAGCGCGGCGGCTTCGATCGCCGCCCGCAGCAGCCGCGCGGCCTCGGGAACACCGGTGCTGGCCGGCACGAACGGGTCCTCGTGCTCGATCGAGACGACCCGTGCCGCCGAACCGCCGAGCGCCCGGACCAGGCCCTCCCACCAGGCCAGGTCGTGGCCGCGGCCGGGCACCGCGAAGTTCCAGGGCATCTCGGCGGCGGGCTCCGGCCAGCGCCGGTCCAGCAGGCCGTTGAGGGCCAGGCTCTCGGCGTGGAAGACCGTGTCCTTGCCGTGCACGTGCCCGATCCGGTCGCCCAGGGCCGCGGCTACCTTGTGGCCGTCCATGCCCATCCAGAAGAAGTGGCTCGGGTCCAGGTTGCCCGCGATGGCCGGCCCGAGCGCGGCCACCCGGCCGAACGTTTCCACGTTGAACACGCACGTGCCCGGGTGCAACTCCAGGCAGACCCGGAGTTCCGGGTTCTCCGCCGCGGCGAACCCGGCCAGGCCGGCCCAGTACGGCGCGATCTGCTCCTCCCACTGCCGCTGGTAGACGCCCTCCAGGTAGGGCAGCCAGCCGCCGGCCCCGAAGTGCGGCACCTGGTCGCCGGCGGCGCCGCCCGGGCAGCCGGCCAGCGCGACCACCCGGTCCGCGCCGAGCAGGGTGGCCAGCCGGATGGCGTCGCGCAGCGCCCGGTCGTGCTCGCGGGCCAGGTCCTGATCGGGATGCAGCGGATTGCCCCAGGCGTTCAGCGCGTCGACCCGCAGCCCGTGCCGGGCGATGCCGCCCAGCCAGGCCGACCGGGCCTGGCCGCTGGCGAGCAGGCCCGTGACGTCGCAGTGCGGGTGCGGCGCATAGCCGCCCGCGCCGATCTCGAGGTGGGTGACCTCAGGAGCGGCTTCGGGCAGCCAGCTCAGCACCCGCTCAAGCGGCCAGTCCAGGAACGCCTCGAGCACCACGCCGATACTCAGCCCTGCGGCATGTCCCCCCGGGCTGCTGGCCGTCATCGCTGTTCAGCCTCCCGCCTGGGGACATGATCATCTGCCGATAGCTGGATAGTCCTCCAGCGGTTATGACCTGTCAAGAGTCTGTGAGTATGTACGGACAAAGTGGAAATAGAGTTGGAACGGCCAGCTGCGATGCCAGGACTTGCTTCCCTGGCCGGGGGCCTCCGCAGGCTTCCCTGGCCGGGGCCTCCGCAGGCCGGTCTGCCGTTGATATCGGCCCGGTTCCTGCGTTAACTCTGCAGTGGTTACAATGTGCAGACAAACGTGCCTAGACCCCGCCGGATGTCGATGATGATGCTTGAACGCGAACCAAGTGCCAGTGGCCCGATCACCATCGACCGCAGCAGCCCGGTGCCGCTGTACTTCCAGCTGGCTCAGTACTTCGAATCGGCCATAAGATCCGGCGCGCTCAAGGTCGGCGCCCGGCTGGAGAACGAGGTCCAGCTGGCGGAGATGCTCGGCCTGTCGCGGCCCACGGTGCGGGCGGCCTTCCTCTACCTGGCCAACAAGGGGCTGGTGGTGCGCAAGCGCGGCGCCGGGACCCTGGTGGCCAACGAGCGGATCGACCGTAACGTCGAGCTGACCAGCCTGTATGACGATCTCGCGGCCAGCGGCCGCAATCCCGCCACCCGGGTGCTCAAGGCCGAGGTCAGCCACGCCAGCGACCAGGTCGCCGACGCGCTCCAGCTGTCCGAGCGGGCCCTGGTGATGTCGCTGGAGCGGATCAGGCTGGCCGACGGCGAGCCGATGGCCCTGATGCACAACTACCTGCCCGCCGGCCTCGTCCAGCTGAACGTCGAGATGCTCGAAGAGCACGGCCTGTACGAACTGCTCCGCGCGTCCGGCGTGGGGCTGTACTCGGCTACCCAGCGGATGGGCGCCAAGAACGCCTCGACCGCCGAGGCCCGCACGCTGAACGAGACCCGCGGCACCGCCCTGCTGACCATGGAGCGCATCGCCTACGACCAGTCCGGGCGCCCGGTGGAGTTCGCCAGGCACCTGTACCGGGCCTCCCGGTACGCCTTCACCACCAGCTTCCCGCGCCCCGAGCCCTCCCTCGGCTGAGAGGACTGGCGGGAGCCGGGGTGGGCGCAAGGTACGGTTGTGACCTGCCCAGCTATCGGCCCGACCCAGGGGAAGCGTGGAACCTGACCTTAACCCCGAGCATCTGGCGGACAAGCTCGACGATCTCGTGGCGCCGGCGGATGAGCCCGAGAACAAGGTCCTGGTCGACCAGTCCCGCCTCATCCGCTGGGTGGGCCCGATGTTCGCGCTGTTCTCGGTGGTGATGGTGCCGTGGATCGTGTACATCGCCGTGTCACTGCCGTCCCGCCAGCTGTCCCCGAACTACGACATCGCCTGGGCCGGCTTCGACGTCCTGCTGGCCGCCGGGCTTGCCAGCTCGGCGTACTTCGCACTGCGCCGGTCCCGGTATTTGTCGGCCGCGGCGTCCGCGACCGCGGCCCTGCTGATCGTGGACGCCTGGTTCGACTGCATGACCACGCCGGGCAGCGACCGCTGGCGATCGATCGCCTTCTGCTTTCTCGTGGAGCTGCCGCTGGCGGCGGTGTGCCTGTGGCTCAGCTACCACACCGAGCAGATCGGCGAGCGGCGGATCCTCATCCTTCAGCGCCGGCTGGGGCGTTCTCCCCGTCGTTGACGACGGCCGGCACCCGGACGAGTAGCACTCCGGGGCGGATGGTGACGACGAGCTGGCGGGTGCTGCCCATGACCTCGCCGTCGAGTTCCCACAGATGCCCGCGATCGGTGTCGATGCGCAGCTCCCGGCAGGTGCGGCGGAGCACCTGGGCAGTCGGGCCGGAACGCCGCCGCAGCACATGCGCCGCCACCGCGAGCCAGTCGGCCCATCCCCGTGCGGTGAGCACGACTACGTCCAGCAGCCCGTCGTCTGGCTGAGCGTCCGGCAGCAGCTGCAGGCCGCCCTGCAGCGCCCCCACGTTGCCGACGATGACCCCGCTGGCCCGGCGCCGCAACGGCGGGCCGGAATCGGTCCGCAGGCTCACCCGCATCGGCCGGTCCCGCAGGTGGCGGAGCGCGGAGACCACGTAGGCGGACCAGCCGAACCGCTTCTTCACCGTCTCGCTGGCACCGTCCAGCATCTTGGCGTCGAGGCCGAGCCCGGCCATGGTGAGAAACAGGCTGCCGTTGGCGACGCCGGCATCGAGCTGCCGGTTGCCGCCGGTGAGCGCGGCGGTCAGGGCGTCGCCCAGATCGACGGGCAGGCCGAGATTGCGGGCGAGAAGGTTGCCTGTGCCGAGCGGGATCACGGCGAGCGGCACTCCGGTGGCGGCCAGGCCTGCCGCGGCCGCGGTCACCGTGCCATCGCCGCCGCAGGCCATGACCAGATCGGCTCCGGCCTGCACCGCCGCCCGCGCCTGCCCTTCACCTGGATCTTCTGGCGTCGTCTCCAGCCACATCGGCTCGCTCCACCCGTGCTCCGCCATGGCGGAGCCGACCAGGGCCCTGAACTTCTCCGGATCGTCGAGGTGCACGGGGTTGACCACCACCGCCGCGCGGCTCACGGGCGGGCGGTAAGCGGTGGCAGCAGCATGGCTCGCAGCTTATCCAGCCCGAGGTCATCCGGTGGTCAGCAGGAAGTCGAGGCAGGACCCGTCCCGCGCGATGTCGATCACGGCTCCGCGCAGCACCCCGGAGGAGTAGTCGCTGCCTGGGTTGACGCACAGCGTCCGGCCGATCTTCTGCGCGCCGCGCGACTCGTGGATGTGCCCGTGCAGGCCCACCACCGGCTGGTAGCGCTTGATGGCCTCGCGCACCGCGTGACTGCCCACCGGGATGATGCTGGGCCGGCCGCCCCGGATCACCGGCTTCAGCGTGGCGTCGAGCTCGGGGGCGTCGTCCAGCCCCGAGGCGTACGGCGGGCAGTGCAGGTTGAGGATGCATGGCCGGCCGTCGGGCAGCGGGTCGAGCATCTCGCTGATCTGCTTGGCGAGCTCGTCCTCGGTGCACTCCCGTTCGGTGTTCCACGGCGTGGTCGGTACCACCCCCAGGCTGGCCATGGTCACCGGCCCGAGGTCGCACAGCTCGAGCTCCGGGCACTCCACCCGGCCGTGCGCCGCCAGCACCGCGTCCGCGTCCACCGGGTCGTCGTTGCCCGGCGTGATGATGCAGCGGACCGAGGGGTCGAGCCGTTCGGCGGCCATGTCGCACCACCGCTGCATCTGCGCCGCGATCTCGCTGTGGAACAGCCGGTCCAGCGCGCCCTCATCCGCGGACAACCGGTCAAGCTCGGCGGCGTCCATCCGCACCGGGTATAGCCCGGCCTTGCCGATGTCGCCCGCCAGCCGGTCCCACTCCGCTTCCGGTACGGTCACCTCCTCGCCGCCCACCCGGGCCCGCAGCGTGCCATCCTCCACCAGCACCGGGACGATGGCCTTGCCGGCGAAGTCGCCGCCCAGGATGATCACGTCTGCCTCGTATACCTTGGCCGCGGCCAGGAACTTGCGGAAGCAGACCTCGGACCCGTGCAGGTCGGTGGCGAAGTAGACGCGCAGCTCGCGCTTCCTGGCGTTCTTGGACTTGCCCCACATCCCGTTACTCCGGCGGGAGCTCGCGCATCGCCATGTTCAGGTCGAGCGCGTTGCGCTGCTTGCGCACCGCACGGGCGATCACGTAGATCACCGGCCCGGCGCCGAGCACGATCACCAGGGTGAGGATTGACTCCCAGCTGAACTTCCCGTAGACGCTGGAGTGCGCGACCAGCTCGTACACGGTGAACAGGGCCAGGACCGTGGTGGCCCCGCCGACCAGCGCGACGTTGCGCAGCCACTTCTTCCTGGCGTCTTCCGGCATGCCCGGTGTCTGGATCAGGTCCGCCCGGCGGATCGGGAGCATGGTCGCCGCGATGCCGCCGGCCAGCAGGATCAGCGCGAAGAACAGGCTCTGCAGGGCCACGATGCTGCCCAGCGCGACCAGGCTGGTCAGGAAGCAGAACCCGATGCCGATCACCAGCACGATGCCGATGGCGACGTTCGGCGCATGGTTGCGGTCGCCGATCTTGGCCACGCTCACCGGCAGCAGCCGGTCGAAGGCCTGGGCGAAGAGGACCCGGGTGGTGACAGTCAGGAAGGCCAGGTTGACCGCGATCTCGGCCAAGGGCACCGCGGTCGCGAACAGGATCTTGGTGATCGGGTCGGTGGACAGCACCATGCCGTAGCCCAGGCCGCCGGCTACCGAGCTCAGGCTGGTGATCTTCCCGTAAGCGGTGGGGTTGACCAGGCCGAGGTTGGCCTGCGCCTGCATGAACGTCAGGCCGGCCCGCGCGCGCAGCAGCGCCCAGACGCCGATCCACAGCACGACAAGCACGCCGATGCTGATGGCCGAGGCGTACAGGTAGGTGCGGCCGGGGCGCCGCAGCTCGCCGCCGACGTAGTAGGAGTACAGGACCCCGTTGTAGTTGAGCACCATGAACGGGATGATCGCCACGGCGGCCGCGATGGAGGTGCCGAACACCACCCCGTTCGCCTTGGCCCCGGCGATGATGGCCCCGTAGGCGTTCGGGTGATGGCTGTAGGCGCCTAGCGCCGAGGTGAAGTCGGCGTGCGAGTTGACCGCCAGCATCCCGATCAGCACGATGAACGCCACCACCTGCAGCACGATCAGCCAGAAGATGATCCGGGCGACTATCCGGACCGAGAACAGCGACAGCGCGGCCACGATCAGCATCACCGCCACGCTGAGCCAGGCGATGGCGATGTTGCTGGTCAGGTGATTGCCCGCGTTGGCCACGGCGGTGCTGTGGAACGCGGCGCCCAGGCCGCTCAGCATGAACGGCGTGAACTGCGCGGCGAAGTGCGCGTTGGTCGACAGCACGTAGGTGAACACCACGGCGATGCCGAGCCCGGCGACCGAGCCCGCTACCGGCGATACGATCCGCGACAGGTAGACGTATTCGCCGCCCGCCCGGGGCACGGCGCGCAGCAGGTAACGGTAGGCGAACATGGCGACCAGCCAGATGACCGCGCCCACCACCAGCGGCAGGTACATGTCGGCCTTGGCGAAGTCAGTCAGCCCGGCGTTGAAGTTGATGAACGTATTGACGACGGCGACCGACGCAAGCGAGATGCCCGTCGCCGCCGGGATGCCCAGATCGCGGACGAGGCCAGATGTCTGCCGGACGAACAGCCGAGTGGACGGCGACGTCCCTGCCCTGGCCGGTCCTGCGGGAACCGATGCTTCACTGCTACTTGTCACTGGGCTACCTCCAGCCTCAGCATCACCAGGACGAGGACTTACCGGGACTGGGCAGCAGGCTGCCCTACCAGCCCAAACGGCTCCTCAGGCTGAGATCATGGTCAGGCCAGCCCAAGAGCTTGTCAATACCTATGAACATACGTGCGTCCCTACATATTCAGGATCATGTAACCCCAGGCGTCACGGCCTGCGGGATGTCGTCGGTCAGCCGCGGAATCCGTGTCGCGGCACCGGCCGCTGCGGGACGGTCGCCTCGCTGGCGCCCGGCAGGTCGAGGACAAGGTGCCCGCGCTGCCGGCGCAGCCGGACCTGGCTGCGCCTGACGTTGACCCGCGGCCTGAACCGGCGCGGCTCGAGGTTGTAGAACCGGCCGCTGCCGTACTTGATGCGGATGCTCCTGACCCCCGGCCGCTGCCGGGCCAGGTACGCGCCGAGCGGCAGGCCCAGGGACGTCGGCCAGGTGGGCGTATGCGCGTTGCCGGCCACGGCCAGCGTGCCGGAAGCGGCGGTGGCGCGGGCCAGGATCCGCTCGGCCATCGCCTCGTCGCGCTGTGACCAGCTCCAGTCCGCCCCGGTGACCCCGTCGAACAGGGTCAGGTCGAGCGATCCGGCCGCGGCCCGTTCGCGCAGCACCGCGAGGTGCCCCGCCGTGATCCGCCCGTCGCCGGACCACAGCGCCAGGTCGTCGGCCAGCGGCCGGCCGCCCAGGTAGCCCTGCATCGCCGGGGCCAGGTCGTCCGGCCACTCCAGGGCCAGCCCGGTCAGTCCCAGCGCCAGCATGAGCGCCCGGATGACCAGCGGGTTCTCCCGCACGCCGTGAACCTCGCCGAGCAGCAGCAGGCCGGAGGAATCCAGTGACCGCCGGGCCTCGGTCAGCGCCGGCGGCTCGATCACCAGCCGGGTATCCCCGATCTCGAATTCGGCCGCCGCGCGCTCGAGCGCCTCCAGCGAGGCCACAGTGGGCATACCCCAGCATTCCAGATGTATCAGGCGCGCGGCCCAGGCGCTCTTATTCAGCAAGGGCGCCCTCGCAAACTGGAGCGGGGTGGGAGGGAGCCCGGCCCTGCCGGACGGACGCGCGGCGTCCGCCCGGCAGGCTCCAGCGGAATGGGGGTTCCCGATGGATGCCAGCAAGATGTTCCTTGACTGCCCGGCCTACATGAACAAGACCGGTTCGGTCAGGTGCGGGCTGCCGGCTGAGGTGGAAGGCCGCTACCTGATGAGGTCGACAGACGGCCCGCTGGAGAGCGCGCGGATCCGGTGCCCGCTCGGCCACTGGTTCAACGGCCCGATCGAGTCGCTGACGCTGGAGGAACGCCCCGACGCCTCGGCCGAGCGCGAGGCCATCGCCCGGCTCAAGGGTGCCTTCGTCCGGCGCCCGGCTCCCTGAGGACGCCCCCGTCGAGGCGCATCCGGCCGGCCGCGGAACCTGATCGCGTCACGGTGCCGGATGCCACCGCCGCCTGAGGTGCGGGTACGCTGCTTTGCGGCCGTGACCATACGTCGTTCGGAGCCGCTCGCTCATGCTCAGCCAGGAAATTGCTGATTCCCTGTTCCCGCCGGACCTGCCGGAACCGGATCACTTGGAGCACCGCTACCCGCGGCGTGACCTGCCCGAAGGGGCGATGGTCACCCGCTTCGCGCCGAGCCCGACAGGCTTCCTGACCATCGGCGGGGTATTCACGGCGACCATCGACGCCGACGTGGCCCGGCAGTCCGGCGGCGTCTACCTGGTGCGGCTGGAGGACACCGACCAGGCCCGCGTCACCGAGGGCGCGGCCGAGCAGTTCGCCGAGGCGTTCGCGTACTTCTCCATCGGCCCGGACGAGGACGACCAGACCGGCCGCTACGGGCCCTATGCCCAGTCGGCCCGGGCGCGAACCTACCTGACCTACGTCCGCGAACTGCTCCGCCAGGGCCGCGCCTACCCGTGCTTCGCGACCAAGCAGGACCTGGAGGAGATCACCGCCCGGCAGCGGGCGGCGGGCGCCCTGCCTGGCTACTACGGCACGTGGGCCATCTGGCGGGACGCCGATCCGGACGAGGTGGCCAAGCGCCTGGCGGCGGGTGAGCCCTACGTGGTCCGGTTCCGCTCCCCGGGCGTGTCGGGGAACAGGGTGGGCTTCACCGACGCGATCCGGGGCGAGCTGTCCATGGACGACAACCGCAACAACGCGGTCATCCTGAAGAGCAGCGACACCGAGCCGCGGCTGCCCACCTACCACTTCGCGCACGCGGTGGACGACCACCTGATGCGCGTCAACCTGGTCATCCGCGGTGACGAGTGGATCTCCTCGGTGCCGCTGCACCTGCAGCTGTTCGACGCCCTGGGCTTCGACCGGGTGCAGTACGCGCACATCGCGCCGCTGATGAAGCAGGAGGGCGGCAGCCGCCGCAAGCTGTCCAAGCGCCGGGACCCCGAATCCAACGTGAGCTTCTACATCGAGCAGGGCTACCCGGCGCCCGCGGTCCAGTACTACCTGCGCGGCCTGGCCAACGGCCGGCTCGCCGAGATGCCGCTGGCCGACGCGCTGGCCGCGCCGATCCGGCTCTCCGAATGCGGCACCGCGGGCCCGCTGGTGGACATGGTCAAGCTGGACGACATCTCCGCCGACTACATCGCCACCCTGCCCGGCCAGCAGATCCTCAACGAGGTCAGCACGTGGGCGGGGCGCTATGCCCCCGACCTGGCCGTGGTCCTGGCCGCCGAGCCGGAGCTGGCGCTGCGGGCCCTGGCCATCGAGCGGGAGGGCGTCCCCAACCCGCGTAAGGACCTGCGCAAGTGGGCGGACTTCCCCGCTGCCTACGGATACTTCTTCCCGCAGCTCTTCCAGCTGGTCACCGACCCCGCGGACGCCCGTTTCGGCGGCCTCGACCCGGACCTGGTGCGGGCGGTGGCCCGGGCCTTCGCCGACGGCTACCAGCCGCGTACGCCGGACACCGATTGGTTCGACCAGATCCGCCGGCTCGCCGCCGACCTCGGGTTCGCGCCCAGCCAGAAGGTCTTCAAGCAGGACCCGGCCGCCTACCGCGGCTCCATCCGCGAGGCGTCCCAGGTCATCCGGGTTCTGCTGACCGGGACGCTGCGCAGTCCCGAGCTGGCCGATGTGACCGCGGCGCTCGGCACCGACGAGGTCCGGCGCCGCGTCCGGGCCGTGGAGGCGGGGCAATGACCTACGCCGAAGACGCCGTCATCTCAACTGGGGTAAGTCCAGTCCGCGTGGCATCACCGGCCCCATGAGCCTCGGAGGTGAGCGGCGGGCCAGCCGGGGCGGACCGGGATGGTGCGGGCGGGTAGCCACTTGCCCGGTGCTCTAGGCGCCTTCGCTCTCGTCGGCGGGCGGCCAGGTGCCGATCGGCGGCAGCTGGTACAAGCTCTCGAGGTTCAGCTGCTGGGCTTCCTTCAGCACGACATCCTGCTGCTCCTGCGCCTTCTCGGCCGTCTGCTTGGCCAGTTCGGAGGCCAGGCCGCCGAGCTGGCGCACCCCGACGTCGTCGATGACCACGTGGCTGCTGGCGAAGATGACGATGCCCTCCACCCGCCGGTCCTTCTGCTCCGGCGGCGACAGGGCGGCGCCCACCTTCGCCGCCTCAGCCGGGTTCGGGGCATGGGCGGTGAGCTTGTCGCGCTCCTCGATGATCCACTTGTGGAACTTCATCACCGCCCCGTGCAGGGGCAGGTTCCTGACATCCTCGGTGGCCAGTCCGAACCGCTTGCCCTTGCCGAAGCAGCGGCCGTAGGCCATCACGGCGGACGACCAGAGGGCCAGCGGCATGAGCGGGTCCCGCTCTTCCTCGGGCTTGGCCAGCTCGGTGAGCAGCCGCTTGCAGCAGTCCATGACGAACTGGAGGTCCTGGACGATCGACGCCTGGTCGGCGAGAACGAGCGCGGATGGCACGTCGAGGGCAACGGTCGGCATCGTCACCCTCAGATCCTCCCACGGGGAGAGCCCCCGCCCGTCTCACAAAGGGACAAGTCCGTCAGGTGGTCCGGGCGGCGGGCGCGCTGGTAGCCCAGCGGATGGCGCGGACCATGGCGTGGCCGGCCGGGCGGACAAGCACGGTCTCGGTGACCGGCAGCCGGGGCAGCCGCAGCGGCCGCCGCGCCCAGCCGGGCAGCAGCGACACCGCGGCCGCGGCCAGCACCCCGTAGGGGGCCCGGGCGAGCGCCGGCAGCGGGGGATTGAGCAGCAGGAACCGGGCCGCGTCGCGGGCCTGGCCGGTGGCGGTCAGCTCGGCGCGGTACTCGGCGATGCGGTCGGCGAGCTCGGCCTCGGTGCGCGGCGGGTCGGGCACGCCGAGCTCGGCGCCGATCCTGGCCATGTCGGCGACGTAGCCGTCGCGCCCGGCCTGGTCAAGCGGCCCGGTGCCGAACCGGGTATGGGCGCGCAGGAAGCTGTCCGCCTCGGCGATGTGCACCCAGGTCAGCAGGTGCGGGTCGGAGGCCGCGTAGGGCCGCCCGTCGGGCGCGGTCCCGGTGACGCGAGCGTGAACCGCGCGAACCCGGGCGATCGCCGCCTGCGCGTCCTCGGCCCGGCCGAAGGTCGTGACGGCCAGGAAGTAGCTGGTCCGCTGCAGCCGGCCCCACGGGTCGCCGCGGTAGTCGGAATGCTGCGCCACGGCGGCCATGGCCAGCGGGTGCAGCGACTGCAGCAGCAAGGCCGTGATCCCGCCGATGAACATGGACGAGTCCCCGTTCACCCGGCGCACCGGCCGGTCCTCGGCGAACCAGCGCTCACCCGCGGCCTGGTGGATCTGATGCCGGCGATCCGGGCCCTGCGGCCCGGCGACCCGCTCGAAAATGGCCGCGCCGATCCGGGCGCGAAGGCGGTCAGCGGTATTGCGGTTCTCCACCTTCCCATTATCGGCGGCGCGGAAAAATCGCCTGGCGGCCGGCGCCGCGAGCAGGCCGCCGGGGCAGGCAGAATCGAGTCGTGGCAGTCAATCATCCGTTCGACGGCGGCCTGCACCGCGTTCTTCGAGCTGCCGGCGGCGGCCAAGATGGAGATCGCCATGGCTCGCGGCGGCCCGGCCTGGCGGGGATACTTCCCGGTCGGCGCCGAACTCACCTCGGGTCAGCCCGACCTGAAGGAGGGGCTCTACTTCGGCGCCGAACTCGGCGACGAGGATCCCCGGGTCCGGGCCGGGCTCCCGCTGCACGGCCGCAACCTGTTCCCGCGGCAGGTTCCCGCCCTGCGTGACGCCGTGCTGGCCTACATCGACGCGCTGACCGCGCTGGGCCAGGCGGTGCTGCGCGGCGTGGCGCTGAGCCTGGGCCTGGAGGCGGACTACTTCGCCGCCGGGTACACGGCCCGCCCGACCCCGCACCGGGTCCGCAACGCCAGCGGCCGGGACCGGCTTTCCTTCCCGTTCTTCTTCGACCCCGGCTTCTCCGCCGAGATCCCCCCGCTGCCGGGGCGGGCCGCGGTCACCGAAGGCGGCCAGCCGCGCTGGGACGGCCAGAACCTGCACGCGTTCACCGGCATCTACGGCGACTACCTGCTAGGCAAGGTGTCCAAGGTGTTCCCGCAGCTCCAGCGGGAGGTGCTAGCGGACGAGGCGCCCTAAGGCGGGCTGCTCGGCCTGCAGCTGCCTGACCACCTCGAGCGCATCGCCGACGTGCTTGTCGACGTTGGTCATGGAGTTGAAGATGTGCCGGACTGTGCCGGTCCGGTCGATCACGTAGGTGACCCGCCCGGGGAGCACGCCGAACATGGACGGCACCCCGTAGGCCTTGCGGACGCGGCCGCCCTGGTCGGCCAGCAGCGTGAACGGCAGCCGGTGCTTGTCCGCGAAGCCGGCGTGCCTGTCCGCCGAGTCCGAGCTGACCCCGATCACCTCCGCGCCGGCGTCGGTGAACGTCTCGTGGCTGTCGCGGAACGCGCACGCCTCGGCGGTGCAGCCGGGAGTGTTGTCCTTGGGGTAGAAGTACAAGACGACCACCCGCTCGCCGAGCCGGTCCTGCAGCCGGACCGGTTCGCCGGACTGGGAGGGGAGGGTGAAGTCGGGAGCCTTGTCGCCGACCTGGATGCCGCGTGCCACGCTCGGCCTGCCTCTCTGTGGCCCCCCTTGGGCACAAGTGTAGCCAGAGCTACAGTGCCGCTATGGAACCCGTGCGCGCTGATGACGAGCTGGCTGCGGCCTTCGCCCGGGACGGGGTGGTGTGCCTGCGCTCGGTCCTCGACCCCGGCGAGGTGGCGGCCGCGGTCGCCGCGATCGACGCGGTGCTGGCCCGGCCAGGCCCGCTGGCTCAGGTGGCCAGCGCCGCCGACGACCCGGGCGCCTTCGCCGAGGACTTCTGCCGGTGGCGGGAGATCCCGCAGATCGAGCAGCTGGCGCGGCACTCCCGGATTCCCGCCCTGGCCGCCGCCCTGATGGCCACGCCGCAGGTCCGCTTCTACCACGATCACGTCCTGGTGAAGGAGGGCCGGACCAGGCAGCGCACGCCGTGGCACCAGGACCAGCCCTACTACAACGTCGACGGCCGGGGCGTCAGCGCCTGGATCGCGGTGGACCCGGTGCCCGCGGACGGCTGCCTGGAGCTGGTGGCGGGCTCGCATCGCGGTCCCTGGCTGATGCCGCGCACCTTCCTGCGCAAGGAGGCACGCTGGTTTCCCGAAGGGAGCCTGGCCGAACTGCCCGATATCGACGCAGACCCGCATGCCTACGACATCCGGCGGTTCGAGCTGAGGCCCGGCGACGCCATCTTCTTCGACTTCCTGACCGTGCACGGCGCCCCCGGGTTCCCCCATCAGGGCCGCCGCCGGATCCTGTCGCTGCGCTACCTGTCGGCGGAGGCCCGGCACGCCCCGCGCACCTGGCGCACCTCCCCGCCCTTCGACCTGCACGCCGAGCTTGCGGTCGGCGCGGCCATGGACCACCCGCTGTTTCCCGTCGTCTGGCCGGCCTGATCTCACCAGGACGCGAAGACGACGTGTCCCTCGGCGTGCGCGATGGCCGGCCCGGCGGCGACCGTGCCCGACGGGTCCACGGCGTAGACCAGGCCGCGGCCCTCGTCCGGTGCGATCAGGTCGCCGCCGAAGCGCCCGAACGTCGGCGGCGCCACGGCGATCCCGCCCTCCATGGCCGGCGCGCCCGCCGCGACCAGGGACACCTGGCTGTCGCAGCCGATGGCGAGCACCGCGGTCCGGCCGCGGTCCTCCGCCGTGACCAGCAGCCGGTGCCCGAACCGTCCGGTGGTGTCGAACGCGATGCCGGACGGAGAGTGACCCGGCGGCAGGCTGGCGAACCGCCGCGCCCGGCCCTGCGGGCCGATCATGATGACACCCGGCCGTGACCCAGGCTCGAGGGCGAAGGCCGTATTTATCCCGAACGAGCAATGGTTCCCGCGATCCTGATAGCTGCCTGCCAGGGTGAGGTAAGGCTCGGTTCCCAGCGCGGTCTGATAACCGTCCGCGCCTCGCGCGAATGGGCGCAGGGCGCCGCCGCGTTCCAGCGTGAACAGCCGCCCGGCCGGCCGCGAGATTCTGAAACCAGCGCACGGACAACTAACGTAGCCGGGATGGAGGACAAGCATCAGGTACGGCTCGGCGCCGTGCAGGAGACCCTGTTCATCACGCTCGCCGCCCGGGCCAGGGAAACGCGGCGAAAGCACCCGGTCCTGCGCGATCCCAAAGCCGCGGAGATGGTGCGGTCGATCGACTACGACGCCGCCAAGTACGGCCGCGGAGCGGGCGGGTTCGTCACCGTCCTGCGGACCGCGATCATCGACTTCTGGGTGCGCTCGTTCCTGGCCGCGCATCCCGCGGCGACCGTGGTGGAGCTCGGCACGGGGCTGAACACCCGGTTCGAGCGGGTCGACAACGGCCAGGTGCACTGGTTCGACCTGGACCTGCCGGACACCATCGACCTGCGCCGGACCTTCTTCACCGACACCGGCCGGCGCCGGATGGTGGCCGCGTCCGTCCTGGACGAGGACTGGCTGCCCGTCGTCACGCAGAGCCAGGGACCGTACTTCTTCGTCGCCGAGGGCGTGCTCGCCTACCTGCCGGAAGACCAGGCCATGGCCGCGCTGGCCCGCATCGCGGCGCGATTCCCCGGGGCCCTCATCGCGCTGGACACCTATCCGAAGCAGACGCTCGACCGCCAGCACCAGCTGGCCGCCAGGAAGGGGATCGACGCCCTGTGGGCGTGGTCCTGCGATGATCCGCGCTCGCTGGAGCGGTTCGGGCTCGAGGTCCGCGAATCCGCCACGCTCACCCGGCCGCCCCGGGCCATGCGCGGTGAGCTGCCCGGCCGGTACCGTTACCTGATGCCGCTCGCCAATCCGCTCCTGAGCAAGGCCATGGCCATCACCTTGTTCCGAGCCAGCTCCCCGGCAGCGGCCGCTTAGGATTCCACGGCGCGGGAGCCCGGGCCGGGGACAGCTGCGCCGCCGCCTGGGACGGCTCGGGATAGCTGAGCCGGTCCTGGCGCCAGGACCGCATCGGCTCGGCGAGCTCCATGGCGGCGAAGGCGGCCGGCCAGCCGCCCGGACCGTACCCGGCGCCGAGGTCGCAGTGATGCAGCTCCACCTCGACCAGCCGCCGGGTCAGCAGCTCGGCGGCCGGGAAGGGAGCCGAGTCGAGGATCCGCACCGGGACGCGCCATCCCTCACCGGGCAGCTGCCTGGCCACGGTGCGCAACGCCATCGCCGACGCGGCCAGGTCGGCCATGAGCTCATCCGCCCGCAGGCCCGCGCCCTGCTCGATGGCGGCCTGCCGCGCCTCAGCGCTGGCGTAGGCGGGATGGTCCTGCCCGGTCCGGACGCCGGCCAGCAGGTTCCGCATCGCGTCGGCGTTCCTGGCCAGGTGCGCGAGGACGTGCGCCCGGGTCCATCCCGGCAGCAGCGACGGCGCCCGCAGGTCCGGTTCTGTGATGACCCGCGCGGCGTCAAGGAGGCGCTGCGTCGCCTGGTCGATCTGGTCGCTCAGCTCACGTAGTGCGGCATCCACCAGCTCACTGTAGGCAGGCCGGCGCCCGGTCCGCGACCGGGAGAACTTCCCGGCCTGGCCGGGAAGGCGCCTCTTCCGGACGGGAACGGCGCCCAGGCAACGTGATCTCACCACACATTCCCTGGGAGGCAATCATGAAAGGCCGCAAGCTCACTGTCCTGACCGCCATCGCCGGAGTGCTCGCCGTCGGCGAGTTCGGCAGCTCGATCATGATCTGGAAGGAGAATTACCCCGGCAGCCTGCCGCTGGCCGCCGTCGTGTTCGGCGTGTTCTTCCTGATCGCTACCTGGCTGCTGCGCAGCGGGCGGGTCATGGCGGGCGCGGTATTCACCGGCATCCTGTGCCTGTTCGAAGTCATCAGCTTCCCGGGCTGGCAGAAGCACGGCGCCCTGGACTGGACGACGGACACCGTTTTCGCCGTCGTATCCCTGGCCGGCCTGATCGCCGCCATCATCGTGCTCGCCGCCCGCCTGCGCCGCCGGGCGACCGCCTGACCGGCACGTCCCCGGTAAGGCATCTCGCCGGAGACGCACTCGTGGTGCACCATGGGCTCATGAAGAGCGCGCAGCCGCCGCCGGCCCGCGTCCGCTTCATCGCGGTCGCGGCGGCCGCGGCTGTCCTGCTCGCCCTGGCCGGCTCTGCGATCGCAGTTAGCTACGACCGGCCCGGCACCGCTGTTTTCGCCGACACGCTGTCATTTGGCTTCGTGCTCGCGGCGATCGCCGTGGTCGGCGCGGTGATCACCCTCGCGGTGCCGGGCAACCGGGCGGGCTGGCTGCTACTGGCCGCCGGGGCCGTCATGGGAGTCGGCACGGCGTTCACCGAAGCCGGGATCCACGGCGTGGTCACTGCCCCGGGTTCGGTTCCCGGTGCCGCGTACCTGGCGGCGGTCGGGCCCGGCCTCGAGGCGGCCGGGCTGCTGATCGCCGTGGTAGGCGTACCGATGGTGTTTCCTGACGGACACCTCCCCGGCCCGCGATGGCGCTGGCTGGCCTGGCTGGCCGTCGCGGCCGTGATCTGCCTGTTCCTGGGAAACGTGCTCAGCCCTACCACGAACGAGGATCGGCTGGCCGGCTGGCAGAGTCCGCTCGGCCTGCCGGTTCGCTATGCAGGCATCGCTGATGTGCTCAGCGTCGCTGGGGTGTTCCTGGCGGTGCTAGCCGACGCCGGAGCCATTACCGGACTCGTCGCCCGGTGGCGGCGCGGCGGGCCGCTCGTCCGGCAGCAGTTGCTGCTGCTGGCCATGGCGGCCTGGCCGCCTGCGCTCGTCCTTCTCGCGGTGATCGTCGTCGGCGGCCTTCCCGGCTGGATATTCGGCGTCGTGCTCCTGCCGCTGCCGGTCGCGATAGCCGTCGCGATCCTCCACCACGGCCTCTATGACCTGCGCCGCGCCGCGAATCGCACGCTGCTCTGGCTGACCATGTCGGGCACCGTCATCGGCATTTACGCGGTGGTGGTCGTCACCGCCGCCGCGCTCGTCCCCGATCATCACACGTGGTGGCCGTCCGCGCTGGCCGCGGCGCTCGCCGCCCTGGCGCTCATCCCGCTGCGCGAGTCGTTGCAGCGGGGCGTCAACCGGGTCGTCTACGGCCGCTGGCACGAGCCGTACGAGGTCCTGGCTGACCTGGGTGAGCGGCTGGAGGCCGCCGCCGACGTCGACCGGCTGATGGACGCGGTGGTGACCGAACTCACCACCGGACTGGACCTGGCCGGCGTCACGGTGCGCGGCCTCGACGGCGCCACCGTAGCGGGCGCCACTGCGGCCGACACCACGGAAGGCACCGGGACGGTCATCCCCTTGCAGGCCTTTGCCGAGACCGTCGGGTACCTGGCCTACCGGGCGCCGGATCGTCAGCTGAGCACCGCCGAGCAGCGGTTGCTGCGTGACCTGGCCCGGCAGCTCGGCGGCGCGCTGCATGCGCGGCTGCTCCGCGAGGACCTGCAGCGGGCCCGGGAGCGCCTGGTGCTGGCCCGCGAGGAGGAACGGCGCCGCCTGCGCCGGGACCTGCACGACGGAATCGGGCCGGCCCTGGCGGGCCTGACCCTGAAGACCGAGACGGCGCGGGCGCTGCTGCCGCCCGGCGCCGAACGCGCCTCACGGCAGCTGCACGACCTCGGCGAGGAGATCCGCCGCACGGTGGTGGACGTCCGGCGGCTGGTCGAGGGGCTGCGGCCGCCGGCCCTGGACGAGCTCGGCCTGGCCGGCGCGTGCGCGCAGGCGGTCGAGCGGCTTACCGCCGGCGCCGGCCTCACCGTCGGCATCCGCGTCCGCGACGACCTGCCTGCCCTTCCGGCCGCCGTCGAGGTCGCCGCGTACCGCATCGTGGTAGAGGCGGTCACCAACACGGTCCGGCACGCTCAGGCCCGGCACTGCGAGGTGTCGGTGGATTACACCGCGGCCGGCCTGGCCGTGGCCGTCACCGACGACGGCACCGGGCTCCGTCCGCCGGACCATCACGGCCACGGCCTGGCCATCATGCGGGAGCGGGCCGAGGAACTCGGCGGCACGGTGACCGTGACCGGCACCGCACCGGGCGTCACGGTGGAGGCCCGGCTGCCCGCCGCCCCCGAGCCCGCGGCCCCTGCGGACGCTGCGCCCGCGCGTGTTTCCCCGGCGTCCACGGCGGTGCCCGGATGACCCGGGTCCTCATCGTCGACGACCATCCCGTCTTCCGTGACGGCCTGGCCGGGCTGCTCGCGACCCTGCCCGAGGTCGAGGTCGTCGGCACCGCCGGCAGCGCCGAGGAGGCCCTCGCAATCCTGGCGGAGACCACGCCCGACGTCGTGCTGATGGACATCAACCTGCCCGGCGCCTCCGGCGTCGAGGCCACCCGGCGCGCCGTCCAGATCGCCCCGGCAACCGCGGTGCTGGTGATCTCCATGGTGGATGACGACGACAGCGTGTTCGCCGCCCTGGCCGCGGGCGCCCGCGGGTATGTCCTCAAGGGCGCCTCGGCCGCCGAGATCACCGCGGCGCTGAGCACCGTCGCTGCGGGCGGCGCCGTGTTCGGCGCGGGAATCGCGAGCCGGATGCTGGCCAGGACGCCCGGGCCGCCACCCGGTCAGCTGCCCGGGCAGGACGACCTGACGGCGCGGGAGCGCGAGGTGCTCGACCTGCTGGCCGAGGGCGCGAGCAATCGGCAGATCGCCCGCGCCCTCGGCCTTTCCCTCAAGACGGTCCAGAACCATGTCTCCCGCCTCCTGGACAAGCTGCAGGCGGCCGACCGGACCCAGGTCGCCCTGCGCGCCCGCCAGGCGGGACGCTGGCCTCAGTCTCGGGCGTAGCCGGCACCTCGCGGACCAGCAGGACCGCGAGGTCCCCGGGCTGATCTTGCCAACGGTGCCGTCACCGGGAATGCTGGCCCGTGTGATCGACCCTGACTCGGCGGTACCGCCGTATGAGCAAGTCGCGAAGATGATGCGAGACGAGATCGCGCAGGGGACCATGACCGGCCGGATCCCCTCGGTCCACACCATCGCCGAGCATCATCACGTCTCGCACCGGGTGGCCGCCCGGGCCCTGGAGATGCTGAAGGGCGAGGGGATGGTCGTCAGCGTGCCCGGCGAGGGAGACTTCGTGCGCCATCCCCGGTCATGAGCCAAGACCGCCATTCCCGGTCATGAGCTGAGACGGAGCCGGCCCCGAACTGCGCCGTGCCATCAGCTCGATCGGCAGTTCCTGCCGCAGCGGGCGGACCTTCTGCCTGCGGAGCAGCCCGCACAGCCGCCGCGCTCCCTCCGCGCCGCTGTCGGCCAGCGGCTGCCGGACGCTGCTGAGGCCGAGGAGGGCCGCGGACTCGATGTCGTCGAAGCCGACGACCGACAGCTGCTCGGGCACCGCCACGCCGAGCCGTTCGGCCGCCGCCAGGACGCCGATGGCCTGGGTATCGGATGTGGCGAAGATCGCCGACGGGGGATCGGGTGACTTCAGCAGCTGGGCGGCGTGCTCGGCCGCGGTGGCGGCGTCATGCGGGCCGCGCCGGATCAGGCCCGGTTCCACCCGGATGGCCGCGGCCGCCAGGGCCTGCTTGTACCCGCGCAGCCGGTGCGCCGAGGAGACGAAGCCCAGCCCGGCCGGGGGCTTGCTGAACGGCATGTCGCCGACGAAGCCGATCCGGCGATGACCCAGGGAGATGAGGTGGCCGGTCGCCAGCCTGCCGCCGGCCACGTCGTCGACGACCGTCTGCGGTACCCCGGAGTTGGCTGCGTCCACGCTGGCCAGCGCGACTCCCGCCCGGGCGAACTGGTCAAGCTGGTCGCGGGACAGCGGCAGGGAGACGGCCAGCACCCCGTCGGCCCGGTGGGTGGGCAGCAGGGCCTCCAGGTGCCGGTCGCGTTCCAGCGGGCTGTCGACGTTGCAGACGATGGTGTCGTAGCCCTGCTCCTCGAGGACCGCCAGCGCGCTGGCCACCCGGACCACGGTCGACGGCCTGGTCAGGTGGGCGACCAGGAGCGCCACGGTGCGCGGCGTGCCGCGGACCAGGGCCGCCGCCGCGTGACTCGGCCGGTACCCGAGCCGGTCGATCGAGTCGAGCACCGCCCGCTGGGTGGACTCGCGCACCTGCTCACCGCCGTTGAGTACCCGCGAGACCGTGCCGACTCCCACCCCGGCGTCAGCGGCCACGTGGGAGATGGTGACCCGGCGATCTGCCGCCGGGCCCGTGGGCGTTCCGGCGGGAGGATCCGCTCCTTGGAAACGCTTCCATGTCGGCGCAACATCGTTCCCGCCCCGTGCGGCCGGGCCGCCATCGGCCCCGCCCTGTTGATCCCCGGCGCCCTCGCGCGCCTGGACTGCCCGCTCGTGTGCCCGGCTAACGGCCAGGCCAAACCCGCTGGTGCTCTCGCCCAGCCGCAGCCTGGCCGGCACGACCTCGCCCGGCTGCTGATCGGGTCCGTGGTCTAGCTGCTTGAGCGCCCGGGCCACGACCCGCCGGGCGATATCGTCGACCGGTATGGCCACGCTGGTCAGGCGGGGATGCATCAGGCCCGCCGCGACCGTCCCGTCGAAGCCGGTGACGGCGAGATCCTGGCCGATCCGCAGCCGCAGTTCCGCCGCCACGCTGTAAACGATCGCGGCGAGCCGGTCGCTGCTGGTCACGATGGCGTCCGGGCGAAGGCCGGGCCGGCTGGAAGCGAGCAGCGACCTGACCTTCCTGCGTGCGCTGCTGTCATCTACCAGCAGCATCTCCGCCTGATCGGCGGGCACCGAGTGCCTGGCCAGGCCGGCCCTGAACCCGGCGGCTCGCTCGATGTCCCAGTGATTCTCCGTCCGGTAGCCCACGTAGGCGACGCGCCCGAAGCCCCTGGCCAGCACGTGCCCGACCGCGGCGGCGATGCCCTCGCGGTTGTCGATGTCGACCCATTGCCGCGACAGCGCCGGGCTGGTCCGGCCGAAACACGCGAAGGGCACTCCAGCCTCGGTCAGCAGCGCCACCCGCGCGTCGTCCTGCTGCAGCTCGGAGAGCACGAACGCGTCCACGCTCCGGCTGGCGATCAGGCGGCGCAGGTCGTCGCGCGGATCCCCGTCCGGGACCACGATCACCATGCTGTAGCCCCGGCGGGCGCTCGCCGCGGCCAGGGCCTGAAGGAACTCCTGCATGATGTAGTTGCCGGGAAACAGCTGGACGCGCGGCAGCACGTAGGCGACCTGCCAGGTACGGCGCGAGCGCAGGCTTCGCGCGCCGTGGTTCGGGTGGTAGCCGAGCGTTGCTACGGCTTCGAGCACCCTAGCCCGGGCCGCGTCGCCGACCCGGCCGCCGCCGTTGAGCACGTTCGAGACCGTCTGCCTGGATACAGCGGCGACACGCGCTACGTCCTGGATCGTTACCTGGCGTGTTATCGCGGGCTTAGCGGGCCTGGCCTGGCCTGCTGGAGACCTTGTCACCTGATCACCGTACTGCTATCAAGATTCACCTCTTGACAGGGCATGGTTACAGCGCTTTCATTTGGTAGATCGTTCTATCAACTCTAACCACGTTAACGCGCCTGGTTAGAAGTATGTTCCCTGTCGGAGGAGCCGGCATGCCGCGAGAAAATCACATACGGTCAGGCAGACACAAGCGGACAGTGGCCCAGAAACCTGCCACGGCAGGGACGATGAACCGCCGTACGATGATGAAAACGATGGGGCTCGGCACGGCCGCGCTCGCCGTCCCTGGCCTGGTGGCCGGATGTTCCTCCTCGTCAGGCGGGGCCACCAGGATCGTGTTCGAGGAGACCAAGCCCGAGGTCGTCCCCTACTTCAACAACCTGGTCGCGAAGTTCAACGCGAGCCAGTCGCACGTGGTCGTGAGCCACGACTTCAGCTCGAGCCTCATCGCGGAATTCGTCCGCGGCAATCCGCCCGCCATCGACTGCGACAACTACAACCTGACCACGTCCATCTTCGTCGCCCGGGGCGTGCTGGCCGACCTGGCCAACCTGCCGCAGGCCAAGACCATCGACCCGAACATCCAGGCTCTCGTCACCCAGTACGCCTCGTACCACGGCGAGACGAACGTGCTGCCCTACTCGGTGGCCGCCGAGGGCGTCATCTACAACATGGACCTCTTCGACAAGGTCGGCGTCTCCTCCGTCCCGACGACCTGGAGCGAGTTCCTCGCGGTGTGCGAGAAGTTCAAGTCCAAGGGCATCACGCCGATCTACCAGACCTACGGGGACACCTGGACCACCCAGCAGGGCCTGTTCGATTACACCGCCGGCGGCATGATCGACGTCGCGGCGTTCTACCAGCAGCTCGTTCGCGAGGGCACCAACCTCGGTCCCAACTCGCCGGTGTCGTTCGAGAAGGATTTCACCGCGCCCTGCCAGAAGATGCTCAGCCTGACGCCGTATTTCAACGACAACCCCCTCGCCAAGCACTATGCCGACGGCAACCTCGCCTTCGCCAGCGGCCAGGCGGGCATGTACATGCAGGGGCCGTGGGCCGTCGGCGAGGTCCTCGCGATCAAGCCGAAGCTCAAGATGGGCACGTTCGCCCTGCCCGCCACCGAGGACGCGTCCCAGACCAAATGCCGGGTCAACCTCGACCTGGCCATCTGGCTGCCGCGATCGCAAGCGCCCGCGCAGCGCACGGCGGCCCTCCAGTTCCTCGACTACCTCATGCAGCCGAGCGTCCTGAATGCGTACAACCAGGCCAATCTCGCGTTCTCACCGCTCAAGAACGCTCCGCCGCAGACCAGCCCGCTCGTATCGGGCCTCCAGCCGTACGTCAGATCCGGCCGGTTCTACCAGGGCCCGGGAACGTACGTGCCGCTCACGATCCCGATCGGGAACTTCATCCAGGAAATGATGCTGACCGGCGACGTCAGCGGATTCACCTCGTCGATGGACGGCGCTTTCAAGCGCCTGGCCATCCGGACCTCGGCGTGAACCCGCATGAGCACCGGATCTAGGAGGCAGGCATGACCGCGACCGCACTCCCTTCCCAGCGAACCGCAGCCCGTTCCAGGTCAGGCGCGCTCGGTACGGTGAAGAAAATCTTCTTCCCCGTGTCACCGACGTACCTTTTCATGATCATCCCGGCGATCGTCCTGTTCACCTTCTTCATCATTTACCCTGCGGTCCAGGGGATGTTCTGGAGCTTCACGAACTACGTCGGGTACGGGACCTGGCACTTCGTCGGGCTCGCCAATTACAAGGCCGCGTTCAGCGATCCGACCATCCGGGATTCCTACGGGTTCACGCTGCTCTTCGCGGTCGTGGCGTGCGTCGTGACCAACGCGGTCGCCATGGCCCTGGCGCTCGCGCTGAACTCCAGGATCAAATGGCGGGCCGGATTGCGCACGGTTTTCTTCATGCCCATGGTCATCTCCGGCCTGGTCATCTCCTACGTTTTCACCTTCATCCTCTCTAATTCTGTCCCGATCATCGCGTCGGCGATCCATTTCGCCCCGCTGGAGTCCAGCATCCTGGCCAACCAGCACACCGCCTGGCTCGGCATCGTCTTCGTCGCGTCCTGGGTGGCCATCCCGGGCGCGATCATCATCTTCCTGGCCGGTCTGACTTCCATCCCGACGGAGGTGTACGAAGCCGCCTCGATCGACGGGGCGAGCGCGTGGAAGCAGTTCCAGCGCATGACCTTCCCGCTGCTCTTCCCGTTCTTCGTCATCAACACCATCCTGACGTTCAAGTCCTTCCTCAGCGTGTACGACATATGCGTCGGCCTGACCAACGGCGGCCCTGGCACCGCGACCACGAGCGTGTCGATGACGATCTTCACCGGCTTCACCAGCGGCGACTACGCCTACCAGATGGCCAACGCCGTCATCTTCTTCTTCATCACGCTGCTCTTTGCGATCTTCCAGCTAGGCGTCATCCGGCGTCGAGGAGGGGGTCTCTGATGGCCACCGAGGTAAGCACCGCACCCGTCGCCGCACCGCGGAGCCGAGCACGTCGGCCACGCCCCATCCCTGAGGGCGGCCGGATCAATTGGGGGCTGACGATCATCGTCGCGATCTGCTCCCTGACCGTCATCATCCCGCTGTACTTCGCCATCGCCATGGCGCTGAAGTCGCCGGCCCAGACCGGCACGGGCACCGGCTTCAACTTCCCCTGGCCGATTCACTGGGGGAACTTCCGGGCCGCCTGGGACCTGACCGATACCCCCCTGGCGTTCGCGATGAGCACGCTGGTCACGGTGATCGCCGTGGTCGGGGAAATCCTGGTGAGTGCGCTCGCGGCGTATGCGATCGTGCGTAACTGGGAACACTGGCAGTTCAAGGCGACGTTCGTCTACCTGCTGGCCGCCCTGTTCATTCCGTTCCCTGTCGTCGCGCTGCCGCAGGTCAAGCTCATGGCCGCGATCGGCCTGGCTAACCCGATCGGCGTCGGGATCCTGCACATCATGTTCCAGCTGGCCTTCAACGTGCTGCTCTTCTCCGCCTTCATCCGGTCCATCCCGGTCGAGCTGGAAGAGAGCGCGCGGCTGGACGGCTGCACCACCTTGCAGACCTTCCGGAAGATCGTGCTGCCGCTGCTGACGCCGATTGCCGCCACCGTCGGCATCTTCGCCTTCCTGCAGTCCTGGAACGACTTCATGATGCCGAACCTGATCACGGCGAACCCGAAGTTGCAGACCCTCCCGGTCATCCAGTACCTGTTCCAGGACCAGTTCACCACGAACTTCAACGTGGCCTTCGCGTCGTATCTGATGGCCCTGCTCCCGACCCTCGTCGTCTTCCTCATCGCCCAGCGCTGGGTCGTCAGCGGCATCATGCGCGGCTCCATCAAGTAACCATCAAGCAACCACGTGCCAGACACCGACGACTCTCACCTTTGGAGATCCGCCTGATGCGGTCCGCCAGCACCACACCCCAGGTCAGCGACCTGGGCCGCCCTGCCGACACCGACTGGTGGCGGCAGGCGGTGGTGTACCAGATCTACCCGCGCAGCTTCGCCGACTCCGACGGCAACGGCCTCGGCGATCTGCCGGGCGTGATCTCGCGTATCCCGTACCTGGCCGCGCTGGGCGTCGACGCGGTTCTGGCTCAGCCCGTTCTACCCGTCGGCCCTGGCCGACGGGGGCTACGACGTGGACGACTACCGCGACGTGGACCCGCGGCTCGGCACGCTGGCCGACTTCGACGAGCTGACCGCGGGGCTGCACGCGCACCGGATCAAGCTCATCGTCGATATCGTCCCTAACCACACCTCCAGCCGGCACGCCTGGTTCCGCGAGGCGCTGGCGTCCCCGAAGGGATCGCCGGCCAGGAACCGGTACATCTTCCGCGACGGGCAGGGCCCGGACGGATCCCAGCCGCCCTCGGACTGGGCCTCCATGTTCGGCGGCCCGGTCTGGACCCGCGTGCCCGACGGGCAGTGGTACCTGCATCTGTTCACCCCGGAGCAGCCGGACCTGAACTGGGAAAACCGTGAGGTCCACGACGACTTCATCAAGACCCTGCGGTTCTGGTCCGACCGCGGGGTTGACGGGTTCCGTGTCGACGTGGCCCACGGCCTGGCCAAGAACCTGGCCGAGCCGCTCGCGTCGCTGCCCGTCGGGGGGGACATCACCGACGGGTCCCTGCCGCCAGGCACGCACCCGCTGTGGGACCGCGACGAGGTGCACGACATCTACGCCGAATGGCGGCGGGTGTTCAACGAGTACGACCCGCCGCGGGCGGGGGTGGCCGAGGCCTGGGTGCACCCCTCCCGGCGGCCGAGGTACGCCAGCCCCGACGGGCTGGGACAGGCCTTCAACTTCGACTTGCTCGAAGCGAACTGGAACGCCGGAGAGTTCTTGCGGGCCATCACCGACGGCCTCTCCGACGCACAGCGGCAGGGATCATCCACCACATGGGTGCTGTCCAACCACGACGTGGTGCGGCACGCAACCCGGTACGGACTGCCGTCTGAGGACCGCCGCGGCCACCCGACCGCCAGGGAATGGCTGCTGAGTGGCGGTACCTCTCCGAGACTGGATCGCGGCCTGGGCCTGCGGCGGGCCCGGGCCGCGATCCTGCTGATGCTGGCCCTGCCCGGCTCCGCGTACCTGTACCAGGGCGAGGAACTGGGCTTGGACGAGGTCCCCGACATCCCCTTCGAGCTGGTCCAGGACCCCAGCTACGCGCGCTCGCGGGGCGTGGAGAAGGGCCGCGACGGCTGCCGGGTCCCGCTGCCGTGGACGGCCGGCGGCCCGTCGTTCGGGTTCGGGACCGGGGCCGCCCACCTGCCGCAGCCGGCCTGGTTCGGCCCGCTCAGCGTCGAGGCCCAGGACCGGGATCCGGCCTCGACCCTGTCCCTCTACCGCGATGCCCTGCACTGGCGGCACAGGCTGCAGGCCGCGGAGAGCATCGAGTGGATGCCGGGCACCAACGGCCAGGTGCTGCACTTCGGCCGCCCCGGGGGCTGGCGGTGCGTCACCAACTTCGGGCCCGGGCCGGTCCCCCTGCCGGGCGGTACCGTGATCCTCGCCAGCGCCCCGGCCGAAGGCGGCCAGCTGCCCGCGGACACCACCGCCTGGCTGGTCAGCGGCTAGCTCCGGGACCCGGCCGAGGCGACCTCATCGGCGCCGCGGGTGTTGATCACCCGGTCGGCGGTGATGCCGGCCTTCTCCGCCCGGACGGTGCCGTGGCCCAGCCAGTCCAGCTGCCCGGGCGCGTGCGCGTCGGTGTCGATGGCGAACAGGCAGCCGGCCTCGGCTGCCAGCCGCAGCAGCCGGTCCGGCGGGTCCGCGCGCTCCGGCCGGCAGTTGATCTCGACGGCCACGCCCGCCTGATGGCAGGCGCCGAACACCGCCTCGGGGTCGAACTCGGACTCCGGCCTGCGGCGGCGGCCGTCCTCCCGGTCACTGAGCAGCCGCCCGGTGCAGTGGCCGAGCACGGTGACGTGCGGGTTGCGGATCGCGGTCACCATCCGCCTGGTCATCGGCCCGGCTGGCATCCTCAGCTTGGAGTGCACGCTGGCCACCACCACGTCGAGCTGGCGGAGCAGGTCCTCGCGCTGGTCGAGCGAGCCGTCCTCCAGGATGTCGACCTCGATCCCGGTCAGGACGCGGAACGGGGCCAGTTCCTCGTTCAGCTGCCCGACCAGCTTGAGCTGGGCCCGGAGCCGCTCGGCGGACAGCCCGTTGGCCACGGTCAGCCGCGGCGAGTGATCGGTCAGCGCGATCCAGTCGTGCCCGAGCGCGCGGGCCGCCTCGGCCATCTCCCGGGGCGGGCTGCCGCCGTCGGACCAGTCCGAATGCGTGTGGCAGTCACCGCGCAGCACCGAACGCAGGGCGTCTCGCTCCGGCGGCGGCCGGTCCCCGAGCAGCCGGGCCAGGTAACCGGGCACCTGGCCGCCGGCGGCTTCGGTGATGACCTGGGCGGTCGTATCGCCGATGCCGTTCAGCGCCCGCAGCGTGCCCGCCTCGATCCGGCGCTCGAGCTCGCCCGCGGGCAGGTCGCCGAGCACCCGGGCGGCGCGGCGGAACGCCTGGACACGGTACGTCGGGGCCCCGCCCCGTTCGAGCTCGAACGCGATCTGCCGCAGTGCCTCCGCTGGATCCACGTGTCCTTACCTACCCAGCCCCAGGCAGAATTGAGCGCGTGCAGGTGGCGATGCTCGGACCGCCGGAGGTCCGCGCCGGCTAGAGCGTGTCCCGTAGATCATGGAACAGGGTGGCGGAGCACCAGGGCGCAGTCATGCCGGTCCGGTCCCGTCCGGTCCGCCTGCCGCCCACCAGCGTGGCGAGGATCCGGACCGCGGTCGTCTTCCCCGCGCCGTTCGGCCCGAGCAGGCCGAACACGGAGCCGGTCCGGACCGCGAGGCCGATCCCGTCCAGCGCCCGGGTCTGGCCGAACCGCTTGACCAGCCCGTCAGTAACTATTGAGTACGTCATGCTGCCATGCTGCGGGCGACCGCGCACCCGCTGGAGCGCCTGGCCCGGTCCTGGCTGCATCCGGGCGGTTAGCATGAAGCCATGAGCGGTAACCGGATGCCCGCGGTGTACCTGAGCCACGGGGCGCCTCCGCTGGCGGACGACCCGATCTGGCCAGGGGAGCTGGCCGCCTGGGCGCAGGCGCTGCCGCGGCCGGAGTCGATCCTGGTGGTCTCGGCGCACTGGGAGAACGCGCCAGTCTCCGTGAGCGCGACCCGTACCGTCCCGCTGTACTACGACTTCTGGGGCTTCCCCGAGCACTACTACCAGGTCACCTACCCGGCGCCGGGCGCCCCGGCGCTGGCCGAATCGGTGCGCAAGCTGCTCGGCGGGCAGGTGCACGAGCACGCCGACCGCGGCCTGGACCACGGCGCGTACGTGCCGCTGGTGGAGATGTACCCCGGCGCCGAGGTGCCGGTGATCCAGCTGTCCATGCCGAGCCTGGACCCGCGCCAGCTGATGGACCTGGGCCGCAGGCTCGCCCCGCTGCGCGACGAGGGCGTCCTGATCATGGGCAGCGGGTTCTTCACGCACAACCTGCGGGAGTTCACCTTCGAGGGCACCGGGCTTCAAAGCGCTGTGCCGCAGTGGTCGCGCGAATTCGACGACTGGGGGCGCCGGACGCTGGCCGCCGGGGACGTGGACTCGCTGCTCGACTTCGGCCGCAAGGCCCCGGCGGCCCGGACGGCCCACCCGCGCACCGAGCACTTCGCGCCGCTGTTCGTCACGCTCGGCGCGGGTGAGAGCGATCTTTACGCGCAGCGCCCGGTGATCGAGGGGTTCTGGGGCGGCCTGGCCAAACGCTCTGTCGAGTTCGGCTGAGGGCTCCGTCCAGCTGGGCTGATAGCCACAAGCTGAGACATGTGACGGGTGGGTCTGTCAGCACTCATCCAGACGTCCTATGGTCTAGACATGACCACGAATGACATGCTGCGAGTAACCGACTCACGGACCGGCCGCAGCTACGAACTCCCTATCGTCGACGGCGCTATCCGCGCGATTGACCTACGGCAGATCAAGATCTCCGGTGACGACTTCGGGCTGCTCTCGTACGATCCGGCGTTCCAGAACACCGCCAGCTGTCGCAGCGCCATCACCTTCATCGACGGTGACAAGGGTATCCTGCGTTACCGCGGGTACCCGATCGAGGAGCTGGCCAGCCGCGCGTCCTTCCTTGACGTGGCCTGGCTGCTGCTGCGCGGCGAGCTGCCGGACAAGGAAGAGTCGGCGGGGTGGGCCCACCAGATTTCCCACCACACCTACGTGCACGAGAACGTCAAGAAGTTCATCGACGGCTTCCACCACGACGCTCACCCGATGGGCATCCTGGTGAGCACCCTGGCCGCGCTGTCCACCTTCTATCCCGAGGCCAGTGCCGTCCACGACCGGGCCACCCAGGAGCAGCAGGTGGTCAGGCTCATCGCCAAGATGCCGACGCTGGCGGCCTTCGCCTACCGGCACGCCCGGGGGCTGCCCTACGCGTACCCCGACGACGACCTGTCCTACGCCGGCAACTTCCTCAACATGATGGCGAAGATGACCGAGCCCAAATACGACCCGGACCCGGTGCTCGAGCACGCCCTGGACGTGCTGTTCATCCTGCACGCCGACCACGAGCAGAACTGCTCCACCAACGCGATGCGCAGCGTGTCCAGCTCCCAGGTCGACCCGTACTCGGCCGCGGCCGCGGCGGCGGCGGCGCTCTACGGCCCGCTGCACGGCGGCGCGAACGAGCAGGTGCTGAAGATGCTGCGCGAGATCGGCTCGGTCGACAACGTGCCCGCCTACATCAACCGGGTCAAGAGCGGCGAGCTGCGCCTGATGGGGTTCGGCCACCGGGTGTACAAGAACTACGACCCGCGGGCCACGATCATCAAGGACGTCGCCGACGAGGTGTTCGAGGTGACCGGGCGCAACCCGCTGCTCGACATCGCGCTCGAGCTGGAGCGGATCGCGCTCGAGGACGACTATTTCGTCAGCCACAAGCTCTACCCGAACGTGGACTTCTACTCCGGCATCATCTACCAGGCGATGGGCTTCCCGGTGGCCATGTTCCCGGTGCTGTTCGCGATCGGCCGGATGCCCGGCTGGCTGGCCCACTGGCAGGAGGGCTCGGCGGACAAGGAGCAGAAGATCGCCCGGCCGCGCCAGATCTACGTCGGCGAGACCGAGCGTCACCTCGACGGGGACGATTGACATCCTCCCCCCTCCGCCTGAAGGCGGAGGATTCCAGCTACTACGCCGGTTGGAGCAGCAGTTGAGGCTCGCGGTGGTCCCGCAGCACCGCTTCCTGGGCAGGCGAGGGGAGCAGACGGTATCGAGACATACGAACACACTAGCGATCACCACCGACATTTCCGGGAGGTGAAGCGGCGTTCCCTCCCCGGCCTGAAGGCCGGAGTCTCCACGCCGTGATCCGGATGACCTGGCAGGACTCACTGTTCGGGATAGCCAACCTGCCCTACGGCGTGTTCTCCGACGCCGGCGGGCAGCCTCCCCGGGTCGGGGTCCGCATCGGTGACTCGGTGCTGGATCTCGCCCCGGTGCTGGATGACCAGGTGTTCGCCGAGCCCTCGCTGAACGCCTTCATGGCCCAGGGACGCGCCCGGTGGACCGAGGTCCGGGCCCAGGTCACCGAAATCCTGACCAGCGGCCGGCATCGCGGCGCGGTCGACGCGGCGCTGCGGCCGCTGTCCGCGGTGCGCCTGCACTTGCCGTTCGCGGCAGGGGACTACGTGGACTTCTTCGGCAACGAGTATCACGCGGCCAACGCCGGGCGGATATTCCGGCCCGACGGCGAGCCGCTCACGCCGAACTGGAAGCACATGCCGATCGGCTATCACGGCCGGTCGGGCACCATCGTGCTGTCCGGCACCCCGGTCCTGCGCCCGTGCGGTCAGCGCCGGGGGAGCAGCGGGCCGACGTTCGGGCCGTCTCGCCGGCTCGACTTCGAGGCTGAGGTCGGCTTCGTGATCGGCGCGGGCTCGTCCGGGCCGGTGCCGGTGGGCGATTTCGCCGACCATGTCTTCGGCGTTTTCCTGCTCAACGACTGGTCCTCCCGTGACCTGCAGGCCTGGGAGTCCCAGCCGCTCGGCCCGTTCCTGGCCAAGTCGTTCGCCACGTCGGTCTCGCCGTGGGTGGTGTCACTCGGCGCGCTGGAGCATGCCCGGGTCAGCCCGCCGCCGCGCGACCCGGAGCCGCTGCCCTACCTGGCCGACACCGAGAAGTGGGGCCTGGACCTCGCGCTCGAGGTGCGGCTGAACGGGCAGCTGGTGGCGCGCCCGCCGTTCGCCGGCACCTACTGGACGGCCGCGCAGATGCTGGCCCACATGACCGTGAACGGTGCCTCGACCCGTACCGGCGACCTGTTCGCCTCCGGCACGGTCAGCGGCCCGGAGCGGGACCAGCGCGGCTGCCTGCTCGAGCTGAGCTGGGGCGGCGCCGAGCCGCTCACCCTGGCCGACGGGTCGGTGCGGAGCTTCCTCGAGGACGGCGACGAGGTCACTATCGGCGCCACCGCGCCTGGCGCCGACGGCGTCCGGATCGGCTTCGGCGAGGTCACCGGCCGGATACTCCCGGCCGCTAGCCCCTGATCTGCATACTCCCGGCCGCTAGCCCCTGATCCACTCCCGCAGCTTCTTGCGGTCGAGCTTGCCGACGCTGGTGAGCGGTATGGCGGGCACGATGGTGATCTCCCGCGGGTACTTGTACGCGGCCAGGTGCTTCCTGGCGTGCTCGGTCAGCTCCTCGGCGGTGACCTCCGCGCCCGGGCGCAGTGACACGAACGCCACGACCTCCTCGCCGAGCCGCTGGTCGGGCAGGCCCACCACCCCGGCCTGCGCCACTGCCGGGTGGGAGAGGAGCACGTCCTCGATGTCGCGCGGGAACACGTTGAAGCCGCCCCGCAGGATCAGGTCCTTCTTGCGGTCCACCACGTAGAGGTAGCCGTCGGCGTCCACGTGCCCGATGTCGCCCGTGTGCAGCCAGCCGCCCGCCAGCGCCGAGATGTCCTCGCTGTGCCAGTAGCCCGTCATCACGCCGGGCGACCGCACGCAGATCTCGCCGTCCTGGCCTGCGGGCAAGGGCTGGCCCGCGTCGTCCTGGATGGTCAGCTCGACGCCGGGCACCGGCAGCCCGACGCTGCCGAGGCGGCGGGCGCCCAGCGGGTTGGCCGAGATGAACGTGGCCGCCTCGGTGCAGCCGTAGCCCTCGTAGACGGTCGCACCGGGCACCCGGGCCTCGAACTCCCGGCGGACGTTGTCGGCCAGCGGCGCGGCCCCGGACGAGACGAAGGCCAGCTCGGACAGGTCGGCTTCCTCCAGCGGCTGGCTCAGCAGCATCTGGATCATCGAGGGCACCAGGGCGGTCCCCTGGACGCGGTGCTCCACAGCCAGCTTCAGCCAGCCGGCCGGGTCGAACCAGCGCATCAGGATGGTCTTGGTGTGATCGGACCGGTGCATGCCGCCGCAGATGACCAGCAGGCCGTAGGCGTGCGCCAGCGGGAGCGGCAAGACCGAGGTGAGCACGCTGGCGCGCACCGACTGCTCGTGGGCGGCCGAGCCGCACCAGTACAGGCCCGCGTGGGTGAGCGGGACGCCTTTGGACCGGCCGGTCGTGCCGCCGGTGTACAGCAGGGCGGCCAGGTCCGTGCCCGACCGCCCGGTGATGGACCCCGGCTCGGCCGAAGCCACCTGGTCGAAGTCGAGCACCGGCACCCCGGGGGCGGCCGGTTCCGGTGCTCCAGGCACCAGCACGAACCGGACGCCGGGCGCCCCACCCGCCTCTCCTGCGCACGGGGGGCTCCCGCCCCCCGTCCCCCCTGGCCCATCCCCCTTCACAGCGGCGGTGACCTTCGGCAGGAACTCCACCGTGGTGACCACGCCCACCGCGCCGGAGTCGTTCAGCGCGTGCCGCAGTTCCTCCTCGCTGACCAGGAAGAGCAGCGGGGTGACCACCGCGCCGGCGCGCCACGCCGCGTTGTAGGTGATCAGGACCTCCGGGCAGTTGGCCATGAGCACGAGCAGCCGGTCTCCGGGGCGCACGCCCAGGCCGGCCAGCCCTGTGGCGAGCCTGGCCGCGCGGTCTGCCAGCTGCCCGCTGGTGTGCCACCTGCCCTCGTAGCACAGGGAGTCGTAGTCGCCCTGCCGCTCGAGCGCTAGCTCGGCCTGCCTGGCCAGATTCTCATCCAATGTCAGCCTCACTCGCCGAGCTCCGCGGGCCCTACTGGCCGGTATTACCCTAAGGCTCACCCGTATCCCGATCAACAGCCCGCGTCGGCCGGCGGCGCGGCCGGCGCGCGGTCCGCGCTCGCTCAGGCCAGTTCGATCTCGAAGTACGCGCCCTGGTCATCGTGCACGATCCGGGCCGAGCCCGACCAGCCCGCGAAGCCCCCGGTGCCGGTGCCAGGCACGATGTGGCCGAACCAGGTGCCCGGATCGGATTCAAGCCCGCCGTGCTGGACGGTCACCGAGCCTTCGGCTCCGTCGTCGGTGTGCCCGGTGATCCGCTCGGTGGCCACGTAGGACCGGGACCCCTCCTCGCTCCCCGCGGCCATGAACAGCGTCGTGGCGTGCCCGGTGATCCCCGAGGTGAAGGTCTTCGCGAACGTCATCAGGCCGAACCAGTCCGCGTCCAGTCCGGTTACCTGGCGGGGCTCGTAGCCATCGACCTGAAAGCGCGCGATCAACGTCACCATTCCTCCTGGGCGCTGGACAGCCTCCGACGATAGCGCCCCCGGACGACCCTGCGGCATGGAAGCCTCCGAGCCGGACTGGTACTCTACCTCTAGAATATTGAACGAGCGAGCATAGCGGGAGCTCCGCGTGGACTTCACCGAGAACCCGGACCACCGGCTCATTCGCGAGGCGGTCCGCGAGATCTGCGCCCGGTTTCCCGACGAGTACTGGGCCGGGCTCGACGAGAGCCACACGTTCCCGTGGGAGTTCTACGACGCGATGGCCAGCGGCGGCTGGATCGGCATCGCCATCCCGGCCGAATACGGCGGCGGCGCCGCCGGCATCACCGAGGCCTCGATCGTGCTCGAGGAGGTGGCGGCCTCCGGCGCCTGCATGAACGGCGCGAGCAGCATCCACCTGTCGATCTTCGGCATGCACCCGGTGGTCAGGCACGGCTCCGCCGAGCTCAAGCAGCGGTACCTGCCCCGCATCGCCACCGGCGACCTGCACCTGGCGTTCGGCGTCACCGAGGCCGACGCGGGCCTGGACACCACCGCCATCCGCACCCGCGCCGTCCGCGACGGCGACGGCTACCGCGTCACCGGCCGCAAGGTGTGGACGTCCAAGGCGCTGGAATCCGAACGGGTCCTGCTGCTGACCCGCACCACCCCGATCGAGGAGTGCGCGAAGCGCACCCACGGAATGACCCTGTTCGTCGCTTCCCTCAAAGACACGGCGGTCACCATCCGCCCCATCCCGAAGCTCGGCCGCAACGCCGTCGCGTCCTGCGAAGTCACCTACGACGGCCTGCACGTCGACGCCTCCGACCGGGTCGGGGAGGAAGGCCGGGGCTTCGGTTACCTGCTCGACGGCCTGAACGCCGAACGCGTCCTGGTCGCCGCAGAGGCCCTCGGCACCGGCCGCGCGGCGCTGCGCCGCGCGGTCGCCTACGCCAAGGCCCGTACCGTTTTCGGCCGGCCCATCGGCCAGAACCAGGGCATCTCGTTCCCGCTCGCCGAGGCACACGCGCGCCTCGGCGCGGCCGAACTCGTCATCCGCCAGGCGTCCTGGCGCATCGACCACGGCCTGCCCGCGGGGGAGCAGGCCAACCTGGCCAAGTTCCTCGCCGCCGAGGCCGGCTTCCAGGCCGCCGACGCGGCCATGCAGACCCACGGCGGGTTCGGGTACGCGAACGAGTACCACGTCGAGCGCTACTGGCGCGAGGCGCGGCTGATGCGCATCGCCCCGATCCCGCAGGAGATGGTCCTCAACTACCTCGCCGAGCATGTCCTCGGCCTGCCCCGGTCGTATTAGAGGCTGTCGGGAGCCAGCGGTGACCGGTGCCCGACAGCCTCATCAGGGATTAGAGCGCCCGCCATGACGCATCAGCGGCCCCTAGACGGCCTGCGACGTGGCGGCGGAGAACTTCCGGCCCGGGATCCTGGACCGGTTCGTGGCCGGCTGGCCGCGCTGTCCGCGGTCAACCCGAGGAGGGTGATGCTGTCCGTCTCCGGCGCGTTGACACCCTCTCCGCCGAGCCAGTAATGTTGGAGCGCTCCAATGCCGAACGAGAGGGGCTTGGTGACAACCCCGGGGCGAGTCGCCAGAAAGCCGACCCTGGAGACCGTCGCGGCCCGGGCCGGGGTGTCCAAGTCGCTGGTGTCGCTGGTGCTCCGCAACTCGCCCAAGGTCAGCTCGGGCAGCCGCGAAGCCGTCATGCGGGCCGTGGCCGAGCTCGGTTACCGGCCCAACGCCGCGGCCCGGCTGCTCGCCGAGCGGCAGTCTCACACGATCGGCGTGCTGCTGAACGACCTGCGCCAGCCCTGGTTCGCGGACATGCTCGACGGCCTGACCCCGGCGCTGCACGCGGGCGGCAAGCACATCCTGCTGGGCGACGGCCGGATCGACCGGATGCTGGACGAGACCCTGACCTGGTCGTTCATCGACCTCGGGGTGGACGGGCTGGTCCTGGCCGGATCCATTCCCATGTCCCAGGCCATCGTCGACGCGGCCAGCCAGATCCCGACCGTCGCCGTGGGCGGCCGCGGCCTGGACGTGGACCTGCCGCGCGCCGACATTCTCGCCAACGACAACCACCTCGGCGGCACCCTCGCGGTCCGGCATCTGATCGAGCTCGGCCACACCCGGATCGCGCACGTCCATGGCCTGCCCAGCGTGGCCGGCCGCTGCGGATGCAAGGTTACGAGGACACGATGCGCGCGGCCGGCCTTGGCGCGGGCATTCACGTCGAGGCCGGTGACATGAGCGAGGAAGGCGGCTACCGCGCGACGGTCCGCCTGATGAGCCAGCCCATCCGGCCGACGGCCATCTTCGCGGCCAACGACCTGACCTGCGTCGGCGCCCTGTCCGCCGCCGCGGCCCTGGGCGTCAAGGTTCCCGAGGAGCTATCCCTCGTCGGCTTCGACAACTCCGTCTTCGCCCGCCTGCGCGCGTTGTGGCTCACCAGCGTCGACGCCACCGCTTTCGAGATGGGACAGCAGGCCGCCCGTATGCTCCTGGCCCGCATCGAGCACCCCGACAGCCCAGGTGAGACCCTGCTGCTTGCCCCGCGCCTTGAGGTGCGAGGTTCAAGCGGCCCCGCACCCGGTATCCGGTAAGGGAAGGAGCGATGCCATGAACAACACTGGCCTAGTCCGCCAGCCCAGTAGCAGGCTGGCCGAGGGTATCGTCACCCACATCGGCCGGACCCCGGTGGATGTGGCCGTGGCCCGGGCGCAGCACGCGGCCTATGCCGATGCGCTGGCGGCCAGCGGCTGGACGATCCGGCAGGTACCGGTGGCTGATGAGTGCCCGGACTCGGTCTTCATCGAAGACACCGTGGTGATCTGCGAGGATCTGGCGGTCCTGACGCGCTCGGGCGCGCCCGCCCGCCGGGCCGAGGTCGCCGCGGTCGCGGAGGCCGTCCGGTCGCTTGGCCTGCGCACCGCTCGCATCGAAGAGCCCGGGATCCTGGACGGGGGCGATGTGCTGCAGGCCGGCAACACGGTCTATACGGGACGCGGCGGCCGGACCAACGGCGAGGGCATCCGGCAGCTGCGGTCGCTGCTGGCCCCGCTGGGCCGTACGGTGATTGCCGTCCCGCTGACCAACGTGCTGCACCTGAAGTCCGCGGTGACCGCGCTGCCCGACGGCACGTTCCTGCTGCTGCCCGGGCTGGTGCCGGCCGAACTGTTCCCGGCGGTGCGCCCGGTCGCCGAAGAGGGCGGCAGCCACGTGGTCCCGCTCGGCGGCGACCGCGTACTGATCGCCGCATCCGCTCCCCGCACGGCGGGGCTCCTCGAGGACCTGGGCTTTACGCCGGTCGTCGTGGACATCAGCGAATTCGAGAAACTCGAAGGCTGCGTCACCTGCCTGAGCGTGCTGCTGCCCGCACGGTAGCAACCCGCGAAGCCAAACGATCGGTCATGCCGAAATAAGCGTTATTCGTCCACGCGCATGTCCGTGCACGAGCGCCGGGAGATCACGCCTGGGCACGCATCTTTGCCGCGAGCCTTTCGAACATCGGGTAGGCGGCACTTCCGCCGATTGCATCGATGGACGGCTGCCACATCTCCCACCGGTCGATCAGGCGTTGGCCGAGCAGGGTCCTGATCAGCTCGAAATCGAAGCCACCGTGTTTCTCGAGCGCACCGAGCTGCTCGAAGTAGTCGAGCTCCCGGTACATGACGTATGCCTCGGCCGAGTTCTCGGCAATGAACCGCATCATCGCGTCCCGCAGCGCCTCCGGCGTCTCGAACTGAGCGACGAGACGACGCGTCTCCACCATCGGGCTTTCGCTCCAGCGCCTGAAGAATTCGGCCGCCATCTCAGCCTGACGGTTGATTCGGGCTTCACGGGCTTGCTGGCCTGCGAAGATCACTGCACCGATCGCGCTTAGCAGTCCGAGGGCGCTTACCGCTGTCGCGATGGCAGTAACCTGCTCGGCCCAGTTCGGCATTAGGGCAGCCTTCCTGTCGATGGCGCCGAACCCCACTCCGGGGCCGCTGCACCCCAGGCCCAGCTTCATCAGCAGGCGCCCGACGCGGAATCGGTGGCGAGTGACACGGAGCACCTGCCCGGATCCCCGCTGCCGGGAATATGCCAGCGTGCCGTCAATGCTGGCGTGACCATGCGAATCCTGCGGACCTACGCGCGAGCGTACACTGCGAACCTGGACGAGGCCCTCGGCCCGCTGATCAGCATCACCGGCGCGCCCGCTAGCATGCGCTTCACCATGCCGAACGGCCTGGAACTGGCGGCAGTCGGCAGTGTGCTCGTCGTCGCTGGTGACAAGGAGGTCCTGGCACCGTACCGGTCTGTTCAGTTGCTCTCGGCGGCCTGCTTCAGCAGACTCCACAGCTCCTCGACGTCCTGGCGCTCGGTGCGCTCGGCTCCGATCGAGACCCGGACCGACCAGGTGCCGTCCAGCAGGGACGGCGTAACCAGAGCCGCGCCCGAGGCATTGACCGAGTCCACCCAGGACAGCGTGTGCGCATTCAGCGCGTCGGCGTCCAGCACGGCGCCGGTATCGGAGACGACGCCAGCGGGTTCGTGCCTGAGCACGACGGTCTGCAGGTTGACCGGGGCGAGGACACGCCAGCCGGAAGTCGATGAGACCTGCTCAGCGAGCCAGCGAGCGTTGTCCAGGTCCCGCCGTAGCCTGGCCCGGATGGCCTCAGTTCCGTCCAGCCGGAGGTGGAACCACAGCTTGAGCGCACGGAACCGGCGGCCTAGCGGGATGCCCCAGTCCTTGTACTGGGTCACCTCACCATCGACGGCCGAACGAAGGTAGGACGGATTGGTCGACATGACCCGGATCAGATGGTCCGGGTCGGCGACGTACAGCAGCGAGCAGTCCAGCACGGTGCCCAGCCATTTGTGCGGGTTCCAGGCCAGTGAGTCCGCGCCTTCGACCCCGGCAACCAGCCAGCGCATCTCCGGCAGCAGCAACGCCGAGCCCGCCATCGCCGCATCGACATGCACCCACATCCCGTACCGGCGGGCCAGCGGGATGATCTGTGCGAGCGGGTCAACGGCCGTGGTGCCGGTGGTACCGACGCTGGCCACGATGGCGGCCGGGCGCCGGCCGGCCGCCACGTCGGCCTCCAGTGCCGTAGCCAGCGCTTCGGGACGCATGGCATACGTGACCGGGTCGACGCCGACGAGCCTCAGGTTGTCCTGCCCGTAGCCGGCCAAGGCGACTGCCTTCGGGATCGAGGAGTGTGCGTGTTGCGTGGTGTAGACCGTCAGCGGCGCGCTCTCCGCCTGCATCCCGCCGCGTGTCTCTGAGTAGTTCGTCGCGCGCTCGCGTGCGGCAAGCAAGGCGACGAGGCACGCGCTGGAAGCCGTGTCCTGGATGACGCCCTTCCACGACTCGGGCAGCGCCGTCAGCTCGCGCAGCCACTCAACCACGACTTCCTCGACCTCCGTCAGCGCGGGAGCGGACTGCCAGGTGATCCCGAGCGCTCCGAGCCCGGAGGCGGCCACGTCGCCCAGCACGGAGCTCAGGGACGCATTGGACGGGAACCAGCCGAAGTAGCGAGGGTGCTGAACCTGGGTCACGCCCGGCACGACGACGGCTTCGAGGTCGGCCAGCACCCGGCTGAACGGTTCGGCCCGCAGCGGCGCCTGGCTCGGCAGCTTCCCCGCCACCTCACCCGGCCCCACCTGCGCTTGAACCGGCATCTGCGGGATACGGGCCCGGTAGTCCGCAATCCAGTCGATCAGCTCATGACCAGCTGCCCGGAACTCCTCAGGCTCCATATCGCATCTTCGCTTCCTCGCAGCCACATAGACACGGCCTACCCGAGCAGGTTATCGAAGTCCTCAGAGGCTGGCGGTGATCACCGTGTCCTGATCAGGGCCTTCCGCCGTCAGGAACTGAGATCCCAGAGGAGCCGGTAATACCGGGTCCGTTCGGGATCTTGCTGGATGCCATAGGAGTCGAGCAAGAGCGGCTCCCAGCCGGGTCCGTAGTTCCATTCGGCGCTCCAGGTGGCGACGGCGATATCGGCCCAGCGATCCGCGATGCCCAGCAGGCCGAAATCGACGTGCCCGGACCAGCGGCCATCCGGGTAGAGCCGCCGCCCGGACCGCCGCCGGCACCTCGGGAATGTCACCGGCCATGGTGCCAGCTAAGGGGAGCTCACGCACCGACGCGCACCGCGCGGCCGGCCTGCAGGCTCTCGTTCGCCGCGTCGGCCAGGACCAGTGCGGCGCGCCCGTCGGCGAAGCCGGGGTTCGGGGCCAGGCCCTGCTCGACACAGCTGACCAGGTGGTCGAGTTCGGCCCGGTAGGCGTCGTAGTAGCGGTCCAGGAAGAAGTTCAGGTAGGGCGGGGCGGTCTCGGTGCCGGTAGCGCCGGAGCGGCGCACGCTGGTGGCGGCCTGGTTGCCCACGCTCAGCATCGCCTCGGCGCCGAAGGCCTCGAGTCGCTGGTCGTACCCGAACGAGCAATGCCGGCTGTTGACGATCTGGCACAGTTCACCGCCGGCGCCGCGCAGCACGACCATGGCCGAGTCGATGTCGCCCGCCTCGGCGATGTACGGCTCGATCAGGTTCGCCCCCATGGCCTGGACCTCGACGACGTCGCCGAGGAAGAACCGCGCCATGTCGAAGTCGTGGATCGTCATGTCCCGGAACAGCCCGCCTGAGCTGGCGATGTAGGCGGCCGGCGCGGGCGCCGGATCACGGCTGGTGATGACGAGCTGCTCGAGCCGGCCGATCTCGCCCTTGGCGACCCGGTCGCGTATCTCGGCGAAGGACGGGTCGAACCGGCGGTTGAAGCCGATCATGACCGTGGCGCCCAGGTCCTTGATGGCCGCCCAGCAGGCGTCGACCCGGGCCAGGTCCAGGTCGATGGGCTTCTCGCAGAGCACCGCCTTTCCGGCCCGGACCGACGCGGTCAGCAGGTCCACGTGGGTAGGCGTCGGCGAGGCGATGATGACGGCGTTGATGCCGGGATCCTCGAGGATGGCGCCCGCGTCCCCGGTGGGCGTGGCGCCGTATTGCGCGGTGATCTCGCGGGCCGCGGCCTCGACGGGATCGTGGACGACGGCAAGCTCCGTCCGCGGATGCGTGGCCAGGGAGGCGGCGTGGACGCGCCCGATTCTCCCGGCTCCGAACAGGCCGAAACGTAGCATCAGTCACTCCTCTAGGTCATCTACCGGATGCTAACGGCCTGGCGGCGTCACGCGACAGCGGGCGAGCGGAGCAGGGACTTGAGCCCGGCGCCGATGGCACTATCCGACCTCGATATAGACGGTGCCGTCCATGACCTTGGCGGGGTAGGTTCGCACGTCGACCAGTACCGGCGCCCCGAGCGCCTTGCCGCTGGTGTAGTCGAACCGCCCGTTGTGCTTGGGGCACTCGATGATCCCGCCCATGACCAGGCCGTCACACAGCAGCGTCTTCTCGTGCGTGCAGTGGCCGTCGGTGGCGTAGTAGACGTCGTCCGGCGAGCGGTAGATCGCGTAGTCGCTGCCGCCATGCTCGAACGGGATGACGTCCTCGGGGTCGACGTCGTCCGCCTCGCAGGCGGCGATCCACTGGGCCATCGGGTCTCCTTATGCCGCGGTCACGGTAGTCAGCGGCCGCGCGCGGCCGTCGGTGAGGGGCGTGGGCTCGTTGAACGAGGCGGCGCCGGGCAGCAGCTCACGGCGGACGTAGTACTCCTGATCCCGCAGCTGGCGCAGCACCGCAGGGATGATCTCCTTGTAGGCCGCCCACAGCGACGGGTAGACCGCCGCGCAGTCGTGCTTGATCTCCTCGTGCAGCTCCGGCAGCCGGTAGTACGGGATCATCGGGAACATGTGGTGCTCGACGTGGTAGTTCATGTTCCAGTACAGGAACCGGTTGACCCGGCACATCTTCACCGTGCGGGTGTTCAGCCGGTGGTCGAGCACGTTCTCGCCCATGCCGGCGTGCTGGGTGAACCCGTAGACCTGGAGCATGCACGCGCCGTAGAGTCGCGGCCCGCCGATCAGCACGACCGGCAGCCAGGTCCGGAACACGATGGCCAAGGCGACGGTGGAGGCGTAGACAGCCAGGTGGATCCGGGCCGTCCGGTAGACCCGGTGCTGTTCGGACCCGGGCACGTAGTCGGCCTCGTCGGCAGCGAGCCGCCCAGCCGCGTGCCGGAACATGAGCGAGAAAGCCGTCGGCACGTCGACCAGGCCGAAGTAGTTGACCAGCAGCCTGGCTAGCCGCGCCGGGCGCATGACAGCGATCTCCGGGTCCCGCCCGACGATGAGGGTGTCGGTGTGGTGCCGGGTGTGGCTCCACCGCCAGGTGGTCGGGTCACGCATGATCATGAAGGAGGCGAGCTGGTACAGGCCCTCGTCCATCCAGCGGGTCTTGAACGCGGTGCCGTGCCCGGACTCGTGCCAGCGGGAGTCCGACGTCGAGCCGACCAGGATGCCGTAGGCGAGGAAGAAAGGCACCGCCCACCAGCTGTGCCAGACCAGCCAGAAGGTAGTGCCGAGGCCGCCGAGCAGCAGGATCAGGCCGATCCAGATCGCGGTGTCCCGGACGGCCGGGTAGTCGGAGCGCTTCATCAGCTCCTTCATCCGCTTGCGCGGCACCGCGCTGCGGAACCAGTCCCCGCCGGCCAGGCCGGCGTCCACCGCCGCCTGGTTCTCCGGACCTGTCAGGCTGTACCGTTCCAGCCGTTCCCTGCCCGTCCCGACACTGCCCGTCCCGACACTGCCCGTTCCAGCACTGCCCGTTCCAGCACTGCCCGTTCCAGCACTGCCCATTCCCGGTCACCTCCGCGCCGAGCGGCCCGCCCCGCAGTTGGAGCGCTCCAACATCTGCAATCGTCAGCTAACGGACGGGCTATTGTCAAGGGCCGAGGGCGGGTGCCGCCAGCTCGTTGGAGCGTTCTAAACGGCGGGTGCCGTCGGCTCACCCAGCAGGCGGTCGAGGAACTCGGCGAATGCGCTCTCGCCGAGTGTCAGCGCGGCGGCAGTATCGTCCGCGCGCGCGATCACCAGGGCCACCTCGTTGGCGGCGGCCAGCACGATGTGGGCGAACGTGTCCACGTGACGTCGCTCGATGCGGCCCGTCTCGGCGGCGTACGCGAGGCAGTCCCTGATCACCCCCAGAGGGCCCTGCTCATCAAGCTCGCGCCAGCGCTGCCAGCCCAGCACCGCGGGCGCGTCGATCAGCATGATCTGCCGGACGACCCGGTTGCCGGCCATCCGGATCCACGCCAGGCCGCCTGCCCGCAGCGCGGCGACCGGGTCCGGTGCGTCCCGCGCCATGTCCGCCCCCTGCTGGCCGACGCGGGCGCCGACATCCTCCAGGACCGCCCAGAACAGCGCCTCCTTGCCCGGGAAGTGATGGTAGAGCGAGCCGCGGCTGACTCCGGAGCCGGCCTGCACCGCCTCGATCGACGTGCCGTCGTAGCCGTGCTCGGCGAACAGCCGCGTCGCGACCTCGATCACGTGCGCCCGCGTGGCCCGGCCCCGCTCCACGTTCTTGTTCATCCGCTCCCCGGCGTCCATCGGGCTCCCCGGCGCATCATCCGCCCCCAATTCGATTGACGGACCGACGGTCGGTTTGTAAATGTTAGACCGCCGGTCGGTCTTTCGGTCACTGTATCGCGGTGGCCGCCAGAGGATGGAGAAAACATGACCAGCGAGATGGAACGCCTCGACAAGTACCGCGGCCAGGTGGACACCAGGTCCGGTCCGGCCAGCTACGTCGACACCGGCGGTCCCGGCCGCCCGGTGCTGTTCGTCCACGGCGTCGGCACCAGCAGCTACCTGTGGCGGAACGTGATCGGCCTGCTCGACGGCGAGCGCCGGTGCGTGGCCTTCGACCTGCCGCTGCACGGCTACACCCCGGCCGCCGCCGACCAGGACTTCACGCTGCCGGGACTGGCCCGCTTCATCGCCGACTGCTGCGATGCGCTCGAGTTGACCGACTTCGACATGGTCGCGAACGACACCGGCGGCGCCGTCACCCAGGTATTCGCCGCTACCCACGCCGAACGGCTGCACACGCTGACCCTGACCAACTGCGAGGCGCACGACAACGTGCCGCCCAAGGCGCTGCTGCCCGCGGTCTGGCTGGCCCATATGGGCCTGCACGCCCGTCTCGCCCCCCGGCTGATGGCGCCCGGCAACCCGCGGACAAGGAAACGCGTCTACGGTCGCACCTACCAGAACATCGCCAACCTGCCCGAGGACATCGCGCGCGTCTGGCTGGAGGCGCAGACCAGCACCGCGGAGGCGGCCCGCCAGGGCCAGCGCCTGCTGACCTCGCTGCACGCCCGCGACCTGCTGGCGGTCGAGCCCGCCCTGGCGCGACTGCAGGTTCCCACCCTGATCGTCTGGGGCACCGACGACATCTTCTTCCGCCGCAAGTGGGCCTACTGGCTCCGCGACACCATCCCCGGCGCCACCGAAGTCGTCGAGATCGACGGCGGCCGCCTGTTCTTCCCTGACGAACGGGCCGCCGAGCTCACCGTGGCGCTACGCCGTCACTGGGACGCCCACCCATAGTGAGAGGAGATTCACTTAGGATCGCGGGATCGGTACCGAGGCAGCGGCGCGCGATGCTCTCGAGAAGCTCGGTGAGGCGCTCGTCGGCCAGCCCGCTGCGGAAGAACAGCGTCGACTGGATCGCGCCGATCGCCGCGTGCACGGCCAGCCGCACCTCACCGTCGGCCAGGTCCGGCCGCAGCGGCGCCAGCAGGTGCACCCACTCCTCGATGTAGTGCCGCTGCGCCCGGCTCAGCCTGCGCCGCTCGTCCTCGGGCAGGGTGCGCACCTCGCGGTGGTAGACGGCGAGCGCGTCGCGGTCGGTCAGCGCCACCTCGATGTGGTCGCGCACCAGCAGCGTCAGGCTCTGGCCCTCGTCGAGCCCGGCCGCGATGATCTCCGCCGACCTGGTCATCAGCCGGTCCATCACCCGGTCGGCCATGGCCACCAGGATCGCCGTCTTGCTGTCGAAGTGCCGGTAGATACCAGACCCGACGATGCCGGCCTCGGCCCCGATGTCCGCCATGGAGATCGCGTCGAAGCCGCGCCGCGCACCGAGCGCCGCGGCCGCCACCAGGATCCGTTCCTTCCGGCCCGGATCGCGCCGCCGCCGGGCCGGCCGCCCCGGAGCGTCCCGGGCTCCGCCGCGGGCCGATGTCGCCTGCGCCGCCATCTAGCAAGTGTCGCATCCAGGCGCTAAGGTCGCTAGTGAATGATGAGTCACAATCGGGCTTTACGGGAGAAGACCGGCGTGGACTTTGCTGAATCCGACGAACATCGCGCTCTCCGTGCCGCCGTCGCCGATATAGCCGGCAAGTTCGGCCCGCGCTACTACGCCGAACGGGCCGCGGCGCGCCGCCCCTGCGCCGAGCTGTGGCGGGCCCTCGGGGACGCCGGGTTCATCGGCGTCAACATCCCCGAGGCCTACGGCGGCGGCGGGGGAGGGCTGACCGAGCTCGCCCTGGTCTGCGAGGAGATCGCCGCCGCGGGCACGCCGCTGCTGCTGCTGCTCGTGTCGGCCGCGATCTCGGCCGAGATGATCTCCGATTTCGGCACCGACGAGCAGCGCGGGACCTGGCTGCCCGGCCTGGCCAGCGGCGCCGTCAAGGTGGTGTTCGCGATCACCGAGCCGGACGCGGGCTCGAACACCCTGCGCATCTCCACCACGGCGCGCAGGGACGGCGACGACTGGCTCCTGCACGGCACCAAGTACTACATCTCCGGGGTCGACGAGGCGCAGGCCCTGCTGGTGGTCGCGCGGACCGGGCAGGACGAGCGCGGCGGCCAGCTGTCCCTGTTCATCGTGCCGGCCGATGCTCCGGGCCTGGACAAGCACCTGCTCCCGGTGGACCTGCTGCTGCCCGAGCGGCAGTTCACCCTGCATTTCGACGGCGTCCGGGTCGGCCCGGGCGCGCTGGTCGGCGAGGAAGGGAAGGGGTTCCGGCAGGTTTTCCACGGCCTGAATCCCGAACGGATCACCGGAGCCGCCCTCGGCGTCGGGATCGCGCGCTATGCGCTGGGCGCCGCGGCGCGCTACGCCGCCGAGCGCAAGGTCTGGTCCGAGCCGATCGGAACCCACCAGGGCGTCGCGCACCCGCTGGCCAGGGCCAAGATCGAGACCGAGCTCGCCGCGCTGATGACCAGGCAGGCCGCCTGGCAGCACGACCACGGCCAGCCCGCGGGGGAGTCGTCCAACATGGCCAAGTACGCCGCCGCCGAGGCCGCCATCGCCGCTGTCGACGCGGCCATCCAGGCGCACGGCGGGAACGGCCTGGCCAGCGAGTACGGCCTCATACCGTACTGGGGCCTGGCGCGGCTGCTGCGCATCGCGCCGGTCAACCGGGAGATGATCCTCAACTACGTCGCCCAGCACAGCCTGGGCCTGCCCCGTTCGTACTAGGAGCGGACCAGTGGACCTCGCGCGCAACCTCATCGGCCGGATCAACGTCGGCGACAGCCTGACCCGCACCGCCGCGAGCCGGCCGGATCAGCTCGCGGTGGTGGACGGCGACCGCCGGTTCAGCTACGCCGAGTTCAACGGCTACGTCAACCGGATCGCGCACGGCCTGGCCGGCCTGGGCTACGAGCGCGGCGCCGCGCTCGCGGTGGCCTCGGGCAACAGCGCCGACTTCCTCGCCGTCTACTACGCGTGCGCCAAGCTCGGGGTGGTCTGCGTACCCGTCAACCTGGGCTGGCGGCCGGACGAGGTGGCCTACGTGCTCGGCCACTCGCAGGCCCGCGGGATCGTGATCGAGTCCCAGCTCGTCACCGCGATGCAGGACGCCATCGCCAAGGTGCCCGAGGTCACCGACGTGATCGTCGCGCCCGCGGACCTGGCGGCCCTGAGCGCGCACGGCAACACGAAGGAACCGGAGTGCTTCGTCGACGACCGGGATGCGCTGAGCTACCTCTACACTTCCGGCACCACGTCGTTCCCCAAGGGCGTCGTCGGATCCCACGTCTCGATCTACCTCGAGTCGATGTCAGGCGCGCTGGACTCCGGCTGGCAGGCCGCCGACCGGTTCGCCGCGATGATGCCGATGTTCCATACCGCGCAGCTCAACGCGTTCTGCACCCCCGCGGTCATGGTCGGCGCGACGATCTACGTGCTGCGCGGGTTCGACCCCGCGGCCCTGCTCGGCCTGATCGAGCGGGAGCGGATCACCCAGATCTTCGGCCTGCCGATGATGTTCCGCGCCATGCTCGACCACGAGAGCTTCACCCGCCGCGACCTGTCCAGCCTGCGCCGGGCGGTCTACGCGATGGCGCCGATGCCGGACGACCTCATCCGCCGCTGCCTGGACGGGTTCGGCTGCGAGTTCGCGCTGCTGTTCGGGCAGACCGAGATGAGCCCGTGCACCACGCTGTTCCGGCCCGAGCACCAGCTCTCCCACATGGGCGCGGTCGGCACCCCGCTGATCGGCGTCCAGGTCGCGATCATGGGCCCGGACGGCGGGCTGCTGCCGCCCGGCGAGGCCGGCGAGATCGTCTACCGGGGGCCGAGCACGATGTCCGGCTACCTGCGCGACGAGGATGCAACGGACACCGCGTTCGCGCACGGCTGGTTCCACTCCGGCGACGTGGGCTATTTCGGCGACGACGGCGTGCTGTGGTTCACCGACCGGCATAAGGACGTGATCAAGACCGGCGGCGAGAACGTCGCCTCGATCGAGGTGGAGAAGGCGATCTACGCCGCCGACCCGCGGGTCGCAGAAACCGTCGTGGTCGGGCTGCCGCACCAGCGGTGGAGCGAGGCGATCACCGCGTTCGTGGTCGCCAAGCCCGGCGCGGCGATCGACGCCGCCGAGCTGATCGCGACGCTGAAGGGCAGGCTGGACGGCTTCAAGGTGCCCAAGGCGGTCATCCTCGTGGACCAGCTGCCCAAGACCTCCACCGGCAAGATCCAGAAGAACGTCGTGCGCGCCGAGCATGCCAAGCACTATGAGGAGGGCTGACGCGGGTGCCGGTCCTCACCTCCCACGTCGACCTGCAGGGCGAGACTTACCGCGCCAACCGGGCCGCGCAGCTCGCCCTGCTCGAGGAGCTGGACAAGCAGCTGGAGCAGGCCATCGCCGGCGGCGGGGAGCGCTACCAGCAGCGGCACCGTGACCGGGGCCGGCTCCTGGCCCGGGAGCGCATCGAGTTCCTGCTGGACCCGGACAGCCCGTTCCTCGAGTTGTCGACCCTGGCCGCCTGGGGCACCGAATTCACCGTCGGCGGGCTGCTGCCGCCCGGTGAGGCCGGCGAGATCGTCTACCGGGGGCCGAGCACGATGTCCGGCTACCTGCACGACGAGGAGGCAACGGACACCGCGTTCGCGCACGGCTGGTTCCACTCCGGCGACGTGGGCTATTTCGGCGACGACGGCGTGCTGTGGTTTACCGACCGGCACAAGGACGTGATCAAGACCGGCGGCGAGAACGTCGCCTCGATCGAGGTGGAGAAGGCGATCTACGCCGCCGACCCGCGGGTCGCCGAAACGGTCGTGGTCGGCCTGCCGCACCAGCGGTGGAGCGAGGCGATCACCGCGTTCGTGGTGCCCAAGCCGGGCGAGACCGTCGAGGCCGCCGAGCTGATCGCGACGCTCAAGGGGAGGCTGGACGGCTTCAAGGTGCCCAAGGCGATCATCCTCGTGGACCAGCTGCCCAAGACCTCCACCGGCAAGATCCAGAAGAATGTGGTGCGATCGGAATACGCCCAGCATTATCAAGCACAGCACTACGAGAAGGGCTGACCCCGCGTGTCAGCGCTCACTTCGCATATCGATATACAAGGCGAGGCCTACCGCGCCAACCGGGCCGCGCAGCTCGCCATCCTCGAGGAACTGGACAAGCAGCTCGAGCAGGCCCTCGCGGGCGGCGGGGAGCGCTACCAGCGGCGGCACCGCGAGCGTGGCAGGCTGCCGGCCCGCGAGCGGATCGAACTGCTCGTGGACCCGGACACGCCGTTCCTCGAGCTGTCCCCGCTGGCCGCGTGGGGCACCGGGTTCGCCGTCGGCGCCAGGATCGTGACCGGGATCGGCGCGTCTCCGGCGTCGATGCGTCGTCTCGCGCGCGACCCCACCGTCAAGGGCGGCTCTTTGAACCCCTACTCGCTGCGCAAGACCCTGCGCGGCCTGGAGGTCGCCCGGGAGAACCGGCTGCCGGTGATCAACCTGATCGAATCGGGGGGCGCTGACCTGCCGTTTCAGGCCGAGCTGTTCATCCCGGCCAGCCGGATCTTCGCGAGATTACCGAGCTGTCCGGGCTGGAATTCCGACGGTCTCGCTCGTCTTCGGCTCCTCCACCGCGGGCGGCGCGTACGTACCCGGCATGTGCGACTACGCGATGATGATGGACGGCCGGGCCAAGGTGTTCCTCGGCGGTCCACCCCTTGTTCGCATGGCCACCGGGGAGGTGAGCCAACAGAGGAGGAGCTCGGCGGCGCAGCCATGCACGCCCGGACCTCGGGGCTGGGTGACTACCTCGCCGTCGACGAGCTCGACGCGATCCGCATTGCCCGCGACGTCGTGGCCCACCTCAATTGGCGTAAGCACGGCCCGCTGCCGGGACCCTCGGCCGACCCGCGCTACGACCCGGACGAGATCCTCGGCA
>CAVRMX010000028.1:0-241843 GCA_963722275.1 uncultured Actinomycetes bacterium | reverse complement strand
CCTGGCCCGGGCCAAGGCCATGGCTTACCGGGAGGATCCGGGCCCCCCTGGGGTACCTTTTCCTCCCCGCAGGCCGGATCCTCCCAGCTAATCCGAGACCGGGACGCCAGGCGGCAGCGCAGGGGCACGCCTGGCCCGCCTGGCATCACAGACCACATGGGCCCGGAGGTGAGCGGCGGCCCAGCCGCAGCCGGACCGGGACGGTGCGGGCGACCCGGTGCGCGGTGGCTCCCGGGCCGCCGCCGAGCCACCTCAGCCGCAGCAGGCACCGGACGCAGGGCAAAACGGGTAGCCGGCCAGGGCAGGTGGCCCGCTCGCGGCGGGCCCGGCTGATTTATCCCGAACGGGCTGGGTGCCTGCCCCGGGCCACGGTGACGGTCACGACCGGTCAGCGCACGGCGTACCGGATGAAGACGGAGCCGTCCGGCCGGCTTGCCGCTGAGATGAGCTGAAGATCGCGGATGCGCTCCCAGGTCCCGCGTCCGTAGCCCTCGAAAACGGCGGGAGCGTCGGCACGGCCGATGACAGCGGGAAGGACCTGGATGTCGACCTCGTTGACCAGGCCGGCCCGCAGGAGCGCGCCGTTGAGAACGCCGCCGGCGTCGGAGACGATGCAATCGACACCGAACACCTCGTCAAGCCGGCGAAGCGCCTGGCCGAGATCGACACGATCCTCGCCGGCTTCGACATACGGCACGTCGTGCTCACGGAGGAACAGCCGGTACGCGGCGGGTGTCGTCCTCGATAGCAGGACGGCCAGGTACGTGTCGTCCACCTCGAAGGTGTCCCAGCTGACCCGGGCCCGGCTGTCGATCGCGACAAGCCAGCGCCCGGAATGAGCCTGCAGTTTCGCCGGCAGGAAGTCCCCGCCTGGGACCGCGGCTCCGGCGTGGTCGCCGAACGATGCTTCCGGCGCGTCCCGTGCGGCAAAGGAGTTGCTGCCCTGGAGCGAGACGCGAGCGCCGTGGAAGGCCATGATGTCTACCGCTTCGAAGCGGTCAAGTGGCTTCCATCGGGGATCTAGCCGTGAGGGACGGACACGATGGCGTGTCCGGCCCGGTTGGCTTATTTTCACTCCTATGCCCCCCGACACCGCCCGGCTGACCTTCCGCGAGATGACCCCTGGGGACCTCGACGACATGGCCGCCCTGCTCGGCGACCCCGATGTCATGACCTACTACCCGCGGCCGAAGACGCGGCAGGAAGCGGCCCAGTGGATCGACTGGAACCGCCGCCTGTACCGCACGCACGGATATGGCCTGTGGGTGCTGACCACCGCCGCAGGCGATTTCGCCGGCGACTGCGGCCTCACCCCGCAGATCGTGGACGGCGTGACCGAACTCGAGGTCGGCTACCGCGTCCTGCCCGGCCTGCAGGGCCGCGGCTACGCCACCGAAGCCGCGGCGGCCTGCCGCGACTTCGCCCGCGCCGTGCTCGGCGCCAGCAGGCTGATCGCGATCATCCACCCGGACAACCGGCCGTCGCAGCGCGTGGCGGAGAAGATCGGCCTGCGCCCGGAGAAGCGCGCCCTGGTGCACGGCGGCCGGGACGCCGTCATCTACTCCGCCGCCTTCGGCGAGGCATAACCGGGATCCGTAGATAATGGCCGCTATGCGCCAGGAAACAGCGATCGACGGATTCCGGCTGGCCTACGAGCGGACCGGGACGGGGCCCGCGGTGCTGCTGCTGCACGGCTGGCCCGGCGACCGGACCGACTATCGCGCGGTTGTCCCGCTCGTGTCGCCGGCTGCCGACGTGATCGTGCCTGACCTGCGCGGGTTCGGTGAGTCTGATAAGCACGAAGCCGATCCGGCCCGGCAGTACAACGCCGCCGCCCAGGCCAGGAGCGTCGCCGGGCTGATCGAGGAGCTAGCGCTGGAACGGGTGGTCATCGCCGGCTACGACATCGGCAGCAGGATCGCCCAGGCCATCGCCAGGGACCGCCCGGATCTGGCCCGCGCCCTGGTCATCGCGCCGCCGCTGCCTGGTATCGGGGACCGGATCCTCGCCCCGCAGGCCCAGCGGGAGTTCTGGTACCAGGCCTTCCACAACCTGGAGCTGTCCACTCAGCTCGTCGACGGACAGCCGGAGGCCGTGCGCGCGTACCTGCGCCACTTCTGGTCGCACTGGTCCGGGCCGCGCTACGAGCCGGGCGGCGGGCACCTCGACCACCTCGTGTCGGTCTACGGGCCGCCGGGCGCGTTCGCCGCCTCGATCGCCTGGTACCGGGCGGGCGCGGGATCGGTCGCCGCCTCGCTGGCCGAGCGGGCTCCCGCGCCGGCTGACCGGATCGCGGTGCCGGCCACGGTGCTGTGGCCGGAGCACGATCCGCTGTTCCCGCGCGAATGGTCCGACCGGATCGGTGAGTTCTTCGCCGCCGCGCGGCTCACCTGGCTCGACGGCGCCGGTCACTTCTCGCCGCTCGAGGCGCCGGCCGAGTTCGCCGCCGCGGTAGTGACCGCGGTCCGGCGCTGACCGCGACGGCCTGTCCTACACCCACCGCAAGGAATGGGTGCGCTGGATCGAAGAGGCCAAGAAGGCGGAGACCAGGGCGACGCGCCTGGCCAGGACCGTCGAGTCGCTGCACGCCGGCCAGCGCGCGCGCTAGGCGGGCGGGCCCGCCGGGTCCAGGGACGGGTTCTTGGCGTCCGACCAGCTGCGCACGATGCTGGTGTCGGAGATGAAGCGGACCCCGCAGCCGGGCGCCCAGCGCTGCGCGGCTTCCCGCAGGCACTCGTCCACCAGCCCGGACACCGTCTCCGCGTGCTCGCGGGGGCAGTGCACGAGCAGCTCGTCGTGCAGGCACAGCACGATCCGGGTGCCGAGGTGCGCGCACCGCGCCCGGACGATGACCGCCCACATCTTGAACAGCTCCGCCGCGGCGCCCTGGATCATCGCGTTGCGCGCGTACCGGCCGTAGGCCGCGGCCCGGCTGCTGCTGCGGGGATCCTGGCCGGCCGCGGGCGCCAGGGCGATCAGGCGGCCGCCGTAGGTGCGCAGGTCACGGCCGGCCCGGCCGGCCCGGTCGGCGGCGTCGAGGTAGGCCATGGCCACCGGGTAGGCCGCGTTGAGGCGCCGCAGCGCCTGGGCGCCGTGGCCGGTGGTCTGCCCGTACATCGCGCCGAGGACCGCCACCTTGGCCACCGGCCGGTCCACGCCGAGCTGCGCCGCCACCGGCGCGTACAGGTCATCGGACCGGGCCGCCGTCACCAGGGCCTGGTCCCCGGATACCGCGGCCAGCACGCGCGGCTCGATCTGGCCGAGGTCGGCCCGGACGAACACGCGCCCGTCGGCGGCCATCACGGCCGGGCGCAGCGCCGCCGGCATGTTGTGCAGGCCCGCCGACGCGGTCATCCGGCCCGCCGCGCCGTCCGAGCCCGTCCACGCGCCGCGCAGCCGGCCGTCGGCGCCGAGGTGCTCGTCCAGCCACGCGTAGCCGTAGGTGGTGGCGATCCGCTCGGCCTTCCGCCATTCGAGCAGCGCGCCGACCAGCGGGTGCGCCTCCCGCATCTCCCGCAGCCGCCCGGCCCGGGTGTCCGGCACGTCCACGCCGACCCGGGCCAGCAGTGACCGCACCTGGGCCGGGCTGCGCAGGTCGGCGGTGACGCCCGCCGGGGCGTGCCGCAGCACCTCCGCGTCGCGGGCGGCCCGCAGCGCCATGGCGTCGGCGTCGCTGCGCGGCCTTGGTCCGATAAACCCGGCCAGGACCTGCTCCGCGACCCCCCGGTCCATCGGCAGCCCGTCAGCGGACAGCTCCGCGCACAGCAGTTCGGCGGTGGACTCGCAGCGGGCCGTCGAGAGGGCCATCGGCCGGCCGTCCAGGGCGGCCAGGGCCGCCTGCTGCTGCCCGGCGACGCTCAGGGCCATCGCCGCCCACCGCGCCATCCGCTCCGGGCTGTCGGACCAGCCGTCGCTGACCCACTCCGGGCGCAGGTGCCCGTCCGGCGCCACCGGATCGCTGGCGTCGCCCTCGCCCATGCCGAACAGGTCGAACAGGTCGAGCGGGCCGGCGGCCGGCATCGCGTCGGTGGCCAGCCCGCGGAGCCGGGCCCAGGCCCAGCCGGGGTCGGCCCGCCAGCCGCCGAACAGCAGCCGGTGCGCCGCGCCGATATCCCAGCACGTCGCCAGCCGTACCCCGTCGGCCACCAGGCGCGCCGCGGCCTGGCCCGACCACAGCACCCAGCGGGGCCGCAGCGCCTCGTCCGCCCGCCCGACCCCAGCCGCCAGGCCGGGACCGGCGACGGACCAGCTGCGATCCGCCGTGGCCAGGCCGAGGCCGAGCGCGGGGGAGATGACCAGCCCGACCAGGTCGCCGCGGTTCACCCCGGCCTGGCGCAACGACGCCACCAGGTCCGCATCTGCCACGGACCCACCCTGCCATGGACGGACCGCTACCGGCGCGAGCGGGCCGCGTCGTGTCAAGATGTCAACCCGGCCTCAGCGCATGACGACGGACCCCAGGCTGCGCATGACCTGCTTGCGCATCACGACGAACAGAACCACCAGGGGCAGGACCGACAGCAGGACGGCCGCCATCACGGCCGGGACGTTGATGGCGTACTGGCCCTCGAGCTTGGTCAGGCCGAGCGGCAGCACGGCCACGCTGTTGCTCTGGGTGAGGACGAGAGGCAGGATCAAGTTGTTCCACACGTTCAGGCCGTTGTAGATGCTCAGGGTGGCCAGCACCGGCTTGGACAGCGGCACGATCAGCCGGCGGAAGACGGTCCACTCGAGACCGCCTGGTTGATCACCGTGTTGGCGGGGCTCGGGCCGGTGGTGACGAGCCACATGGTCACGTTGGTGCCGCCGGCCTTCGCGCTCGATGACGCGGCCTTGCCACTGCCCGCGGCCGAACCGCACGCCGCGAGCGCGACCGCCATCGTCGTCGCCGCCGCGAGAGTCAGCCATCTTCGGCCGCTCGCCTGGTCGCCTGATCTACGCATGTTCGACAGGGGATCTCCTCCCGGCGCCACGGGGCTATGAAATATTCAGAAATATTTCGAACGTGCCTCATCCTGGATTTCCCTTATGATGCGGTCAACCCCTTGTTCCCGATACGTTGCGAAGCCCCTGAGCAGGGTTCCCTATCCGCCTCGCTGGCCCGAAATTTCTAGGTGACGGCGGCGGCGGCATGGTTTACGATGTCGTTATCGAAATTATTTCGAAGGAAGGTCGGAACAGCGTGGGAGTGCCGTCCAGCGTCGAGCAGCCACCCGGCGGGGCGGCTACCGTGCCTACTGTGCCGCGTATCAGCAGGGATGGCGCGTCCCCGAACCGCAACACGGGCCGGACCACGCTCGCGGTCATCGCGGCCGAGGCTGGTGTCTCGCTGCCCACCGTGTCGAAGGTGGTGAACGGGCGTCCCGACGTCGCCGCCGGCACCAGGGCCAAGGTGGAGCGGCTGCTCGACGAGCACCAGTACACGCGGACCGGAACGGGCAGGCAGCGCCGTTCCGGGCTCATCGACCTCGTGTTCGGCGGCCTGGACAGCCCATGGGCCGTCGAGATCCTGCGCGGCGTCGAGGAGTGGGGCGCGACCCACGAGACCGGGGTCGCCGTCTCCGCCGTCCGGCACGGGAACGCCCGGCCTGCCAGCTGGACCAGCGCGCTGGCCAGCCACGACACCGACGGCGTGATCCTGGTGACCTCCGAGCTCACCCAGGCTCAGCTTGATCAGCTGCGCAGCGGCGGCATTCCGCTGGTGGTGGTGGACCCGGTGAATCCGCCGCCACCCGACCTCGCCAGCGTCGGCGCGACCAACTGGGCCGGCGGCCTGGCGGCCACTGAACACCTGCTCAGCCTCGGCCACCGGCGGATCGCGGCCATCGCCGGGCCCGAAGACTTCCTGTGCAGCAGGGCCCGGATCGACGGTTACCGTTCGGCCCTCGAGCGGGACGGCGTCGCCTTCGACCGGGCGCTCGTGCGGCATGGTGATTTCCAGCACGAGGGCGGCTTCCGGTGCGGCGGTGAACTGCTCGACCTGGCCAGCAGGCCAACCGCGATCTTCACCGGCAACGACCAGCAGGCACTGGGCGTCTATGAGGCGGCGCGGCAGCGCGGGCTGCGGATTCCGCAGGACCTGAGCGTGGTCGGATTCGACGATCTGCCGGTCGCCCGGTGGGTCTCACCGCCGCTGACGACCGTGCGCCAGCCACTGGCCGAGATGGGCCGCGCGGCCGCGCAGATGCTCGGCGAGCTCATCGAAGACCGGCCGCTGCACAGCAGGCGGGTAGAGCTCTCCACCGAGCTGATCACGCGGGAATCTACCGGGCCAGTGCGATGAGCCGCCCGGCGGTTGACCAGGACACGCAGCTCTGGCGGGATCCGTCCCGGCCGGCCGCGGAGCGGGTCGCGGACCTGCTCGGCCGGATGACGGTGCCTGACCGGCTTCGCCGCCTGGTCCTGGACACGCCCGTCGAGACCGCCTAGTACCGCATGCCCATGGCCGCCTGCACCTCGGCCAGCGTGACCGCGGCGATCTCGTTGGCCCGCTCGTTGCCGTCCCGCAGTACCTGGAGCACGTAGCCGGGATCCCGCGCGTACTCGGCGCGGCGGGCCCGGATCGGGGCGAGCAGGTCGTTGACCGCGGTGGTGACCACGGACTTCAGCCGCGCGGCCCCGCCGCCGCCGATCTGGCCGGCCACCTCCCGCGGGTCGCGGTCCAGGGCCAGGGCGGCCAGCAAGACCAGGCTCGAGACCGCGGGCCGGGCCGCCGGGTCGTAGCTGATGTGCCGTTCGGCGTCGGTCTGGGCACCGCGGATGAGACGGGCGGTCTCGTCCGCGGTGGCCGACAGCGGGATGGTGTTGCCGCGGCTCTTGCTCATCTTGGTGCCGTCGGTTCCGAGCAGCAGCGGCGCGGCCGACAGCAGCGCGTCCGGCACCGGGAACACCGGCCGGCCGAACCGTTCGTTGAACCGGCGCGCGATCGTCCGGGTGATCTCCAGGTGCGGCAGCTGGTCCTGCCCCACCGGCACCAGGTTCGCCTTGCAGAACAAGATGTCCGCCGCCTGGTGCACCGGGTAGGTGAGCATCAGGCCGCTGACCGCCGCCTGCCTGGAGTGCGCGATCTCGTCCTTGACCGTCGGGTTGCGGCTCAGCTCGGGCACCGAGACCAGGCTGAGGAACGGCAGCAGCAGCTGGTTGAGCGCGGGCACCGCGCTGTGCGCGAAGATCACCGTCCGGGCCGGGTCCAGCCCGATGGCCAGGTAGTCGAGCAGCAGCCCGGTCACGTACTCGTCCAGGCGCTCGGCCGTGTCCCGGTCGGTCAGCACCTGGTAGTCGGCGATCAGCACGAGGACCTCGGCGCCGAGATCCTGCAGCCTGACCCGGTTGCGCAGGGTACCGAAATAGTGGCCCAGGTGCAGCCGGCCGGTCGGCCGGTCACCGGTCAGGATCCGGAACCCGGCCGCGTCCCGGCCGATCAGTTCCTCGAGCTCGGCCGAACGCCGGTCCGCAATGGTGATGGTCATGGTTATCCGTCCTCCCGTAGGTCCGGATGGGAGCACGAAAAAGGCCGTCCACCCGGACGGCCCTTTACCAACGCAGGTATAGCCGCCCTAACCGGCCGGCCACCACTGCGATCCACGCTGCATACCCTGAGCATAGCAAAAATCAAGAACCATTTCCCGAACGGGCCGGGCTGCCCGCGCTCGCGCCCGCGCGTGCCGCCGCCGGCGGCGGATCCGGCTGGCATCTGCACGTGGATAGCAGCGACGACGCGCCCTGGGCTGAGTGGTTCCTCACCTCTTCATGCCTGGCGCTGGCCGTGCTGCTGGCCGATCGCCAGGCCCCCCCGGCCGGGCTGTGCGCGTCGCATTCCTGCGGCAAGCCGTTCGTGAACGTGGGCCGGGGAGCCGCGCGCCGCTACTGCTCGGCCACCTGCGGCAGCCGCGAGCGGGTAGCCCGGCACCGGACGAGTGAAACCGGGGCGCCGTGAAAGGGTAGGAAGATGGAATATATCCACCTTGGCCGTTCCGGCCTGAGCGTAAGCCGCCTCTGCCTCGGCACGATGAACTTCGGGCCGCTGACCCCGCCTGCCGAGGCACACGCGATCATGGATCACGCGCACGAGATCGGCATCAACTTCTTCGACACCGCCAACCGCTACGGCGGGGTGCAGAGCCCGCCCGGGCAGCTGGCCCAGGGCGGGCAGGCGCACGCCGGCTGGACCGAGGAGATCATCGGCGAGTGGTTCGCGGCGGGCGGCGGGCGGCGCGAGCGCACCGTGCTCGCCACCAAGCTGTACGGGGCGATGGGCGACTGGCCCAACGAGGGCAAGCTGTCCGCGCTGAACATCCGGCGGTCCTGCGACGCGTCGCTGCGCCGGCTGCGGACCGACTACATCGACCTCTACCAGATGCATCACATCGACCGGGACACTCCGTGGGACGAGATCTGGCAGGCGATGGAGGTGCTCGTCGCCCAGGGCAAGATCTTGTACGTAGGCTCGTCCAACTTCGCCGGCTGGCACATCGCCCAGGCCAACGACGCCGCCGCCGCCCGCGGGTTCTTCGGCCTGGTCAGCGAGCAGTCCATCTACAACCTGCTGACCAGGGAGACCGAGCTCGAGGTGCTGCCCGCGGCGGTCGAGTACGGCGTGGGCGTCATTCCGTGGTCCCCGCTCGAGGGCGGATTGCTCGGCGGGGTGCTGAAGAAGGAGCGCGAGGGCCGCCGCCGTCTCGCGGGCCGGGCCAAGGAGACCCTGGAACGCCATCGCGAGCAGATCGCGGCCTACGAGGACCTCTGCGATGAGCTCGGCGAGCAGCCGGCCACCGTGGCGCTGGCCTGGCTGCTGCACCAGGAAGGCGTCACCGGGCCGATCATCGGGCCGCGCACCAAGGACCAGCTGGACGACGCGCAGCACGCGGTGACTCTTCCGCTGGACGACGACACGCTCAAGCGGCTCGACGACATCTTCCCCGGCTACCAGGCCGCCCCAGAGCATTACGCCTGGTGAGCGCCGAGCGGGAGACGCCGTGAGCGGCGACCTCGCCGAAGCGGATTCCGCGGGCTCTCCGGCGGCCGCGGAATCCGCCGGGCGCCCCGCCCCGCGCCTTCTCCGCGACCGGTCCGGCCTGCAGCGGGTCACGAACATCGAGCTGTTCTTCGACCTGGTGTACGTGTTCGCGGTCACGCAGCTGGGCGTTGAACGGCGGCATCGCCACCTTCAGCCCGCGGCTGCCCGCGGGCACCGGCGGGCGGAACAATAGCCTCAGCGCCTCCTTCGCCTCATCGCATGCGTGCAGGCTCGGCCTGACCTGCCGAACAGGCCCTCGTCCTGCCGGGCGGGATCCTCCGGGTTCGTGTACGTGTATATGTCGCGCATGGCCAGTTCCGGTAGGTATTACTCCGCAGCATCGTAACGTCCGAGGATCTCGCGGGCCGTAGCCAGCAGCCTGGCCCGGACCGATGCCGGGCCGAGGACCTCGACCTGGTCACCGAAACCTGCCAGCCGGTGCGTGGCCGCGAGCTCGTGCTCGAACGACAGCGTCACCACCCGCCAGCCGTCCTCGCCGGGCGGCGCCGCAGCCTCCAGTGCGGACATGACGGCGGGGCCGAAGACTTCCGGGAACGCCGCCAGCGCCTGGGGCGAGGCCCTGAGGATAACCTGGAGCCGAGGCCTGCTGGCCTCGAACTCGGCCGACCACCTGGCCCAGAACCCGGCCAGATCGAAGTCGGCCGGCCGCTCGAAGGGCTCGGGCAGGACGCGGGCGACGGACACGCGCCCGGCCCGGAACACCCGGATGCCGCCGGACCCGGGCACCGCCACCAGGTACCAGATCCCCGCCTTGTTCACCAGGCCGAGCGGCCCCACGGCCCGCCGCTCGCCTTCGCGGCCCGCGGCGGAGCCGTACCTGAGGGCGAGCATGCGGCCGAGCCGCAGTGCCCGGGCCAGTTCCCGCAGGCAGGGCACCTCCTCCTGACCGCCGAACCATCGCGGCATGTCGAGATGCACCAGCGTGGCCGCAGCCGTCCCGGCGGTGACCCGGATCTGCCGGTGCGCCGCGGACAGGGCACCCGCCAGGCCGAGTTCGCGCAGGGCAGCCGGAACGCCCAGGATGAGCAGGGCCTCCGCCTCGTCCGGCCGCAGGCCGCGAAGCGGGAACCGGTAGCCGTCCATCAGCCGGCAGCCGCCGCCCGGTCCCGGCTCGGCGACCACCGGGACACCCGCGGCGCTGAGCGCCTCCAGGTCCCGGTAGACCGTCCGGACGCTGACCCCGAGCTCGGCGGCGAGCGCCGCCGCGGTCGCCGCGCCCCGCGCCTGGAGCAGCAGGGCCAGCGAGAGCAGGCGATCGGCGCGCACCACAGAAAGACTAGACCGTATTGCTGACAGAAGATGTCAGCGATAGCGGTGTAACGTCCGGGCGATGATGACCTGGACCGAGTTCAACCGACAGCAGCCCGCCCTGGCCGACGTGGGCCGCAGGCAGCTTTACCAGTTCGGCATAGGCCTGGCGTTTCTGGCCACCGTCAGGCCTGACGGCGGCCCGCGGGTGCACCCGGTCTGCCCGGTTATCAGCGACGCGGGCCTGCACCTGCTCATCGTGGCCGGGCCCAAGCGGGCGGACCTGCGCCGGGACGGGCGCTACGCGCTGCACAGCGAGACCTGCCCGCCGCCCCGGCAGGACGACGGCTTCGCCCTGGCCGGCCGGGCCCGGGAGGAGACCGACGCGGCGTCGCAGCGCGTGGTCCGCGCCCGGGTTCTGGCCGAACGTGACGGCAAGGTGTGGCCCGGCTTCGAGGAGGATGTCATATTCGAGCTAGGCATAGAACGCGTGCTGCTGATGCTTACCCAGGCAGAAGGCGACTTCCCGGCCGGACCTACCAGCTGGAAGGCGGGGAACGGGCGGGACGCGGAAACGGCGGCACCCTCCGGTATCGTACCTAAGCAGTAGCTCAGGGCTCGCCGGGTCTTGGGTCCGAAGGGAAGGATCATCGACACGATGAGCCATGCAGCGGCGGACAGGCATGCCTGGACCGAACCCAAGGTCGAAGACCTCGGCGGAGGCGTGCACCGGATCCCGCTGCCGCTGCCGATGGAAGGGCTGAAGGCGGTCAACGTCTACGCGATCGCCGACCCCGGCGGGGTCGACCTGATCGACGCCGGGATCGCGCTGGTCCCGGCCCGGGAGCGGCTCACCGCGGCGCTGCGGCAGATCGGGTACGAGCTCGGCGACATCCGCAACTTCTTCGTCACCCACATCCACATCGACCACTACTCCCTCGCCGTCGAGCTGCGGAAGACCTTCCGCACCGTGATATCGCTTGGCGAGGAGGAGCGCGCCAACCTGATCGCCACCAGGGAGATGCTCAACGGCAGCCGGAGCAGGAGATTCTTCGGTATCGACAGCCTGCACCGGCTGGGCGCCAAGCAGCTGGCCGACGAGCTCGTCGCGCAGGACGGACGGCCCCCGGCCATCGTCGACTGGGAAGACCCGGATCACTGGCTGACCGACGGGACCGACCTGGACCTGCGGACCCGTACGCTCCGCGCGGTGCACACCCCCGGTCACACCCGCGGCCATCTGGTTTACCATGACGCCGCGAACGAGATCATGTTCGCGGGCGACCACGTGCTCCCGCAGATCACCCCCTCGATCGGGTTCGAGGCCGCGGGCAACAGGATGGCGCTGCGCGACTACCTCGGCTCGCTGGCCCGGACGCTCACGCTGCCCGACGCGCGGCTGCTGCCCGCTCACGGCCCGGTCGCCGGCAGCACCCACGACCGGGTCAACGAGCTGCTGGCCCACCATGACCTGCGCCTCGCCGAGACCTACCAGTCGGTGCTGGCGGGCAACGCCACTCCTTACGAGGTGGCGCGGGCGATCAAGTGGACCAGGCGGCACCGCCTGTTCAGCGACCTGGACCTGTTCGGCCGGGTGCAGGCCGTCAACGAGACGGCCGCGCACCTGGAGGTGCTCGCCGTCCGCGGCCAGCTGACCCGGGAGCTCTCGGCCGACGGCGCCGACGTCTACCAGGTCGCCCCGCCCGCGGCCTAAGAGCGCTGGTCAAGCAACGAGGGTAAGTCCAGTCCGCCTGGCATCACAGACCCCATGAGCCCGGGGTGAGCGGCGGGCCAGCCGTCCGCCAGGGCCCGGAGCCTGCCCTGCGCCGCGTTAACGGGGAGGATATGGCTTACCGGGAGGATCCAGGCCCCCCTGGGGTACCTTTTCCTCCCCGCAGGCCGGATCCTCCCCGTTAATCCGGGACCGGGACGCCGGGAAGGTGGCCACTTGGACCGGTGCACTAGGCTCCGGCGTCCGCAGGGGCGGTCGCGGCGATCCGCTGGGTGCCCGCGTAGACGTTCATGGTGGTGCCGCGCAGGAAGCCGACCAGCGTGAGGCCGCTCTCCTCGGCCAGGGACGCGGCCAGCGAAGACGGCGCGGACACGGCCGCGAGCACAGGCACCCCGATCATGATCGCCTTCTGCGCGAGCTCGAACGAGGCCCGGCCGCTGACCAGCAGCACGTGGCCGGCTAGCGGCAGCAGGCCGGCCCGCAGCGCCCAGCCGGCCACCTTGTCCACCGCGTTGTGCCTGCCCACGTCCTCGCGCATCACCAGCAGCGCGCCGTCCGCGGTGAACAGGCCGGCCGCGTGCAGGCCGCCGGTGCGGCTGAACACCCGCTGCGCCTGGATGAGCCGGTCCGGCAGACCGGCCAGCACGGCGGGAGACACGCGGACCGGGTCGGCGGCCACGTCGAAGGCGGACCGGACCCGGATCGCCTCGATGCTGTCCTTGCCGCACACCCCGCAGGCGCTGGTGGTGACGAATTTCCGGGCCGCCGCGGGCCCGGCGGCGGCCCGTCCCGGCTTGAAGGTCACCGCCGCGACGTTCTCGTCGCACATCCTGATCTCGTGCACGTCATCGAGCCGGGGGAGCAGGCCCTCGGTGAACAGGAACCCCGCGGCCAGGTCGATATCGTCCCCTGGAGTGCGCATCGTCACGGTGATCGCCACGCCGTCCACCCGGATCTCCAGCGGTTCCTCGGCCGCGAGCAGGTCGGCGCGGTGCTCCGCGCCGCCGGTCACCGAAACCTTGAGGACCCGCCGCCTCGCCGTGCTACCGCCCATGGATCCGAGATTACGCGGCGGCCGCGAGGCCCACGGCCGGGCCGTCCTGAAGCACGCCGGCCGGAAAAGCCAGATGCCGAGCCCGGCGGGAGGTCGGGCCCGGCATCGTGGTCGGGAGGCGAAACTAAGAAGATGATCAGCTGGCGAAGTCGAGCAGCGGCTGCGCGCGGCTCGGGTGACGCAGCTTGGACAGCGACTGCTTCTCCAGCTGCCTGATCCGCTCACGGGTCAGGCCGAGCGCCCGGCCGATCTCGTCGAGCGTGTGCGGGTTGCCGTCGTACAGGCCGAACCGCATGGCCATGATCGTGGCCTCGCGCGGTGTCAGCGCGTCCAGTGCCGAACGCAGCTGCTCGGCCATCAGCTGGCGGTCGACGAGCTCCGAGGCCTCGGGCGCGTCGACATCCTCGATCAGGTCGCCGATGCTAGTCTCGCCGTCCTCGCCGATCGTCGAATCCAGGCTGATCGGCTGGCGGCTGGTGCGCAGCAGCTCCTCGATCTGGTCCGGAGTCCGGTCGAGCTCAACCGCGAGCTCCTCCGGAGTCGGCTCCCGGCCAAGCTTCTGGTGCATGTCGCGCTCGACCCGGCTCAGCTTGCTGAGCATCTCAAGCACGTGCACCGGCAGCCGGATCGTCCGGGCCGAGTCGGCGAAGCCGCGCTGGATGGCCTGCCGGATCCACCACATGGCGTAGGTGGAGAACTTGTAGCCCTTGGTGTAGTCGAACTTCTCGACCGCGCGGATCAGGCCCAGGTTCCCTTCCTGCACCACGTCGAGCAGGGACAGGCCCCGGTCGCTGTACTTCTTGGCCACCGACACGACCAGGCGCAGGTTCGCCTCGAGCATGTGCGCCTTGGCGCGCCGCCCGTCTTCGGCGACCATTTCGAGATCACGCCGGAAGTTCTCGTCAAGCCCGACGCTGCTCTCCAGCCCCAGGGTTTCCAGCTTGTGCTCGGCGAACAGGCCGGCCTCGATCCGCTTCGCGAGGTCCACCTCCTGCTCCGCCGTCAGCAGGCTGGTGCGCCCGATGGACTTGAGGTAGGTGTGGACCGAGTCGCCCATGGCGGGCGTCTGGTCATCCAGGTCGACCTCGGTCAGTTTGTCGGCGTCGCCAAGCGCGGCCGCCTCCGCCTCAAGGGTCACAACATCGGCGTCGGCCAGGTCAGCATCGGCGTCGTCGGCCGGGGCAGATCCAGGGCTCGCCATGCCCGCCTCCTTGGCGGCTCGCGCCGGGGCAGGCGCGGAACGCGCCGAACGGCTCTTGGGACCCCCCTTGGTCTCCGTCAGCTCGTTGGCCAGCCGCACGCCGGCCTCACTGAGCTCGCGCAGAATGGACCGTCCCTCGGCCGGCGTGAGTCCTGCCTGGTCAAAGGCCGTCCTCAGCTCCGCAAGAGACAGGTGACCCTGGCTTCGCCCGCGCTGGATGAGATCATCCACTCGGGTCGTGCTCGCCTCGTCATCCGAGTCGGCGATGCGCTCGGCGGCTGACGTCGCCATGGCGATCCGCGGCATGAGACACCTCCCTCCTCCTCGTAACAACGCACGCATTACTTACGTCGTTCAATTGGGCTTCCACCAAGTACCCCTCGCCGCCCCGCGTAGTCCTCAGCGGGAGACATTGTCCGGGCACTATAAAGTAACGTTCTCCGCCTCAGTTTGTTCCCGCCGTAGCAGCTCTTGCCTGAGTCGTACGATGTCGTGCTTCCCGCTCGGGAGCATGGGAACGGCATCGACCATTACGACCCTGCTTGGAGCAGCGTAACGCGGCAACCGCTCGCGCACATGCAGACGGAGCAATTCCAGCGCCGGCGGGTCGGCCGGGTCGGCCGGCGCCACCACCGCGACGACCCGTTCGCCCCATTCCGGGTCGGGTTGCCCCACCACCGCCACGTCCCGGACCCCGGGGCAGCCCAGCAGCGCGGCCGCCACCTCGCCTGGGACCACCTTGTGCCCGCCGGTGTTGATGACGTCATCGGCCCGGCCGCGCACCGTCAGCCGTCCCGCGGCGTCCAGGCGGCCCAGGTCGCCGGTGCGGAACCAGCGATCGCGCCGTGCCGCCTGCCCCCGGTACCCGGAGAACAGCACCGGCCCGCCGATCCAGATCCGGCCCTGGGCCTCGTCGTCGTCACGGATCTCGACCCGCACGCCGTCCAGCGGCACCCCGTCGTACACGCAGCCGCCGCAGGTCTCGGTCATGCCGTAGGTCGTCACCACCGGAACGCCCGCGGCCCGGGCCGCGGCCAGCAGCCCGGCCGGCGCCGCGGCCCCGCCCAGCAGCACCGAGGAGTAGCCGGCCAGCGGTGTCGATCTATCGATATCCGGCCGGCCGGCGCCAGGCTCGAGCAGCCGCTGCAGCTGGGTCGGGACCAGCGAGACGTGCGCGCAGCCGGACTCCGGCCCCGCGACCACGGTCTCGTCGTCGGCCTGCTCCGCCAGCACCGGCTCGGTGCCGCTGACCAGCGAGCGCACCAGGACCTGCAGGCCGGCCACGTGCGTGACGGGCAGGCAGCACAGCCAGCGCTCGCCCGGCCGGGCGCCCACCCGCGCCAGCGAGGCCCGCGCCGAGTGCCGCAGCGCGGCCGCGCTCAGCTCAACCCCCTTAGGCGCGCCGGTGGACCCCGAGGTGCCGACGATGACCGCCGTACCTTCGGCGACTCCCTCGTTTTGTCCCGAACGAACCGTGCTTACGCCCTCGGCGTCCTCGATCGTGCCCGGCCCGAGGGCGCCGATCAGCTCGGCGAGCCGCCCGGCCGGCAGCCCGGCGTCGAGCGGCAGGATCGCCGGCCCGCTGCCATCGAGCGCCGCGGCCAGCAACTCGACCAGCCGCGGGGTGGCGCGCTTGACCAGGACCGCGCGCAAAGGACGCAGTGTCACGATCGTTAAGGTTAGAACCCTGACTCTGGGAGGTTGCGAGTGACCGAATGGCGGCCGTCTGGCCAGGAACCTGGAAAGGATCCGGCCGGAGCCCTTTCCCGGACCGCGGATATCTCCATAAACCGCCTTGAAGTGCGAAACCCGTTCTGTCCCGGAACCTCGTTCGAACGGCCGGTCGTGCCCCGCGTCACCCGCCCCTCTGTGATCATTCTCACCGCCGCGAAATTTAGCGCATGACGCAGCCGCCCCGTCCCGCCAGCCCGGCTGCCCCGCTACTCACATCCCGCCGGCCTCTGGCGCCCCGCCGCGGGCGCGGCCTTTGCGTATCGCGGGTCGCTGGCTCTTTTGTAGGGGTGGCAGCGACCCACGATCATGAAAGCCGGGCGCGGTGACCGGGGATCTGGCCGGGATGCTCGCCGGGATGCGGGCGTTCGCGATCCCGATGCCGGTCAGGTTCCGGGGGATCACAGTGCGGGAGGGCGCGCTGATCGAGGGGCCTTCCGGATGGGGGGAGTTCTCGCCCTTCGCGGAGTACGGGCCGCGGGAGAGCGCCCGGTGGCTGGCCAGCGCCATCGAGTCCGCGGTGCAGGGGTGGCCGGCGCCGGTCAGGGACCGGATCCCGGTGAACGTGACCGTGCCCGCGGTCGGGCCCGAGCAGGCCGCCGGGATCGTGGCCCGGTCGGGCTGCCGGACGGCCAAGGTCAAGGTGGCCGAGCGCGGCCAGGCCGAGGCGGAGGACATCGAGCGGGTCGAGGCGGTCCGGGCCGCGCTCGGCCCGGACGGCAGGATCAGGGTCGACGCGAACGGCGGCTGGGAGCCCGGGCAGGCGGTGCGGATGCTGCGGCGGCTGGCGCGGTTCGGGCTGGAGTACGCCGAACAGCCCTGCGCCACCCTGGACGAGATGGCCGAGCTGCGTCGACATATCGACATCCCGGTCGCGGCGGACGAGTCGATCCGCCGGGCCGAGGACCCGCTGCGGGTGCGCGCCGCGGGCGCGGCCGACATCGTCATGCTGAAGGTCCAGCCGCTGGGCGGGGTCCGCGCGGCGCTCGAGGTGGCGGAGGCCTGCGGTCTTCCCGTCGTGGTGTCGAGCGCCGTGGACAGCTCGGTCGGGCTGGCCGCCGGGGTGGCGCTGGCCGCCGCGCTCCCCGAGCTTCCCTACGCCTGCGGCCTGGGCACCATGTCGTTGCTGGCCGGAGACGTCACGGCCAGCCCGCTGGCGCCCGAGGCAGGATCGCTGCCGGTCCGCCGCCCCGCCGTCGACCCGGATCAGCTGGCCCGCTGGGAGGCCGACCCGGCACCCTGGCGGGAGCGGGCCGCGGCCGCCGCGCGCTTCCTGCCCGCTGCGGCGGCCGCCCGGCCCGGCGCGGCGGGCGGGTCGTGACGCTGGTGAATCCGTCTACCGCGTTCGGGGTCACGTTCAGCGACGAGCTGATCCGGTGCGGCCTGCGCGAGGTGGTGCTGGCGCCAGGGTCGCGCAGCACCCCGCTGGCGATGGCGTTCTTCGAGGCCGGGCCGCAGCGGGTGCGGCTACATGTCCGGATCGACGAGCGCTCCGCCGCGTTCACCGCGCTCGGCCTGGCCAAGGCCAGCCGCCGCCCGGTGGCGGTGCTGTGCACCTCGGGCACCGCGGCGGCCAACTTCCACCCGGCGGTGATCGAGGCCGACGAGTCCGGCGTCCCGCTCATCGTGCTCACCGCCGACCGGCCCCCCGAGCTGCGGGGGATCGGCGCCAACCAGGCGATCGACCAGATCAAGCTGTACGGCGGGGCGGTGCGCTGGTTCTGCGAGGCCGGGCTGCCCGAGGCCCGCCCTGGCGTGGCCGGCTACTGGCGCTCGCTGGCCTGCCAGGCCTGGGCGCACGCGGCGGGCCGGGCCGGCGGCCTGACCGGCCCGGTCCACGTCAACCTGCCCCTGCGCGAGCCGCTGGTACCCGTCGGCGGAGACGACGCCGCGGAGTGGCCCGGGTCCCTGGACGGGCGCCCCGGCGGCCAGCCGTGGACGCGCTTCCACGGCCAGCACGCGCCGCCGGACGAACTCGAGCTGCCGTGGACCGAGCGCGGCGTCGTGGTCTGCGGAGATGGTGACTACGACGTGCTGGCCCTGGCTGAGATGGCCCAGCGGGCAGGCTGGCCGGTGCTCGCCGAGCCGTCCTCCGGCGGCCGCCGCGGGCCTAACGCCCTGTCCGCCTACCAGTACCTGCTCGCCACGCCCGAGTTCGTCGCGGCGCATCAGCCTGACCTGATCGTCTCGGCGGGCCGGCCCGGGCTGTCCCGGGCGCAGGCCGCCTTCCTCGGTGCTAGCTCCGGAGGGGCTAGCGCCGGAGGGGCCGGCTTCCGGGCTGGCCCGGCGCGCAGGCACGTGGTCGTGGCGCAGGGCCCCGGGCGCTGGGCCGACCCGCAGCGCGCCGCCACCGATGTCGCGCCGGCCCTCCGGCTCACCGGGATACCCGCGGGTACGGCCTGGCTCGACGGCTGGCAGCGGGCGGATGAGGCGGCGCGCCGCGCGGTGGACGCCGAGCTCGATGGCGACGAGAACCTGACCGAGCCGCGGCTAGCCCGGGATCTGGCCAGCGCGCTGCCGGAAGGAGCCCTGCTGTGGAGCGCATCAAGCCAGCCCGTTCGGGATATTGACTGTGGCCTGTCTCCCCGTGCGGACCTGCGCGTGCTGGCCAGCCGCGGTACCAGCGGGATCGACGGCACCACCTCGTCGGCGATCGGCGCCGCGCTGGCCCACGGCGGCCCGGCGTTCGCGCTGATCGGGGACCTGGCGTTCCTGCATGACGCGGCGGGCCTGGCCCTCGGCCCGGACGAGCCGCGTCCTGACCTGTGCCTGGTCGTGGTCAACAACGACGGCGGCGGCATCTTCTCCACCCTGGAGCAGGCCGCCTTTCCTGGCTCGTTCGAGCGGCTCTTCGGTACCCCGCACGGTGCGGGCCTGCACCACCTGGCCGCCGCGTTCGGCCTGCCCTACCAGCGGCTCGAGCAGCCGGGCGACCTGGCCAAGGCGCTGCAGGGTACCGGCCTGCGGATCGTCGAGGCGCAGACCAGCCGGGCCGCGGGCGCCGAGCTGCGGGCCAGGCTGCGTGCCGTGGCCGCCGAGGCCGTCCGCCGGATGTAGCCCGCCGCGGCCGCTAACGCGGTGGTCGGAGCCGGATTCGGCGTTGCTGGCCGGGCCGGCGGCGCCGTCCCCGTGAAAGCATGGCCGGGTGAGCAGCGTACCGATCTTGATCGTGGTGGGCGGCCTGCCCGCGACCGGCAAGAGCACGGTCGCCGGCGCCCTGGTCCGCCGGACCGGCTTCACGTTCGTCCGTGTCGACCGCATCGAGCAGGCGATCATCGGCTCAGGCGAACTGCGCCCGCCGCTGGGCCCGGTCGGTTACACCGTCGCCTACGACCTAGCCGCCGAACAACTCAAGCACGGCGTCAACGTGGTCGCCGAATGCGTCAACCCGCTCGCCGTCACCAGGAACGCCTGGCGCGACGTCGCGGCCGGTCACGGCGCCCGGCTGGTGGAGGTCGAGCTCATCTGCACGAACCTGGCCGCGCACCGCGAGCGGGTCCGGACCCGCGAGGTGGACATCCCAGGCCTGAAGTTGCCTGACTGGCAGCAGATCGCCAGCCGGGAATACGAACCCTGGGACCGCGATCACCTGGTCATCGACACCGCGACACGGACTCCCGCGGGCGCGGTCGCCGCCATCCTGGCCGAGCTGCCGGGGGTCCCGGATCATGTTCCAGCCGATCGGCGCTGACCCCCCCGCGGACCAGGTGCGCCGGATCACGTTCGTTCCCTTCCTGGACGACGGCCGGTGCGTGCTCATCGAGGATCCCGACGGCCCCCGGCTACCGTCCGGGGAGGTGCTGAACGGCGAGGACTACCTGCTCGACAGGGTGCTGCGGGTCCCGCTGCAGACAGCTGGCTTCCGCTATCAGCGTTTCCACCCGTTCGGCCTGGACGGGGACCACCTGTACGCCTGGATCGAGGGCGGCCCCTACACCGGCAGCAGGCCGCACCGGACCGCACCGCTGAGCTTCTGCCCGGCCGAGGAGGCGGCCGGGCGGCTGCGTGCGCACGGTGAGCCGCTGCTCGCCGCCGCGGTGCGGGCCGCGGCCGAGTCGTACCGGACCCAGGACGACCGGGCTTTCTACGCGGAAAGCCGGCGCACTCTCGAGCCGGCATACCTGTGCGGGTCCACGCCGCAGCAGGGATCCGGGTTCGGCGGTGACGAGCAGGCGTGGCGGCGGGCCCGGCTGCACATTACCGAGCCGATCGCCGGCGCCGGCAACGCCATCGACTGGCTGCCGCCAGCCGGCCTGCGCTTCGACTACGTGCACATCCTGCTCGACTCGGCGCCTCGGGCGCGGCGGGCCGGCCTGATCCGGCACCACCTGGACCGCACCGTCCGGCCGGGAACCGGGCGCCTGCTGGTCAGCGACTACGCCGCAGACCGGGCCGCGGGCCACCTGGACGCCGCCGAGACGCTCAGCTCCCTCGGTTTCCGCTGCGCGGGTCAGACCAGCGGAAGCGACCTTCCCGGCCGGCCGCCGGCCCGCACGGCCTGGATCATCGCCGGCTAGGGAGCGGGCCACTCGGTCATGCGCTACCAAGTTGTCCGCTAGTGCGCCGGCCTTCAGGCCGGTGGTGAAGGCGGACGGACCCTGGCCCGTGTCAGGCGGGGCGGTTCTGCTCCTCGATGTACTGGCGCAGGACGGAGATGGGCGCCGCTCACGGAGCCGGCGAAAGTAGGATCCGGACCACAGGCGGTTTGCCCGCCAGTAATGCCGGGCCAGGTCCGGGAACTCCTGCCGCAGCCTGCGGGAGGACAGGCCTTTTACGGCTGTTGACGAGCCGGGAGATGGCCACGGTGGGCGGGAAGTTCACCAGCAAGTGCACGTGGTTCGCCTCGCCGTTAACTCGGCCAGTTCGGGGTGCACGCCCGGGTGGCCGATGCGCGCCGCGACTGGCTGCACAAGGAATCCACCCGCATCATCCGCGACAACCAAGCGGTGTACGTGGAGGACCTGTGCATAGCCGGCCTCGGCCGTACCCGGCTTGCCAAGTCCGTGCACGACGCGGGCTGGTCGGCGTTCACGTCGATGCTGGAGTACAAGGCCCGCAGGCACGGGCGCGCTTTCGGGAAGACCGGCCGGTTCGAGCCGACATCCCAAGTGTGCTCGGCGTGCGGGATGAAGGACGGCCCGAAGCCGCTCAGCGTCCGCGAGTGGACCTGCGGGGCATGCGGCACGGTGCATGACCGGGACGTGAACGCGGCCCGGAACATAGTCACGGCGGGACGCGCCGGGACTCTAAATGCCTGCGGAGGGACCGTAAGACCGGGGCTTGCCCCGGCCGGGCCCGGTGAAACAGGAACCCGCCGGAGCGCGGCGTGAGCCGCGCAGGAGGAATCCCCGAGCCTTCAGGCCCTGGAGGACGTCAAAGCGGCTCGGTGATCCATTGCCAGCCACGCACCTCATCACGGACCGGCCGGACCAGGAAGGCTCCGGATGCGTCGGTTAGCTCGGCCAGGATGCGGATCAGCTGGCGGTGAAAGTCATCCGGGGGATGTGCGTCGTGCTGCCGTCCAGGATCAGCCAGCGTCACGGTCGCCGCGTCGCCGTAGCCGAGCCGGGCGGTGATGTTGCCGTTGTAGTCGATGCCGACACCGACAATCGCCGCCGCCCGGACGATGTTGCTGCCGTCGTCCTTGGCCACCCACACATCCGGCGCGTCCATACGCCTCACCTCCAGGGCCTTGTTACTGCATTGTCCCGCCCGGGCAGCAATCACCGGGCCGTTCCTGCCGGTCGCGAGCCTGTTCCCTGCGGTATCGCGCTCAGGGAGCGAGATTCTCCCGCGGGTCCGTTTTCCCCTCCGCCCGGCGCTGGTCCTCGATGACGGATGCGACGTGCCGCAGGCACACCTCGAACGCGAGCGGGTCATTGCGGTACATCTCGCGCAGCTTGCGCATGAACATGACCATGTGACGGACCGTGTGATCCGGCAGGCCCTCGACGCTCATGAACGTCCCGCCGCCGGCCTTGGCGAAGCCCGGGATCGCACCCGGCCTGATTCCGTAAAAATCACTCATGCTCGCCCTCCGGACGGCACCGTCGGCACAGGCTCAGGAACGCTCGGCGCGCCTGGTCGGCATCGGCCCATATCGTCGCGGCAGCGCAGCAGCCGGGATGTCAGAGCTTGGTCAGCTTGGCGTAAGGTGACATGATCCGCACCTGACGTGAACCGAAGTCGATGACCAGGGCGGTGTCGTCCTCGACGCGGATGACCCGGCCAAGGCCGTACTTGTCGTGAGTCACCAGGTCCTGCACGGCGAACTCCTCGACAGGCGGATCCGCGGGCCTAGCGTTGAAGGGACTCGCGGGCAGGAAGCGCCGTGTCGCGGCGCGGACAGGCTTCATTATCTCCAGTATGCGCCTTCCCAGCCGTTGTCACTGGTTTCTGAAGCAGCAGTTTCCGCGTGCCGGCGGATCCTCCGCAGCCGGCCAGGAAGGGACCGGGAGGGCGCGCCTGACCGGCGAGGGTCATCATCGTCACGGCAGGTGGGCATAATGTCTGTGACATGACGCTTACTCAGCTCAACGCGTTCGTCTTGGTCGCCCGGCTCGGCTCGGTGACCGCGGCGGCCAACGCGCTGGGCGTCAGCGAGTCAGCGGTCTCCCAGGCCCTGTCCGCTCTCCGGCTGCACCTCGGTGATCAGCTGGTCACCCGTGGACCTGTCGGCATGACGCTGACCGCGGGAGGCTCCCGGCTGCTCGCCACCGCGTCCCAGATCGTCGTGCTGGGCGCCGAGGCGCATGCCGCCGTGCGGGCCGCGCAGGGCGCGCCCGAGCAACTGCGGATGGTGTCCACTTCCACCATCGCCGAGTTCGTCATCAGCCCGCTGACCGAGGCCTTCTCCAAGCGCTTTCCCGGCTCGGTCGAGGTGTCGGCCGGCGTCGCGGTGACCAAGGAGATGAGCGTCCTGGTCGCCAACCGGCTGGCCGACGTGGCGATCTCCTCCGCCATGCCTGAGGATCCTGGCCTGGCCCTGGTGACCGAGCCGATCTTCAAGTACCGGCTCGTGGTCGTGACCGCCGGGCAGCCACGGCTGCGCGGCGGTCCGCGGCAGTGGCTGTGGTTCGTCGACCCGTCCGGCACCGATCCCGGCAGCGAGATCGGCCAGATGCTGACCGGCCTGGGCATCCTCGAGGACCAGGTGCGGGTGTTCCCGAACCAGACCGCCGCCTGGGCGGCGGCGGCCGACGGGACGGGCGTCGCGCCCGCGGTCGAGCACCTGGTCGCCCAGCGGCTGCGCCGCGGTGAATTGTCCCGCGTCGACGTGCCCGGCTGCAAGCTGGACGCCTGCTGGTACGTCACCGTACTGGAACGACAGCACCAGAGCGCGGCGGTCAGCTCGTTCCGCCGGTACCTGGGCACGCCCGAAGCCATGCACCTGATGCGGTCGCCGGCCGGCGGGGTTCCGCCGTCGCGGTTCCGCCCGCCGGTCTACGTCACGATCTGGAGCTAGGACCTGCGGAGACCCGCAAACGTTCTTATCAGCTGATACTCGCCAGGTGCCAAGCCGGCCCGCGCCTTAAGCAAGCACTTATTGGCGTGTTGCGGGGCCGTGCGGGCCAGCGGATCATGTTGACGGTCACAAGTGACGGCAACCCGTCAAGACTGTCCAGCGGCAGGAGCGTGCGGCATGCGAATTGAGTCCGACGGGCACAGCCGCGGGAATCCGCGGCTTTACGAGCTGATCGAGCACGCTCCGAAGACCGGGAAGAGCCCGACCGTCTGGGCGTGGCCCGAGCTGATCGACTACCTCAAGGTCGCGGGGCAGCCGGTGGCCGGGCCGTGGCCGCCGCACCAGCAGCCGCGGCCGGACCCCGAGGAGGACTCGCTGCCGGTGGCCGTGGCCGACCCGGAATCGGCGCCGGGCACCGCGTCGAGGCGGGAAGCCGCCCCGGACCCGGAATCTTAAGTACCGCGCCCCTAATCTCCTGCGACACCTGGAGGATCATATGTATCCGTCGCGGTTCCGGTATGAGGCGCCGCGGTCGCTCGATGAGGCGATCAGCCTGCTGCACGACGGCGGGGACTACGCCAAGGTGCTGGCCGGCGGCCAGAGCCTGGTCCCGCTGATGAAGCTGCGCTTCGCGTCACCGGAGCTGGTCGTGGACATCAATAACGTGCCCGGCCTGGACTACCACCGGGCCGACCCGGACGGCTCCCTGCGCATCGGCGCCCTGTGCCGGCACGCCGACCTGGAGCGCTCGGGTCTGCTGAAGACGACGCAGCCGACTATGGCCGCGGCGGCGCCGCTGATCGCCGATCCCATCGTCCGCAACCGCGGGACCCTGGTCGGCTCGCTGTGCCACGCCGACCCGCAGGGCGACTGGGCCTCGGTGGTGCTGGCGCTCGGCGGCTCGGTGGTCGCCCGGGGACCGCGCGGCGCGCGCGCCATCCCGCTCGCCGATTTCGTCACCGGTCCGTTCCAGAACGTCCTGGACCCGGACGAGGTCGCGGTGGAAGCCGTGATCCCCGCTGCTCAGGGCACCAGGTCCGGCGGTTACCTCAAGCTGGAGCGCCGGGTCGGTGATTTCGCCACCGTCGGGGTCGCGGTGGCGATCGAAACCAGCGGGGGGAACGTGACCAGGGCGGGCATCGCGCTGACCGGGGTCGGCGGATCCACCATCGGCGCCGCCGAGGCGGCCCAGGCCCTGACCGGGCAGCCGCTGACGGCCGACACCATCGGGCAGGCCGCCGAGCTCGCGGCGCAGGCCGCGCGGCCGAGGACCGACCATCGCGGCAGCGCCGAGTACAAGCGGCACATGGTGCGCACGTTCGTGCTGCGCTTGCTGAGCCGTATCGACGCGGCGGAAACGGCGGAAAGGGCAGCCTGACCATGACGATCGTTTACGACGACCACGAGGGCCAGACCACGGACATCCCGGTAAGCCGGATCAAGTTCACGGTCAACGGAGAGAAGAAGATCGCCGAGGTGGAGCCGCGGTTGCTGCTGGCCCACCTGATCCGCCGCGGGCTCGGCCTGACCGGCACGCACATGGGCTGCGACACGACCAACTGCGGCGCGTGCACGGTCCTGGTCGACGGCCGGCCGGTGAAGTCCTGCACGATGCTGGCCGTCCAGGTCGACGGGCGCGAGATCAGCACGGTCGAGGGCCTGGCCACCGCCAGCGAGCTGCACCCGCTGCAGGAGGGCTTTAAGGAGGAGCACGGGCTGCAGTGCGGGTTCTGCACCCCGGGCATGATGATGGCCGCCAAGGCGCTGCTCGAGGAGAACCCCGACCCCACCGAGGAGGACGTGCGCTGGGCGCTGTCCGGCAACCTGTGCCGCTGCACCGGCTACCAGAACATCGTCAAATCGGTGCTGTGGGCGGCGGCCAAGCTCAGAGCCGAGTCGGCCAGCTCCGAGTCGGCCAGCTCCGAGTCGGCCAGCTAGGGGAGGCAGAACGTGTCACAGGCACTGGACGAGATCAAGATCGGCGGGCTCGGCGCGAGCCGCAAGCGCGTCGAGGACAACCGCTTCGTCCGCGGCAAGGGCAACTACACCGACGACATCACCCTGCCCGGCATGCTCCACATGGAGATCCTGCGCAGCCCGCTGGCTCACGCCCGGATCAAGTCCATCGACGCCAGCAAGGCGTGGGACATCCCCGGCGTGCACCTGGTCCTCACCGGCGAGATGATGGCGACCAGGAACCTGGCCTGGATGCCGACGCTGTCCTACGACACCCAGGCGGTGCTGGCCACCGACAAGGTCCGGTTCCAGGGGCAGGAGGTGGCCTGCGTCATCGCCGACGACCCCTACATCGCCAAGGACGCGTGCGAGGCCATCGACGTCGACTACGAGCCGCTGCCGGTCATCGTCAACCCCGGGCAGGCGGTCGCCGAGGGCGCCCCGGTCATCCGCGACGACAAGGACAGCCAGCGGGACAACGTCATCTACGACTGGGAGGTCGGCGACGCGGCCGGCACCGACCGGGCGTTCGCGCAGGCTGACGTGATCTCCAAGCTGAAGCTGCACTACCCGCGCTCGCACCCGTCGCCGATCGAGTGCTGCGGGTCGATCGCGGACTTCAACCGGGCCACCTCCAAGCTCACCGTGTACATGACCAGCCAGGCGCCGCACATCATCCGGGCCGCGGTCGCCCTGGTGGCCGAGCTGCCCGAGCACATGATCCGGATCATCTCCCCGGACATCGGCGGCGGGTTCGGCAACAAGGTCCCGGTCTACCCGGGGTACGTCTGCTCGATCCTGGCCTCGATCCTGCTGGAGCGGCCGGTCAAGTGGATCGAGGACAAGTCGGGCAACCTCATCTCGACCGGCTTCGCCCGGGACGTCTACCTCGACGGCGAGATGGCGCTGCGCCGCGACGGCAAGATCCTCGGCGTCCGGATCCACACCGACGCCGACCACGGCGCGTTCTTCTCCGACGCGCAGCCGAGCAAGTTCAAGATCGGCCTGATGCACTCGGCCTTCGCCGCCTACGACATCCCCGCCGCGCACCTTACCGCCCGCGGCACCTACAGCAACAAGGCGCCGGGCGGAGTCGCCTACCGGTGCTCGTTCCGGGTCACCGAAGCCATGTTCTTCCAGGAGCGGATGATGCAGGCCGCGGCCGACGACCTCGGCATGGACCAGGCGCAGTTCCGCCGGATGAACTTCGTGCAGGACGAGGACTTCCCGCACCGGACCCCATTCGGCTTCCTGACCGACTCCGGCCAATACGGCAAGTGCCTCGACGTCGGCCTGAAGGCCATCGGCTACGAGGACTTCCGCAAGGAACAGGAAGAAGCCAGGAAGCGGGGCAGGCTGCTCGGCCTGGGGATCTCCACCATGACCGAGCCGCTGGGTGCGGGCAACAGCCGCGAGTACGACATCCTCGGCATCAAGATGTTCGACTCGGCCGATCTCAAGGTGCACATGACGGGCAAGGCCATCCTCCGGACCGGCGCGAAGAGCCAGGGCCAGGGGCACGAGACGACCTGGGCCCAGATCGTGGCCCACGAGCTCGGCATCCCGGCCGAGGACATCGTGGTCGAGGAGGGCGACACCGACACCGCGCCGTTCGGCATGGGCACCTACGCCTCGCGCAGCACGCCGGTCGCCGGGGCGGCGGTCGCGATGGTCTCCCGCAAGATCCGGGCCAAGGCCCGCAGGCTGGCGGCGCACCTGCTCGAGGTGTCCGAGGAGGACGTCGAGTGGGAGCTCGGCCGGTTCTACGTCCGCAGCGCGCCGGACCGCGGCGTCACCATCCAGGAGTGCGCGATGGCGGCGTACAGCAACATGCCCGACGGCATGGAGCCCGGCCTGGAGAACACCGCGTACTACGACCCGCCCAACCTCACCTGGCCGTTCGCCGTCTACATCGTCACCGTCGAGGTCGACCAGGAAACGGGCGTCTGGGACGTGCTGAAGATGGTGGCGGTCGACGACTGCGGGGTGCGGATCAACCCGATGATCGTCGAGGGCCAGATCATGGGCGGCCTGACCGAGGCCTACGCGATGGCCAACATGCAGTTCATCACGTTCGACGCGGACGGCAACTGCGTCGGCTCGAACTACATGGACTACCTGCTGCCCACCGCCTGGGAGACGCCCGGCTTCGAGCTGCACAGCGAGGTCGTCACCCCGTGCCCGCACCACCCGATCGGCGCCAAGGGCATCGGCGAGTGCGCCGCGGTGGGCGGCCCGGCGGCCTTCGTCAACGCGGTCATGGACGCGCTGTCCGGCACGGGCGTCCGCAATATCGACATGCCGCTGCTGCCCGACCGGGTATGGGAGGCCATCACCTACCGCCGGGATGTCTCCGGCGCGCCTCCGGTGCGTTCCGACGACTAACACGGAAACGACTGGCACCGAAACGACTGACACGGAGTTGCTCATGGAAGGCTTGAGCGTCCTGGAGGAGATGGGCGAGCTGACTCGCCGCGGCGAGGCGTTCGCTCTCGCCACCGTGGTCTGGCGGCAGAGCCCGTCCTCCAGCCAGCCGGGCTCGCGCGCGATCATCACCGCCGAGGGCGAACTGCACGGCTGGATCGGCGGTGCCTGCGCCGAGCCGGTCGTGATCCTCCAGGCGCAGCAGGTGATAGCCGAGGGCACGGCCCGGCTGCTGCTGCTCGGGACCCCGGAGCAGTTCGGCGCGGCGATCCCGGACGGCATGACCGTGATCCCGATCTCCTGCCAGAGCGAGGGGGCCCTCGAGGTCTACATCGAGCCGGTGCTGCCCGTGCCGCACCTGGTGATCGTGGGGGATTCCCCGATGGCCAGGACGCTGGCCAGCCTGGCCGGGGCTCTCGGCTGGCGGACTGCCCTCGTCCGCGGCCCCGACTTCACCACGGGAACCGCGGACGAGCGCTCCATGATCGTGGTGGCCACCCAGGGCCACGACGACGAGGACGTGCTCGAGCGCGCGGTCGCCGCCAGGCCCGCCTACCTGGGCCTGGTGGGGTCGCGCCGGCGCGGGGCCACCGTGCTCGGCTATCTCGCCGACCGGGGCCTGCCGAAGGACCAGCTCGACCGGGTGCGGGTGCCGGCCGGACTGGACCTGGGCCGGACGACTCACCAGGAGATCGCGGTCGCCATCCTGGCCGAACTGGTCCAGCTGCGTGCCTCCGGCGCGCTGGCCGGGGCGAGGGGGAGCACGGCCGCCGCAGGATCCGCGCGGCAGGCTGGGCCGGAGGGGATCCGGCCTGCCCAGCGGCAAGCGCAGGACCCGGTCTGCGGGATGACCGTGGCCGCGGACTCGTCCCGCCCGGTGCGGCATGAGGGCACCGACTACTACTTCTGCTGCGCCGGCTGCCGGCAGGCGTTCGAGAAAGACCCTGACGCATACGTGAAGAGAGAGACCCGATGCTGATCAAGAACGAGTTCGAGGTCGCTGAGCCGGTCGAGAAGGTCTGGCAGTTCTTCGAGAACATTCCCCAGGTGGCCGCGTGCCTGCCGGGCGCCGAACTCACCGAGGATCTCGGCGACGACAAGTACAAGGGCACGGTCGCGGTCCGGATGGGGCCGGTGCGGCTGCAGTTCGCCGGCACCGCCGACATCACCGAGCGCGACGAGGCGGCCAGGCGGGTGATCGTGCACGCCAGCGGCGCGGACGAGAAGGGGCGGGGCCAGGCCAGCATGGTCGTGACCGCGACACTGGCCCGGGCCAGCCGGGGCACCAAGGTCGGCGTCACCCAGGACCTGCAGCTGTCGGGTGCCGCGGCGCAGTACGGCCGGGGCATGATCGCCGACGTCACCGCCGTGCTGATGCGCGACTTCTCGGCGAACATGCAGGACCGGATCGGGCGCATCGAGCGGGGCGAGTCGGCCGAGCAGATCGCCGCGGCCGCGGCCACCCCGGCCAAGGGCTTCACCCTGGGCATGCGGGCCGCGCTGATGGCCCTGACCAGGGTCTTTCGCCGGTTCTTCATGCCGTACCAGGCCACGAGCTGATCAGGAGGAGAGCCAGTCATGGTCCTATGGTGGATAGGTAACGCGATTCTGCTTGCTCGTGGTGCTGCCGGTGGTCATCTTCCTGCTCAACCGCGTCCTCGCGGCGGTGGAGCGGATCCGCGGCGCCACCGACGACATCCTGTCCGGCGGGGTGGCCCTCATCGGCGAACTCAACGGCGTGCCGGAGGCACTGGCCGTCACCGACACCACCATCAAGGAAGTCTCGGTCGGAGCGGTCCGGTACGCCGGTTCCGTCGCCAAGCTCCTCGGCTAGAAAAAAATAGAGAAGGAGAACGGTCATGCCAGCTGCCGCCTGGGCGACGCTGATCATCGCCGCGCTGATCATCGCGATCACCGCGGTCGGACTGCTCCGGGTCATCTTCCACCTCAGGGCGATCCGGAAGACGCTGGTCGCGACCACCGGGGGAGTGCAGGCCGTCGCGAACCTGACGAGCACCGTGCCTGCGCGGCTGACCTCGGTTAACGCGAACCTGAAACCCGTACGCGACTTCTGCGAAACGGTCTGAGGGAGCCCATGATGGAATCACATGTCCTGGCCGCGGGGACCGCGGGAACCAGCACCACCGGCTGGGTGGTGGGCTACACCATCGGCATCGTCATCGTGCTCGTCGTGGTGGCGCTCGTGGTGCCGATCCTGCTGCTGGCCCGGTCGATCGGCAACGAGGCACCCAAGATCAACGACGCGCTGACCGAGGCGGTGCACAACACCGCGCCGCTCGGCGCGCTGCGCACCACGATCGAGCACGCCACGATCATCATCGGCGGCCTGCAGCGCGGCCGCGCCAGGCTAGGAGGGTAGCGATGCACACGCTGGCCATGTCCTCGACCGAACACAACCTGTGGACGATCGCGAACATCCTCGGCATCGTCGTGGTGGTCGCCGTCGCCGCCCTGCTGAGCCTGCTCATTTACCTGGTCAAGATCATCGACCGCCGGGTCGTCGCGGTCAGGGACACCCTCAAGGCGGCGGCGGCGAACACCGCGGACACCGTGCTGATCCCGCAGGTTGCCACCGGCGTCGAGGCCGTCCTCGCCGAGGGCCTGCAGCACCACCTGTTCCTCGGCCGCGTGCTCGGAAAGGTGAAGATCATGACAGGGCTGGTCGTTTTCACCGTCATCGACGTCCTGCTGCTGATCGCCGGCCTGGCGTTCTACCTGTTCTGGGTGGGCACCCTGCTCACCCGTATCGCCGGGAACCTGGAGGAGTGCGCCGAGATCGTCCGCACCATCGTGGGCCACGCCAAGCTCATCGGTCCCGGCGTGGAGCACATCAACGAGACCGGCGGCGTGGTGGCCGGCGCGCTGCCGCTGCTGTACGGGATGGCCGAGGGCATCGTGACCGGCGTCACCCCCAGGCCCGAGGCGCCCGCGGTGCCCGAGCCGGCCCGCCCCGCCTCCGGCACCCGCCGCTCCCGCCTGCTCGACGCGGTCGGGTTCCGGCCTGGCCAGTAAACCCGGGCCGTGTCATGATCGTGGCCAGTTCAGGTCAGATAGCGCCCATTTCTGGCCACGATCATGAAGGTACTACCCGAGTGGCGGGAACCCGGGACGCGCGGGTCCTTGGCCAGGCTGGGGGAGGACGAGGTGGTCCCGCCGATCCACTCGTCCTTCCAGGCCTGGTCGAACTGCTGGTCGTTGCACTGCGGCTGGTAGGTCGCGGTCAGCTCCCTGGCGATCTGCTCCCGGTGCGGCCTGCCGCCGCCCGGCACCTCGAAGGTGCAGATGTAGACCTTCCACTTGTCGCCCGCGCGCTTGACCCAGCAGTGCGCACGCGGGTGCTGGAACGGGAACCGCTCCGCGGACAGGTCGTCGGAGTGACTCACGTAGATGACCGCGTACTTGTCCGGCTTGGTGTCCGGCTCGGGCTTGTAGGCGATCGCGTACACGGCCGCGGCGGCCGGCGGCGTCCAGCCGGCCAGCACCCGGGGCCCCTCGAACGGGTACCCGGCCAGCGATCCGAGCCGGATCATCCCAGCATTTCCTCGTCCTCGCTGATCGCCTCGGCCCGCACGAGCAGGGCCGGGCGGCAGGCGGGCTTTCCTGACCGCCCGCCAGAACTCCGCGGTGGCCCTCTCGATCGCCTCCTCGCGGCTGGCTGCGTCGACGATCAGCTGCGCGCCGTACCGGTTCGTGCCGATCCCGGTGGCGATGCCGCCGCTGGCGGCCACCGCGTCGGCGAGCTCGACCACCTGCTCCCGGGTCAGCACGCGGTCACCCTCGGCCTCGATCCCGACGCTCCACCTCATGGCGCACTCCGCACTGGCATGCTCCTAGTTAAGCATCGCCCTGGGGGCTAGCCTGGCCTAATTCAGCCCTGGCAGCAGCGTAGCGAGCTTCTCCAGGCTGGCCAGATCGTGGCCGGACAGCAGCAGGTCGATGTGCGGGGCGGCGACCATCATCCCCAGCGTGCTCGGCCGGAAAGACGGGTTGTCGCCCTTGTGCGGGTTCAGCCAGACCAGCCGGTGGCACAGCAGGGACAGCCGCTCCATCGCCGCGGCCAGCACCGCGGGGTCCCCGCGGTCCAGCCCGTCGGAGCAGATCACCACGATGCCGCCGCGGCAGATCCCGCGGCGGGCCCAGCCGCGGACGAAGGCGTTCAGGCTGTCCCCGATCCTGGTCCCGCCGTCCCAGTCGAAGGCCGCCTGCGCCGCCCGCTCTAGCGCCTCGTCCGGGCGCCGGCACTCCATTGCCCCGGTCACCCGGGTCAGCCGGGTGCCGAAGCAGAAGACCTCGACCCGCCCGGCGGACCGCTTCGCCGAGTGCGCGAACTGCAGCAGGCTGCGCGAGTAGTCGGCCATGGACCCGGAGATGTCCAGGATCAGGATCAGCGGCCGCAGCCGGACCTTCCGCCGCCGCCAGTACAGCCGCGAGGGCTCGCCGTGCATGCGCATGGACTCCCGGACCGTCCGCCGCGGATCGGGACGGGGCCCGGACCTGGCGGAGGCGCTGCGCCTGGTCCGGCGGCGCGGCGGGGTCAGCCGGATCCTGGTCATGATCCGGCGCAGCGCGGCGAGCTCGGCGGGCGTGCAGGCCGCGAACGATTTGTGCTTGAGCGCGTCCACGTCGGAGGCCATCCAGCCCAGCACGGCGTCTTCCTCCTGCGCGTCCTCACCCGGCTCGGTCGAGGGAAGCGCCAGCGCCCCCTGGGCCTGCGCCGACGCGCGCAGCATGAGAGCCAGTTCCTGGTCCGGGCCGTCGGCGCCGAGGAAGAACCGGCGGAACACCTCGTCGTAGCGGCCGATGTCGTCGTGCCGGCTCACCAGCGTGGTCCGCCCGGCCCAGTACAGGTCGACCAGATCCGAAGGATCCAGCTTGGTCAGCGCCGAACAGTAGACCAGGACGTCCCCCGAGCCGACCGCGAGCCCGGCCGCGCGCAGTTCGGCGGCGAAGCGGACGAGCAGGCCCGTGAAGGGGGCATCAGCCACCGGAGGTGATCTCCGCCAGGTTGTCGCAGACCACCTCGAGGTCGTCCCGGTCCTTGACCACCGCGCCGAGCGTGTCCCGCGCGTTGCCGGCGTGCAGGTCCGTCTCGCCGAGGAAGTCCAGGGTCCGGGCCCAGTCGATGGTTTCCGCCACCCCCGGCGGCTTGGCCAGGTCAAGCTCGCGCAGCCGGCGGACGGCCGCCACCACCTTGCGGGCCAGCGCCGCGGAGACGCCCGGCTCCCTGAGCAGGACGATTTCGACCTCGCGTTCGGCGGCCGGGTAGCCGATCCAGTGGTACAGGCAGCGCCGCTTCAGCGCGTCGTGCAGTTCGCGGGTCCGGTTGGAGGTCAGTACCACCAGCGGCGGGCTCTCCGCCTTGACCGTGCCGATCTCGGGGATGCTGATCTGGAAATCGGAGAGCAGCTCGAGCAGGAAGGCCTCGAACTCGTCGTCGGCCCGGTCGATCTCGTCGATCAGCAGCACGGCCCGGTCGCCGGCCCGGACCGCCTCGAGCAGCGGCCGCTCCAGCAGGAACTTCGGGCCGAACAGCTTGTCCACCGTGCCGGAGGCGTCGGGTCCGGAGAGCTGGTGCTCGGACAGGGCCCGGATGTGCAGCATCTGGCGGGCGTAATCCCACTCGTAAAGCGCCTGGTTGGTGTCGATGCCCTCGTAGCACTGCAGCCGGATCAGCTTGCGGCCGAACACCGAGGCGAGCACCTTGGCGGCCTCGGTCTTGCCCACTCCTACCTCGCCCTCGAGCAGGACCGGGCGGTTCAGTGACAGCGCGACGAACAGGGCCGTGGCCAGCCCGCGATCGGCCAGGTAGCCGCCCTGCCGCAAGGTCTCGGTGAGCTCGCCGACGGTGCCCGGGCCCTCCATCCGCTAGGACTCGGGGCCGAGGACCAGGTCCCGCACGCTGCCCGCGCCGGGGTTCAGCTTGCCCTCGCGCGCCAGCTGGGTCCGCCAGGCGAGCCGCAGGTCGCCGTCGGTCTCCTCGGCCAGGCCGTCAAAGCCGACATCGGTCATCCGCTTGCAGGACTTGGTCGTGCCGCAGGCTTCCTCGACGTCCTCGGCGGACTGGCCCTGAGCGTTCCACACCTCGCGGAGTACCCCGAGGACTTCATTGGTGTTGCCGCTCATCCGATGACACCCTCCTGGACGGAACGCTCGTCTCATACAGACTGTAGGCGCTGGTCGCTGCCTAGGCGACAGCAGATTAAGAGTTCTCTTATCGGGCCGGCACGCGCCGGGTCCGTTCGGGGATAAAGATCTTTCAGGGCCGAACGGGGCTGGCTATCAGCCCCGGCCTTCCAGCGCGCCGCGGATGGGCTGGAGCTTCACCAGGGTCTCGGCGAGTTCGGCGGTCGGCTCGGAGCCGGCCACGATGCCGCAGCCCGCGAACAGGCGGGCGGTCCGCCCGGAGAGCTGGGCGGACCGGATCGCGATGCCCCATTCGCCGTTGCCTTCGGCGTCCACCCAGCCGACCGGGCCGGCGTACCGCTCCCGGTTCATGTGCTCGAGGTCGCGGATGAGCTCGAGCGCGGTTCCGGTCGGGGTGCCGCAGACGGCGGCCGGCGGGTGCATGGCCGCGGCCAGGGCGAGCGCCGATTTCGGCGTCCCGCGGTCGGCCAGCGTGCCGCGGACGCGGGTGCCGAGATGCTGCAGGTTCGGGAACTTCAGCAGGGCCGGGCGGGCGTCGACGTCGAGCGTCGCGCACAGCGGTTCGAGCGCCTCGCGGATGGAGACGACCGCGTAGGCGTGTTCCTCGTGGTTCTTGGCCGAGGCCAGCAGCTCCTCGCCGAGGGCCAGGTCCTCCGCCTGGTCGGCGCCGCGGGGCAGCGTGCCGCCGAGGACCAGCGCGCTGACCTCCCGGCCGGCCCGGCTGACGAGCAGTTCGGGAGTCGCGCCGATCATGCCGTCGCAGGAGAACGTGAAGCAGTCCGGGTAGCGTCCGGCCAGCCTCTGCAGCAGGATCCGCGCGTCGATGGGCGCCGCGGCGGTGGCGAACACATCGCGGGCAAGCACCACCTTCTTCAGGCTGCCCGCCTTGATCGCGGCGACCGCCTCGGCCACCGCCTGCTCCCAGCGCGGCCCGGGCAGGCTGCCGTCTTGCCACTGAAGGTCCGCTGGCGCGGCCAGCCTGGGCCTGGCGGGCAGCGGCCAGCCAGGATCGGAACCAGGAGCCTCGCCCTGCTGGGTCACCACCGTGAGCCAGGCCTGGCCGCGGCCGTCCCGGCCGAGCAGCGTGCGCGGCACGATCAGGACGGACCCATCGGACGACGCGTCGAAGGTGAAGGTGCCGAACGCGACCGGGCCCGAGCCGCGCACCTTGACCTGGTCGTCGACGTCGGCGGCGTCGAATACCGAGCGCAGCCACTTCTCCCCGGCGGTGAACCTGTCCTCCCCGGCAGGCAGCGTGACCCTGACCGCCTCGCCCCAGCCGGCCAGGCCGGCCCCGTGATGTACCCAGGCGACCACGTTCCGGCTGGGGGATGCGCTCGAGCAGGTTCCCGGGATCGGCGATGGCGACGGTGCGGACGAGCAGCCGCCCGGTTTCCTGACGGCTCAGCACCCGCGTTCTACCATCTGTGTCCCTGGCCCCGTCTGTGTCACCTGGTCACCCGCCACGACCCCATATTCTAGGTGCCGTCCGTCACTGCCTGCTTTCCGGGTTCGCCAAGTGCGTTGTGTGGCCTGGGTGAGTGGGCTAGCTTGGGCGGGCCAGCGCGCTGGGCCACCAGACGTGCCGTCCGATATCCAGGGTCAGCGCGGTCACGAGCACCGAGCGGACCACGATCGTGTCGAGCAGCACGCCCAGCGCGACCGCGAACCCGATCTCGGTGAATTCCACCAGCGGCAGCGTGCCGAGCATGGCGAAGGTGCCCGCCAGCACCAGGCCCGCCGAGGTGATGACGCCGCCGGTCGCGGCCAGGCCGGTGAGCCCGCCGCGCCGGGTTCCGGCCCTGATCGACTCCTCGCGCACCCGGGTCATCAGGAAGATGTTGTAGTCGATGCCGAGTGCCACCAGGAACACGAAGACGAACAGCGACACCGAGGTATCCGCGCCCGCGAACCCGAACACGTGCTTGAAGAACAGCGAGGAGATGCCGAGCGCGGCGCCGAAGGACAGCACCACGGTGGCGATGAGCATGAGCGGTGCCACGATCGCCCGCAGCAGCAGGCCCAGGATGATGAGCACCACGCCGAGGATCAGCGGGATGAGCAGGTCCCGGTCATGGGTCGCGGCGCTCTCCACGTCCTTGTTGATGGCGGTGCCGCCGCCCACCTTCGCGTCCGCGCCGGGGATGGCGTGCACGGTGGTCCGTATCTTGTCCACCAGCGTGTACGCGGCCTGGCTGTCCGGCGACGGGGTCATCGTCGCCTGCAGAAAGGACTTGCCGTCCTTGGTCACCGGCGGGGCGACCGACGCGATGCCGGGGGTGCCGGCGAGCGCGGCCCTGACCTGCCCCGCGCTGGACGCGGTCGAGATCACGTCCACCGGCTCGCCCGAGCCGGCCGGGAAGTACCTGGCCAGTACGTTCTGCGCGGCAACCGACGACGGGGTGCCGCGGAACGACTGAGCCACGGTAAGCGTGCCGAACTTGAACCCGATCAGGCCGGCCGCCCCGGCTGCCAGCAAGATCGCGGTCACCAGCCACACCACGCGCGGGCGGCGGCCGATGGCCTGGCCGACCCGTGACCAGACCCCGCGGCTGGACGGCTCGGCTGAGCCGTATCCCGGCCTGGCCGGCCAGAAGATCCACCGGCCGAAGACCACCAGGATGGCGGGCAGCAGCGTGACCATGGCGATCAGGCCCACCGCGATCCCGATGGCGGCGACCGGGCCGAGCCCGGAGATGTCGTTGGATTCGGCCGCGAGCAGGCAGAGCATGCCGGCCACGACGGTCAGCCCGCTGGCGATGATGGCCGGGCCCGCCCGGCGCAGGGCCACCGCCATGGCCTGGTGCCGGTTGTCGTGCCTGCGCAGTTCCTCCCGGTACCTGGCGATGAGCAACAGCGCGTAGTCGGTGCTCGCGCCGATCACCAGGACGACCAGGATGCCCTCGCTCTGCCCGTTGACGGTCAGGTTGGCGTGCTGGGTGAGCAGGTAGATCACGGCCTGGGCTACGGTCAGCGCGACCCCCGCCGACAGGATCGGCAGCAGCCACAGCACCGGGCTGCGGTAGGTCAGCAGCAGCAGGCCGACCACCACGGCCAGGGTGGCGTACAGCAGGGTGGAGTCGATGCCCTTGAATATCTTGACCTGATCGGCCGCGCTGGCGGCCGGGCCGCCGACGTATACGCTCAGCCCGGCGCTGTCCTTGCTGGCGGTGTTCTTCACGTCGGAGACGAAGCCGCTCAGGTCGCTGTTGTAGCCGAGGTTCGCGCCGATGACGGTCTCGATCGCCCTGTGGTCCTTGGACACGACCGGCGGAGCGACCCGCCCGCTCACGACGGGCAGCGAGGCGAAGTAACGCGCGTCGGCGTTCGCCTTCTCCAGATCGGCCGCCGTCACCCCGCTGTCGCGCACGTACACGACCAGGGCCGGGTTGAGGTTCTTGGACTGGAAAAGGTTCTGCTCGTTCAGTTCCTGGGTGGATTCGGCCGACGAAGGCAGGTACGCCGACGCGTCGTTCTTCTCCGCTCCCTGCAGCTTGCCTGCCAGTCCGCCCAGGGCTGCGACTACCAGGATCCAGAACACGACCACCAGGTACTTGGTCCGGCGGCCGCACACGAACGTGATCAGGCGGCTTCCGCCTGATCGCGCCGGGCCCCGCTCGGCTCCGGGGTCCCCGAACCCCGGAGCCCGTGAGTTCCTCGTGTCCTGACCCGGCGTATTACGGGGCGCCCCCGTGGTCCCGCGTGCCACGTCGTCCTCCTCACGTCTCGAAATACTCTGATACGATTCTTAGGGAAAACGATGTATCTTGTTGCTGCGACGTGTCAAGTTATATCTTGAATTTCCCGCACTTTCCCGGCTTTCTGCGTCGTGTCCAGCGTCGCCCGGGGACCCCGGCCGGCGGATCGGCTGCGCGGTCATCTTTGCCCCGCCCGTCGGCTGGCCATGACATCGGCCGTATGGCCAGGTGACATCCGCCGTCTGGCTGACTCCGCGCCCGTGGCATCGCCTGCCGGCAGGTGCGCAGGTTATCGCTCAGCGCAGTTATCGCTCAGCGCATATCGCTCAGAGCAGGGTGAGCTGCTCGTGCGGTGCGGGGGAGCGCCGGCGCGGTCCGGGCTCCTGAGGGCCGGGCCCCTGAGGGCTGGGCAGGGCTGCGGGGCGGCCGGCGCTGGCGGACCGCCGGGGCAGCGTGCCGTGGCCGAAGCCGGGCCTGGGCCGGCCGATGCCGTATTTTTCGGCGAGTTCGCGGACCTGGCCGGCGATCCGGTTCTGGTAAGCCTTCGGGGCGTACGCGCCGCGGCCGTACAGTTCCAGGTACCGGTCGGCCAGCTCCGGATGCTGGGCCCGCAGCCAGCCGAAGAACCACTCACGCGTGCCCGGGCGCAGGTGCAGCACGATGGGCATGACGTGCCTGGCTCCGGCCGCCGCAATCTGGCTGACGGCCGCGTCGAGCTGGGCGGGGGAATCGGAAAGGAACGGCACCACCGGGCCCATGAGCACGCCGCACGGCAGCCCGCGCTCGTTCAGCGTCGCGCACGCCTCGAGCCGGCGCCCTGGCGCCGGCGTGCCCGGCTCGATTGATCGCCAGAGATCTTTGTCGACAAAGCCCGCGGAGACATTGAGTCCCACCTCGGTGACCTCGGCCGCCTCGGCGAGCAGCTCGATGTCCCTGAGTATCAGCGTGCCCTTGGTCAGGATGGAGAAGGGGTTGGCGGCGTCCCTGAGCGCGCTGATGATGCCGGGCATCAGCTGGTAGCGGCCCTCCGCGCGCTGGTAGCAGTCCACGTTCGTGCCCATCGCGATGTGCTCGCCCGCCCAGCTCGGCGAGGCCATCTTCTTGCGCACCAGCTCTGGCGCGTTCACCTTGACGACCACCTTGGTGTCGAAGTCCGCGCCCGCGTCGAGGTCCAGGTAGGTATGGGAGTTCCTAGCAAAGCAGTACAGGCATGCATGTTGGCAGCCCCTATAGGGGTTGATGGTCCAGCGGAACGGCATCCGGGATGCCTCGGGCACCCGGTTGACCACGGACCTGGCCTGTACCTCGTAGAACGTCATGCCGCGGAAGCCAGGCGTGTCGAAGGTACGGGCGACCGCGCCGCGCTCGATCAGCGGGAGCGCCCGGTCCCGGCCGGCGGTGAACAGGTCCTCGCCGCCCCCGGTTTCCAGCGGCTCGTCGAGCCGCAGATTGTCCCAGCGCATACCAAACACGATAGAATGAATGTTCGAGCACGACAAGCTTCTTGACGTCCGGATCGTCGTAAGTATTTAACCCGGCCGACCGTGGCCGCCCAAGCGGGTGGGCCCGAGGCGGCGAAAACGGGCGAAGGCCGCTCATCATGAAAACAGGCAAAGTACAGAGCAAGAACAATTGGATAAAGACCGGTTCCTGAGAGATAGTGAGAGGGTATTCACCTGGTGCCCGACGGGGAGGTTGCTGAATGGCACTGTCGATGGACGAGCAGCGTGCGCTCGCCGAGATCGAGCGGCGGCTCGCGGCTAACGATCCTGGGCTTGCCACCTGCCTGACCGCCTTCCGGCGCCCCGGGCCGGCCCACGTCTTGCGCACGCCCCGGGCGCGCATCATCGGCTCGCTGTTCACCGTCCTGCTCGTCGCGATGGTCTCGCTGATGGTCTACGCGATGATCCCGTTCCGTGCGCACGGCGCGCGTACGGCCGTCACGCCGACCACGGGGACTCAGGGCACGGCGGCGATCACGGCCACCGGGACTGGCGGCCAGGCGCTGAGCGCCCCGCCGACGTCGGCTGATACGAGCGCGAGGGCGGCTTCAAGCGCCAGCTCCACGGTCAGGGCCGCGACGCCGTCGGCCGGCCGGAGCGCCAGCGTCGGCGAGGCGCAGCCAGCCAGGAGTCAGGCAGCGGCCCACGTCTCGCCGCCGCCAGCCGGACAGTAGCGGTCCGCCGCTAAGGACTCCCGCCACAGCTGGACGAGGTAGCGTTCGAGGCCCTCGAGGGTCTTCTTCTCCTGCTGGAACTCGTCGCTGAGCGGGTTGCGGTGCCGGTCGAAGAGCTGGGCGTAGCGGCGGGTCACCTGGTCGCGATTGCCGGCGTAGACACGGACCGAATAGTCGCCCACCCCGCCCGCCAGCCGCAGGCCGCGGACCGCGGACCCGGCCAGCCCCATGCTGATGCTGAGCTGGCCGCGCAGGTAGATGGCGCCCTTGGCCTCCTCGTCCCAGGCGTCGCCACACGGCGGGGGTGTCTCGTCCCACTCCTCGAGGACGAGGCGGACATCGATGTCCTCCTGCAGGCTGCCGACCCAGAGCTGCTCGCGGTTGGTGCTGATCAGCGCGCCTACCGGGGCCAGTGGACCGCCCGGGGCGTCTGGGTCGACGGACGGGTCGTGGATCCGGAACATCCTGCGCTCCGGAGTCACCGGTATGACCAGCTGTAGAAGCCTGCGGCTCATGGCATTCCCCTCCCCCCTCGGCACGTTGCTACCTTGGATAACAGCCCGCTAGCTAGCAAATCTAGACCGCGGACGCAGATCATGCAGGGCGAAACGGTGCGGAAATGCTAAACGTGACCACTTGACTACATGCTGCATCGGTGTAGCGTCATATCTGTTATGAACCTTGTGTCCGAACTTGACCTGCCGGCGTTCGATTACACGGCACCTGACTTCTCGGCCGATCGCTGCCGTCAGCAGCTCGCCGAGACCCGTCACCGCGGCTGGCTGGCCAAATCGCCACTGGGTTCATCGGGGATGAGCCCGAACCACGGCCCCGCGCCGGACGTGTCGTAAGTAGGCAGTACTCGTCCGCGGCGAGTACGACCCGAGGGGTTCGCACGATGCAGGCACCAGCGAAGTCCACCCATCGGAGGTCACTCAACGTGCCCGCTCGGCTACCGGAACGGCTCCCCGTGCCTGTCCTGGGCCTCGAGCTTGCCGCACGCCGCCCCCACCCGGGCCCGTACCCGGCTCCCGGCACCTACCCGGCTCCCGGCACCTACCCGGCTCCCGGCACCTACCCGGGCCGGGATACTTACCACGGCCCGGGCACCTACCCGGGCCCGCCTGCGGGCGCGCGCCCGCGGCCGCCCGCCTGCCCGGGCGCCGAGCCGGTCGTCGCCAGCCGCGGCCGCCGCACTCTCATGCTCGCCGTCTGCTGCATGAGCCTGTTCATGGTGGGCCTGGACAACACGATCGTGAACGTGGGCCTGCCGGACATCGGCCGGGACCTGCACGCCGGCGTCTCCGGCCTGCAGTGGACGGTTGCCTCCTACACCGTCGTGCTGGCCGCGCTGCTGATGTTCGCCGGGGCGCTCGCCGACCGGATCGGGCGCCGGACCATCTTCCAGGTCGGTCTCTCACTGTTCACCCTCGGCTCCTGGATGTGCAGCCTGGCGCCCGGCCTCGGCTGGCTGATCGGATTCCGGATCCTGCAGGGCGTCGGCGGCTCGATGCTCAACCCCGCGGCGCTCGGCATCATCACGAACACGTTCACCGGCCGGGCCGAACGGGCCCGCGCCATCGGCGTGTGGGACGGCGTGTTCGGCCTGTCGATGGCGCTCGGCCCGGTGCTCGGCGGCGTGCTGGTCGGGACGGTCGGCTGGCGCGGCATCTTCTGGGCGAACATCCCGGTGGGCCTGGCCGCCATCTCGCTGACCGCGCTGTTCGTCCCGGACTCCAGGGCGCCGCGGTCCCGCCGCGCCGACCCGGTGGGCCAGTTCCTCCTCATCGTCATGCTCGGCTCGCTCGCCTACGCGATCATCGAGGGGCCCGGGCTCGGCTGGTACTCCCCGCAGATCTTCGGCTTCTTCGCGCTGTCGGTGGCCGCGCTCGCGGTGCTGCTCGCTTACGAGCCCCGCCGCGCGGAGCCCATGGTCGACCTGCGGTTCTTCCGCAGCGTCCCGTTCGCGGGGGCCAACCTCAGCGCTGTCTGCGCGATCGCCGCGATGGCCGGCTTCCTGTTCCTTTCCACCCTCTACCTGCAGGACGTGCGGGGCCTGTCCGCGCTGCAGGCCGGCCTGACGATCCTGCCGATGCCCGTGGTCATGGCGCTGTGCGCTCCGCTGGCCGGCCGGATGGTGGCCAAGCGGGGGCCGCGGATTCCCCTGGTCATCGCCGGGGCCGCGCTGACCATCAGCAGCGCCGCGCTGTCCCGGCTCACCGGCACGACCGAGCACCTCTACCTGGTCGTCACCTACGCCCTGTTCGGGATCGGGGCCGGCATGGTGAGCTCGCCGATCACCAACGGGGTCATGTCCGGGGTGCCCAAGACCCAGGCGGGCATGGCCTCCGGGATGAACTCCTCAAGCCGCCAGCTCGGCCAGTCGCTGGGGGTGGCCATCGTAGGCTCGGTCCTGGCCGCCAGCATGCGCGGGTCGATGCAGACGGGCTTCGTCCGGGCGGCCCACGCGGGCTGGTGGATTCTCGCGGGCTGCGGTTACATCGTGCTCCTGCTCGGCCTGGTCTGCACGACGAGGTGGGCCAAGGCGACCGCGTCCCGGCTGGCTGATACCCCGGCCGGGAGAGCTCTCTTACTTGACCGAGCCCGCCCACCACCCGGACGCCGTACCGCTTACCGGCTTACCGGCGGTGACCAAAATCTCAGCCGCCCGGCCTTGCGCCTCACCCGTCGCCCAAATAGTTAGTTGTAGAGACGCAATTACGTCCAGGCAAGTCAAACCGGGTGATACCGCTGCCAGAGCTCAGCCGCCGCCGCCGGCTGGTGCTGTCATCTGCTCGTCCAGCCTGGTCATCGTCGGCCTGGCTGTCCCGGCTCACGGTGACCTCGGCCACGGTGCCGCTGGCCGTCGCGTTCGCCGTGTTCGGCATCGGCGGCGGCATGGTGAATGCACGTTCGAGGTCGCCGAGCCGAGAGCCGCCGGGCCGCTACGGCAGCTGTCCGGCGATCTTCCGCAGGGCCCCCAGATCGGTGATGGTGATGTCCCGCGGGCCGGTGCGGATGATGCCGCGCCGCCGCCAGTTGCTCAGGGCGCGCGTCACCGTAGCGCGTGACGTGCCGGTCAGGCTGGCCAGTTCCTCCTGGGTCAGCGTCATCGCCATGCGGACCTCACGGTCCGGCTCGCTGTCGCGCCGGTCGGCCAGCTCGAGCAGGAGCACGGCCAGCCGCTGCGCGCCGCTGGTCACCGACCGGGCGCGCAGCATCGACTCCGCGTTGTTCCACCGCCGGGTGACCATCCGCCGGTAGGCGCGGTCCGCCCCCGCGTGGGCGTCCAGGAACGAGCTGAACTTCTCGTACGCCACGATCAGCGCGCGCACCGTGCCGACGGCCTGCACGGTGGCGGTCCGGTAGCCGGTCGTCTCGCCGGCCATCTCCCCGACGGTATCTCCGCGCCCGCGCAGCGCGAGGACCATCTCGTGGCCGTCGATGGTCACGCCCAGGATCTTGACCCAGCCGTCCACCAGCACGAACACGTGAGTGGCAGGATCACCCTCGACGCACATCACCGCGCCGGGCGGGAAGACGGTACTCCGGCCGAGAGCGGAGAGGACGCCTCGCTCCTCATCCGTGAGCAGAGCCCAGAAGCCCTGGGCAGGTCCCGTCCCGTGCAGGTTCATATCACCGTAGGAGAACTCAGATGCCGGTCAGCGGGTTTGACGCCGGCACTGGTTCTACGATGGGCCATCCGGAGGCGGTTGACAAACCCTGAGGTAGAACACGCGTCGCAGGGGAGGAGGGGGCGGGGCGGGCGTCCTCAGGCCCCAGAAAGGACCGTCACGGTCCAGACCAGGAAGCACGCGACGGTGATGAACGTCCAGGTGTCGGCCAGGTGGATCCGCTCCCGGCGGACGCGGGCCGCGCCGAGCATCAGGTTGACCCGCGTCCAGGTCCAGGCCGCCTCGCTGTCCTCGACGGACGGCATGGCCAGCCAGCGCACCCGGGGATCGAGCGGGGCGCCCGTGTGCCAGCGGTGGTCGTTGAGCTGGTCAAGTACGGGCCGGCCGGCCAGCAGCAGCAGCGCGGCCGCCCGGAGCCAGCACAGGATCACGCAGCCGAGCAGGCTGACGCCCAGCACGCCTGCCAGCCCGGGGCGCAGTACGGAGGGCGAGAACGCGGCCTCCAAGGCAATGCCGATCGTGAGTGCGCTCAGAACGCTTCCGCCCAGGAGCATGCTGCCACGCGTGTCCCGCAGCAACTCGGCCATCTCGGCGATCCGATCCTGGGCGGGCCCCCGATCTGGCGCCTCACGGCCGGCCTCGAGATGATCGTCACCGAGGCTGTATCGCCCTCTCATTGCTTCCGCCGGTACAGCCATGGTCACGGCCATCGGTCTCGCCTCCGTACGTGCGCTTAACCTTCCAGGTAAGCGAATCAGGCGAGGCTCCGGCGCGCTGTGCCACGCGAGACAGCCCGGCTGTCTCATCTGACGCACCGGGAAATCAGCGCCGGGAGTCAGCCACAGCCGCAGGCTCCGCCGCAGCAGCCCCCGCCGCCCCCGGCGGAGGGACCGGCCGGCCGGCCGGACGCGAGGCCACCCACCGAGACCGTCGACAGGAGCTTCACCGTGTCGTCGTGGCCCTGCGGGCAGGTGCACGGGGCCGAGGACTCGGTCATCGGACGGCTGAGCTCGAACGTGTCGCCGCAGGCGCGGCAGCGGTACTCATAACGGGGCACGCGCACAGTCTACGCGCCGCCGCCTCCCGGCGCGGGAGCGCCATCCCGCCTGACCACGGCGGGCGCGCCGGGGGAGCCGCCCGCCGCGGCGGAGGAATCGCCGGCGGAGGAGGAAAGGCCGGATCCGTTCGGGGCCCTGGTCGCGGCACCGGCTGCGGGCGGCACTGTGACCGCCTGCCGCGCCAGGTCCCGGTCGTCGTAGTAGAACTGCTTCCCGCGGAGCAGCGAGACCAGCGCGCCGGTGACCGACATGACCGCTGCCGCGGTGAAGACGATGACCAGGCCGTGGTGGAACGGCGCCGAGATCAGGTGCGGGAAGAACTGCCTGCCGGTCAGCACGGCGACGTTGTGCGCCGGCAGGTGCGCGAGGACATGCGAAGGCGCCAGCAGGTTCTGTACCGGGTTGTAGCCGAGCAGCGCGGCGAACATCGTGCTGACCGGGGGCAGGTGGCTGACCTGCGTGGCCACCGCCGTCGGCACGCCCTGGGCGGTCAGCCCCGCAGTGAGCGTCCTGGGCAGGGTCGAGGCCAGCCCGGCGATCATCAGCGAGAAGAAGATGCCGATGGACAGGGCCATGCCGGAGTTCTGGAAGGTGGACCTCATGCCCGAGGCCGAACCCCGGTGCCTGGCGGGCACCGAGCTCATGATCGCGGAGGTGTTCGGCGAGGCGAACAGCCCGGAGCCGATCCCGTTGCCGAAGATCAGCAGCGCGAACACCCAGTAGGAGAAGTCCACCGGGAGCAGCATCAGCCCGACGAAGCAGAGAGCCGCCAGGAGCAGGCCGGAGGTGGCGAACATCCGCTGCCCGTACCGGTCGGACAAGGTGCCCGAGATCGGCCCGGCGATCAGGAAGCCCGCGGTGAGCGGCAGCATGTAGATCCCGGCCCACAGCGGGGTGACCGCGAAGTCGTAGCCGTGCTGTGGGAGCCAGATGCCCGCGAGCCAGATGACCAGCATGAACTGCAAACCGCCGCGGGCGATCGAGCCGAGCAGGCTGGCCGCGTTGCCCGCCGCGAAGGCCCGGATCTTGAACAGGCTCATCTGGAACATCGGCTCGGCGATCTTCGTCTCGAAGATGCCGAACGCGATCAGCATCGCGACGCCGCCGATCAGCCCGCCGATGATCCAGGGGTTGGTCCACCCGGTCGGGTGCCCGCCGTAGGGCTGAATCCCGTGGGTAATGGCGACCAGCAGCGCACCCAGGCCCAGCACGAACATGATGTTCCCGACCCAGTTGATCCTGGCGCGCCTGGTGGTCGAGATCTCGCGCAGGCTCTTGTACGCCCACACCGTGCCGAACAGCCCGATCGGCACGTTCACCCAGAACACCAGGCGCCAGTTCACCGCGGCCAGCAGGCCGCCAAGCAGCAGCCCGACGAACTGCCCGGAGATCCCGGCGATCTGGTTGATGCCCAGGGCCATGCCGCGCTTGTTGGCCGGGAAGGCGTCGGTCAGGATCGCGGCCGAGTTCGCCATCAGCATCGCCCCGCCGAAGGCCTGCACGAACCGCCAGCCGATCAGCCACATCGCCCCGCCCGAGCCGGTTAGCGGGTCGAGCGACAGCGCGATCGAGGCCAGCGTGAAGACAACGAAGCCCAGGTTGTAGATCTTCACCCGGCCGAACATGTCGCCCAGCCGTCCCAGCGTCACTACGCACACCGACTGGACGAGCAGGTACCCCAGGATCATCCACAGCAGGTAGGTGATGTTGCCGGGAGCGAGCGGGTTCAGGCCGATGCCGCGGAAGATGGCCGGCATCGCGATGATCACGATCGAGGCGTCGATCGTCGCCATCGTCATGCTCAGCGTGGTGTTGGACAGCGCGATCCACCGGTACCGGTCCGGGCGCCCGCCGTTGGCCCCGGCTGTCCCGTTCACATGTCCTGAGTCACCGCTTTGCCGCACGTTAACTCAGTCTACCGCGAAACACTTGCTTAATGGCAACTACTTATCTGACTGCCTCAGCCGAACGTCTCCTCGTCGTCGCCGGAGCCCGGCGCCGCGGAGGAAGGGGTTCGCTCCACGATGTAATACACGGCGACCAGCGCGATCAGCACGAACGCGGCCACGGCATTGAACTGCGCGACGACGATGGCGACGACGTAGACGAGCCCGCCGCCGACGAACCGCGCCCGCGCCCCCCAGTGCTTCTCGGACGGCAGCGGCCGGGCCACGCGCTGGCCGTGCAGCGTCCACTCGAAGATCACGCCGAAGCCGACCGACATGCCGAGGAACACCCCGGCATACAGCGTCATCGCGAGCCGCGCGTCCCAGCCGTTGGCCGGAAAGTAGTCCGCCTCCGTGGCGGTGGCGAACGGGATCAGCACCACGAACAAGAGCAGCACCAGGTTGAGGAAGAGCAGCGTCCGGTCCACCTTCGTGATGGCCCGGACCAGCACGTGATGGTTGACCCAGACGATGCCGATCATGAAGAAGCTGATCAGGTAGGCCAGGAAGGCCGGCCACTTCTCGGTCAGCTGGGCCAGGAGGGGGCCGTGCCCGCGCCCGGGCACGGTGAGATCGAGCGCGAGCAGCGTGATCGCCACCGCGAACACGCCGTCGCTGAACGCCTCGAGCCTGCCCCGGTCCATCAGGTCCCCGCCTCAGCTCGCCGCGGGCTCGGCATCGACCTTGGCGAGGATCTTGTTGACGCAGTCCTGCATCGCCTTCTGCCGGCCCGGCATGTCCTTGCTGGCGAAGTTGTCCAGTATGGCCAGCACCCGGTTCTGGCCGTTCAGGATATCCAGCTGCTGCTTGGCCATCTCGTGCAGCGCGATCAGGGTCTCGTGGTCGGCGAGGGCCCGGCGGTCGCTGGCGGCCTGCGCCCGGTTGGCGCTGACCTGCAGCGAGATCATGATGGACAGCTGCGGCAGGTTGAGGATGGTGAGCAGCAGCGGCCACGGCGTCTTGTCGAACCCGACGATGTTGCCGAGGAAGAGCCAGGCCACGATGCCGATCGTGATGCCGATGAACACGTACATCGAGCCGCAGAACTTGTTGACCGCGTCGGCGATCCGGTCCAGGATGCTGGTCCCGCGCACGTGCTGGGACAGCACCAGCCGGGGCTTGTGCAGCTCCGGGTTCTCCCTGATCTTGAGTGCGCGCTCCCGGACGTGCGCGGTGGCCTCGTCGATGGCCCGCAGCGCGGCGGCGTCGGTTTCCGGGCGCGGGAGATGGGCCGACCCGGCGGCCTGGTTCTCAGCGGGCGATATGGTCTCGGTCATCATTTTCCTCCGTGCTGGCAGGCGCCATTGGGCCCGCGTGACCAGCAAAGTAACAACTGCCACAACCTAGCGCTCTTTCCGCGGTACCGGCGCGCTCACCGCTTCCCTTCTGGTGAGCACCCGCGGGCTACCCGGCGGTAACAGACGGTGCCCGGTGGGGCGGTACTGCTCGTAATAGTCTGGGCAGGTGCCGAAGGGAATCAGCCAGCGGGAGCCAGCCGGCGCGGTGGCCCATGCAGGACGGGGACCAGCCGACGAGCTCGTCCCGGCGGGATTCCGCCTGCGGCCGGACCCCGCGGCGCGCACGCTGGCCGGCGGGACGGTGATCACGGGCGGTTACCCCACCCGGGTCCTGCGGCTCAGCGCGGCGGGGGCCCGGCACGTGGCGGGCTGGTGGTCGGGCACGCCGGTGCCCGGCAACCCGAAGGCCCGCGCGCTGGCCCGCCGCCTGCTCGACATCGGCATCGCCCATCCGGCGCCAGACGGCCCCACGTCAGCCAGCACTGCGCCGGCCAGCCCCGCGTCGGCCAGCACTGCGTCGGCCGGCACTGCGCCGGCGCGCACTGCGCCAGCGGTCCAGCCCGGCGCGGACGACGTGACGGTGGTCATCCCGGTCCGCGACCGGGCCGCCGAACTGGCCCGCTGCCTGGCCGGGCTGGCGGATGCGCGGCGGGTGATCGTGGTGGACGACGGCTCCCGCGACCAGGCCGCGGTGAACAGCGCCGCGGCCGCGGCCGGGGCCTGCGTGCTGCGGCGGCCGGTCAACGGGGGGCCCGCGGCGGCCAGGAACACCGGCCTGGCGGCGGCGGAGACGCCGCTGGTGGCGTTCCTCGACTCGGACTGCGTGCCCGCCCCCGGCTGGCTGGACGCGCTGCTGCCTCATTTCGCCGACCCCGCGGTGGGCGCGGTCGCGCCCCGCATCGTGCCGCACGAGGCCGGGCACACCTGGCTGGCGCGGTACGAGGGGGCGAGTTCCACCCTGGACATGGGACAGCGGCCCAGCATCGTCCGGCCGGGCTCGCGGGTTCCCTACGTTCCCGGCGCCGCGCTGGTGGTCCGCAAGGAGGCCGCCGGCGCTGGCTTCGCCGAGGACATGCAGGTGGGGGAGGACGTCGACTTCGTTCTGGCGGCTGGGCGCGGCCGGCTGGCGGGTGCGCTACGAGCCCGCGGCCGTCATGGGTCACCAGCACCGGGTACGGCTGCGGGAGTGGTTCGCCCGGCGGAAGGACTACGGGACGTCCGCGGCCGGCCTCGAACTGCGGCATCCCGGCGCGGTCCGCCCGCTCTACGCGTCGGTGTGGACCGCGGTGGCCTGGCTGGCGGCGGCGCTCGGCCATCCGGCGGCGGGCGCCGCGGTCACCGGGGCCGGCACCGCCCTGCTCGCCCGGCGGCTGGCCCGGGTCACCGGCGAGGACTGGCCCCGCCCGGCCAGCTCGGCCGCGTGGCGGCTGGCGGCCCGGCAGGCCGGCGGCGGGACGCTCGCCGCGGCCCGGCCGCTGGGCAGCGCGATCTCCCGGACCTGGTGGCCGGTGGCGCTGCCGGCCGCGATCGCGGTGCGGCGGCTGCGGCTGCCGCTGGTCGCGCTGGTGCTCGCGCCGCCGCTGCTCGACTGGCTGGACCGCCGGCCGCCGCTCGATCCGGCGCGGTACGTGGCCGCCCGGCTGCTCGACGACGCCGGGTACAGCGTGGGGGTGTGGCAGGGGTGTGTGGAACGACGGACCGTTCGGCCCCTGCTACCGGTGCTGCGCCGGCGGGACCGTCATTTATGCGCTGTCATTTAGCGCTGTCATTTATGCAGGCCCCGGCTGAACTCGGCGGGCACGATGATGTCATCCGGGGACAGCTCGCCGATGGAGGACCGGCCGAGCGCGAGCAGCGTCGAGTCGATGCCGTCGCGGAGCACGTCGAAGACGTTCTTGACGCCCGCGGAGCCGTTGGCGGCCAGCCCCCACAGGTAGGCGCGGCCGATCATGACCGCCCGCGCGCCGAGCGCCAGCGCCTTGACCACGTCGCTGCCGCGCCGGATCCCGCCGTCGAGGAGCACCTCGATCTGGCCGCCCACGGCCTCGGCGACCGCGGGCAGCGCCCGGATGGTGGCGGGGGTGCCGTCCAGGTTATTGCCGCCGTGGTTGGACACCGAGATCGCGGTGGCCCCGATGTCGACGGCGCGGCGCGCGTCGTCGGGCCGCATGACGCCCTTGACCAGGAACGGGCCGCCCCACTGCTCCCGCAGCCAGGCGATGTCGTCCCAGCTCGGCGGCGGGGTTTGCATCCACTCGCCGTACACGCCGAAGAACGTGGGCGCGGGCTCGCCCGGGACGCCCATGTTGGGCACGGTGAGGTCGGGCAGGCCGCCGTGAGAGAGCCACTCGCGGACATAACCGGGCTTGAGGATGCCTTCGGGGGCGAGACGGACCAGGGTCCGCAGGTCTATCTTCTCCGGTATCGCCGGGCTGCCCCAGTCCCGGCCGTTGGCGAACGACCAGTCCAGGGTGACGATCAATCCCTTGGCGCCGGCCTGGCGGGCGCGCTCCGCGCGCTGGACAATCTGGTCCCTGGTGCCCGACCAGTAGGTCTGGAAGAACAGCTTGGGATTGACCTCGGCCACCCGTTCCACCGGCATGCTGCCGAACGAGCTCAGGCCCATCGCCGTCCCGGCGTCAGCCGTGCCCCTGGCCACGCCCGCCTCGCCCTCGGGGTGCACGGCCTGCACGCCGGTCGGGGACGCGATCACCGGCAGCGCTATCTCCTGTCCGAGCACCGACGTGGCCAGGTCGCGGGAGGCAGGCAGGTTGGCGATGCGCGGCGGGGCGAACCGCAGCTCGCTGAACGCGGCCACGTTGTCCTGCAGCGTGACGCCCTTCTCGGCCCCGGCGACCAGCGCCATGTACACCGATCTCGGCAGCCGCCGCCTGGCCCTCCTGCGTGCCTCTTCGACCGTCTCGAACCACTCACGTGTGCTTGCCATCGGTCTCCCTCGCGGGCCGGCTGCCGGACTGCCTGACGCCCATTTTGGCACTCAGTGTCGTAACTATCCAGTCCGCATACCCCGTAGTATCCACGTTCATGTCTGCCGAGGGCACCGGGCGCGTGCCCGGCGATCACCCCGACCGGATCAGGTGGAACGCGAAGTACGCGGCCGGCTTCGTGCCATCTTTCCGCCCCCATCCGCTGGCCGCGCGGGCACTGGCCCTGGACCTGCCCGACGGCCCGGTGGCCGACCTGGCCTGCGGCCCGTCGGGCGCGGCCTTGCTGGCCGCGGCGCAGGGGCGCCTGGTCACCGCGGTCGACGTGTCCGAGGTGGCGCTCGGGCTGCTCGGTGAGGAGGCCAGGCGGCGCGGGCTTGGCCACCTGATCATGTTGGTGCACGCGGACCTGTCCGCCTGGGCACCGGAGCCACGCTCGCACGCGCTGGTGCTGGGCACTGGCTTCTGGATGTCGGCCGTGTTCGCCGCCGCGGCCGCCGCGGTGGCGGACGGCGGCCTGCTGGCCTGGGAGGCGCTCACCGCCGATGCCCGCCGCACGCGTCCCGGGCTGCCCCCCGGGTGGTGCCTGGCGCCGGGCGAGCCCGCGTCGCTCCTGCCGCCGGGTTTCAGCGTGCTGGACCAGAGCGAGGTGCCCGGCCGCGACCGCCGCCGGATACTAGCCCGCCGTCCAGGGCCGGAGCTTGTCGGGGTTGCGTACTGCCCAGATGTGCGTAATCCGGCCGCCTGCGATGTCGAACGCGAACACCGTCACGGTAGCGCCGTCTTGCTGGGCGATCAGGCCGGGCTGGCCGTTGACGGCGCGTTCGGCCAAGGTGATGGTGCCGGGTGCCCGGTCGGCGAGATCGGCCAGGTAGCGGGCGACCTGCTCGCCGCCGTGGATCGGGTGCAGGGCGGCGGCGGCGCGGCCGCCGCCGTCGGCGGTCATCGTGGCGCCGGGATCCAGCAGGGCGATGGGGCTTGAGCAACAACGGAACGGCCAGTGGCGATAGCTGGGCTTGTAGGGGACAGCTGAAGATGTCGTTGGACCGCCGGCCTGCCGGTTGATGCCGTCCATCCTTGTTTCTGGTCAGGCCGTCCGACCGCGAGCTCGCGCAGTTCGGCGACGGCGGCCGCTTCCTCGGCCGCGGTCAGCTCGCGCCAGCGGGCGTTCCGGCTACCTAACGTAGTTACCAGCGTTACGGAAGTCCGATCCCCGTAGTGGCCTGGCCGGCTAGCGTCGCGGTCATGGCGGACAATGCTGACATAAGCCTGCTCGGGTTTAAGGGCTTCAAGGCCAGCGAACGCTTCCTGCGTGCCCTCGACGACGAGATATGGGTCGCCCGTTATGACCCAAAGACGGGCCTTACGGACATAGTGGTCCGCCGGCCAGAAGGCATCGACAGCGGCAACGCGATGCGGGCAGAGCTTGAGCAGCCCAGCCGCGTCACCGTGGTGTCCGCACACGCCGGGTACTGGGACGGGTTCCTCGGCTTCTGCGGCGACGGCGACCAGCCCGTCCTGAAGCTGGACAACGAGCTTGGGACACTCGGTGCCACCAGCATGATGCTTATCGATGCGTGTTACGGTCCCGAGCTGGCCGCCGAACTCAAAACTCATGCCCAGGCTGACATCGTGATCGCCTATCTGGACTACGGGGCGGAAAAAGAGCAGATCACTTGGGGCAGGGACAGCGTCACGGTCATCGGCTCCGTCATCCGCGAGCTCTGCTACACGGTCCAGCCGGGACTCAGTCCTACGGCGGCGGTGCGGGCGGTCAAGATCGTCAACGCTCAGAGCGATTGCCGCAAGCAGGTGCGAAGGCCTCAGCTGCTCACGCTCTAGTACTGACAATCCAAAAGCAGCCTGCGGCACGCCGAAAAAGATTCGTCAGCATCCATGCACCTGGTCCGCCGCTGCTCGACACGATCGGCGGGGTGCGCGACGCGATGCTGCAGGTGGCGGCGCGGATGCGACTGCTGATCGCCTACGGCCGCGAATTCACCCGGCCCCGCCCCTACCGGCTCGAGGATCTGGCCCGCGCCGCCGACATATCGATCTCCGGGATACGCACCGCCTACGCCGAGGCACCAGCTGCCGATCCACATCCGAACGACGGCGGGCAGTAACGCGCCCGGACTCAGCTCGCTATCGCCCGTGGCCGTTCCATTGTGGGCGCACCCCCACAGCCCAGCTTGGCGGCGATCTCAGCCTCCGTCATATGGTCGTTCCACTTCATCAACGCGATAACTCTCTGCTCGTCAGGCAGGCCTTCGATGATCTGTACTGTCTTCCCGAGCGCGAGCGCGGACAGCGCCTGCTGCTCGGCATCAGGCTCTGCGGCCTGGTACTTGCGATGCAGCTCAGGCAGCTTGAGGCGCCACGCCTTACGACGGCGGAACTGATCGATGTCCTTATGCCACAACGTGTTCCGCAGCCAGGCGCGCTGCTGTGCCGGGACCAGGGCCCGCAGGGCTTTCCAGTCACGCGCGGCGGCTTCGAACGTGTCCTGGACCAGGTCCGCGGCGAGCTCCGGGCCGCGGTGAGGTCCCGGTCGCGCTGAGTCCGCAGGTACGCGTGCCCGGCCAGCCATCGGGCGTGGGCCTGGTAGAAGCGGGCCAGCTCGGCGGCGTACTGCTCCGGGATCTGTCTGCTTTCTTCATCGCCCACGCCGTACCTCCGGCGGCAGGGGGAACTGGCTCCCGCCACCCACCTTGATCCACATGGCCGGGCCGCCGGGTCCCTTCCCCATGACCACGATCGTGTCAGCCGGCGCATGCGACACCAGGTCCATCAGGGTCTTGCGCCGGGCCCGCTCGGCAAGGAGCCGGTAGGCAGCCGTCACCACCAGTACCACGGCGGTGTACGGCCAGGCCAGCACATGAACCGCCGAAGCGCCTGCGCTGGCTACCGCGCCCCAGCTTCCTATCCATCCCACACTTAATGAGTCGTACGGTGGCGCGGATGCAGAAGCCGCAGCCTCAACTTGTTCTTCCCCGGAAGCTCAACGGGCGTGGCTGAGGTACCCGGTGAGCAGTTAGCCAGGGGGAGCCGGTTCCCGGCTGATGCCAGACGATGGATGAGGCCGGTTCCGGGATGGCTGCGATGATCCTTCGGCCCGACCCTGCAGATCTGGTGTAGGGATAACGACCATTACCCCTACACCACTGCGCCGTACGGGGCCGCACCGTGTCCACCAGGTCACAGTGTCGGGAAACAATGTCGGGAAAACTATGCCGCCAAACTAGGTGCGCTTAGCCGTTTACGCTGCAGTCAGGGCCATGACAGTGCCCCGCGTCGTCACCGCGGCCGCGCGCGGGCGGCCCCGGCCCGGCCGACGGTGCGTGCCGCTCGCCTGGCGGGCTGGGTGCGCGTGATGGCCAAGATCGGGTACGCGCGGGTGTCCACCCGCAGCCAGAACGACGACAGCCAGGTCGATGACCTGACCGCGTACGGGTGCGACAAGATCTTCACCGATACGGCGTCGGGCAAGAACGCCGCCCGCCCCGAGCTCGACAGGGCGCTGGCTTACCTGCGCGCGGGCGACGTGCTGGTCATCACCCGGCTGTCCCGGGCGATGCGGTCGCTGAAGCACCTGCTGGCGCTCGCCGAGGAGCTGCGCGAGCGCGGCGTCGGCCTGGTCGTCCTGAAGCAGCAGATCGACACGACCACGCCGACCGGGCGGCTGGTCTTCCACATCCTCGGCGCGATCGATGAGTTCCAGCGCGAGCTGATCATCGAGGGCACCCGCGAGGGCCTGGACGCCGCCCGGGCCCGCGGGCGCACCGGGGGCCGTAGCCCAAGCTGAACGCCCGGCAGGCCGCCACCGTCCGCCGCATGTACGAGGCGACTGGCCCGGACGGGAAGAGGCAGCACACCGTCGCCGAGATCGCCGAGGCCGTCGGCGTGCACCGCACCACCGTCTACGACTACCTCAGGAAAGAGAGCTGACATGGCCGACAGCTCGCAGGACCCGCCCCGCCACGTCGGCCACGTCGTTCGCCGCGTGCTGCTCCGCCGGAACATCGCCATCGACGCGGAGACCGCGCAGCTCGTCGCCGCCGCCGTCCAGGCGGCGCTCCAAGCCGGTGCGTCCTCCCGGCCGCCGCGCCGAAGGCCGCGTGTTCCTCCCGCCGGCTGCGGGCGGCTGTTCTGATATGGCAGCGGCTACCCAGCTCGTTCGGGGCCGGTGACACATCCGTCAACATGCTCAGGCTACTTTGCGGCCCGCCGTAGCTATAGGAGTTCCGGGCCGACAGGGGAATGCCGATGACGGCGCTGCGCGGGCGCGAGCCGGAAATCGGCGGTCAGCAGCCCGGTCCGGGTTAGCGGGTTGATGCCAGGCCTGATGGCAGCCGCTCCATTCCGTATAGAAACGATAATGGAGCGTGGCTGAATGCGGCTGAAGATCACGCCCCGGGCTCTGGCTCAATGGCGTTAAGTTAAGCTTGTGTCGGTGTAAGATCCCTGCGTGGCCAGACGAGGACAGCAGATCGTAGCCGGGGACCGGCTTGCGGACCGGGTTGGGATCGGCGTGCTGGCGAAGGTGTTCCCGCCGGAACTGGTGGACCGTGTTGTCGATGAGGCCGGGGTGCGCGAGCAGCGCAAGCGTGCCCTGCCGTCGCGGGTCGTGGTGTACTACCTGCTGGCGATGGTGCTGTTCTTCCAGTCCGGGTACGGCGAGGTGTGGAACAAGCTGGTCGCGGGGCTGGACTGGGCGAGGCGGTTCCGGGTGCGGGCTGAGCTGGGGATGCAGCCGAGCCCGGCGGCGGTCACCTACGCGCGGCAGCGGCTGGGCTGGCAGGTGATGGCCGCCCTGCTGGAGGCGGTGGCCGGGCCGCTGGCCGGGGAGGAGCAGGAGCGCGCGTTCGTGGCGGGGATGCGGCTGACGGCGGTGGACGGGATGTGCCTGGATGCTGCCGGCCACCCCGGAGAACGGGATGGAGTTCGGCTACCCGGGCAACGACGCAGGCCCGGTCCGTTCCCGCAGATCCGCGTGGTAGGGCTCGGGGAGTGCGGGACCCGGGCGGTGCTGGGCGCGGCGACCTCGCCGCTGGCGATCGGGGAGCAGCCGCTAGCCCGGCAGCTGCTGCCAAAGCTCCGGCCCGGTGACCTGCTGCTGGCCGACCGGAACTTCCTGTCCCACGGCCTGCTCGCCGATGTGCTCGCAGCCGGGGTGCACGTGCTGTGGCGCGCGAAAAGCGACGTGGATCTCCCGGTGCTGCAGGTGCTGCCCGACGGCACGTACCTGTCACGGATCGCCGACCCGGCCGCCTCCCGTCGCCTGCGCCGCAAGGGCGCCTCAGGTGGTGATATTCCCGGCATCACCGTCCGCGTCATCGAGTACTCGGTGGCAAGCGAGGACGGCAGCGAGATCTCCGAGACCTTCACCCTGGTCACCGACCTGCTCGATCCCGCGATGCTGACCCCGGAGCAGGCGGCCGGCGCCTATGCCTCCCGCTGGCAGCTGGAAACCTGCTTCGATGAGCTGGAGACCTCGATCCGGGGCGGCGCTGCCGTGGTGCTGCGCTCGAAGTCCCCGCCGATGATCCGCCAGGAGATCTACGCGATGCTGTGCTGCTACCAGGCGATCCGCACCCTGATCAGCCACGCCGCCGCAGACGCCGGACTGGACCCCGGCAGGATCTCCTTCACCCGCGCCCGCGACGGAATCCGCAGCCGCATCAGCGACTCCGGATGCTTTTCCCCCTGACAGCCTCGGCGACCTCGCCGCCGACCTGGCCTTCGAGATCACCTACGCCCGCAACCTCGTGCCCCGCCTCCCGGCCGACGCTACGACCGCAAGACCAAGCGGCCCGGCGGCCGGTACAAGACCCGCAAGCCCGGCCAGAGTTCCCGGCTCACCCCGCTGACCAGGATTGTCTTCTGGCTGATGCCCGTTCCTTAACTTAATGTCATTGGGCTCTGGCTACGCCCGTCCGCCGGGCTGGACGTTGAGATGACGCCGTGCATGGCGCTGGAGGACGCGTGGATCTGAAGCTGGGTCACTACGACAAGGACGGCATTGAGGTCATCGACGTACAGGGCGAGATCGATATGTATACCGCGCCGCGGCTGCGTGAGCTGCTCATCGATCTGGTCAGCAAGACCAGCTACCAGCTCGTCGTCAACTTGGACAAGGTTGGGTTCCTCGACTCCACCGGCCTGGGGGTGCTGGTCGGGGGCCTGAGGCGGGTGCGGGTGCACGACGGCTCGCTGGATCTGGTCTGCACGCGGGAGCGGATACTGAGGATCTTCCGGGTCACCGGGCTGACGGAGGTCTTCGGCATCTACGAGACCGTGGACCAGGCCATCGCGGCCAGGAAGGGGCACCGGTAAGGAACGTGTCACCGGGCGAAGTAGCCGAGGGCTCCGGGGCTATCGGTTTGGGACGGTCACACTCCGGACTGCAGAGAAATGGTCCCGGCCCGGTTGCTGGCCACGCCGACTTTGCAACACCTTTTCGGGCAGTCACCGGGCGGCCCTGCGCCCGATCCGGGCCGCCGCTGGTGATCATGTCGAGAATCGTTCGATTCTCGACCGGCCGGATACCCGCCGGGCTCAGGTTAGTCCCCACACTCACGCCATGCCGTCGTCGCTGCTGGCGGTGGCGGGCAGGCGCCTGTCCGGGCTGAACGTCACCCCGGCGACTGCGCCGTCGTGGTTGGTCAGGGTGCGGGCGGCTACCGCGCGGCTGTCGTCATCGGTGAGCTGTTCCAGGGCCAGCCCGACCTGGGCGAGGACGCCGAGCTGGTGGTAGCTGCTGGCCAGTGCCGACCTGGTCGCTGGGCTGGCATTCCTGGCGTACGTAGCCTGCTACGCGTTCCGCGGACCGCCCGCGTCCTGGCCGGGGCGCCCGGCGACGACGACGGCGAGCCTCGCTTGACAGGGCAGGGGACGTACTAAGAGGCTCGGACTTATCCGTATGACGCGTGTGGGGGTGGGCCGTGAAAGCCAGGCTGAAGTGGCTTCTCGCGGCGGGCGCGATTGTCATCGTGGGCGGCGGAATAGCGCTGTTGTGGTCATTTCACCACGCCATTTCGGCCAGCGGCTTCTGGAAGAGCAATGCGGCCACCATCCTGCAGTACGCGGTACCGCTGGTGCTCGCGCTGCTGGGCTGGACCGCGCAGCAAATCATCACCTCGCGGCCGCAGCAGTCAACGCCCAAGCAGGTCAAGAAGGCCAGGAAGGCACTGGCGGGCCGCGGCCTGGAGTGGTGGCGCGGAATCCCGCAGCCGGCCTGGCCGGGCCGCGTGCTGCGGGCCGGGCTGAGCCCGCTCGAGGTCACCTGGTCCGGGACCGCCGCGGATGGCACGTCCATCTCCGGCACGACCACCGACGTCGCGGACCTGGTGCGGCGGCTCCGGGACGGCCTGCCGTTCCGGCTGGTGATCCGCGGTGAGTCGGGATCGGGCAAGTCGGTGTTCGCCCGGCTGCTGATGACGGAGCTGCTCAGGCAGTCCAGGTCCGGTGAGCCGGTGCCGGTGTTCCTGCCGCTGTGGTCGTGGGACCCGGACCGGGAGCGGGTGAACGACTGGATGAAACGGCGGATCGCCGAGGACTACCCCGAGCTCGGCGACCAGTCCAGCTACGGGCCGACGGCGGTCAGCAGCCTGGTCGACCAGGGACTGGTCCTGCCCATCCTGGACGGGCTGAACGCGCTGCCCCGGGAACTGCGGCAGGCGATGTTCGACGACGGCTGGCTCACCGCCCAGGACCGGCTCATCCTGACCTGCCGGACGTGGGGCTTCGACCGCTTCCGCGGCTTCGCCGTGATCGAGCCGCAGGCCGTGAACATCGACGACGCGACCGGGTTCCTCGGTGCCGTCACCGACTACCCCAAGGACAAGTGGGACGCGCAGAAGGCAGACGCTGACTTCGCCGCCCTGTGCACGAAGTCCCGGCTCATCTACCTGGCCAGCGCCGTCTGCACGCGGGCCGGTTACGATCCCGGGACGTTCTGCTCGGCGCTGGCGCAGGCGCCGGGCGGCACGGCCGAGCAGCGGCTGACCGGGATGCTCATCCCCGCGTTCATGCGCCAGCGGGACCGGTGGGAGCGGCAGTATCCGGCCTACGGCGAGGAGCAGGCCACCCGCTGGCTTGGCCTGCTGGCGCCGCTCGGTCTGCGGCCGGGCGAGGACCTGCGAGAGACGGGCTCGCACGCCCCGGACCACATCGATCCTGGCATGAGCTGCATCGCCTGGTGGAACCTGCACCGCGGCGTGCCGTGGATCGACAGGCACCAGGCGCTGCTGCGGGCCGCGGCCGCCGCGGTCCTGGCGTTCGTGGTGAACTACTCCATCTTCCAGGGCTACCGGACGTGGCACTACGCCGTGTTCACGTCGGGCGGCTACGCCATAGCCGTCTTCGCCGCGGCCTTCTACCTCGGCCGCGACCGTCCCGGGCGTGACGCCGCCGACCCGGCCCGGCACTGGGCGAGCTGGAACCCGCTGCTGCAGGCGGCCCTGCTGGCCGGCGTAAGCCTGGGGATTCTCGTCGGGATCCGGCAGGGCCTCTGGCACAACGGCCCGCACTTCGGCTGGAAATGGGATCTTCGCATCGGCGCCGAGACGGGCGTGTCCGACGGACTGGAGATGGGCCTGATCGTGGTCTTCACCCGGGTGATCGCCGGGGTACCCCGGCCGCCCCGCGGCATGTGGGCCATCAGCCGGGCACCCACGGCCCGGCCGGAAACGCGGATGTTCCTGCAGGCGCTCGGGCTGGGCCTGCTGTTCGCGGTGATCTGGGGGGTCGGTGCCCTGGTCAAGCAGGCTAGCTGGCCGACGTCATTCCCCTGGGAGCCGTTCCTGGTCGTCTTGATCACCGGCGTCGACTTCGCTCTCGGGGCGTGGCTCTTCCGCTGGTCGAGCACCTGGTCCAGGACGGTGCGACGAGCCGACCCACGTTCGGCGGCCCGGGCAGAGCTGGTCAGCGCGCTGCTGTGCCCGCTGATCCTGGCGTTCACGTTCGGCTTCGCGTTCGGCGTCACGCCGCCCTTCAATTTCAACGGGCCCGACGTGTGGGCTTGGTTCGTCGTGGGCCTCATGCTTGGCAGCCTCGGGAACGAGTGGCCGCTGTACGTCGCGGCGCTCGGAGCGCTGCGCAGTCGGCGCGACAGGCGGCTTCCGGTCCGGCTAATGCGGTTCCTGGACTGCTGCGCGAGCCGCGGCCTGCTCCAGCCCGTCGGCCAGGCCTACCAGGTCCAGGACGACGGCCTGCTTGAGCGGCTGACGCGAGTACGGTGAGCCTTACCTCCTCCAGGCCAACTGGAGATGCCAGTAGCTGTCGGCATCGGCCTGGCGGGTGACGAGGTCCGCCCTGCGTACACAGCGTGACTGTCTAGGATCGATCGATTCTCGACGGGGGGCCGGATCTGGCGACCGCCAGTACATGATCTCCGCGGGCGGGACCTGGAAGCATTGAACGCTGGCCGCCATCCCGCCCAGGCTGCGGGCTTCCGTCGGCCAGGCTGACGGAGGCGAGGCGGCGGGACCGGGGGTGCCGGTAACAATGGACCCGTCAGCACCGCTAGAGCGTCCAGTTTCCTGAACGCTGCTGGCACGATAGGCGGGTGACGATCAGCGAGCGGATCGAGGCGGGCCGGCGGGAGCGGCGGGTCCTGACGCGGGTCTCCCTTGCCGCGTGGCGGCTGGAGCAGGCCGAACGGGAACGGACGTGGGCGCTGGTCTCGGCCCGCGCCGAGGGGATCTCGATCCGCACCCTGGCCACGGCGGCCGGGCTGTCACCGTCCCGGGTGCATCAGATCGTGGCCGGTGCCGACCTGGATGCGCTGGACGCCGCGCTCGGCGAGCTGCGGGCAGCAGGCTGGCCAGCACCGGAACATCCCGATTCCGGGGAGGACACCGAACTCGGCGGGCGGGACACCATCGCCGGCCGGCTATCCGATGAGGTGAGCTGGCTGCGGCAGTGCGCAGGCTGGCTCGCGCACCTGGACGCTGACAGCTACCCGCCAGCGGTCGACCTGCGCCCGTCCGCCGACTGGCCAGACCGGGCCCTCGTGGCCGTCGACCTGGCGCGGGTGGCCGCGATCATCGACCGCATCGCCGCCGACGTAGACGAGCTCGCCCGGGCCCGGCGGGTCCAGGACCTGACCACCGCCGCGGTGCTGCCCGGCCCGCGGGCCGAACGCCGCCGGCGGCTGGCCGAGCCGGACCTGGAGTTCCGGGCCTTCTGCACCCGCCGGCGGCTGCCCGCTTCCTCAACCCCGCAACTGGAGCGCGCCTGGGACGCCTGGCAGGCCGAGCGATACCAGCGCGGCGAGATCGGCCAGCGGCCCGGCTACACAGACAACCCGTTCCGGCCACGCTAACGCCCCCCGTGCCACCAGGGCGGTTCAGGAAACTGGACGCTCTAGCGGTGCTGACGGGTCCATTGTTACCGGCACCCCGGATCCGCGCGCCGGATGGAGGGCTTTGCCATGTCTGTTACATCCCCGCCGGGCCAGGGCAAGCGGCTGACTCAGCTGCTGGCCTACGTCGTCGACGACGACGACCGGACCCGCCGGGCTAATCTCCTGCTGCGGAATCTCTCGGCCTGCCTGCTCGCCACCGGGATCATCGTGGCCGCCGTGATGCTCACCGCGGGTGGCCCCGCCCGGTACACGGCCCTGGCCAGCGGCCTGGTCACCCTCCTCTTCCGGCGGGCCCGGACCTGGCGGCAACGCCGCAGCCGCTGACTTGCGCGGCATGAGCGAACGAGGTGCGTCGCAAGGCGCACCTCGTTCGCTTGTCCTGGCTGGCCCCCCGGTGGCTAACCGGGGGCGCCAGTCCTTTATCAGGCTTCTGACCTGCGCGGCTGCCAGGATCCTCACCTACGGGGGCGAAGCTGTATAGGCAGTAGCCGCGCGCACGCCCCTGATCCGGCTCCATCCCCTCCCGGGAGCGCGAACCTGGCCGGCCAGCTCCCGGGAACGGACTGCACTACGGACCAGTCATGCGGGACGGTGTTCTGGCAGGCCGTACCTCCTGAGGACGGTGAGCTCGCATGTCCGCTTGCCGATCCCCTTAAGGACACGGGGCTTGAGCAACAACGGAACGGCCAGTGGCGATAGCTGGGCTTGTAGGGGACAGCTGAAGATGTCGTTGGACCGCCGGCCTGCCGGTTGATGCCGTCCATCCTTGTTTCTGGTCAGGCCGTCCGGCCGCGAGCTCGCGCAGTTCGGCGACGGCGGCCGCTTCCTCGGCCGCGGTCAGCTCGCGCCAGCGGGCGTTCCGGCTACCTAACGTAGTTACCAGCGTTACGGAAGTCCGATCCCCGTAGTGGCCTGGCCGGCTAACCAAGTTGAACTCGTAGTGCATGGGGTCACCAGGGCTCGATTGTCAGGCCGGTCGCGGCCAGGCAGCCGTCGATCAGGTGGGGGCGGTACTGGATCTTCTTCAGCTTGCGCTTGACGATGCGGATCAGGCCGTCCAGGTCGGCGGCGGCGAAGTTGACCATGGACCGCTTGAGCAGCGACCAGATGCCCTCCGCCGGATTCATGTCCGGCGAGTACGCGGGCAGCCGGTAGATCCGCAGCCAGGCCTTGTTCTGCTCAGCGAACTCTGCCAGCTGCGGCGCCAGGTGAATATTGAGGTTGTCCCAGACCCAGACCACGGGTGCGCCCAGCTGCCGGTGCGCGGCGATGATCAGGTCCCGGTAATCCATCCAGCTGAAGCCCTTGGCCTCGCCCTTGCGGCGCCGGCAGACCAGCAGCTGGTAGTACAGGTGCGGCCGGTCCCCGGGCCGGTAGCAGGCCACCCCGGCGATGCTGACCCGGCCGCCGCCCGCACCGCGGACCCGGACCACCGGGCGGGCGCCGCGCGGCGCCCAGGTGCGGCCCTTCGGCGGCCTCAGCCCCTGCCCTGCCTCGTCCTCGAAGCAGACGTAGGCGCCCAGGTCGCGCGCCGCCCTTTTATATCGGGCCACACCTGGTCCTTCCACACCGCGACCGCCGCGTCGTCGCGTTCCATCGCCTGGCGGACCCGGACCTGGGCTGACCAGCCGTGCCGGCGCATCAGCTTGGAGGTGCCCTCGATGGTGTACCCGACGTGGAACAGCTTCCCGATCAAGGTCTTGATCCTGCCCAGGGTCCACCGCTGGTCATTGGCGAACCCGTGCGCCAGCGGCCCTTTCCGCAGCTCCAGCTCCAGCCGGGCCCACTGCTGCGGGCTCAGCCGCTCCCGCGACACCGGGCCCCTCGACCTGAGCGCCCCGGTCCCGCCGTCCTGCCAGGCCCGGTGCCACCGCCGCACCGAACCTTCCGTGACCCGCAGGTCATGCGCGATCTCGCTGATCGCATCGCCGCGGGCGAACCGCCCGGCGGCCTCCAGCCGCAGCCGCTCACGCCGCTGCTGCTCGGCGGGCGTATACCCGCCCCGTTGCGCATACCGCATGCCTCGGTCATACGCCCGTGACCGCCCGACGTCACGACCCTGAACTCTACGAGTTCAGTCTGGTTAGTACTGGCCCGGGCGGCCCGCGCCGCCATCGCCAGCACCCGCCCAGGGAGAAAATCGGCGGCGAGGAAAGGAACCAGGCCCCGCCGCCGCCCCGCCGCCCGAACCGCGACCGCCATCGCCCGGGCCGTGCTCGACGCGATCCGGCGCCGATGCGCCGGTGATCAACGAGCCGGGTCGCCGTCTGGTAAGGGCGGCGTAGTTCCGCCAGCCATCCGGCCACCCGCCATGACGTGGGCAAGACCATCAAGCGAGACGAACGGCCAAGAAAACCCGCAGGCAGAAGGGTTAAATAGCAAGCTAAGATAATCTTGAAATAGCCCTTCCCTTTATGAACGGTCAAGAGCTAAACTACTGCGTGGCCGCATTGAACGCCTGACTAGGGTGCCTGTAGCCTACAGGCCGGGGCGTTAAGAACTGCGGCACCGAGGAGAAGGGGTCTACTCATGCGCTTGCGCACCAAGAGTCTTCTGTCGCTATCGGCTGGCCTCGGAGCTGTGGTTTTGGCTACCACACCGGCGTGGGCAGTAAACACGTCATATCTATACTACAATACAAACCCCGCTACTCAGCAAAGCGTCCTCTGCCAGTACAACAGTACCGGCAACGTACAGCATCCGTCGGAGCTATATAGAGTTCGGAACAACTGCTCGGTCCGAATGTGGCTTCATGCAAATGCGGACGGATCCGGCCGCGCTCTTTGCATCGATAAGAACTCAGTTGCAGATATTAACCGTGTCTATAAGCAGTGGCAAGTAACAAACAATACGGCAGGCTGCTGAGCATTCATCGTAATCTTCGGTGACGGCCAGGTCGATGCCCAGGCTCCTGGAGGCCTGACGGCAAGACCGTGACAGCGAGCCGGCGAGGAAGGCATCCCAGGCCGGGTCGGCGGGCCCGTAGGAAAACGCGGACGAGGCAGCGTGCTCAACGAACTCGGTGAAGGCCTCGCCCTACGCCCGCCATCCCTGAGCCATCCGGCGGTCGCACGTCTCCCAGTCACCATCGGCGTACGCGGCGTACGCGGCGAACGTCCGGGCGATGAGCACGGCCGCCGACCTGGCCGGCAGGCCGCGGTTCACCCCATCAGGCCAGCCGGTCGCCAAGTTCCGCATCGCCAGTACGCCCCGGTACAAGGACAGCGCCACGGGGAGTGGAAGGACGGCGACAGCTTGTTCCTCACCTGCACCGTGGCGGCAGGCGGCGGAGAACGTGGCGGAGACCCTGACCCGCGGGGCCCGCGTCATCGTCACCGGGCGGCTTAAGCAGCGGTCTTATGAGACCAAGGAGAGCGAGAAGCGCACGGTGTACGAGCTCGAGGTCGATGAAGTCGGCCCGAGCCTGAAGAACGCATCGGCGAAGATCACGAAGGCGACTCGCCCGGCGGTGCGTCGGCCGGGCAGCAGGCCGGCGGCTAGGGCGCCCCGACCCGTGGGCCAGCGACAAGCCCGGCAGCTACAGCGACCAGCCGCCGTTCTAACTTGCTTGCCTCCCGCAGGCTGCCGACACCCCGCTCTGGCTTCCGCTGGGGCGGGTGTCCTGTTGCCGGCACCGACACCGCCAGACTGCAGATCCGCGTCACCGTGGCCGACAGGTCGACGCGGGCCGCGGCGACGGGAGATGACCGCCTCGATCGCCTCCCATACCTGCGACACGCGGGGCTCCTCGCCCTTCCCGCCCCAGCCGTCGGAGTCGAACAGGGCCTCCACAGCGACCGCCAGCCGGGCGGACGCCCTGGCCAGCCTGGGGTGCCTGCGGGCCTTGTCCTTGTCCGAGGCGGTCCGTGCCCGGCCGACCAGCTCGGCCGACATCAGCAGGTCCAGCATCTCCAGCGCGTCATCGACGGACTTGGCCTCCAGGTGCCGGACCGTGGCCAGCAGCGTCGCGATCCGGCGGGCCTCAGGATGGCGGCGGATCAGCGAGGCGGACGCGGTCATCCCGTACCGGGCCAGCTCCGCCAGCCGTCGCGGCGGCACCAGCGCCTCAACACGGGCTCGCGGAACCATCCAGCGCGAAAACAACGATTAGCATCACGGCCCGGTAACGGTCGCTGGTCAGTGGGTGGGCGGCACGCCAGCGAAGCTGCCGTCATCGCCCTCACCGCGAGATAACGCGGTGAGGGCACCAGCTCTAACTCCGAAGGTGCGGCCAGGGGCAAGTAGCGGCCGGGCCATGCCTTCCCGGCCTTGGCGTGCTTGTTGAGCTTTTCCCGGGCCTGCCGCTCCAGGAAGTACCGTCCCCGGGGTCCAGCCGCACGCGCAAGTCCCCGGTGATGATGCCAAGCTGCTCGTCGAAGCCGAGGGTGAGCTGAGGTGGGCAGCCACAGGATCACCCTGGTCCGCGGTGACGTGGTCGCGCTGGGCACCCCCGCCGGGTCGCTGTCGGCGACCACGTGACCTGTACCGTCGAGGAGGTCGGCGCGCTGCGCAACCAGATCATCGCCGAACCGGGTGCCGGGGATTTGCTTCTCCAGTTACTGGAAGAGCCAGACTGGCGCCATGGAGAACGAGAGACCTCTTCTGACGATCGGTGAGCTGGCCAGGCGGGTTGGCGTGCCGGTGCGCACCATCCGGTTCTGGTCGGATAGCGGGCTGGTGCCGCCGGCTTCGCGGACAGACGGCGACCGCAGGCTGTACGACGCGGCCTGCGTGGCCCGGCTGGAACTGGTGACGACCCTGCGGGAGCTGGGCGTGAGCCTGGCCAATGCCCGGAGCGTGCTGGACGGCCAGGTCACCGCCGCGGCGGTGGCCGCCGTCCACCTGGAGGCGCTGGACACCGAGATCAGGGCGCTGCGGCTGCGCCGGGCGGTCGTGGCCGCCGTGGTGAAGCGCTCTGCCGACGGAACGGAGATGGGCATGATCAACAAGCTGGCACGACTGTCCGCGGCCGAGCGGCAACACATTATCGATGACTTCCTCGCGGAGGTGTTCGCCGGGCTGGACCCTAGCCCGGCGCGCTTTCCTCGCTGGGCCGCTGCGCCGGACCTGCCTGATGACCCCTCGGCCGAGCAGGTCGAGGCGTGGGTCGATCTCGCCGAGATGGTAGCGGACAGGGACTTCCGCGAGCGGGTCCGGCGGGTCGTCGCCGACGTCGGCATCCCGGTCCAGTCCGGCACCTGGCTGGCCGACGTCGAGCGGGCACAGGACGAGGCCGAGGCGGCCCGCCAGCGGGGAGTGCCGCCCGGCTCCGCCGAGGCAGCCCAGATCGTGGAGCGGATACTGGCGGGCACCCCCGGCGGCCACCGTCGGGCTGAGCTGCTGGCTCAGCTGGAGGCCGGCACTGATCCCCGGATCGAGCGCTACTGGGAGCTGACGGCCATCATCAGCGGCCGCGGCCCGTTCCCGTCGCTGCAGCCCGCCCTTGAATGGCTGGCCGCCGCGCTGCGCGCGGGCCAGGACCGAAAGAAGGAGAGCCAGTGATCGAGGTCCGCGGGCTGACCAAGCGCTATGGGTCAACGGTCGCCGTCGACCGGCTCAGCTTCGACGTCGCGCCGGGGGCCGTGACCGGCTTCCTGGGCCTGAACGGCTCGGGCAAGTCCACCACCATGCGCATGATCCTCGGCCTGGACTCGCCCGACGCCGGGCATGCCCGCATCGGTGGCCAGCCCTACCGCCGGCTTCGCTGGCCGCTGCGCGAGGCCGGAGGGCTGCTGGAGCCCAGAGCCTTCCACCCGGGCCGCTCCGCCCGCGCTCACCTGGCCGCGCTGGCGGCCAGCAACGCGACCATCCAGTCCAGGGTGGATGAGGTGCTGGAGCTAGTCGGCCTCCAGGCCGTGGCGCGCAAACGGGCCGGGAAGTTCTCCCTCGGCATGGCGCAGCGCCTCGGCATCGCCGCGGCGCTGCTGGGAGACCCGGCCGTGCTGCTGCTCGACGAGCCGGTCAACGGCCTGGACCCGGAGGGAATCCGCTGGATACGCGGCCTGCTCCGGTCACTGGCCGCCGAAGGCCGGGCAGTCCTGGTCTCCAGCCACCTGATCAGCGAAATGGCCCTGATGGCCGACCGGCTCGTGGTGATCGGCAAGGGACGGCTACTCGCCGACACCACCGTCGCCGAGCTGTCCGGCCGGGCCCCCAGCCTCGAAGAGGCCTTCCTGCAGCTCACCGGCGACAGCGCCCAGTACCGGGCAAGGAACATGTCATGACCGTCCGCGCCAGTCATCAGCCGCCCGGCAGGTACCGATTCCGGCACCTGGCCCGCATGGAATGGATCAAGCTGCGCAGCCTGCGCTCCACCTGGCTCACCCTGGCCCTTGCCGTCTGCGCGCCAGCCGGCATCGCCCTCGCGACCGGCGGAAGCAACACGACCAGCGGCGGCATGTCCGTCAGCAACACGCTGACCGGCATGCTCATCGGCGTGCTGCTCACCGGGGTCGCCGGCGTGCTGGCCATGACCAGCGAGTACGCCTCCGGGACCATCAGCGCCACCTTCGCCGCCGCGCCGCGCCGGCTCAGGGTCCTGGCGGCCAAGGCCGCGGTCGTCGGCGCGGCGGCGCTGGTCACCGGCGAGGCAGCGGCATTCCTGTCCTTCTTCGCGGGCGCCGTGGCACTGCGCCACGGCATCACCGCGCCCGCCCTCAGCCAGCCCGGCGTGCTGCGGGCGATCGTGCTCACCGGAGCCAGCCTCAGCCTGGCCGGCCTGTTCGGGCTCGGCCTCGGGACTATCATCCGGCACACCGCCGCCGCGATCACCGTGGTCGTCGGAATCGTCTTCGTCGGCGGCACGTTCATCGGCCAGTCGGACTTCGCCATCAGGCCCTACCTGCCGCTTTACATCGTCAGCCACTCACTCGGCGCCACGGGGCCGGCCTGCCTGCCCGGCATGGCGTCCTGCTGGCTGTCGCCATGGAGCGGGCTCGGACTGCTCGCCGGCTATGCCGCCATCGCCATGCTCCTCGGCGGGCTGATCCTCGCCCGGCGAGACGCGTAAACCGCAGCACCATTCCGTCGGACTCTCCCCAGGCGCGCAGCAGCTGCTTGATCTCGGCGGGGCGGGCTGGGTGGTCATTCGGGGGTGCCTCCCTGCGCGGCGGTGCTTCCGGGCAGCGCCGCGTGCTGGCTGCCGGGCTTGAGCTCGGGGACGTACTTGTAGAGAGTGGAGCGGCTGACGCCGAGCAGGCGGGCGATCGAGGCCCGCGACCCGGAGTGGTGGGGCGAGGCGACCAGCACCGCGTCGGACTCCAAGCGGTTCGCATCCTGGGACTCCAACCTGATGACCGAGTTCCACGCCCGCTACGGCGGCTACGGCGTGATGATCTACTGGCACGTCGAGCGCGGCCGGCTGTGCGTCTACTCCCAGCTCAAGTCCTGCTCATCCTCCGAGGTCGCGGCGATGATCGAGGGCCTGCTCCGGCACGGCACCGAGGCTGAGATCGAGGCCAACTACACCGACACCCACGGCGCCAGCCTCGTCGGGTTCGCATTCACCGAGCTGCTCGGCTTCAAGCTCCTGCCCCGGCTGAAGAATATCGGCGCGATCCAGCTCTACGCCCCCGGCGCGAACCAGGCCGCGTGGCCCAGGCTGGAGAAGGTCCTCAAGAAGCGGCCCATTGACTGGGATCTCATCGCCCGCAACTACGACCAGATGGTCAAGTACGCCACCGCGCTGCGGCTGCGGACCGCCGAGACCGACCAGGTGCTGCGCCGCTTCACGAAGGGCGGCCCCAAGCAGCCGGTCTACCTCGCCCTGGAGGAACTCGGCCGGGTGGTGCGGACCATTTTCGCGTGCGACTACCTCGCCGACCCGCAGCTGCGCCGCGAGATCCACGCCGGCCTGCAGGTCGTCGAGAACTGGAACTCCGCTAACGACAAGATCTACTACGGCCGCGAGGGCGTCATCACGGGAGACGACCGCGAGCACGCCGAGGTCTCCATGCTCGCGCTCCACCTCCTGCAGTCGAGCCTGGTCTTCATCAACACCCAGCTCCTCCAGGCGGTCCTGCGTGACCCGGCCTGGGCAGGGAAGCTCACCGAGGAAGACCGGCGGGGGCTGTCTCCGCTGTTCTGGTCGCACGTCAATCCGTACGGGCGGTTCCGCCTTGACATGGATACCCGCCTCGACCTGGCCGCCGCATGAGACGGTTAACGGGGCTCGGAAGCAACAACGAACGGCCAGTGGCGATAGCAAGCTGAAGACCGCTGGGTCACCGCCGCTGGCGATGGGCCTTCCCTGGGCGCCTGCACCGTGTGCTGCAAGGGGTCGCTGTGGAACGAGGGGAGCGAGATCATCAGCACCGCCGGTTCGTGGTCAGCGGGCCGCCACCCCTGCCGGCCCGCGTCCCGCAAGGGTGACGGACAGACTTGACGAGCAGCGGGTGACGCTCAGTTGTGGCCATCGGTGCGGCTGATGTATCCGGCGAGCAGGTAGCGGCCCTCGAGTGGCAGCGGGCCGGAAAGTCCCGCCAGGCCGCCGGGTTGATCTTGCTTAGCGGGACTTCTCGTTTTAAGGCTCTCGATGCGGTACCGGCACTGGCTGAGGCTGGACCCGCCGGCCGCGCTCTGCAGGGACCGGCAGATCGGTCCGTGCAAGGCCGGGTGCCGCGGCGCCGGCGGCAGGTCCGGGCTTGTCTTGTGAGCTTGGTCCCGCGGCGCTGGCGGCGCGTGCCGCCGCTGGGACGGCCGGGAGGCCGCTGCTGGTTGCGCTGTGGATGAGCTGGGTGATTGCCTGCGCGCCCCAGGCCAGGGGGCTCGCGATTTTTCCGTCGGCGGCGATCAACACTGCGCTCGGGGTGCCGTTTGCCTGGTAGGCCTCGGCGATTTCGCGGTTGGCTTGCACAAGCACATCACGCAACCCGGGTGTCTGCGGCGTGGCGGCCTTCTGCCCGGCAGGTCGCCGGGTTGCGAGCGCCACCGTGAGGCGGTCGCGATGCTGGTGCTGCCAGCCGGCCACCTGCGGGAGCAGTGCGTCGCAGTGACCGCACCCGGGAACTGAGAAGACCAGCAGTACCGGCAATCCCCGGCCCAGAAGCGCCCGCAGCGAGACGCGCTGCCCGCCGTCGGCAGGCAGCTCGAATTCCGGGGCCGGCACACCGACGGCAAGACCCCGGACGGGGCCCGGACCGCTGGCATGCCGCACACCCGCCAGCCCCGCGGTCGCAGGCGGGCCGCCGGTGCCGATCCGCTGCTCCAGATTGTCCAGGCGGGCCAGGACCCGGCCGTTCTGCCGGGAAAGCCGGTATAGGAACCAGCCTTGCCCCGCTGCGGCCGCGCACAGCACCACGACGGCGGCGGCGAGCCCGAGCTCCGCGGCGTCCAGATGGCCGGCCCAGCGGACCGGGCTCAGGCCCGATGCGCCACGTCCGGCCAGCACCGCAACACCGCCGGCCGCGGCGAGCACGCCATTTCTGACCTGGGTGCGCCAGCTCACCGGCGCAGAGTGGAGCCGCCCGAAGCAATGACAGTCCGGTGCGGCCCCGCGCGCCATACTCACCCCGATCGCGGCCATGAACACGGCCAGCAACCCGGCCGCAGCCAGGGCACTCCACCATGCGCTCGCCGGGACCAGCAGACCGGCGGCGATCGCCAGCTCAGCCACGGGCAGCACCCGGCCGGCGAGCCTGGCCGCCCCGCGGGGCACACCGAAGCCTTCCAGCGCGCCGCGGGACCCGGCGGCGTCCAGGAGCTTCGCGACGCCCGCGACCGCGAAGACGGCCGCCAGCACGAGCCGGACTCCCAGGACAAAACCAGGCATGACGTTCTCCTCCGAAGCGGGGCCTAGGTGGCGGCGCCATGAGCCGGCCGCCGCTGGCTGCTGAAAACCCTGGCACGCGAGACTGGATCCACCGGCGCGCGATCACGCCCGCGGCGTATCCCGGCACGACCGGACGCTCCCGCGCCCCCGGCTCACCCCCGGGGACGCGGCTCTTACTGCAAGCTCCGGGCTAGTGCGCAGAAGTCATTCGCAGAACAAGGCAGTGAAGAGGCCAACTAGCGCCCCAAGTGGCGACGTCTCTGGCAATATTTGCAGCGAATCGCCCAGTGTGTTGAGGATGTCGCAGGCGCTTACTCCACTCTGACCCTCTGTGCTATATGTGACCGTGACTCGGCCCGCCTCGTCACCGGTGTTGTTGTTGTGGGCGGTAATTAGGATCTCTGGGGGTATGTAGTGTCCCCAGTCGACGAACGTCATGTCACCTATGCAAAGAAGGGTACCGTCACCGTTAACTGCCTGCTGGCTGTAGTTCTCGTAAGCCGTTTTATTGCTCATGGCTTGCATGACGGCGTCGAGGGCGGTGGCGAAGGCCTGCTGCAAGTCCTGCCAGTTCCAGCTGGGACCTTTGGCGGGACCGTTGCCCCAGGTTGCGTCGATCTTGGCGTTAACGGTCACGGTTTGCGGAGCCAGGCACCAGAATTCGCCGTCGGCCGGGACCGACCAGGAGCCCTGCACGGTGCCGGACGCCGAGCGGCCGCCCGAGTTCGCGTCCTGGCCGAAGAGCATGTCGTAGGAGAGGTAGGGCAGGTATGCGTTGCCGACGTTGAGCATTGCACCGTTGTTGACGACGGTCTTGAGAGTAAGCGGCGGAAAGTTGCGCGATGCCCATAGGGCATTGTCCCCGGTCTCAGTGGTGGAGCCCGCGCGGTACACAACAACGTTGCCGTCGTTCTGCACATTGAGAAAGGCTCCGGGGTTACCCTGCGTCTTGCTAGCCCAGCTCTGCTGGCCGGAGGTATCGTAAAGTACCAGGTTGCCATCGGTTTGCATGATGAAGTCACGCGGGTCGATCCATCCCCCGCCGGTGTCCGTCCGCCACAGCGGCTTAGACTCGCTGTCGCGAAGAACAACATTCCCGTCGGGCTGCATAGTAAGCGTATACAGCCGGTTATCCGACTGCAGGCTCTGCCCGGGTAGCAGGGATTGCCCCGGAAAGAGAGTTGCCATGTTTCCTCCACTTGTCTTTTCCTGGAGAGGTCCGGGCGTAACGTGCCCCGTCCGGCCCAGGCCGTTGATCAGAGCCTTTCCCCCGGTTGGGTGAACGGCTTGTTAAGTCAGTGCCGGGCATCTCTTGCACGGGGCGCCCGTTTGCCCCCGGACCGGACCCCGTTATCCGGCCGCCTGATGCGGATCGACCCGCCTCGGGCGGCTCCGCTCACACGCCTCCTTCCTCTTAGGCTCTTGGCTCATGCATAAGAGCGTGCATCGCTGCCCGGGTTGCCCGCATGGGTGAGTTCCCCCATTTCCCCGGCCGCCGTGATGTTTCTCACCCTCTGACATGGCCCGTGAGCGGTCCGTGCCTATGGCCCGGCTCCAGGGCGCGGGCTAGGGTTGGCGGGGTGAGCGGCGCCGTGGCTGCAGACCGGCCGGGCCCGCGATCGGAGCCGCCCGGCACTGCCGAGCTGCTCTGCGCGCTTTCCTACGGCTCGGGCCTGGCTGCGGCAGAGCGGATGGAGCACGGGACCAACACGGCCTTCGTGGGCGTCCAGCTCGGGCACGCGCTCGGGGCGGGGGCCGGGGACCTGGAGGCCGTCTTTTACGGGGCGCTGGTCAAGGATGCGGGATGTGGCGCCTGCGGCGCGGTGCTGGCCCGGTACTTCGCCGCCGATGAGATGGTTCCCCGGCTCGACCTGAACCTGGTCGACCTGCATAGTCCCCGCGACATGGCCGCCTGGACTATGAGCCGGCTGCACCTGGACGCCGGCCTGGCCGCCCGGCTCGCCCGGCTGGCCGCCTTCGCCTCCCGGTGCGGCCCGGTCGTGCACGAGGCGACGGCGGTGCACTGTGAGGTCGCCGCCGACTTCGCCGCTGGCCTCGGGTTCGGCCAGCACGTGCAGGACGCCGTCCACTACCAGTACGAACGGCACGACGGGCGCAGCCCGGCGTTCGGCCGGCCCGCGGAGATGATCCCCCGCCCGGCCCAGATCCTGCACCTGGCGCTGGCCGCCGACCTGGTGCGCGGGCTGACCGGTGCCGAGGCTGCGGCGGCCATGGTCAGCCGCAGGACCGGCACCTACTTCGACCCGGACGTGGCCGGGGCCTACCTCGACCTGGCCGGCGGCCTGTGGCCGGACGGCGATGAGCCGGTCCCGCTCACCGACGTGCTGTCCTGTGCCCCGGGGACCCCGGTCGACGAGCTACCCGGCGACCGGCGCCTGGCCGTGTGCGAGGCGCTGGCCGACTTCGCCGACCTCAAATCCGCGCGGCGCGGCCCCCACTCGCACAGCGTCGCCAGCCTGGCCGCCCGGGCCGCCTCCGGCCTCGGGCTCCCGGCAGCCGAGCAGGAGCGCCTGCGCCGGGCCGGGCTGGTCCACGACCTCGGCAAGATCGCCGTGCCGTACCGCCTGCTCGAGCAGGCGGGCGACGACACAGATGCGGCCAGCCGCCGGGGCGGGGCAGCCGCGCTCGCCGAGCCGGTCCGGCTGCACCCCTACTACGCCCAGCGCATCTTGTCCCGGGTCCGCCCCCTCGCCGACCTGGCCGCCGACGTCGGCGCTCATCATGAGCGCCTCGACGGCTCCGGCTACCCGCTCGGGCTCACCGGCCCGGGCATACCCATCGGCGCCCGGGTGCTCGCCGCCGCCGATGTCTGGGCCGAGCGGGCCGCCCATGGCCCGCCCGACCTCACCGGCGAAGACGGCCTCGACCCGGCATGCGTCGCCGCGCTGCGGTCCCGCCCCCGGCCCGGTACCGGTCTCCCGCGCCAGCGCTCCCGCGCCGACCCGGGCCGCCCCGCCCTCAGCTCACGCGAGCTGGAGGTACTGCGGCTGCTCACCGACGGCGCCTCCAACCCCGGCATCAGCAAGACCCTGCACATCAGCCGGCGCACCGCCGAGCACCACGTCGAGCACATCCTCACCAAACTCGACGTGACCAGCCGCACCGCCGCCGTGGCCTGCGCCCTGACCCGCGAACTGCTGGCCTGAACCGAGCCCGGCGCCCCGCGCCCAGCTGATCCGGGCCACACGAACGCCAGCCCCAGCCCGGTCCAGCCGGGGGACGTGTAATCGGGGAGCGGCCGGAATACGCCGGAAAGGGGCTGCGGGCTAGGGATGATCGTCAGGGTGGTCGTCGTCTTGCTGGCGGCCTCAGCAGGGGTTCGGCCCCCTGACCGGACCGGACCCTGCCAGGCTGACTGTTTCATAGGTGAGCGACCTGTGAAACAGCCCGGCGGCGCAGATGCCGAACAGGGCGATCGTGTTTCATGGGTTGTTGCATATGACCGGGCGGACATGTGAAACACCCACATGAAACGATCTGCGGGTGAGCGACGACGACTTCCTGCGCGTGGAGGCGAACGACTGCCCGATGTCCTCCTGCGCCGCCCCTGCCGGGTCGCCGTGCCGGACCGGCCGGGGCCGGGTGGCCGCGCAGTACCACACCGCCCGGTTCCGGCTCGTGCCCGCACCTGGCGAAGGCCCTCAGCGTCCCGGTCCCGCCGCTCCGCAAGCCGGGCTCGGCCTGGACCGAGCTGCCCCGCCCGGCGGCAGCCGGCACTGCGCCGGCGGGGCACGTGCGGATCGGGTACGCCCGCGCCTCCACCGTCCGCCAGTCGCTCGACACCCAGGCCGACTCGCTGCGCGCCGCGGGCGTCACCCGGATCTTCGCCGAGAAGATCTCCACCCGCGCCGTCACCCGGCCCGAACTCGACAAGGCCGTCGCCCTCGCCAGCGAGATGCGCGCGTCCGGCGTGGCGGTCACGATCGTCGTGCACGAGCACAAGCGGCTCGGCCGCGGCATCGAGCTCGCGGCGCTCGCCGAGCAGCTGCGCGCCGCCGGCATCGGGCTGGAGTTCCTGACCGGCGAGCTGCAGGGCTCGCACGACCCGTCCGGCGTCGTGTTCACCGTGCTCGCCGCGCTGTCGGGAATGGAGCGCGAGTACATCCGCGACCGCACCCTGGAAGGCCACGAGTCGGCCCGCGCCCGCGGCAAGGCCATCGGCGGCGCCGCCGTCACCGACGACGCCATGCTCGCCGTCGCCCTCCACCTGCGCGGCCAGGAGCTGAGCCTGCGCGACATCGCCGCCCGCCTCGTCATCGCCACGGGCAAGAAGAAAGGCCAGCACCCCTCCCCGGCGACCGTGCATGCGCATGCTGCGCGAGCACGACGAGAAGGCCGCGGCCGGCTGACAGCTCTGGTCGCGAGCTGCTCACTCGTCGTCCTCATCGCCAGCGGCGGGGTCGCGCAGCTCCCGGATAGCGCCGGGAGCCAGGTCGGGAAGGACGAAGCTGTAGGTGCCGTGGACGCCCGAGATGCCGGCTGACAAACGGGGAGAGCCGGGCCATGTCCTCCTCGCAGCACCGGGTAGCCCTGGGCCTTGAGCTGGCGGACTGCGGCGTCCAGGTAGACAGTCGTCCACAGGACGACGCAATTCAGGACCAGGCCGAGCGCGCCGAGCTGGTTCTCCAGGCCGCGCTCGTAGCGGTGGTACAGCTCGCCCCTTCTTCCCGTGGCAGATCTTCCGGGCCAGCGCGTGGCGGCCTTCTTGCAGGTTGCGGATGCCCTTGATGTCGCGTCGGTAGGTTTCGTCGGTGTCGATGTAGCTGAGGATGTGCAGAGACTTGAAGATCCGCCCGTACATCGCGATCGCCTCGCCGAGCGCGGTCGGGTGCCCGTCGCGCTGCAGCATCGTTACCACGTCGTAGGCGCGCACGGTGCCGGTGTAGATCGAGGCGACGACCCGCAGGATGTCCTCCCAGTTCCGCCGGATCTTCGCCAGTGTCGATCCTCCCGCGGGCGAAGGTGTTCAGCGGCCCGTAGTCGGCGTCGGCCTTGATCCGCCAGCCTTTCTGGTCGGGCAGGTCCGCCAGCGCGGGCCGGTAGGAGATGCCCAGCAATTCCAGGAGGCCGAAGACGACGTCCGAGTACGAGCCGGTGTCGGAGACGACGATCTCGGGCAGGTCGCCGCCGTCCAGGCCGAAGATGACGTCGACCATGTGCAGGGAGTCCCGCACCGTCCCGGAGACGATCTTGGCCCCGCGGCCCATGCCGCGGTCATTGATGGCATTCAGCCAGGTCATGCCCCTCTTGGATCCGAAGAATTTCCTATTGGGCCGGGCGAACGCGGCGGGGACCGGGACAACGAAGCGCATCCCGTCGACCGCGGCGACCAGGCCGCCGCCCCACGCCTGCGCGAGGAGAAGGTCAGCCTGGCGGGCGACCAGCGGGGCGTTCGCGGCGGCCAGGGTCTCGGGCCGGACGTAGTTCTGGAAGACGTGCGACAGCCGGGCCCGTTCCAGCGCCGGGACGCCCTTCTTGGCGATCGGCCGGTACCCGATGTTCATCGCGTGGGCGGCCAGGCACGCGGCGACCGAGGTCGGCAGGTCGTCGAGCCGGGACCGGCCGCCGGATACCGGCGGTGAACGCCTCCGCGAGCTCCGGCGCCCAGGACATGACCTCCAGGATCACCTCGGGCAGGTCGACGCGCGGCAGCATGGCGGCGGTGCGGGCTGCGCAGGTCCACCAGCGACGGGGGCTCCTCGACCGCCTTGACGCCGGTCAGGTGGATCTTCCCGTCGTCGTCGATGCTGACCTCGGTGTTGACGGCCAGCCGCCCGCCGACTTCCCGGTAGGCGGCGTCCAGCGCCTGGGCGTGCCCGGCCAGCAGCGCGTCCGGGTCGCCGGGCAGGCCGAGGGTGGTCAGCACGTCGGCGCGGACAGCCGCCCACGCGTCGCCGTCCAGGAGCCGGGCCTGCGGGTTGCGCCACCGAGTGGAGGCATCGGCGTAGATGTCGCGGCGCTTGAGGCCCCGCCAGAACTGCTCGAGCACGCAGAAGGCGTAGGCGTGCCGGCTCACCGCGCCGCCCTCGTGCGCGGGGTGGCCGAAGACCAGCCGCCGCCACGGGCCGTTCACCACGCCGTCGTCGATCAGCCGGCCGGGAATGAGCGGCGCGGGCAGCTTGCCCCGGTAGGCGAGCACGTCGGGCAGGGCTCGCATCGCCGCGAGCACCGGCGCGCCCTCGGCGGTCGCCCCGAACGAGATCACCGACGGCAGTAGCTTCAGGAACCCGGCCACCGTCTGGTAGCGGCCCAGCAGCTCGGCCCGCCAGTCGTCCGGGTCCTCCGCGCCAGGCGGCGGCACGGTCTCGCTCACTATCGTCAGCGCGGCGCGCAGGTCAGCGCGCGAGATGACCGCCTCGATCGCCTCCCACACCTGCGACACCCGCGGCTCATCGTCGGGGCCGCCCCAGCCGTCGGAGTCGAACAGCGCCTCCACCGCCACCGCGAGCCGGGCGGACGCCCTGGCGAGCCGGGGGTGCTTGCGGGCCTTATCCCTGTCCGCCTCCCCCTGGGCCTTGTTCAGCAGCTCGGCCGACATCAGCAGGTCCAGCAGCTCCAGCGCGTCATCGACGGACTTTGCCTCCAGGTGCCGGGCCGTGGCCAGCAAGGTCGCGAGCCGCCGGTCATCCGGGTGGCGGCGGATCAGCCAGGCGTCCGCGGTCATCCCGTACCGGGCCAGCTCGCCCAGCCGGCGCGGCGGCACCACCGCCTCGGCTCCCATCTTCGGCCTCGGCCAGCGAGCCGAGCAGCCGGTAGGCCACGTTGATCAGCTGACGCCGCTCGCTGATGACAGCGCTCAGGCCCGGGTCGGGCTCGCCGCTTCCGGGCCCGGATGAGGTGCTCACGGTGCCACCGCCTCCCTTGGTCTTAGCTGCCCTCACCAGTCTGACGAGATAGCCCGCCGGAATGTGAGGCCGGCGCGTCGCCTGACACTCCGGCGGGCCGTGTCGTCGTACCGCTGAGACGAACACACCATCCTGCGAGCAGAAGAGCTCAGGCTGACACCCGAAGTCACCGTCACCGCGCCGCGGACCGGGCAGCGCCGGGTCGGCACCACCTGCGCCCTGCGACTCGCCACGCCAACGACCAGCCCAGGAGGCACCATGACGACCCCGATTCCGGCAGCGCTGTTCGCCGACCCGGCGCCCGCGCAGCGCCTGGAGCGGGCGGCCACTGCCCTGACGGCACACGGTTTCACCGCCGAAATCCTCGACGACGCCGCCGCCGCGCGTACCCGCATCAAAGACCTGATACCCGAGGGCACCAGCGTGTTCACCGGGGCCAGCGAGACCCTCCGCCTGTCTGGCATCGATGAGGACATCAACACCAGCGGGCGGTACCAGGCCGTCAAGCCACGTGTCCTGGCCATGGACCGCGTTACCGGCGCCGACGACATCCGGCGGCTGCTCGCCTGCCCCGACGTCGTCGTGGGCAGCGTCGCCGCGCTCACCGAAACCGGCTCTCTGGTGGTCGCCTCGGCCAGCGGAAGCCAGCTACCCGGCTACGCCGGCGGCGCCGCCCGCGCGATCTGGATCGTCGGGGCGCAGAAGGTGGTACCCGACCTGAGCACCGCGCTGCGCCGCGTTGAAGACCACTGCCTCCCGCTGGAAAGCGCCCGCGCCCAGGTGGCCTACGGGTGTCCCAGTGCCGTCAACCGCCTTCTCATCCTCAACGCAGAACCCTATCCCGGGCGCGGCACCGTCCTGCTGCTCCGTGAAGCCATCGGATACTGAACCACCAGGAGAATCATGCCCCGCATCTTGGTCACCGGGGAATCCGGACCCCAGGCAGGCGCGATGAAGGGGTCCGGTGCCACCATCTCGGCCCGGTGGGTGGGCTTGACGAATCCGGCCGGGGTGGGTGGGTGTTGTCAGGTCAGATCCCGTCGGCCTCCAGCAGGCGCTCGGCCTGGCTCGCGGATGCTGGCGGGGCCTGTCCCACGCGCTGGGTCAGGGCGGGCATCCGCCGGGCGAGCAGGGCCACTGCGGCCAGGTCGAGGAGGGCGACCGCCGACAGGGGCAGCCACAGCGCAGCTGCGCCGGCGCGCAGCGCCACGGTCACGATAGCTGGGACGATGATGTCACCGATGCTGAAGGTCACCTGGTAGGCCGATGTGTAGCGGCCCAGGGTCTGAGGGGTCGCTGACTCGGTGACGACCGCAGGCACGACGGCGGCCTGCATCACCTCGCACACGGCCAGAGGCACAACGGCGATCAGGACGAGAGCAATCGCGGCCTCGGCTGCGAGCAGGTGCACGAGCATGAAGACGGCGAACACCACGATCATGCATGCTTGCGAGACGGTCAGGATGTGTCGTCGCTGCCGGCCAGAGATGGCCCGCATCACGATCGGCGCGGAAGCCGCCACGAGGATCGCGTTCAGCGCGAGGGTGGCACCGGGCGCCCAGGCCGGCAGGCCGAGGATCTTTACCAGAAACACCGGCAGCGCGAGGGGGACCGCGAGCGCGAGGAAGGTAATGCCGACGTTGACCGCCACGAATCCGAGGAACGTGTAGTCCCGCAGCAGCGGTTTCCAGCTCCCCCCGGACCCGGCGTCCGGTTCGGTGCCCTGGCCCGGCGCAGCGGTGCCGGGCCGCGACCTGGCCGACAGGAAAGCCGCGAACACGAACGAGGCGGCATTCGCCGCGGCGACGCCGATGAACCCCGCCCGCCCTCCGAAGGCCACCGTGGCGCCCGCGATCACTCCGCCGGCGGCCAGGCCCGCGGTCCGCAGCGCGGTGCACAAGGCGAACCAATGCTCCCGCTCGCCCTCGGCGGCGATGGCGAAGATCAGCGGAGCATAAGCCACCCAGAAGATGGAGTTGCCGATCTGGACCAGCACGGCGGCGGCAACGAGGGGCCAGAAACCGTGCACGAGCAAGTAGCTGGCAAAGCCTGCCGCCTGCAGAAGCTGCGACGTGACGATGGCGGCACGGGGGCCGAACCGGTCAGACAGCGGACCTGCCGCGATGGTTACGGGAATCCTCACGACGGCGGCGATCGACAAGGCCAAACCGATCTGCGCCAGCGGCAAGGGCGTGGTCGCCAGGAAGAACAGCAGCGAGAAAGGAAGGAACATCCCGGTTCCGACAGCGTTGATGAAGAAAGCGCCGACAAGCCCTGGCCGGCTGCGGGCGCTGTCGGCAAACCGGGCGGTCTTGGCCATCCTCGCTCCCTGCTTCCAGGCATCAGCGAGCGCATCCCCCCGCTACCTCGCGCAGATGCTGCGCACGTATCGCGTCCCCGATGCGACACGCCCCGGGGCCGGGGACCCCGGACTGGGGTGCGTGCGCCCCTGCCCCCGTCTACCGGGGCGCGGGCCAACGCACCCCAGCCCGCTGACCGCGCCGCAACCGGCAGAAATACCCATTATTGCGTAAACCCGGCACGATGCCATCGCGGCTGCCCCCCGCCGTTGCCATCCCGAGATGTGAACCAGATCCCAGATCATACGAACAAAATCAGGCTGCACTAGCGCGTAAGGGCTGGCGGGTCCGCGACTGCGGCATGCGCTGGGTGTTCCGGGTTCGGTGCTCTTATGGGGCAATTCAGGCAGGGGCGTTCGAGTGGCGGTGCGCCCAGGCGGCGATGTCGCGGCGCTCGATGGCGGCGGCCATCAGGTCGCCGAACGCGTCCGGGGTGCAGGCGAACGCCGTCACCCCGAGACCGGCCAGGGCAGCGGCGTTCTCGTGGTCGTAGCCGGGCGCCCCGTCGTCGGACAGCGCGAGCAGGACGATCACCTGCGTGCCCGCGGCGGTCATGTCCGCGATCCGGCGCAGCATCTCGTCCCGGTCGCCGCCCTCGAACAGGTCGCTGATCAGGATGAAGATCGTGCTGGCCGGGCAGGTGATCAGCCGCTGGCAGTACGCTACGGCCTGGTTGATGTCGGTGCCGCCGCCGAGCTGGGTGCCGAACAGCACGTCGACCGGGTCGCTGAGCTGGCCGGTCAGGTCCGCGACCGAGGTGTCGAAGGCCACCACCGAGGTGCGCAGCGACCGGATCGACGCCAGCACCGCGCCGAACACCCCCGCGTACACCACCGAAGACGCCATCGAGCCGCTCTGGTCCAGGCAGAGGATGACGTCCCGCGCCACTGCCTGCTGCTTCCTGGCGTAGCCAATGAGCCGCTCGGGCACGACCGTCCGGTGCTCCGGCAGGTAGTTACGCAGGTTGGCGCGGATGGTCCGGTCCCAGTCGATGTCGGCGGGCCGCCGGGGCCTGTTCGTCCGGCTGGCCCGGTTCAGCGCCCCGGTTACCGCCGAGCGAGTCCGCTGGCTCAGCCGGCGCTCCAGGTCCCTGGTCACGGCGCGGACCACGGCGCGGGCCGATTCGCGTGCCTGCTCGGGGATCACCCGGCTCAGTGACAGCAGCGTGCCGACCAGGTGCACGTCCGGCTCGACCGCGTCCAGCATCTCCGGCTCGAGCAGCAGCCGGGTCAGGCCGAGCCGCTCGATGGCGTCCTTCTGCATGACCTGGACCACGCTGACCGGGAAGAACGCGCGGATGTCGCCGAGCCAGCGGGAGACGCGCGGAGCGGATGCTCCGAACCCCGCGTGCCGTCGCGCCGCCCCCGGCTGGCCGCCGCCAGGGCCGCCCGCGCCCGCGCGGCCCGTGCGCTCGCCGGAGTCGTACAGCGCGCCTAGGGCGGCGTCGACGCGCGCGTCGGCCCCGCCCAGCGGCATCGTGACACCCGCTTCGCCGAGCACCAGGCGCCAGCGCCGCATCCGCTCGTCGTGGCCGTCGTTCACGACGGCACCGTCCCCGGCAGCGCAGGCCACCCGAGGATCAAGGCCACCGCCGCGGCCGCGAGCGCCGCCCGTTCCTGGTCAAGGTCGTCGCCGGGGTCCGCGACGACGGCGGGCCCGCGGCCGCTGCCGTCGAGCCGGGCCGCCTGCTGCCCGATCGCACGCCGTTCCGGCGGCGCGAACCCGCCGAACGTCCGGCGCAGCGCGGGCAGCACCGCGGTGAAGGCATCCGCCGTCAGCGCGGCCAGCCAGCCGTCGGCCAGGGCGAGCAGCTTGTCGTCGTGCACGAGCAGCAGGCCGCTGCCGGCCAGGAACCCCTCGGCCCAGCCCGCGGCGTCCGGAGCCGACGCGGCGGCGGACAGCGCGCGGGACATCCGGAGGCCGGCCTGGTCCAGGCTGATCCGTCCCGCGTCGAGCAGCAGCCGGGTCAGCCGTCCCGAGATCAGCGGGGGACAGCGCGGGGCCATGTCCTCGCGGGCCAGTACGGCCAGCGCGTCCAGCCAGCGGTCGCGGCTGGCGCCGTCGGCGAGCAGCCCGGTGGCCGAGTGCACCGCGTCGATGCGCTCCCGCATCGCCTGCCCGGCCGCCTCGTCCAGGGAGGCGACGGCCACCGGCAGGCCGGCGCAGATCCGGGTGATCATCTCGATGGCGACCTCGCCCAGCCGGGCCGGGTCGGTGCCGCGCACGTCGCCGTACCTGACCGCGCGGACCAAGGGCGGCAGGGCCGCCATCAGGTGGGTCACGTCCGTGTCCAGCGCGGCACGGTCCCTGACCGCGGCGAGCACGGCCGGCAGGGCGTCAACGAGGTCGGCGAGCAGGCACTGCTCGGTCAGCGCCGTCAGCTCGTCGAGCGCGGTCGCGCCGGCGGCGACGGACTGGGCCCGCCGCGCGGCGGCGGCCGCCACCGTGCTGCCCCACATGCTCGCCTCGATCAGGGCCAGGTCGAGTTCGGGGCGCCAGGTCAGCTGCCAGCTCTCCCGGAACGTCCCGATGTTCGCTGTCCGGCCCTGCTGCTGCGTGCCCCAGGGCACCTTGAGCAGGGCGAGCCGGTACAGCAGGCGGCTGCGGGCCAGGTCGTTCGGCTTGCGCAGGTCCAGGTCGTAGTCCCGGGGCGCCGCCTCGGGCCGGAGCCGCAGGTGGCGCTGCTGGTCCTGCAGGTCGCGCCGCAGCGGCACCATGGGGGTGGCGGGCGGCACCGTGCCGAGCCGCTCGCCGACCACGAGCCGCCGCTGGATGAGCGCGACGAGCAGGTCGCTGCCCTCGCAGAGCACCGCGCGGGCGGCCTCGGTGACTTCTTCCAGGCCGGCCAGCGGCCGGCCGCGCAGCGCGGCGAGTGCCTCGGCCAGCCGGACGGACTCGATGACGTGCGCCGGTGACGCCGGGATGCCCTCGTCGCGCAGGACGGCGGCGGCCCGGGCCAGCCACCGCTCGACGGGCTGGCCCGGGGAGGAGAACAAGTGGTCGTACCAGCCGGGAGAGCGGATACCCGCCCCGTAGCCCGAGGCATAGGACAGCCGCCCGTAAGTCCACGGTACCCAGGTCAGGGTGGCCTTCACCTTCGGCAGGCCGCGCAGCAGCCGGTCGTCCGCGGCGGCGGACGGCAGGTCCCGCAGGGCGGGCACGTGCCAGGCGCCGCAGACCACCGCGATCCGCTCGAAGCCGTCCCTGACCGTCCGGCGCAGCACCCTGCGCATGTACGCCTCGCGGATCGTGTCGCGCGGGCCCGTTTCCTCAGCATCGCCGCGCAGGATCGAGATGGCCTCGGCCAGGGCGTCGAAGACCCCGGGGCCAGGGACGTGCTCCACCACGTCCTCCCACCAGCGCTCCGGGTCCTCGTACCCGGCCGCGGCGGCGAGCTCGCTGACCGGATCGGCGCGCCGCGGCGATGCCTCGCCGCGGGCCATCACCAGCTGGTGCGCGGCCGGCAGGTCACAGAACCGGACCGGGACGCCCGCCTCCAGCGCGTACCTGATGGCCTGCCACTCCGGCGAGAACACCGCGAACGGCCAGAACGCCGCCTGATGCGACTCCCCTGGCACGTACCCGAGCAGCGCCACCGGCGGCCGCATCTGCGCGTCCGAGGCCAGCGCGACCAGGCCGTCGGCCTCCGGCGGCCCTTCGATCAGCACCACGTCCGGGCGCTGCCCGGCCAGGGCGGCCCGCACCGACCGCGCCGACCCGGGCCCGTGATGCCGGATCCCGTAGAGAGTGGTGACCGTGCTGTTCATCCTGCGACATCGCGGCAGGCGCGGTAGAAGTCGCTCCAGTCATCGCGCTCCCGGATGACCGTCTCCAGGTATTCCTGCCATACCACGCGGTCGGCGACCGGATCCTGCACCACGGCGCCGGTGATGCCGCCCGCCACGTCGGCGGGGCGCAGCACGCCGTCGCCGAAGTGCGCGGCCAGCGCCAGGCCGCTGGTGATCACGGAGATCGCCTCGGCGGCGGACAGCGTGCCGCTCGGCGACTTGACCCTGGCCCGGCCGTCCTCGGTGACGCCCTGGCGCAGCTCACGGAAGACCGTGACCACCCGCCTGATCTCGTCGGCCCCGTGCGGCGTGTCCGGCAGGCCGATCGAGCGGCCGAGCTGGGCCACCCGGCGGGCGACGATGTCCACCTCCTGCTCGGCCGAGGCGGGCACCGGGAGCACGACGGTATTGAACCGCCTGCGCAGCGCGCTGGACAGGTCGTTCACGCCGCGATCCCGGTCGTTGGCGGTGGCGATCACGTTGAAACCCCGGACCGCCTGCATTTCGGCACCGAGTTCGGGGATCGGCAGCGTCTTCTCCGACAGGATGGTGATCAGCGCGTCCTGCACGTCCGAGGGCATCCGCGTCAGCTCCTCGACCCGGGCGATCTGGCCACCCGCCATCGCCCGCATCACCGGGCCCGGCACCAGCGCATCCCGGGACGGGCCCTCGGCGATCAGCCGCGCGTAGTTCCAGCCGTACCTGACCGCCTCCTCGGCAGTGCCCGCGGTGCCCTGCACCATCAGCGTGGAGTCGCCGGACACGGCGGCGGCCAGGTGCTCGGACAGCCACGTCTTGGCGGTGCCGGGCACGCCGAGCAGCAGCAGCGCCCGGTCGGTGGCCAGCGTGGCCACCGCGACCTCGATGAGCCGCCGGGATCCCACGTACTTCGGCGTGATCACGGTGCCGTCGGCGGCCGTGCCGCCGAGCAGGTACGTGGTCACCGCCCACGGGGACAGCCGCCAGCCCGGGGGCCGGGGCCGGTCATCGCCTGCGGCCAGCGCGGCCAGTTCGGCCCGGTACTCCTGCTCCGCGTGCGGCCGCAGGACCGTCTCCCCGGGCTCAGCCATCGTCCAGCTCCTTCAGCATGTCGTAACGGAAGCGCAGCACCCTGATCGCCTGCCGGATGGCCGGCGATAGCCCGGCGCCCTGGCCGGCGGTGATCCCCGCCGCGGCGAACGCCGGATTGACTCGCCGGACCAGCTTGCTCAGTGTCTCGGCGCCGGAGGGGTGGCCGGGCGGCCCGTCCGCGATGGCCCAGCCGATCAGCGCGGTCATCCACTCCTGGTCGCGCTGGGCCATCGCCGCGCGTGCCCACCCGGTGAACAGCACCGGCGCCCATCCGCCCGACGGCAAGGCGACGATCTGGCCGGCCTGCCGCCCGAACTCCCTGGTCCAGGCGCGCAGCGGGGTCCTGGCCGCCAGGTTGAGCATGACCTCAGCCTGGCCGGCCAGCTCCGAGCGTCCCGCGGCCGGCGCGGGCGCTATCCCGTCCCGGTGCATCGCGGCATCCCATTCGGCCGGCGGGGCGACGACCAGGCGCGCGCTGCGCTCGTCATGTTGCAGGCGCACGCAGCCCAGGGCGCGCGCCGCCATGCGCCGGCCGAGGGCGGATCCGGGCAGCCGGGCCAGCAGGTAGGCAGCCCAGCCGCGCACCTCGGCCGCATGATCGTCGAGCGCGGCTTCGAGTAGCGGCTCGTCGGGCGGGCTCAAGCCGTCGGCGAGGACGGACAAGAACATGGCCCGTTCCGGCCCGGCCGCGTCCCAGTTCCGGACGATCAGCTCCCGGGCGGCATCGGGATCCCGGGCGCGCAGTGCGGTCAGGTAGCCGCGTCGCTGGCTGGCATCGCCCAGCCGCCATGCGTCATCACCGGCCAGGGTGTGCGCGGCGGCGAACTTCCAGTCCGGGTTGAGCCCGGCCAGCCACCGCGCTCGCGTGCCGCCGGCCCGGGCGGCCAGGCGGCGCAGTTCCGTGTCGGCCGGCGCGACCCGCCGGGCCCGGTCGAGCAGCGGCGGCAGCACGTGGGCGGGCACCCGGCGGCCGCGGTCCACGGCCGCCGTCAGCCATTCGGCCAGCAGGTCGGGGTGCTCCCCGCCGAGCATCCGGGCCAGCCGGCGTCCGGCCGCCTGGCTGACCGGGGGCACCGGGTCAGGCTCGGCCGCGCGCGGCGGCTCGGCGCGCTCGGGCGGGCGGCCGCCCCGGCGCGCCGCCGTCAGCAGCGCCGCGCGGTCGAGCAGCAGGGCGGCCGGATCATCCGGAACGCCGGCCGGGGCAGGCATGCCAGCGGCGGCGGCGGGCGGAACCCCGGTTCGTTCGGTGCCCATGAGACTCGCGGTGACCAGGTCCTGCCATGTGCTCATAGCGGTACCGCCGTCCCGCCTTCGTCCCAGGCGGTCAGCGGCCACAGGCCGCGCGGGGTCCACTCGCCGGCCACCGTCACCGGGCGCCCGCCGGAGAGCGCGAACAGCGGCCAGCAGTGGCCCGCGCCCGGGTGCAGCGGCAGGGCGTCGCCGTCCGCATCGGCGACGGCCGGGACGGGGGAGCGGGCCGGGGTGATGTCCAGGACGGCCGGCCAGCTATCCAGCCAGGGATCCCCGGCGAGCGCCGCCGCGTACCCGGACAGCAGCCCGGCAATCGTGCCGCCGTCCGGCGGGCCGCTGGCGGCGGCGCCGTTCCTGGCCAGCACGACAGCGCGCAGCGGGACGGCGCCAGGATAAAACACCAGGTCCGCGTCGGCATCCGTGCCGACGGTCAGCGAGTCATCGAGCGCCAGGCCGGCCGCGGCGAAGCTGAGCACGAGCGCGGGCCGGCCCGTCTTGCGGCCGCGCAGCCATGTCCGGCGGGCCCTGATCCGGTCCTCCTCGGTGTCCCGGCGGGCCAGCACCTGCCAGTAGTCCCTGACCGGCTGCCCGCCGGCCAGCACGTCGGCCTGGCGGAGGCTGAACCCGATCCGCGCCCGGACGGTCTCCCGCAGCGGCGGCGGCAGCTCGCCCTGCCGCCGGTAGGCCACGGCGAGCAACCGGAGCAGCGCGTACTCCTCCAGGAGCCGGCCATCCCAGCCCGCGCCGGAATGCGGCACCGAGGCAAGGCCGCGGAGGCGTTCAGCCAGGCGGGGGGCCTGGGCGTCGATCATCCGGGCAGCGATGTCGTCCCAGTGGCCGTACCCGGCCTGCTGGCTGGCGGCGAGGCCCTGCCGCACCTGGTCGCAGACCCACCGGTCGAGCTCGGCCAGGCCAGTCGCCACCCTGGCCTCGCGCTGCTCCGCGCGCCGGGCCGCCGCCCTGGGATCCTTGGGTTCGCCCGGCTCCCCGGCCTGTCCGCGGCCGGCCCTGCCCGCGCGAGCGGCAAGCCAGCCGGCGGCCCAGCCGGGTGGCTCCGCCTCTTCGTCTTTCACCGCGCCGTCGGTCCAGAGCAGCAGCAGGGCCAGCACGTGCTTGCACGGGAACTTCCTGCTCGGGCAGGAGCAGCGGTACGCGGGACCGGCCAGGTCGACCACGGCGCGGTACGGCGTGGCGGCGCTGCCGTGGCACTCACCCCACAGCGCGCCGGATCCGGCGGCGCCGGTCAGCGGCCACGCGCGGCCGGACGCCAGCGACTGGGCGGCCCGCTGCGACGGCGCGTCGGGCGCGAGGGCAAGCACTCGCACGCGATCCCAGCGTTCGGCCACGATGAAACCCTAACCTCTGGTACTGACATTCGAAGACGGCCCGGCGTGCCTCCCGGGCGGCCGCGGCGGTAGGCTCGGGAGCCGATGTCACAGCCTTCACCGAGAAAGGGAGGCACGCCAGTGAAGGCAGTACGGTTCGATGAGTACGGGGACGTCGAGGTACTTAAGGTGGTCGAGGTGCCGACGCCGGCACCGGGACCTGGCCAGGTGCTGGTCCAGGTCAAGGCGGCCGGTATCAACCCGGGTGAAGCCAAGATCCGCGCGGGCCTGCTGCACGCCAGGTGGCCGGCCACGTTCCCGTCCGGGCAGGGCAGTGACCTGGCCGGGGTGGTGGCCGGGACCGGACCCGGAGTTGCCGGCTTCGCCGCGGGAGACGAGGTCATCGGCTACACCGACAACCGGGCTAGCCAGGCCGAATACGTCGTAGTCGAGGAGCAGAACCTCACCGCCAAGCCCGCGGGCGTGCCGTGGGAGGTCGCCGGGGCGCTGAACGTGGCCGGGGCAACGGCCTACGCCGCCGTCCGGGCCGTCGGGCTGACCGAGGGCGACACCGTGGTGGTCTCCGGCGCGGCGGGCGGAGTCGGCTCGCTGGCCGTCCAGCTGGCCAGGCGCGCCGGCGCCACGGTGATCGGGCTGGCCAGCCCGGCCAACCACGAATGGCTCGCCGGGCACGGGGTGATCCCGGTGGCCTACGGCGACGGAGCCGCCGACCGGATCCGGCAGGCGGCCGGCAAGGTCGACGCGTTCATCGACACGTTCGGCGAGGACTACGTGCAGCTGGCGCTCGAGCTCGGTGTCGAGCCGTCCAGGATCGACACCATCGTGAGGTTCGACGCGGTCGCCGAGCACGGCGTCAAGGCCGAGGGCAACGCCGCAGGCGCCAGCGCGAGCACGCTGGCCGAGCTGGCCGGGATGATCGCAGACGGCCAGCTGGAGCTGCCGATCGCCGCGGCGTTCCCGCTCAGCCAGGTCCAGGACGCCTACCGGCGGCTGGCCAGCGGGCACATCCGCGGGAAGGTCGTCCTCACGGTCTGAGCGCCGTGCACGGCGCGTACTGTGTTGTGAGGCGGGCAGGAGGTCGGGCATGAGCGAGATGCTGCCGTTGTTCCCGCTCGGCGCGGTGCTCTATCCAGGCATGCTGCTGCCGCTGCACATCTTCGAGGAGCGGTACCGGCAGCTCGTCAGGGACCTGCTCGACGGGCCGGACCAGCGCCGGTTCGGCGTGATCGCCATCCGCAAGGGACGCGAGACCGGCATCGACGGCGTGCACTCACTGCACGAGATCGGCTGCGCCGCTGTCCTGCGCCGGGTCGACCGGCATGACGACGGCCGGTACGACATCGTCGCCGTCGGCACGCAGCGGTTCCGGCTGCTCGGGCTCGACGAGACGCGGCCGTACCTGCAGGGTGAGGTCGAGATGCTCGCGGAGCAGCCGGCCGACCCCGCGGCGGCCGGGCCCGCCGTGCAGGTGATACAGGCCGCGTTCCGCGAGTACCTGGACGCGCTGACCGAGTGGGGCGGCGCCGTGGTACGAATCGAGGACCTGCCCGACGAGCCGGCCCTGCTCTCCTTCATCGTCGCCGCCGCCATGGTCATCGACCTGCCGGAACGGCAGGCGCTGCTGGCCGAGCCGGACACCGTGCGGCGGCTGGGCATGCAGCGCGCGCTGCTGTCGCGGGAGACCGCCATGCTGCGCACCACCACCTCCCGGCCGGCCCCGGACCTCAGGAACACGCCGTACAGCCCTAACTAGGCCCGGCCGAAGGGATATGTGGGTACCCGGCGAGGAGGGGTAGGGGTAGGTCATGGCAGAACCGGAAACCGACGCAACCGACATCTCGCTGCGCGCCGCCGAGGTAGCGGCCGACGTCAGCGAGACCGACCAGCCGCAGGAGCGGCGCAGGCTGGTGAGCGCCTTCACCAAGGCCGCGGCCTCGGGGGCCCGCGCGGCCGGCCGCGGGACGCGGGCGGTGCGGCGGGGCGCGGGCTCGGGCATCGGGTGGCTGGCCGGCCAGGTGGTCGCGATGGCGCCGCGGCTGCGGGTCCGCGACCACGCGGCGTTGCAAGCCCAGTTCCCCGGCCGGTCCGCCGATGAGATCGCCGACGCGCTGATCGAGCATGCCGCCCACGCCGCGGCGGCGGCAGGCGCGGGGGCCGGCATGGCCGCCGTGCTGCCCGTGCTGCCCGCCTTCCCGGCCGAGGTGGCGGCCGAGACCCTGGTCGTCGTGGGCATCGAGATCAAGCTCGTCGCGGAACTGCACGAGGCGTACGGCCTCCCGGCCCCGGGGAACCTCGCCGAGCGGATGAGCGCCTACCTCGCCGCGTGGGCGCACCGCCGGGGGGTGTTCATGATCGAGGGCGGGCTGGTCCTCGCCACCGGGTCGCCGCTGGCGCGGCTACTCCGCCGGCGGCTCATCGCCCGGGTCGGCCGGAGCGCGGTCTCCCTGGGGCCGCTGCTCACCGGCGCCGCCGTGGGCGCCGTGTTCAACAGCCGGGAGACCAGGAAGCTCGGCCGTGACGTCCAGCGGGACCTGCGCCGCCGCGCGATCGGCTCGTGAGGTAACGGTGACACATCTCGCGTTCGAGCTCAGGACCAGCACCCCCGACCCGGTGCTCGCCAGCCTGGCGGCGCGGGTGGAGTCCGGCGGCTACCGCTCGGTCTGGGTCAACCACCCGCCCGGCGAGGACGGCATCGGCCAGCTGGCCAAGGTGGCCGCCGCGACGACCCGGATCACGCTCGGCACAGCCGTGATACCGGTCAGCGACGTCCCGCCGGACGCCATCCTGAGGCGGGTAGAAGAGACGGGCTTGCCGCCCGAGCGTCTCCGGCTCGGCATCGGCAGCGGGTCCGGCGCCGGGCCGCTGCGGCGGATGGCCGAGGCCGTCGCCTATCTGCGTGAGCGCACGCCGGCCGAGATCATCGTCGGCGCCCTCGGGCCGCGGATGCGCGAACTCGGCGCGACGCTGGCCGACGCCGTTCTGCTGAACACGGTCACTCCGGACCTGGCCCGGGCGGCGGCCGGGGAGATCAGGGCGCAGGCCAAGGCGGCCAGCCGGCCGGTGCCCGGCGTCTACGTCAACGTGATGGCCGGGGTCGGCGCCGGGCAGATCGCGGAGCTCGAGGGATCCGCGGCGTTCCTGTCCCGGCTGCCCGCCTACGCGGCGCACTTCCGCCGGGCCGGCGTCAGGCCGGAGCAGACCTGGATCGCGGCCAGCCAGCTCAGCGAGCTTCCCCGGCTGCTCGAACCGTGGCGGGACACCGTGGACGAAGTGGTGCTCGTCCCGGTGAGCGCGGACGAGGCGGGACCGGCAGGCGACCTGGTCGACGCCGCCATCGCGGCCTTTTCAGCCGCATGAGTGAACTAGCCGGACTGGCGACGCGATTCGAGGCCAGCCGGCCGCGGCTCGAAGACCAGGCAGGTCGTGGTGGCGTGGGCGTACATAGTCCCGTCGGGTCCGGTGATCTCGCCGGATGCGGTGACCACGCGCCGCCCGGCGCTCACCACCTTCCCGGTGGCGGCCACGCTCGGCGTATCCAGGGTCAGCGCCCTGACGATGTTCACCTTCAGCTCGAGCGTGGTGTACGCCTGGCCGCGGTCGAGTGAGGCGTGCACCGCGCAGCCCATGGCCGAGTCGAGCAGGGTGCAGAAGACGCCGCCGTGCACCGACCCGATGGGGTTGTACAGGTGTTCGCCGACATCGAGACCGAAGGTGACCAGGCCCGGCTCGACGCTGACGATGCTCATCCCGAGCAGAGAGGCGATCGGCGCGGGCGGGATGCGCCCCTCGGCGATCGCGCGCAGGTATTCCAGGCCACTCAGGTCGCGGGCGAGCGCCGCGCTAACGAGGGGATCCTCCCAGGTGACGCTGCGGTGCCGGAGCGACGGCGCCTCGGTTACCGGCTCGTCCCCCTGGCTGAGTTTTCCCATGGAACCCAGACTAGGGGTGGTGCGTTCTATTATGCAACCCTCTATGCTGGTGCTCGTGCAGCGGACCAGCTTCGAGGACATGAGGTGCTCGGTCGCCCAGTGCCTTGACGTCGTGGGGGAATGGTGGAGCCTGCTCATCGTCAGGGACGCCTTCCTCGGCGTGACCCGGTTCGATGACTTCCAGGCCCGGCTTGGGATCTCCCGCAACATCCTCACCCAGCGGCTGAACCACCTCGTTGACAGCGGGGTCCTCAAGCGGGTGGCCTACTCCGATCATCCGCCCCGCTCGGAGTACCGGCTCACCGGCAAAGGGCGCGACCTCTGGCACGTGATCACCGCCATGCGGCAGTGGGGCGACCAGTGGGCCGCGCCCGCCGGGCCGCCCGTGGAGACCAGGCATACCGGGTGCGGGCATGTCGTCACGGCGGTGCCGGTGTGCTCGCACTGCGCAGAGCCCCTCGACGTCCGTTCGGTCGTCGCCGTGCCCGGACCGGGTGCGGCCGAGGGCGACTTCGATCGCACCCGCCTGGCCGCCGGCCCGCCGTAGGTCACCGGCGGGAATTTCGCGCTCAGCGCCGGCCGGGCAGCTTCCGGCCCGTCAGTTCGCCGGCACCGGGTTGGCCGCGGATCCCTCGGTGCTCAGCAGCACGACCGCCGCGTCCGGCCCGACGGCCAGCGCGGCCCGCCGTGCCTCGGCGCCGTCGCCGGTCAGCACGGCCCGGGCGCCCGCCAGCGCGGCTCCGCCGCACGGGCCGGCCGGTATCCCGAAGGCCGCCAGGTCACGAGCCGCCGTGACGCTGTTGGCGTCGGCGACCGCGACCGCGGCATCCAGCCCGTCACGCAGGTAGGGCCAGGCCAGCATGGAGGGAGTGCCGCAGTTCAGCCCGGCCATGATCGTCTCGCCGGTGGGGATGGTGCCCAGCTCGCCGCGGACCAGGCTGGCCAGGACGCAGGCGGCGGTGCCGGGTTCCGCAGTCAGCAGGGCTGTCGCACGTGAGCCTGGACGGCTGCGGTAGCGGGTGACGCCGGCCTGGGCCAGTGAGCCGACTCCCGCCGGGATCACCACGAGGTCGGGCTCGGTCACTCCGGCGTCTGCGAGCTGCCCGTCGACCTCTGAGAACAAGGTCGAGTAGCCCTCGACGATCCAGCCGGGCACCTGCTCGTAACCAGGCCAGCCGGCGTCTTGCACGAGCGCCGCGCCTGGCTTGCCTGCGGCCTCGGCCGCGAGCCGCACCGCGTCGTCGTAGGTTCCGGTGATCTCGGTGACCTTGGCTCCCTCCGCCGCGATGGCCGCCACCGCCGTGGGGTGCACGCCGCTGGGCACGAACACGTGCGCTCGCTGCCCGAACAGCCCGGCCATACGGGCCAGCGCCCGTCCGTGATTGCCGTCGGTGGCGGTGACCAGCGTGAGCGCGCCATCCGCCCGCCTGCGAGACAGCACCTGGTGAACCGCCCAGGAGGCGCCGAGCACCTTGAAGGCCGGCAGGCCCATCCGTGCCGACTCATCCTTGACGAACACGCGCCCGACACCCAGCCGGGCCGCGAGGCGCGGGACCTCGGCCAGGGGAGTGGGCGCGTAGCCGGGCAGCCCGGCGTGAAAGGCCTTCACTTCGGCAGCGGGAGCGGGCGCGCAGGTCCAGGCCCGGCCAGCCGGCTGCGTGAACCACGGCGGGCAGCCGGGGGGCAGGCCCGGGGGAATGATCATCCCACCACCATGCCGCCAGTTTGCCGTCAGGTCTAGCGATCCCGGCCGGCGCTTCAAGGTGAGACTTGGCCGCGAAGACGGCGCCACCACCATCACCGGCGGCGGCCGTTTCGGCGACAGCGGCCACTTCGTCGAGCCCACCGTCATCACCCCTGGCCAAGAAGCTCCGCGCCGGGACCGTCTGGATAAACTGCTACAACGTCTTCGACGCGTCCCTGCCGTTCGGCGGGTACAAGCAGTCCGGCTGGGGCCGCGAGATGGGCCACGAGGCCCTCGAGGCCTACACCGAGGTCAAGGCGGTGACGACGCAGCTGTAAGCGGTCCCGAAGCGGGGGCCGGGCCAGCCCGGCCCCCGCTTCACTGCTGTCATAAATTGATTCTAAGGAAATATTCACCCATTCGCCTTGTCTAGGGCAAGATGGGTGAACGTCTTTGAATGCCACTATACGATGCCGTCGAAGTCGCCCTGTCGGATTCCTTTTATGAACGCGAGCCATTCGTCGTGGCTGTAAGAGAGCACGGGACCGTCGGGATTCTTCGTGTCGCCGATAACGATCATGCCCTTATGGGGCGCTACGCGGATACAACTGCCGCCATCACAATCACGGGCGACTCGCCAGGCAAGGCTGCCGAGAGTCGGCGGTGTATTATTTGGCGGTGTAACATATAGTGACACTAGCCCTCCTGCGTGGAGCTAGATATTGGATAATCAGCACGTTCAATTTGGGTAACTGGGTGTGCTGACTCCCGATCCCGGTGATCAGGCTGATGGAATCCCGCGGGCTCAGTGCAGCATCACGTAGATACTCGAGTGCCTCGCGGTAGCGGTCGATCTCAACCCTGCGCTCCTGGTAGCGGTTGTGGAACAGGCCCTCGACGAAAACCACGGGCCGCTGCGGCGAGTTCTCCTCGAACTCCAGGAGGACAAAGTTGCTATCGGTACTGGCGTGCGCTCCGACGTTGAAGGGAATGACCTGGACGGTTACCTTCTCCTCGGCCGCGTACTTCAGGATCTTGTCAATCTGCGCATGCATGACGGCCGGCCCGCCCACTTGCCTGTGAAGCACGGCCTCATCGAGCAGCGCCCGGTAGCGCGGCGCCTTTTCGTGGTCAAGCAGTTCCTGCCGCCGCAGCCGCGCCTCGACCCGCTGGTCCAGGACGGCAGGATCCATCCTGCGCTCGATGCTCCGGATCGTGACCCGGGCGTAATCGCTGGTCTGCAGCAGCGCCGGCACGTAGTACATCGAGTAAGCCGAAATGGCCACGGCTTCTTGTTCCAGGCCGATGTAGGGGGATAGGACGGGCTCGTCGTACTGACTCCACCAGCCTGGCTCCCTGGCCAGCCTGGCCAGGTCCATGAGCTCGTCAACCTGCGCCTGGTCAGTTACCCCGTAGATAGCGCACAGATCACGCACGTCACGCGCGTTGGCGCGGCGGGACCCCGTCTCCATGCGGCTGATCTTGCTGGCAGAGCATTCCAGCTGCACCCCGACTTCATCGACATTCAGGCCCGTGGCCTCACGGAGCTCGCGTAGCCGCATCCCAAGCTCGCGCTGGCGGACCGTCGGGTTGGCCCCTTCCGGGATCGCCCGCCGCCTGCCTGCCGGCGGGCGCGCAGCTCCCCGCGGCTGCGTGGGTCCCTCGCCTCTGGCATTTGCCACAGCGAGAGCATACGCTATCGGCCGTCGGTGAAACGTTTTAGGATGTCACGTTTCGACAAAGAAACGTTAACATCGATGAAGGAAAAGAGTGCCCTATGCTGGAACTATCCAGCCTTGTCGGCTGGCCATGGGCCGACCGTAAGCGCATGGAGTCACAGGGCAAAATTCCCTCAGCCTGACTGTATACGGCAATTGACACGTACCACGCGAGCTGTAACGGGCTCATCGCCTGCGCGCCGTTGTGGGGGTAGACCTCCAGGTCGGTGGCCTTGACGGTGAGCCAGACCTCGCTGCCAGGGTCGAGCGACAGCTCCGCGACCGCGGCGGGCGTGACGTCGACCAGGGCGGCCGGCAGGCCGGCGACATCGAGCCGGATGCGGTCGGCCAGCAGGGTGAGCCCGGTAATCTTCGCCTGCCAGGTGTTGCGGGCGCTGCTGGACTGCGGGGCCTGGGTGCTGACCACGATGGCCGAAGGGCGCACCGCGACCAGGACGCTACCGTGCCGGCCATGGTCCGGGATCACGAAGGTCCCGCCGCCGGTGAGCGTCACCGCGGCGCCGTCGGCCCGGCCCGCGTACAGGTTCAGGCCGACCAGCTTGGCCACGTAGTCGGTGCCGGGCTGGCGGGCGATCATCGCCGGGGTGCCCTGCTGGACGATGCGGCCGCCTTCAAGGACGACGACCTGATCGGCCAGCACGAGCGCCTCGATCGGGTCGTGGGTGACCAGCATGCACGGGCCGGCGAAGTCGGCCAGGTGCCGCTTGAGCTCGGCCTGGACGTCGAGGCGGGTGCCGGCGTCCAGGGCCGAAAGCGGTTCGTCCAGCAGCAGCAGGGCCTGGCTGGCCGGCCAGTGCCCGGGCCAGGGCCACCCGCTGCGCCTGCCCGCCGGACAGCTGGCTGGGCTTGCGGTCGGCGAGGTCGGTCAGCCTGAGCCGGTCGAGCCAGTAGCCGGCGGCCGACCTGGCCGCCCGTTTTCCCAGGCCCCGGGCGCGGGGTGAGAACGCCACGTTCTCCGCCACGCTCATATGCGGGAAGAGCCGGTAGTTCTGGAAGACGAAACCGATCGGGCGTCCAGAGGCCTCGACGAAGGTGCCCTGGTCCGCGTCGTCGAATAGCTGCCCGGCGAGCGTGATGCGGCCGGCCGAGACCGGGGTAAGACCGGCCACCGCGCTGAGCAGCGTGGACTTGCCGGATCCGTTCGGCCCGAGCAGGGCGAGAACCTGACCGGGCGCTGCCGCGAGGCTGACCTGGAGCGTGAAGCTGCCGCGCCTGACCTCGGCATCGACGACCAGGCCGCCGCTTTCCGGCTGCGTCATAAGGGCCCGTGGTTCATAGCGGCGAGCCGCGCAGCCATCGATCGCGCAGGGACACCAGCACCGCGATGGAAACCACCAGCAGGACGAGGCTGAGCGCGATCGCCGCGTCGGGGTCATTCTCCAGGGCGTAGTACACGGCGATCGGCATCGTCTCAGTCTGGCCGGGGAAGCTGCCGGCGAACGTGATCGTCGCCCCGAACTCGCCCAGGGCGCGTGCCCAGCACAATACCGCGCCCGCCCCGAGGGATGGAGCGATCATGGGCACGGTGATCCGGCGGAACACCGTCATCCGCCTCGCGCCCAGCGTGGCCGCCGCCTCCTCGAATCCCTGGTCGGCAGACCGGAATGCCCCCTCGACGGTGATGATCAGGAATGGCATGGCGACGAAGGTCTCGGCCATGACCACGGCCAGCGGCGTGAACGGGATCGTCAGCCCGAACCACGAGTCCAGGTAACGGCCGACGAACCCGGTCCGGCTGAACGCCAGCAGCAGCGCGACCCCGCCGACCACGGGCGGGAGCACGAGCGGCAAGGTCACCAGGGCACGGAGCAGACGCTGCCCCGGGAAGCTGCTCCGGGCCAGCACCCACGCCAGCGGGACCCCGATGACCACGGAGATCGCCGTGCTCACGGTCGCGGTCCACAGCGAGAGGGTGAGCGCCTGAGTCGCGTCGGATCCGCTCAGGGCCGCCCCGAGCCTGCCCCAGGGGGCCCGGATCAGCAACCCGGCCAAGGGCAGGATCAGGAACAAGATCGCGATCAGTGCCGGCACCAGCAATGGCGCCGGCACTGACCGCGAAGTGCCACCCCGGGCGGCCCGCCTGGCTCGTTCACGGGCGGTCAGGCGCGATGGCGCGGAGCGGGTGACCATGGCAGCTCCGGATGCTAGGTCAGGGCTGCTGGAACCCGGCGGCCGCGAGCACCTGCTGGCCCGCGGGTGACAGCACGTAAGCGACAAAAGCCCGAGCTTCGGCCTGGTGCGTGCTGCTGCTGACGGTAGCGATCGGGTAAAGCGTCGAGGCGTTCTCGCTGGCTGGGATCGTCACGCCCTTGACCTTGGAGCCAGCCGCCTTCACGTCGGTCACGTAGACCATGCCCGCGTCGACATTGCCGAGTTCGACCTGGGTCAGCACCGACTTCACGTCGGGCTGAAGCGTGACCGGCTTGACGGTGATCTTGGCGTTCTTGAATACGTCCGCGGCCACGACCCCGCACGGCACCTTCGGCTCGCACAACGCCACCTTGACCGACGACTTCGCCAGATCGCTAACGGAAGTCACCTTCGCGGGGTTACTCGGCGGGACCGCGACTTCCGCGGTGTTCTTGGCGAAATCCTGCGGGCTGGACGCGTCGCCCGCCTTGACAACCGTGTCCATGTTCGCGGGCGCCGCCGAGGCGAACACGTCAGCCGGCGCGCCGCCGGTGATCTGGGTCGCCAAGGTGGAACTCCCTCCGAAGCTGAACTTCACCGTATCCCCCGGATGGGCGGCCTCGAACTGCTTTCCGAGCTGGGTAAAGGTCCCCATCAGCGATGCCGCGGCGAACACGGTGATGGTCCCGGTCTGCGCGGCGGCCGGGCTGCTGCTGGCGGCCGGCGCGGACGAACTGGTCGAGCCCGAAGCCGTGCTCGACGAACTGCTGCTTGAGCAGCCCGCAGCGGCGATCGCCGCCAGCGCGACTATGGTGAGAGCGAAACGGCGCATATTAACTCCTTGGTTGAATCGTCGCGGGCGAGATCAGCTGGTCTCGAAGATCTCAACAGAAACGCTGGCGGCCCTGGCCGCGGCAATAAGGCCGCTGGGCTTGTTCCGGGCCCCGTGAGCGACCACCGCCCTGCCCGCCCCCTGATTGGCTGACTCGGCCAGGTCCCGTCCGAACCTGCCGAGCGCCACCCTGTCCGCGACTAGCTGCCCGGAAGCACCGGCGGTCGTTTCGGGCCGACCCCATCCACCCGGCGGACAAGATGCCGATGCTGCCCTGGGGAAGGCGGGCGGCTTCCTGGCGAAGACAGGGATCACTCCTCGAACACTGCCATCGGTAGTTGCGTGACGCAAGTAATCCAGACATCAGTTTGGTGACAGCTGCAATGCCGGGCCGGACGGCACCTCGCACCTGGTGATAACCCTCTTGGCACCCTCCCGATCGTCGGGCATTGTGGACCGGGTGAGTACCGCGAATCCGCCGCCGCCCCCGGACATCGAGGATCTCCGGGGTCTGGCGCGCGGCCTGCGTCAGCTGTTCGAGATCGGGGCCAGGATGCTGGCCGAGGACACCGGGCCCTCCGAGCTCGCGCTCCGGGTCACGGAACACCTCGGCTGCGAGCTCAGCGAGATCGTGCCGGTGACGCAGCAGTTCCCGAAATGGGAGCACGTGAACATCCAGCGGGGAGTCGACGCGTTCCTGGCGGAGCGGCAGAACGAGGCGGAATGGTTCGGCGCTCCAGGAGCCGGGCAACGCCCGCACGAGAGCATGCTTGCGCTGATCAGCAATCCCGGGCACTTCGGCGGCGTCCGGTTCATGGGCCGCCGCGGAATCGCGGTCGCGGGCATGGCAGGCGGTGCTGGCGACTCGGGAATAGGGGCGGCCAGCTACGGCACCGCCGCCATCGGGCCTGAGGAGAATACCGAGGTCGTAACGTTCGGCCTGGTGACGGCGACGGCACCGGGCGGCGCCCCGGTAGTGATCGGCATCCGCGACGAAAGCCCGTTCGGCTCGCCCTTCTGCACCCTCGAGGTACTTGCGGCCGACCGGCCAGCAGCGGCCGCGACCCGGGATGAGATCGAGCGCCTGATGCGCGCTCACGACGTGTTCCGCGGTCAGGTGCTCAGCTTCACCGAAAGCGAGCACCACGGCAACGAACTTGTCTCTTTCCTGCCCCGCCCGGCAGTCACGGCACAGGACGTGGTCCTGCCCGATGGCGTCCTCGAGAGCATCGAACAGCACATCATCGGCGTCGCCGAATGGTCGCAGGAACTGCTCAGCGCGGGGCAGCACCTCAAGCGCGGCCTTCTCCTGCACGGGCCGCCAGGGACCGGCAAGACGCATACCGTGCGCTATCTGACCGCGCGCCTGGCCGGCAGCACCGTCATCCTGCTCACCGGCCGGTCCATCCGGTTCATCGACGCGGCCGCCGCGCTGGCCCGGCGCCTGCAGCCGTCGATGGTAGTTCTCGAAGACGTCGATCTCGTAGCCACCGACCGGGATTACACCCCCGACGGTAACCCGCTGCTGTTCTCGCTGCTCGACGCCATGGACGGGGTTGGTGCCGATGCCGACGTCACCTTCGTGCTGACCACCAACCGGGCGGACATCCTGGAAACCGCCCTGGCGGACCGCCCAGGCCGGGTGGACCTGGCGATCGAGATTCCCCGGCCCGATGCCAGCTGCCGCGAGCGCCTGTTCCGCGTCTACGTGCGCGACCTAGCCCTGGACGCTGACCTGGACCCGGTGGTGGCGGGCACCGAAGGCGTCACCGCCTCCTTCGTCAAGGAAATGATCAGGCGGATCGTCCTGGCCTCACTGCGCGCCGGCGAGCGCCCGCCGGTGCTGCGCGACGCCCACTTCACCGCTGTGCTCGCCGAGATGAACGACGAGCGCCACGCGCTGACGCGTTCGCTTCTCGGCGTCGGTACGGCCGACGGTGAGCCGGCCGGGGCGGAGCCAATCGATCATCTGGCGTCGGCAGGCCGCCCGGCGCCCGTCCGTTATCGCCGCATCCGGTAACCAACCCGGCCGCGCCTGCATCAGCATTCCAGGAAAGGGGTCCAGTTATGCCGCGCCGCACCAGCCCTCCGTTCCGCGCCGATCATGTCGGCAGCCTGCTGCGCCCGAAGCGGCTGCTCCAGGCGCGTGATGATTTCGCGGCCGGGCGGATCCCGGCGGCGGAGCTGCGGTCGGTGGAAGACCAGGAGATCCCCGCCGCGGTCAAGATGCAAGAAGAGGCCGGCCTGCAGTCCGCCACCGACGGCGAGTTCCGCCGCACGACCTGGCACATGGACTTCATCTACGCCCTCGGCGGGATATCCAAGGCGCCGGGGAACATGGCCGTGAAGTTCACCAACCCGTCGGGAACCATCGAGTGGACCCCGGCCGCGCTGCATATCGGCAGCAAGGTCAGGCTGGACAACACCATCTTCGGCGAGGATTTCACGTTCCTGAAGTCCCAGGTGACGACCGCGGTGCCTAAGCTGACGATCCCGTCGCCGAACATGGTCCACTACCGCGGCGGCCCGGCGATGCTAGACCCCGGGGTCTATCCGGACATGGAGGAGTTCTGGGCTGACCTGGCCGCGGCGTATGCGGATGAGGTGGCCCGGCTGGGCGCGCTGGGCTGCACGTACCTGCAGTTCGACGATACGAGCCTGGCGTACCTGAACGACCCGGCGCAGCGCGCCGAGATCGCCGGGCGGGGCGAGGACGCCGAGCACATGCACCTGCGGTACATCAGGCAGATCAACGCGGCGGTGGCGGGCAAGCCGGCCGGGATGGCGATCACCACGCACATGTGCCGGGGGAACTTCCGGTCCTCCTGGGTGGCCTCGGGCGGGTATGACTTCGTGGCCGAGGCGCTGTTCTCCGAGCTGGACGTGGACGGGTTCTTCCTGGAGTACGACGACGAGCGCTCCGGCGGGTTCGAGCCGCTGCGGTTCGTGCCCGCGGGCAAGATGGTCGTGCTGGGCCTGGTCACCACCAAGCGCCCGGAGCTGGAGTCGAAGGACGACCTGAAGCGCCGCATCGACGAGGCGGCCAGGTACGTGCCGCTGGACCAGATCTGCCTGTCCGGCCAGTGCGGGTTCTCCTCCACCGTGGAGGGCAACGCGCTGACCTACGACGAGCAGGTCGCCAAGCTCCGCCTCATCGTCAGCACCGCCCACGACATCTGGGGCTAGCCCCCCGCGGCCCCTGTCGTATGGGATGCGTGTGGCCCTGACCCCGATAGATGGGGTCAAGGGCCCACGCATCCGCAAGACGCCCAGGATCACGCCAACTGGCCGCTGACCGTACGTCACAACATCACCATGGGCCGCGACGCGGATCCGGCCGCGCTGGCCCGCGCGGCGGCGTCGTCCGGAGCCGACATGGTGATCGGGAAGCTTCCGCGCGGCGACGACACCCTGCTCGACCGACACTTCAAGGACGGGGCCGAGCTGTTCACCCTGCAGGCGGCCCAGTATCAGCTTTGAGCACCCCGCCTAGAGGCGCTGCCACTTGGCCTGGCAGCACGAGAAGAGGCCGAACATGATGAGCCCGATCGCGACCAGGACCAGGAGCCACGGACCGAGTGGCGTCGACGCCAGGACCCGCAGCGAGGAGTCGATCCCCTTAGCCTGCCGCGGCTTGGCCTCGACCGCGGCGACGACGAGGAAGATTCCGGCGGTGGTGAACACCGCCCCACGGGCCACGCCGCCGAACTTGCCGAGCCACTCCACGATGCGGCGGGTCCGCGCCCGCAGCCGCCCGAGCTCCATGTCGCGGCGGAACTTCTCCTTCCACGCCTCATAGGCCAGGTAGAGGCCGGCGCCGATGAGGGCGAGCCCGATCACGACCACGAGGAACTTGCCACCCGGATACTTCAGCAGCGTCGCCGTGAGGTCGACCGACTGCTTGTCGCTGGACTGCGGGCCACCCGCCCCGAGCGCGTACTTCAGCACGCCGTAGGCGATGACGGCGTAGATGATCGTCCGGCCGAGGGCAGCGAGCCTCTTGCTGGCCTTACGCCCGTCGGAGCCCGGTGATCCGTACAGGGCCTCGGACAGCCGCCACAGCGCCATGCCGATGAAGCCGATGACGAGCAGCCAGAGCAGGATCGCGCCGACCGGCGTGGCGCTGATGGCGTGCAGGGCGCCGGTCCGGTCCGCCTGCCGTCTGGAGTGGCCCAGGGCCACCTGGACGGCGATCCAGCCGACGATGACGTACATGACGCCGCGAGCTGCCAGCCCGGTTCGCGCCATCCACCGCATGGCGTTGCTGTTGGCGGCGCGGCGGCCGGTGGATCTAGTGGATCTAGCGGTGCGGCCGGCCCTGCGCCGGGCTGTCCAGGTAGCCAATGCGGACTCCTCTTTTCGAAGGCAGGCGCCGGGCTACTTCCCTGGGACTGCAGTCATATGCGAGAAGAATCCGCCCGGTCGCTTTTCCGGGGGCCCGATTATCGCGGTGCGGTATGGGAAGCAGCATGGGCATGCTTGCCATCGTCGCGGCGATCGCGTTCCGGATCAGCTGATCCGGACGGCATTGCGCACCACTTCAGCCGAGACTATTGCGAGCTTGCGGCGTTCGGCCCTCGCCTGTGCTCTGAGCTGCGCGTAGGCGGCGTGCGCGGTGAGGCCCTGCTGCCCGATGAGCACGCCCTTGGCCTGCTCGATGACGGCCCGTGAGTTCAGCGCCGACTGCAGCTGGGCGGCCAGCTCGGTCTGCTGCTCGCCGAGCAGCATGCTGGCGATGAGCAACGCGGCCAGGTCGGTGAACGCCAGCAAAGCGAGCTCGGCCTCGGCGGACCAGGGACGGCGGTCTTCCGACAGCACCGCCACCACGCCCACCGCGTCCTGGTTGTAAGGGATGGGGCTGGCCAGCACGGCCCGGACCCCCCGGGCGATCGCGTGCTTGCTGAACGACGGCCACCTGTCCTCCTGCGACAGGTCTTCGGCCCGGACCAGTTCCTTGTCCTCGAAGGCCGCGATGCACGGACCCTCCTGGTGGCGTATCTGCAGCTCCTCCAGATGCCTCATCCGGTCGTCCGATACGGCGGCATTAAGCAGATGGTGATCGACGTCGGCCAGCATCAGGCCGGCGCCGTCCACGGAAAAGATCGTGTGCGTGGTCTGGACGATGTGGTGCATCGCGTCCTCGACTCGCATGTCGCCGAAACGCAGCTTGCCGAGCTCGTCCAACGCGTGGCGCACATCTTGTATCGACACGCTCATCTGTCCCGCTCCAGACTCTCTCTAAGCTTGCGTAAAACGCCAGGTCCGGATACTACCCAGGACTAACCCTTCTATTTCGCAGTAGGCGTCAAGGCCGGTGAGCTCGAGGATCCGGCGGACACCAGGACCCGGACTGCGGATGACCGGCCGGCCACCAGGCAGCCCCTGCCCGGCCTCCGCGATCAGCCGCGCCGAGCCGCAGTCCATGAAATACGTCCCGGTCAGGTCGAAGACGAGCCGGCCCGGCCTGTCCCGCAAGGCCAGCGTCAGCTTCTCGGCGAGGGACGGTATCGTCACCAGGTCGAGCTCGCCCTTGACGATGATGGTGGTCGTCCCCGGGCGGGCCTCCACCTTGATCGCGACGCGATCAGCTCCGGGGCCAGGCTCCTGCGCTGCGGCTACGGGAACCGGGCCATCCGGTGGACCGTTCCTGTCAGCCGTGGAGGCGTCCCGGCCGCTCATCGGCCGCACTCCGGCTGGGGACGACAGGGAAAGGCCGCGGCCGGGACGAGACGGCAGTGCGGCGGGGGCAGCGGCGACAGGCGAGCTGCCGGGGCAGAAAAGGAACAGGGCCACATCATGAGGACTCCCACTCAGCAGCAGCAAACAGGCTTTAGCCGGCTGCTGCCAAGGGGCCTCTTCCTGCCGTTAGCTAGGAAGTTGCGGGGTCAGCATCGACCTTGCGGCGGGCCGCAGGGGTCTGGGCGGCATGGTGGTTGACTTCAGTATGCCCCACGTCGGGCAGGGCGCGAGCCAGTCAGGTCCAGCTGTATGCAAACCGCTGCCGGGTCACGGTCGGTTCGCCGGCCGGATACGTCCGGGGCGCGGTTCCGGTACGGCCGGGTCCGCGGCCCTCGAGCGGGTCTGCGAAGGTGTTGTCATGGCGTGGATTGAGCTTGAAGGCGCGGTCAACGTGCGTGACCTAGGGGACCTGCCCACCGAGGACGGGCAGAAGACCGCGACGGCCAGGTTGCTGCGCGCGGATAACCTGCAAGACCTGTCGCCTGCCGATGTCAGGAAGCTGGTGCACGACATCGGCGTGACCACCGTGGTGGACCTGCGCAGCTCCAACGAGGTCGCGGCCGAGGGCCCGGCGCCGCTGGACGCGGTCGCGGGCGTGCGGCACGCTCACCATCCGGTGCTGCCCGAGGTGGGATCCAGCACCGATGTGATCGCCGACGCGCTGCTGGCCCGGGACCGGCAGGACAAGTTCAGGTACCCGCGCGACCCTGTTCTGCGGACACTACCTGGGTTACCTGGAAGACCGTCCCGATCAGGTGGCGGGGGCGCTGCGCAGCATCGCCCACGCCGAGGGCGCGGCGCTGGTCCACTGCGCGGCGGGCAAGGACAGGACCGGCGTCGTGGTGGCGCTCGCGCTCACCGTGGCCGGCGTGCCCGCGCAGGCCGTGGCCGCGGACTACGCGGCCTCGGGGGAGCGCACCGAGGCCATCATGGCCCGGCTGCGCAGATCGCGTTTGTACGCCCGCGATATCAACAGCAAGCCCGCCGACATGCAGCGGCCGCGCGCCGAGACGATGACGGCGTTCCTCGAGCAGATGGACGCGCGTTACGGCGGGGTCGCGTCGTGGCTGGCCGATCACGGCCTCGGCGCCGCCGACCTGGCCGTGCTGCGCGTCAAGCTCCGGGCAGGCGCTTGAGCGGGAAGGGCGGGGCCACGCGCAGCTCCACGTTCCGGTCCGCGGCGGTGCCGGCCATCACGGTGACATCCCAGGGGACGTTGGCCGCGAGCTCGCGGTGCAGCGCGGCGAGGTCATCCGGGTTCTCCAGCGAAAGGGACGGTGCCGCCGGCGTGTCGTGATCCACCATCGTGGTCACGATGGACAGGTACTCGTCGTGGTCGACTAGCTCGATCACCCGGGTCTGGCAGGGCCAGTCCACCACCGCGCAGGTGGTCACCTCCCAGAACCCGCGCGCCGGGTCGGCGGGGTCGGGGCGCGGGCGGATCGTGTTGGTGTGCGTGTGGCCGTTCAGCCACAGGATCACATTGGGGAACCGGTGCAGCAGGGCCACCAGCCCGCTGCCGGGCAGCGGCTCGCCGTCCGGTCCCGCGTGACCGGCGCGGCTGTTGTCCAGGGTGTCGGTGCCGTGGTGGGAGAACAGGACCACCAGCCGGTCGTCGTACCCGGTCCGGACCTCGGTGCCGTCCGCCCCGCGGTAGGCCGAATGCACCTCCGCCAGCCGGCTCTCCAGCCAGCGGGCCTGCCGGGCGTCCAGGCATCCGGACGCGCCGCCGGCCAGGCAGTTCGTGTCCAGCGCGATGAAGCGGGCCGCGGGGGTGTCGTGGACGTAATAGGCGGTGCCGTCCAGCCGGTTCCGTTCGGTAAACCCGTGGCCGAACGGCCGTGAGCCTGCCCGCAGATGAGCATCGACGAAGTCCCGCCTGGTGATCGGCCGGCGGAAAGGATCGGGCGTGACACGGCGATACGGGCCGGCCATGAACGCCTCGGGATGCTCGGTGAACTTCTCGAGCGCCCCGTCGTGGTCGAAATCCTCCGGCAGGCTGGCCGGCTTCTTGCCGCCGGTCATCGCGGCGGCGAGGCCCGGGGTCTGGGTCCCCACGCCCTGGTTGAGCGCCTCGTGATTGCCGAAGCAGGACAGCCAGGGGATGCTCAGGCCGACTGCGGAGAACTCACGCAGTGCCCGCTGCAGCAGGCCCGGATAGTGCGGGAAGCCGAGCTCGCGCCGGAAGAAGTCCGGCCCGTCCGCCCCCGGTCCGTCCGGCCGCCAGAAGACGTCACCCGGCCAGTCCGGCGCCTGCACTCCCTCGTAGTCCGGGCCGCCGGAATCCGGCGACACCAGCCCGCCGTCGAACAAGGCCAGGAACGCCTGCAGCTCGTTCCACTGCGCGTTGTCGATCGCGTCGCCGGTGGTGACCGCCAGTTGCAGCGGCAGCCCGGTCGCCGGGCCGTGCACGGCGCCGAGCGTGCGGAGGGTGGCGTCGACGGCGTGCGCCGTGAGCGCCTCCTGGGGTCGCTGCACCGGGATGATCTCGGCGTACCTGGGGTCCGCGAAGCGGGCGTTGAGGAACTCGAACCGTGTCGGCGACTGGACGTCAGCGAGCTGCAGGTCGGTGATGTGGATCAGGCAGAGGAGCGCGCGGCCCGGGCCGCTTGCGGCCTCAAACCCGGGCCCGGCCACACCGAAGTCGTCGCGGACGGCGTGCGGCTCACCGGTGCCGATCTCGACGGCCCGGTACGGCGCCGACAGCCCGCTGCGAAGTACCGCTCCGTGACCGAGCCTGCGATGGATGGTCAGAAGAGGATGACGGCCGCTCACGCCTCTTCGTCGGCCGCGGCGGCCGGGTCCGAGCCGGCCGAGACCAGCACGGGATCGGGCCGGATCGTCAGCTCGACGCGGCTGCCCGCCGGCAGGGCGGTTGCCTCAGAGGTCGGGAGCTGGGCCAGGACCCTGGTGTCACCCAGATCGACCGTGACCCGGCTGGTCGCGCCCAGGAAGGTGACCGCGATGACGGTGCCCACCAGCGGGCCGGACTCGGCCGATGTGTGCGAGGCAAGGGTCACCGCTTCCGGCCGGATCAGCGCCACCACCTGGCCGTCGTGCACATCGCGTTCCACTAGCGGCAGGGTGACGCCGCGGACGGTCACCTCGCCGCCCCGGACCTCGCCGGACAGCCGGTTGGACAAGCCGACGAACTCGGCGACGAACGAGGTCGCCGGGCGCGAGTAGACCTCGGTGGGCGGCGCGAGCTGTTCCAGGCGCCCCTCCCGCATGACGCCGACCCGGTCGGCGATCGCCAGCGCCTCCTCCTGGTCGTGGGTGACGAACAGCGTGGTGATGCCCACCTCCAGCTGGATCCGGCGGATCTCGTCCCTTAGCTGTGCCCGGACCTTGGCATCCAGCGCCGAAAGTGGCTCGTCGAGCAGCAGCACCTGCGGCTCGATGGCCAGCGCGCGGGCCAGGGCGACCCGCTGCTGCTGGCCGCCGGAGATCTGGTTCGGATACCGGTCCGCCTGCGTGGAGAGCCCGACCAGGTCAAGCATCTCGATCGCGCGCTTGTCCCGCTGCGCCGCGCTGACCTTGCGCAACCGCAGCCCGAAGGCCACGTTCTGCCGCACCGTCATGTGCGGGAACAGCGAGTAGGCCTGGAACACCATGCCCATGTCGCGCTTGGCCGCCGAGACGCGGGTGATGTCCTTGCCGCCGACGGTGATGTGGCCGCTGTCGGCGTCCTCCAGCCCCGCGACCAGGCGCAGCGTGGTGGTCTTGCCGCAGCCCGACGGGCCGAGCAGGGCGATAAGCTCACCTGGCTGCAAGGTCAGGTCGAGCCGGTCGAGCGCGACGACGGCGCCGTAGTGCCGGCTTAGTCCCTCCATCCGCACTTCGACGGCGGTCCTGGCCGCGGCGCCCTTCGTTCTGGTCACTGGTGAAGTCACGAGCGGCACCTCATCCCCGGCCGCGGCGGCGGCGGCCAGCGTAGGACAGGATCAGCAGCAGCGCGAAGGCGAACAGCAGCGCGGCCGTCGAGGTGGAGAAGAGCACTCCGGCATTGGGCGTGTTCCGGCTGATGGAGTACAGCTCCACCTGCAGGTTGTTGTAGAGCAGAAGGTAGGCAATGGTGAATTCCCCGAGTACCAGGGCCGCGGTCAGCAGCAGGGCGTTCAGGATGGCCTGCCGCATGTTCGGCGCGATCACCCGGACGATCACGGTGAACCAGCTCGCTCCGAGACTGCGTGCGGCCTCGGACAGGGTCGTCACGTCGATCGCGGTCAGCCCGGCGGAGAGCGCCCGGTAAGCGTAGGGCAGCGCCAGGATCACGTAGACCCAGAACAGCATGAGTGCGGACAGGCTGTAATGCTGAATCCTGTTGTAGATCTCGCCAAGGCCGACCACGAGCACGATCGCGGGGATGGTAAGCGGCAGCAGGCACAGGAACTCTATGGTGCGCGCCAGCCACTGCACCCGCAGCCGGATCCAGATCATGGTCGGTAGCAGCAGCACCAGCGTGACCACGCAGGTGATGGCCGCGAGTTCCAGGGTGATCTCGATCGCGCTCAGCAGGGGAGGAATGCCCGTCCCCGAGTAGGAGGCGATCTGCCGCCAGGCCGTCACCGACCACGTGCCGAGCTTGGCCCCCTCGAAGGAGAACCGGAGCATCGCCAGCGGCGGCAGGAGGAAGAACAGCCCGAACACCGTGAAGACTAGGTAGCGGAACAGATTCAGCCGCCTCCGCCGGCGCCCCTGCATGCCGCGGGTGCGCCCGGCCGGCGCGGCGGCGGGCGTCTCGCTGAGCGCGGTTACCGCAGCCATCGGGCCGCCCTGCGCTGCAGCAATGCGTATCCGGTCATGACGATGGCCACCATGATCACCATGCCCAGGGCCAGCAGGTCGGCCACGTTGACGTTGCTCAGCCCGACCTCGCTGGACAGCGCGGTGCTGATCTGCTGCGGCACGATGTAGGCGATCTGGTTCTCCCAGGCAATGATGGTCGCGAAGGCCGACAGCGCGTTCGCGAACAGCAGCAGCGTGGCGCCGAGGAAGGCAGGCGCCAGCAGCGGGCCGCCGACGTACCGCCAGTACTGCCACGCCGATGCGCCCAGATTCTCCGACGCCTCCCGCCACTGGACCTTCAGCCCGTCGATCGCGGGCAGGAAGACCAGCACCATCAGCGGGATCTGGAAGTACGTGTAGATCAGCCCGATGCCCCACGGGAATACGTAGTACCAGCTGGCGTGGAACAGCAGGCCCACGGGGCCCACGAGCACGAGGAACGCGAATGCCAGCGTGACGCCGCCGTTCTGGGCGAGAACGCCCGAGGCCGCTATTGAGATCCTGCGCACCACGCCGTCCGGGTTCCCGGACGCCACGGCATAGGCCAGGATCGCGCCGAACACGGCCCCGAGCACCGACGAGATCAGGCACAGCTTGAACGAGCCGATGAAGTAACCGCGCACTAGCGGGTTGCCGAGCTCGGTGATGTTGGAGAACGCCCACGCGCCGTTCGGGTTCTTGAGCGCGTCGACCACCACGATCCCGGTCGGCCACAGCAAGAACACCCCGACGTAGGCGAAGAACGGGATGGTCCCAACCCAGGCAGGAGTGGGCGGCCGGCGCCCGGCCCTAGAGGGCCGGGCGCCGGTCTCAGTTGTCGCAGCGACCGTCACGTTCCCTCGCTAGCCGACGGCCTTCGCCCAGTTCGCTGCCAGGTAATTGGCAGCGTCGGTGTTCTGGGTCTGGGTGAGGAACACCGGTGTCCCGGAGACGGACGGCAGTTTCGAGGCCGCCGGCGCGTTGAGGCTGCTGTTGGATTGCATGGCCGCCTGTTCCACCGGCCTGGCGCCGCCCTCGATCCAGAGGTTCTGGCCGCCCGACGCGGCCTGCGAGTACAGGAACTCCTCCCACAGCCTTGCTGCCGCCGGGTGCGGGGCCTGCTTGTTGATGGCCTGCGTGTAGTACCCGCCTAGGGCGACGCCCTGCGGCACGAACACCTTCCAGTTCGACACTCCCACGTAGCTCGGGAGGTTGAGGTAGTCCCAGTTGAACACGACCGGGGTCGTGCCCGCCTTGATCGTGGCGCCGGTAGCCGATACGGGGGAGAAGTTGCCTGCCGCCTTGAGCTTCTGGAAGAAGGCCACTCCCTTCGAGATGTCGCTGGCCGTTCCGCCCTGCGCGAGGTTCGCCATCATGACGCCGTTCAGTGCCGCGTTGGCGGAGGTCGGGTTCCCGTTCAGGGCCACCGCGTTCTTGAACTTCGGGCCGAGCAGCTGGCTCAGCGAGGTGATCGTCCCGAATTTACTCGAGTAGCCGATCGCCATGTAGCCGCCATAGTCCTCGTACCACAGGCCGCCGGCGTCCTTCTGGGCGGTCGGGATGTCGGACCAGGTGCTGACCTTATACGGAGCGAAAAGGCTGGTGTTGGCCAGGGCGACGGCCTGGCCGACGTCCAGGACGTCAGGCGCCTTGGCGGTGCCGTTCTCTGTCTTCACCGCGTCGACTTCCTGCTGGCTGGTGCCATCGGGAAGGGTGGAGTTGATCTTGATGCCGTACTTGGCGGTGAAGGCGGAAAGGATGGCGCCGTAGTTCGCCCACGTCGGCGGCAGGGCGATGACGTTGAGCGTGCCTTCCTTCTTGGCCGCCGCGACCAGCGCGTTCATGCCGCCGCCGCCGGTCGCGGAGGTTTCCGTAGCCCAGTTGGCCGCGCTGCTGGTCCCGTTGCCCGAGCCCGACGAGGAACCCGACGACGAGCAGCCGGCCGCGAACAGCGACGCCGCGGCGACGCCCGCGAGCGCCAATCGATATGAGGATCTCACCAGTGCCTCCTGAAAAGCTTCTTTATCCCGAAGTGGATTGCGGCTGCCCGATAAGGGCCGCGGGCGGCGGTACCCGAAATGGTCTGCCGACCCACCTCTCCCCCAGCTAAGAGTGCAGGATAAACGCACCTAAAACGTTTAGCGTTCGAATGCTCACACACCCGCCGCGAGGGTGTCAAGGGACGTTACCGAGTTGCCGCACTGAGCGGCGTGAACAGCGGGTTAACGGGTAGCCGGGGCGCTTGCAGGGAGGCGCGTTCGACCAGTTCAACCGGGGCGACGAAGTCCTCTGGCCTATCGCCGCCGAGCAGCCGGGCCATCAGCTCCCTGCCCATTTCCCGGCCGTCCAGGCGGATGGTCGCCAGCGGCGGGTCGAGCAGTTCGGAGGTCGGCAGGTCGTCGTGCCCGATGACGGAAACGTCCGGGCCGATTCGCAGGGACAGGTCCCGGGCCGTCTTGTAGATGCCGAGCGCCGTGTAGTCGGAGTTGGTGATGATCGCGGTGGGCGCTTCCCGGCGGGCCAGCAGCGTCCCGGCCGCGTTGCGCACGTCGGTGATCGTGAGGGGCGAGCGCATGACGACCGGCTGGAGGCCGAGCACGCGGGCCAGCCGGCGGAAGTGGCGCAGCCGGTCCGGGTCGGCGACCAGGCCGCGCGGTGCCGACAGGAACGCCACGCAGGAATGCCCGAGCTCGGCCAGGCGGCGCATGGCGAGTTCCACCCCGGCCGCGTTATCGGGGTACACCCGGGGCACTCTGGGGACGCCCTCCACGGCCGCGTTCAGCGCCACCACCGGTGTGCCGGGTCGCAGTTCCTGCCAGAGCCGCAGCGACTCGCCCTTTCCGACCGGGGCGATGGCCAGCCCGGCGAGCCGCTGGGCGGCCATCTCCCGTACCAGCAGGTGCTCGCGTTCGGCCGAGTAGTGCGAGTCGAGCAGCAGCAAGGTGGCCCCGGCCTCGCGGGCCGCCCGTTCGGCCCCGGTCAGCACCTCGAGGAAGAAAGGGTTGCTGAAATTGCGGATGACCAGGCCGTAGGTGGTAGTGCGGCCCCGTCGCAGGGCCTGGGCCTGCGGGTTGGCGCGGTAGCCGAGTTCGGCGGCCGCCGCCAGGATCCGGCGCCGGGTATCGTCCGCCACGCCCGGCTGGCCGTTCAGCGCGAAGCTCACCGAGGCCACGGAAACGCCGGCCAGCCGGGCCACGTCCCGGATTCCCGCTGGCTGCCGCGCTCCGCCCTGCTGACTCGTCATGGCCTTGCCTACGGTTATGACGCTCTGCTTCCCCCGATAGGAGCGGAGGTACGTCGCTGAGCGCACATCCTAACCACCAGGCTGGCCGCCGGCCAGTGGCTAGGCGTCACTCCCAGCCTGGTCACCCGGTGACGTGAGGAAGGATGTCCGCGATCGTGTCCATGATCAGGGGCGCGCCGGCCTTTTCCAGGTCGGCGCGGGTGCTGGCACCGGTCAGCACGCCGGCCACGATCGCGGCCCCGGCCCGCCGCCCGGACTCGATGTCGCTGGCGGTGTCGCCGGCCACGGCCAGCTCGCTCACGGCGCCGCCGCGCAGCTTAAGCAGGGCGATAAGCGGCAGGTCCGGCCACGGACGACCGCGGCCCTCGAACCCCCAGAAGCCGGCGTCGGCCGGTGACAGGGCCAGGTCGATCAGCCCGCCCCAGACGAGCTTGTCGATGATGGCGTCCCTGGTGGCAGGGGAGAAGCCGGTCGCCAGGCACACCCGGATGCCTGCCTGGCGCAAGGCCGTGATCGTCTCCTCGGCACCGGGCACCGCCGCGATCGCGCCGCCGCGGACGGCCGCCGCGTAGCGGTCCTCGAACATGTCGTTGGCCTTCTGCGCGGCCTCCTCGTCGCCGAGGATCCGGCGGAACACCTCGATCTTGGACTGGCCCATGCTCGACTTCACGTCGGTCATGGCCTGGTCGTAAGCGGCCGCGGACAGGTTCTGCGCCGTGATGGCCGCGGAGAACGCCTCCATGACGGTGCCGTCGTCGGCGATGGTGGTGCCTGCCATGTCCAGGCATGCGACCGTGATGCGGGTCATCGGAACGTCTCCTCTGCGATGGCGGGGGAACATGTCATGCCACGCCCGCCTGGCCCGGTGACCAGGACAACGCCGGGCTCGACCTCGGCCCTGTGGTAAAGCGAATGACCGGCCACATCGGGGTCCACCTCACTGTAGACCCCGGACCAGCGCCGCTGCACCCGTGGTATAGGCGCGCCGAGCAGCGCCTCGGCCCGGCGGCGCAGGAGTCCTCCAGGGGCGTTCGTGTCTCATCGACCGGGCACAGCAGGCTGGTCCTCCCGCGGCTAAGCCCGGCCTCGATCTGCGCAATACTGAACGGTGTACCGCAAGCCAGGCATCGATACAGCCGCACCCGGGCGACGGTGTTCTGGTGTCGCCCGCCGCTCGCGGGTCACCTACCTGGCGCTGACGCGCCTCGGGCGGCGGGGCGCTGGAGGGCTACACCGCCGCGCTGCGCGACCCGCTGGCCGTGCCCGGCGCAGGCGCCAGCACCGTCAACAGCACGAACTCAGAGGAGAGACCATCATGACCGAGCACGCGTCCGACACGTTCCCGGCCGACGCGCCGCCGCCAGGCACCTACACCCTGGACCCCGAACGGACCACTATCCGCGCCGACGTCAAGGCCATGTTCGGCCTGATCACGGTGCACGGCACCTTCCGGCTGCAGGCCGGGCAGGTCAGCATCGCGGCCGAGCCGGGCGCCTCGAGCGTCCAGGCCAGCATCGCGGCTGGCAGCTTCGCCTCGGGCAACGCGAAGAGGGATGCCGATGTCACCTCGGCCGCCTTGCTGGACGCCGGGGCTTACCCGGAGATCACCTTCACCGGCCAGGGCGCGCGCCGCGACGGCGACGGCTGGGTAGTGCCCGGGTCGGTGACCGCGCACGGGACCGCCGTGCCGGCCGAGCTCCGGCTGAGCGACGCGCGGCAGGAAGCCGGGGGAGCCCGGTTCCGGGCCACCGCCCGGCTTGACCGCACCAGCTTCGGGGTGACGAAAAAGAAGGGAATGGTCGGGCAGACCGTGGACCTGGTCATCGAGGCGGTGGCCCAGCCGGCCTGAGCGCTTTGCGGCGGCTGGCCGTAATGGGTTACTTTGCTGCTCGATGGGCCTGAAATCTCGGCGGCGCGGCCGGGCCGGGCGGGCGGGTCTACGTCGCGCAGCCGGACTACGGGCTGGTGTCGGTGTTCCCCCCGGCCGGGGGCTTCTACACGGAATTCGGCCTCGGGCCGGCCGGCCAGGACCTGGAGTTCCCGCAGGGGGTGGCGGTCACCCCGGCCGGGCAGGTCTGGGTGGCCGACGGCGGGCACAACCGGGTCGTCCAGTTCGGCCGGGTTCCTGGCTGAACACCTCGGCCGGGGACCGCTCGCCCTGGTACTCGCCGATGGCGACGATCACGCTGGCGCCGTCCTCGCGCACCACCGGCAGGCCGCCGTGGTGGGCGAAGCGCGGTTCGGCGTGCCGTTCGGCCTCGGGCAGCGCGATCCACAACTGCAGGCCGTGCAGTACCGGAGGCCGTCCCGCCGCCGATTCCTCCGAGTGGGTGATGCCCCGGCCCGCGGTCATCAGGTTCAGCTCGCCGGGCCGGATCAGCTGCCGGCTGCCGAGACTGTCCCGGTGCAGCACCAGGCCCTGAAACAGCCAGCTCACGGTCCAATGCTGTCACTGGCCGAGCCAGACCGAGACATGGGTCGGCTCAAGCGCGGCCTGGACCACGCCGGCCAGGTCGGCGCGGACCACCTCGGGATCCACCGCGTCCTGCAGCCGGGCCGCGAACCCGGTCACCGTGCGCTCCGCGTCGTACCTGGCCCGGTTGAAGCGCCGGTCCACCGCGTGCTGCACCCGCCGCCGCAACGGGCTGAACAACGCCGCGGCGATCAGCGTGGACGCGGCCACCGACGCCGGGCCGCGGAACCCGAACACCTCGGTGGCCAGCAGCACCAGGCCGGCGTACACCCCGACCAGCAGGCCGGTAACGATGGCGTAGGCCAGCGTCCGCGAGATGATCCGGTCGATCTCGTACAGCCGGTACCTCAGGATGGCCACGCCGATTGACACCGGCAGTGCCGCAACACCCATCCAGGCGAGGCCGCTAAGCACGCCCCAGAATGTAGGTCCGTTGCCCGACGAGCTGGAGCTCGCCGCCAGGTTCAGGCAGACGATGCTTACGGTGGCGCCACTGGCCAGCCATTTCAGCTGCTGGCGCCGCTCCCCGCTGGCACGCCGCCAGCTCAGCGCCTGGCGGACGACGAAACTCAGCGACAGCACGAGTATCGCGACGATGATGACGCCCTGGACGGCATTGAACCAGCCGACCGGATGATCGACGGCCGCCAGCCCGCCGCTTTCGTCGACGCGGACCGGGTGCGCGGCGAGGGCGCCGGCAATCGCCACGGCCGTAGCGAGGAGCAGTGTTGTGAACAAAATGCCATAGATCAGCAGGACCCAGCGCCAGAACCGCGAGGGCAGCCTGCCGTCCGGGAACAGCAGGACCGCCAGCAGGAACAACACGAGGCTGGGGCCCCAGATCTGGTCCAGCGCGACCGCTACCGGGGCCAGGGGAAGGTGGTGCCCGAACCGGTAGGCGAGCAGCGCGTAGCCTCCGCCGTCCGTGCCGATGAACTGGCAGACGGCGCTTGCCAGGAACAGCCAGCCGAGCGGGTTGTCCCGCTGGCGCCGGATGACCAGCATTCCTATCGCTGCGCTAGGAACGCCGATTACCGCCGCGATCACCCCGTTGGCCGCCTGGTGGGACAGCAGGCTCAGCGGGATCGCGGCGGCGAACGACAGCACCGCCACCGCGGCCAGCGCCGTCGCCCAGGCCCGTGGCGACCCCATCCGGATCCATCGGGGCCCAGGCCCGTCACCCATGCTCACGAACCGCACCTTACGCGCCGACCGTTCCGGGAACGTTACTGTTAACCTGGCGTGGCTGGCGGCGGGCGACGGGAAATCGATACAATCCCAACGTGTGACGGCAGTGCCCGGCCGCCGCCCTTGGGCCTGCCGCAGACGGCAGCAATGGGGCAGGGTGAGCAGGCAGGAGAGAGATGACCGAGCTCATCGTCGGCGGGCACCAATCCGACACGCATCAGAAGGCGCTCCGCATCAACCTGGATCCGCGCTGGTACGGGACGATCGCGGAGATCGGCGCCGGGCAGGAAGTGGTGCGCTGGTTCTTCCGGGTCGGCGGCGCGGCCGGCACGGTGGCCAAGTCGATTTCCGCCTACGACATGGCGGTCAGCGACGCCGTTTACGGCAAGGCGGATCGGTACGTCTCGGTCGGGCGCCTGCAGGGCATGCTGGACAAGGAGTTCAAGCTCAACGTCGAGCGGCTCGGTGAGGAGCGCGGCGACTCGTGCTGCTTCTTCGCGTTCGCCGACACGGTGGTGGCGCGCAGCTACCGGGGCGGCAACGAGTGCCACGGCTGGATGGGCGTGAAGTTCCAGTCCCAGTCGCACGACGAGCCCAGCCAGATCGTGATGCACGTCCGGATGCTCGACATCGAGGCCTGGCTGCAGCAAGAGGCGCTCGGCATCGTCGGGGTGAACCTGCTGTACGGCGCGTTCTTCGAGCATCACGAGCCGGAGAAGCTGATCGAGACCCTGCTCGACCGCCTGACGACCGGCCGGATCGAAATCGACATGATCGAGTTCCGCGGCATCGAGTTCCGCGGCGTGGACAACCGGCTGATGGCGCTCAAGCTCGTCCAGCTGGGGCTGAGCGGGGTGGCGATGTTCGGCCCCGACCGTGAGGTGCTGCAGCCGAGCGAGGTGCTGCGCAAGAAGGCGGTCCTGGTCGAGCGGGGCAGCTTCCGGCCCCCCACGCACGTGAACCTCGACATGCTCGCCACGGCCAAGGCCAAGTTCGCGGAAGACCCCGCCGTCGCCGGCAAGCCGATCCTGGAGCTCACCGAGATCACCATGCGCAACCTGCTGGCGGAGCGGACCGAGGTCGACCGGCGGGACTTCCTGGCCCGCGCCGAGCTGCTCGCCGCGTGCGGCCAGACCGTGCTGATCACCGACTACTTCGACTACTACCGGCTGGCTGCCTACATCGGCGAGCGGACCACCGAGCGGATCGGCATCGTGATGGGGGTGCCCAGCCTCATCGACCTGTTCGATGAGAAGAACCACGCGCAGCTGCCCGGCGGGATCCTGGAGAGTTTCGGGCGCCTGTTCAAGAACGGCCTGAGGCTCTACGTCTACCCGTTGCAGCCGTCGCCGGACGACGAGCTCAAGACGGTCGATGACATCAAGGTCCGGCCCGAGATCCAGCCGCTCTACGACTACCTGGCCGGCCGGGGCAGCTTCGTCAACCTCGACAACTACAAATCCGACTACCTGTCGATCTTCAGTCGTGACGTGCTGCGCAGGATCGCCGCGGACGACGACACCTGGGAGGCCATGGTTCCCGAGCAGGTCGCCGAGCTCATCAAGAAGCGTGCCTTCTTCGGCTTCGTCAAGCCCGGGCGTTACTCAGACGATTAGCCCGCCGCCGGCCTCGGTTACCCGCCAGGCCCGGCATCCACCCGGTAGTCGCGCTGGGTGCTCGCGTACTCGGCGAAGACATCCAGCGCCTGGGGGTTCGCCATCGCGTTGCGGTTGGCGGCGGCGTCCGGCCTGGCGCCCAGCAGGATCTTGCGGACCGGCACCTCCATCTTCTTGCCGGTCAGGGTGGCCGGGATCGCGGGCACCGCGATGATCTGGTCGGGGACGTGCCGGCCCGTGTACTCGGCGCGGAGCCGGCCGGCGATCTTGCTGCGCAGGGCGTCGTCGAGGACCGCGCCCTCGGTCAGCGTGATGAACAGCGGCATGAAGAAACCGCCGCCGGGCAGGTCGAGGTTGACGATGAGGGCGTCCGCGACCTCCTCGACCGATTCGAGCGCGGCGTAGATCTCCGCGGTGCCGATGCGGACGCCGTACCGGTTCAGGGTGGCGTCGCTGCGGCCGAGCACGAAGCAGCCGCCGCGCTCGTTGACCTTGAAGAAGTCTCCCTGCCGCCACACGCCGGGGAAGTCGGCGAAGTACGTCCGCCGGTAAAGCTCGCCGTCGTCGTCGTTCCACAGCCGGACCGGCATCGACGGCATCGGCTGGGTGATCACCATCTCGCCGACCTCGCCGGTGACGGGCGCGCCCTGGTCGCCGAACGCATACGCGGCCACGCCGAGGTTGCGCGCCTGGTGCTCGCCGGCGTAGACCGGCAGCGTGGGTGCGCCTCCGGTGAACCCGCTGCACACGTCGGTGCCGCCGCTGCCCACGTGCAGCCACAGGTCACGCTTGACGTTGCGGTAGAACCAGGCGCCGACCTCGGCCGACACCGGGGAGCCTGCCAGCATGACGCTGCTCAGCGCGGACAGGTCGTACTTCTCCCCGGGGACCAGGCCCGCCTTGGCCAGCATGCCCACGTAGGCGGGGCTGGCGCCGAACATCGTTACCCGGGCGTTCTGTGCCATCTCCCACAGGACGCCCGGGCCGGGGTGGGCCGGGCTCCCGTCGTACAGTAGCGGCCGCACGCCCAGCAGCAGCGAGCTGACCAGGAAGTTCCACATCATCCAGCCTGCGGTGGTGTAGAAGAACAGCCGGTCGCCCGGGCGCAGGTCCATGTTGAGCGTCTGCAGCTTCAGCTGCTCGATGAGGATGCCGCCGTGGCTGTGCGTGATGGCCTTGGGCAGCCCGGTGGTGCCGGAGGAGAACAAGATCCACAGCGGATGGCCGAAGGGCACCTGCTCGAACTCGAACCCCGCGGGGGGCACCGGCGGGTGGTCCATGACGTCGTCCCAGGCCTGGGCCCCGGTGATCGCCAGCCCGGCGGGTCCCGGCACGTGGATCACCTGCTCCAGGCCGGGCAGCAGCGCGATGACCTGCTCCATCTCGGCACTGCGGTCGTAGTCCCGGCCGCCGTAACGGTAGCTGTCCACGCAGAACAGCACCTTCGGTGACAGCTGCCCGAACCTGTCGCCGACCCCGCGCCCGCCGAAGTCGGGAGAGCAGCTGGTCCACACCGCGCCGATGCTGGTCGTGGCGAGCATGGCGATCACCGTCTGCGGGATGTTCGGCATGCAGGAGGCGACCCGGTCGCCGGGGCGGACGTCCATCGCCCGCAGCCGGGTGGCGAGCACGCGGACGCTGCTGGCGAGGTCCGGCCAGGGCAGGGCCGCGAGCGGTGTGGTCTCCGACTGGTAGTACAGCGCGTCGGTGCCGGCCTGCTCACGGCGCAGCACGTGCTGCGCGTAGTTCAGCCTGGCCCCGGGGAACCAGTCGGCGCCGGGCATGGTTCTGCGGCCGAGGACCGCGGCCGGCGGTGCCGAGGCCTCGATGCCGCAGTAGTCCCAGACAGCCTGCCAGAAGCCGTCGAGATCGGTTACCGACCAGTGCCACAGCGCGTGATAGCCGTCGAAGTCGAGCCCGCGCTCGCGGGCGAGCCACCGGGTAAACGCGGTGACGTTGGCGCGGCCGGCCCGGTCCGGCCCCGGCGTCCACAGCAGGTCGCCCTCGCGAACCTGGCGTTGCGGCTCCACATCGCAGACGGTGCCACAAGCCAGGCCGTCCCGGCAATGTGGCCACCGCACAAATGCGGGCCGGCGAAATGCTGGCCAGCCACGCTGGCCGGGCGGCGCGGCGGGCGGGCGTATAGGGTGGCTTCAAATGCCTGGCCTCGACCTTTCCGCCCTGCAGGGGATCGACGTGCACGTGCACGTCGAGTCCGACGGGCACGGCCGGCTGTCCCTGGACGACGAGCTGCTGGCCGCGTCGGCGAAGTACTTCAAGGCCGACAACGACCGGGCGCCGACGGTCGAGCAGATCGCGGGCTACTACCGGCAGCGCCAGCTGGCCGCCGTGGTGTTCAGCGTGGACGCCACCACCGCGACCGGCCATCCTGGGCTGTCAAGTGAGGAGATGGCCGACCGGGCCGCCGCTCACGCCGACGTGCTCATCCCGTTCGGCTCGGTGGATCCGCTGGCCGGCCAGGAGGCGGTCCGGCGCGCCCGGCGGCTGATCACCGACCACGGCGTACGCGGGTTCAAGTTCCACCCCAGCCTGCAGGCCTTCTCGCCGGACGACAGGAGCTATTACCCGCTGTACGCGGTCATCGAGGAAGCCGGGCTGCCCGCCGTCTTCCACACCGGCCAGACCGGCATCGGGGCCGGCCTGCCCGGGGGGCGCGGGATCAAGCTGCGGCTGTCCAACCCGATGCTGCTCGACGACGTGGCCGCCGACTTCCCCGGCATGCCGGTCATCCTGGCCCATCCGTCGGTCCCCTGGCAGGACGAGGCGATCTCCATCGCCACCCACAAGGCCAACGTGTACATCGACTTGTCGGGCTGGTCACCCAAGTACTTCCCGCCCCAGCTGGTCCGCGCGGCCAGTTCGCTGCTGCAGGACAAGGTGCTGTTCGGCACCGACTACCCGCTGCTGACTCCGGAGCGCTGGCTGCGCGACTTCGAGCTGCTCGAGGTCAAGCCGGAGGTCCGGCCCAAGATCCTCAAGCACAACGCGGCCCGCCTGCTCGGGCTCGCTTAGGCGGCTGAGCTCACCGCGACCGAACGGCGCAGATCCTCGAGCTGGTCGGCCAGCTGCCGCCGCAGCGAGCCGGAGATGCTGCCGGTCTCCAGGCACCGCTCGCCGGCCCGCACGGTGGCGGCGTCCACGGCGTGGTGCGGGAAGCCGTGCAGGCACCAGATCCGGGCCAAGTCGCCGGCGCCGCGCGCCGCGGTCTCGGCCAGCGCGGCAAAGTACCGCGGCACGTACCCGGCGAGCAGTTCCGCCTGCTCGGCCTGCCAGAAGCCCTGCACGGCCGCGGTCAGCTCATAGCCGGACAGCGTCCCGCCCAGCATGGCCGCCCACGCGGCCTCCTTGGCGCCGGGGCCGGGCAGCGCGGCCCGGCAGCGCGCCGCGCTGAGCCGCCCGGCCGCGGTGGGGTCGCGGGCGGCGTCGTGCTCGATCTCGGCCGGGCTGGCGGCGCCGAGCACCGTCAGCCGGAGCAGGATCTGCCAGCGGAGCCGCGAATCCAGGTCCGGGCCGCCGGGCACCCGCCCGGCAGCCAGCCAGGACCACAGGGCGGAGATGTCGTCCGGCCCGGACGCGCTGTCGATCAGCCCGCGCACGGCGACCAGCCGCATCTCGTCGCCATCGCCGCCAGGATGCGGGCTGAGCAGATCCCGGCACAGGGACGTGAGGTCCGCCAGCGCCGCTCCGCGCTGCGCGGGCGGCAGGTAGCGGTCGGCGACCGTCCAGCGGGCGTAGCCGATCACGTGCCCGGCGATGGAGCCGTCAGTCTCGGCGGGCAGGTGGCGGACCGCCAGCGCGAGGTACTGCCGCGGCGCGAGCTCGCCGTCCCGGACCAGGTTGCGGACGGCGTTCCAGGCCACTGCCCGGCTGAGCGGATCGGCGAGGCGGCCGAGCGAGGAGGCCAGGGTGTCCTGCGAGGCCGGGTCGAGCCGGACCTTGCAGTAGCTGAAATCACCGTCGTTCGGCAGCAGCAGGGCGGCCTCGGGATGGATCGCGGCGGCGGGCAGCACGATCGCGCGCGCATCGGCCGGCACCAGCACCGGGACCCGGGTGCGGAGCGTCAGCCCGCCCGGTTCCTCGCCGTATATCCCGACCCATACCCGGTGCGGGCGCCCGCCCGCATGGCTGATGCACCCGACCCGGCCAGGCGGCTCCGGGCGGCTGACCGTCAGGGTGTCCACGCCGGCGCTGCTCAGCCAGGGTCCGGCCCACTCGCCAACGTCGGCGCCGGCCGCCCGGCTCAGGCAGCCGAGCAGGTCGGCCAGGGTGGCGCTGCCGAACCGGTACCGCGCGAAGTAGTCGTTGATCCCGGCGAGGAAGGCCGGCCAGCCCAGCCAGGCCACCAGCTGGCGCAGCGCGGAAGCGCCCTTGGCGTAGGAGATGTCGTCGTAGCTGGCACGCGCCGCATCGGTATCAGGCACCTCGTGCGGTTCTGGCGCTACCGGGTGGGCGGACGCGCGCTGGTCGGCGTCGTAGCCGCGGGTCTTCTGGGCCAGGGCGAAGTCGGTCCACGTCCCGGTGTACGGGGTCGCCTCTGACAGCACCTGGAAACCCATGTACGTCGCGAACGACTCGCTCAGCCACACGTCGTTCCACCAGCGCATGGTGACCAGGTTGCCGAACCACATGTGCGCCATCTCGTGCGCGATGACCATGCCCCGGGTCTGCCGCTCAGTCCGCGTCACGGCAGACGGGAACAGGAAATCGTCCCGGAACGTCACGCAGCCGGGGTTCTCCACCGCGCCGGATTCCAGTTCGGGGACGAACGCCTGGTCGTAGGAGTCGTACGGGTACGGCTCCGCGAAGATCTCCCGGTAGCGGTCGAAGCAGGCGCGGCTGATGTCGAGGATCTCCGCGGCGTCCCGGTTCAGGTGCCCGGACAGCGACTGCCTGGCGTGCAGGCCGAACGGGATGCCGTGATGCTCGGCGCCGATGCTGTAGTAAGGACCGGCCACCAGCGTGAACAGGTACGTGGAGATCGGCGGGGTGGCGGCCAGCTCCCATCGGCCGCCGCCGGCCGGCCGCGCCAGCCCGTTCCCGATCACGGTCCAGCCCGCGGGCGCCGTGACCGCCGCGGTGACGGGCGCCTTCAGGTCCGGCTGATCGAAGGCGGCGAAGACCCGCTGGGCGTTGTCCAGCCCGCCGTGCAGGGCGAGGTAGGTCTCGCCGTCGGCGGGGTCGGTGAACCGGTGCAGGCCCGCGCCCGTACGCGAGTACGGCATGTCCGCCTCGACCCGCAGTTCGTTGGCGGCCCGCAGGCCGGCCAGCGGCAGCCGGTTCCCGGTCAGCGCGGCCGGATCCAGGTCCTGGCCGTTGAGCACCACCCGGCGCAGCCGGGCAGGCCTGATCTCGATGAAGCTGCCGGCGCCCGGCGCGCGGCAGCCGAACCGGATGGCAGTGACCGAGCCGAACACGTCGTCGCCGCCGGTGACGTCGAGCTCGACGCGATAGCCGAGGACGTCGAGGAGCCCGGAGCGCTCCTGTGCCTCCTCGTAGGTCAGCGAGGTCAACCAGGCTCCCGGCGGTCAGCGTGATCCGGACAGCGGCCAACCTACCGGGTCATCAGGCCGGCTGAGTGGCGCCAGGGGTCTCGTATCTCGGTTCAGCCACGAATTGGCACCAACTCTGTAGGGGGCTTGCCCGGCATCCCGGACCGGCCTTGAATGAGGATTCATGCCGGAACTTCCTGATGGCTTTGGCGATGGAAAAGGGCCATGAATCCGGGTTCAGTGCTTGAGGTGCAGGGCGTGACGGTCCGTTTCGGCGGGCTGACCGCGCTCGATGCCGTCTCGCTCGCCGTCCCGCCCCGGCACGTCCTGGGCGTCATCGGCCCGAACGGCGCGGGCAAGACCACGCTGCTGAACGTGCTGTGCGGCTTCATCCGGCCGGACGCCGGCGAGGTGCTGTTCGGCGGCCGCCGGCACGATGTCAGGCCGCACCGGCTGGCCGGCCTGGGCGTGGCCAGGACCCTGCAGGGGGTGGGCCTGTACGGCGGGCTGACCGCGCTGGAGAACGTCATGGTCGGCGCGACCAGCCGGGCGTCGGCCGGATTCTGGTCCGCGCTGCTCTCGCTTGCCGCGGGCCAGCCGCGACGAGCGCAAGCTGCGCGAGGAGGCCATGGCGGCCCTGGACCGGGTCGGCGCCGCGCAGGTGGCGCAGGCCAGGCCCGGCGAGCTGTCCTACGGGATGCGGAAGAGGATCGCACTGGCCCGCGCGCTGGTGGCCAAGCCCGGGCTGATCCTGCTCGACGAGCCCGCCAGCGGCCTGGACGAGAGCGAACTGGCCGAGCTCGGCGGCCTCATCCGCGACCTGGCCACCGAGGGATCGCTCGTGGTGGTCGAGCATCACATGGACCTGATGATGTCCGTCTGCGACTCGATCGTGGTCCTCGACTTCGGGAAGGTGATCGCGACGGGCACGCCGCGGGAGGTTCAGGACAATCCCGCCGTGACCGCGGCCTACCTCGGCGACGCGGCGCCGTCCGGTCCCAGCGACAAGGCTCCCGCCGATGAGTAGCGCGGCGGCCGTGCACGACGAGGCCCCGGCGCTGGCCGTCGAGGAACTCGTCGCGGGATACGGCGGGGTCATCGCGCTGGACGGGGTCAGCATCTCGGCCGGGACGGCCGCCATCACCGCGGTGCTCGGCGCGAACGGCGCGGGCAAGACCACGCTGCTGCGCGCGGTCAGCGGCATGATCAGGCCCCGGCGCGGCCGCATCCTGCTGGGCGGGACCGACCTGGCGGGCCGCAGCCCCGAGCAGATGGTCCGGGCCGGGATCGCCCACGTGCCCGAGGGGCAGGGGGTAATCCCTGAGCTCACCGTCGAGGAGAACCTGCGGGTCGGCATGATGTCCTGGCCCCCAGGGGGGATACGGGGGGCTGGAAGCCCTCCCGTGCCTGGGGGGTCTCCGGGGGGGTCGTCCCCCCGGGAGCTAGCAGAGCGGACCGGGCCGCCGCGCTCGATGAGGCCTACGAGCGCTTCCGGCCGCTGGCCGACCGCCGGCGCAAGCTCGCCGCCACGCTATCCGGCGGCGAGCGGCAGATGCTCGTCATCGCGCGGGCCCTGCTGGCGCGGCCGCGCGTGCTGCTGCTCGACGAGCCGTCACTCGGCCTCGCGCCCCGGGTCATGGCGCAGGTCATGGACCTGGTGGTGCGGCTCAGCCGGGAGCACGGCATCACCATCATCCTGGTCGAGCAGAACGCGCGCGGCGCGCTCGCGATCGCGGACCACGGCGTGGTGCTCAACCTGGGCCGGGTCGTCGCCGCCGCGGAGGCCGCGACGCTCGCCGCCGACGTCGCCCTGCGCCACCACTACCTCGGGTTCTAGCCACTCATAGGAGAGCATGCCAGTGGTCGAGTTCCTCCAGTTCACGCTCAGCGGAGTCGTCTTCGGGATGATCTACGCCGCGGTGGCGCTGTCCCTCGTGCTGATCTGGCGCGGTACCCGGCTGCTGAACTACGCCCAGGGCGGGATGGCCATGTTCACCACCTACATAGGGATCGAGGTCATCTACCGCACCGGCTCCTACTGGGACGGGCTTCGTGGTCGCGCTCGCGGCCGGCGTCGTGCTCGGCGCGGTATGCCAGCTCACCGTCATCCGGCCGACCATGAACAAGCCGCCGCTGAACGCGGTGATCGTGACCATCGGGCTGCTCATCCTCCTCGAAGGGCTGGCCGGCATCTTCTTCGGCGGCCAGTACCGGTCGTTCCCTGCGGCGTTCTCTGTGACCGGGCTGAGGATCGGCGGGACGCCGCTCGGCGTGTCGCGCTTCGACGTGTTCGTCGCGGCGGCGGTGCTGGTCACCACGCTGGCGCTGGCCGCGACGTTCAAGTACACCTCGGCCGGGCTGCGGATGCGCGCGACGGCGTTCAACGCCACGATCGCCCGGCTGTCCGGCATCCGGGTGGCGCGGGTGCTCACCGTCGGATGGGCGCTGGCGGGCCTGCTCGGCGCGCTGGCGGGCCTGCTCGTCTCGCCGTCGACGTTCCTGTACCCGAACAGCATGGACACGATCTTCGTGTTCGGATTCACCGCGGCGGTGATCGGCGGCCTGGACAGCCCGGTCGGCGCGGTGGTCGGCGGGCTGCTGCTCGGGATCGCGCTCAGCTACGCGGGCGGCTACCTGCACTCCGGCGCCAACCTGGTCGCGCTGGTGGCCTTCGGCATCCTCGTCCTGGTGCTGATGGTGCGGCCCGACGGCCTGTTCTCCGCCACCCAGGTGCGGCGGGTATGACCATGCAGACGTTCCCGCGCAGGCTCGGTGCCGCCGTCGTGACGGCGGTGATCGTCTGGTTTCTCTCCGTCAGGCTGGACACGTTCCGCGATTACCAGATCGCCGAGGTCGCGGTCTACGTCCCGGCCGTGGCCGGGCTCACCGTGCTGACCGGGCTCAGCGGCCAGATCTCGCTGGGCAACGGGGCGTTCATGGCCATCGGCGGCTATACGACGGCGTTGCTGCTGCTACACCTCAGCTGGCCCTTCATCGCCGCGCTGGTGGTGTCCGGCGCGGTGGCGGCGGCGGCCGGGGGAATCGTCGGCGTGGCCGCGGCGCGGCTGCGCGGCCCCTACCTGGCGGGTGCGACCCTCATACTCGGTGTCGCGCTGCCGACCCTGGCCACCGCCTACGCCGGGGTCTTCGGCGGAGACCAGGGCCTGAACGTCACCTTCACCGCGCCCGCGTTCCTCGGCGCGGCCTTCCCGCTAACCCGATGGCAAGCCTGGGTCAGCGCCGTGGTGGCGCTGGTCACCCTGGTCCTGCTGGCGAACCTGTGCTACAGCAGGATCGGCCGCAACTGGCGCGCCGTGCGCGACGACGAGGTGGCGGCCGCGCTCGACGGCGTGAACGTCGCCGTGACGCGCATCCTCGCGTTCGTGGTGAGCGCCGTCTGCGCCGGGCTGGCCGGCTCGCTGCTCGCCATCGTGACCAGCCTGGTCGCGCCGGGCGCCTTCACGCTCACGCTGTCCATCGCGCTGCTGACCGCGGCCGTGATCGGCGGCCTCGGCAGCCTGCCGGGCGCGGTGTGGGGCAGCCTCCTGATCGTCCTCGTGCCCACCTATGTCACCGACGTGGCCACCAGCCACGGCCTGTCCAGTTCCGTCGGCTCCAACATCCCGATAGCCGTCTACGGCGTGGTCCTCATCCTCGTCATGCTCGTCTTCCCGCAGGGGATCCAGGGCGGGCTGCGACGGCTTCTCGCTCTCTTCACCGGCCCTGACCCGAAGACCCGTATCCCTCGCGATGCGCCCGCGCCTCACGTCACGCCGCCGGCCGACGAAGCGCCGGCCAGCCAACATGAGAAGGAAGGCACTTCATGAAACGAACTCATCGGCTTCGCTGGCAGGCCGCGGCCATCATGACCGTCGCCGCGTTCACCGTCGCCGCCTGCTCCTCAGGCTCGAGCTCGAGCTCGAGCCCGGGTGCGGCCTCGAGCAGTTCGAGCGCCGCGCTGACCGCGTCCGCGCCCGGCATCACCCCGACCCAGATCACCATCGGCAGCCACCAGCCGCTCACCGGGCCCGCCGCGCCCGGCTACAGCGAGATCGCTCCCGCCTCGGCCGCGTACTTCGCCTACGTCAACGCGCACGGCGGAGTGTACGGGCGCAAGATCGTCTACAAGTACCTCAACGACGCCTACAACCCGACCACCACGGCGTCGGTCGTCCGCCAGCTGGTGCTGCAGGACAACGCGTACGCCGTGTTCGACGGCCTCGGCACGCCCACGCACCTGGCCGCGGTGAGCTTCCTCAACGCGCAGAAGGTACCCGACGTGTTCGTCGCCTCCGGGTGCACGTGCTGGAACGACCCGACGAAATACCCGCAGACGTTCGGCTGGCAGATCGACTACGTGCGCGAGGGGAAGATCCTCGGCCAGTACGTGAAGCAGCACTTCGCCGGGCAAGAAGATCGGCTTCTTCTACCAGAACGACGAGTTCGGCCTGGACGGGGTCAAGGGCCTCAGCGACGAGATCCCGGCCTCCATGGTGGTCAGCAAGCAGAGCTATGACCCGACCAACGTCAACATCGCACCGCAGGTCGCCGCGCTGCGCGCCTCCGGCGCCCAGGTGGTCGTGTCGTTCTCCATCCCCGCCTTCACCGCGCTGCTCAAGCTGAACTCCCTCAAGCTGGGCTTCAGCCCGACGCTGGTGGTCAGCAATGTCGGCTCCGACCCGATCACCCTGTCCGGCCTGGTCACGGCGTTCGCCAAGCAGGGTGGCGCGACGGTCAACGGCAGCCAGCTCATCAACGGGATCATCAGCGACGGCTACCTGCCCAGCCTCGGCTCCGCGGGCAACAGCTGGATCACGCTGTTCAAGATGGTGCACGACCAGTACGACCCGAAGGCGCCGTTTGACGGCAACGTGCTGTATGGCGAGGCCGTCGGCTACACGTTCGTGCAGGCCATGTTCAAGGCCGGCCGCAACCCGACCCGGGCGGACCTGATCTCCGCGATCCAGGGCGGGCTGCCTCAGGGGCCCGCGGTGGCACCGTACGCTTATTCTTCCAGTGATCATTCGGGCATCACCGGGGCCTACCTGGGCGTTATCACAGAATGGCCAGCTAGTGCAGCAGGGGTCGGTCCTGACCACGGACACGTCCGCGTCGGGTGCCATCACCCCCTTCACGGGAACCGAACAGCAGGCGCCGGCGAGTGGCATACCGTCACCCTGACGCCGCATCGGCCATCCCCGACTGAAAGAAGCAGGGATCAGCCGATATGACAGCGGAAACGAGCCGGATGGCGGGCGGGCGCGCCCGCCCGCCATCGGCGCTGCCCGGGCGTCAGGCCGACGAACGGCCGGCCGCGATCAGGCTGCTGACGGCGGCCGAGGAACTGTTCGGCGAGCGCAGCTACCACCGGACGACGGTCGCCGACATCTGCGCCCGCGCCGGGATGGCGACTGGAAGCTTCTACTCGTATTACGGATCCAAGGCGGAGATCTTCGCCGCCGTGGTCCGGGCGATCAACACCGACCTGAGGCAGGCCATGAAGGCGGTCCTCGAGCACACCGAGGGCGGGCAGCGGGCCAGGGAGCGCGCGTCGTTCCGTGCGTACTTCGACATGCTGTCCCAGCGTCCCTGGATCGATCGCATCGTCCGCGAGTCCGAGTTCATCGACCCGGGCCTGTTCCGCGAGTACTACGAGCACCTGGCCAGGGGGTATGCCCGCGGCGTACGGGCGGCCCAGATGGCCCACGAGGTGGACGCGCACTACGATCCCGAGGTCATCGCGTTCGCCTACACCGGTATCGGCAACTTCGTCGGGATGCGCTGGACGGACTGGACGGCCGGCGGCCGGGTCCCCGAGGACGTGCTCGACGACGTGCTCGAGCTCCTGGCCCGGGGCCTGGCCCCGCGTGATCCGGCTTAACCACACCTGAACCCACCGGTGTGGACAACCCTGTGGAGGGCGTGTTGACGATGCTGTGTGCCTGGGGAAACTCCCCGAGGGGCAGGTGCGGACAGCTAGCCCAGGGCGGCCGGCGGCAGGTCGGCCGCATCGGCCGCGACCCAGTCCAGCGGCCGCGGGCCGAGGGCGGAGAGCTCGGCCAGCTGCATGGCGCACCAGGGTGAGACGGACTGCCGGCCGGCGCTTACCGCCGCGCGGAATTCCTCCCAGTCCATCCATCGTGCCTCCGCGACCTCGGCCGGATCGGGATCGGGCGGCGCGTCGGCATACGCCGCGTAGACCGGGCAGACCTCGTTCTCCAGCACCCCGTTGGCCATCCGCGCCTGATAGCGGAATCGCGGCAGGACGAGCGTGAGCTTGGCCGCGCCGATCCCCAGCTCGTCCCGCAGCCGCCGGAGCACGCTGCCGGAGATGGGCTCGCCGGGCTGCGGGTGCCCGCAGCAGGTATTGGTCCACAGCCCGGGGAAGGTCCGCTTCGAGTCGGCTCGCCTGGTCAGCAGGAACTGGCCGGCCTCGTTGAACAGGTAGCAGGAAAACGCCAGGTGCAGCGGGGTCTGGGCGTGATGCACGGCCACCTTGTCGGCCGTGCCGCTGGCATGGCCTGCTTCATCCAGAAGGACGACGCTTTCCAAGTATTCCTGCCTGAGGGGTTGCTAGGGGATACGGGCAGGGGTGAACACTACCCGGTGATCACGGGCGGGAGGCACCCGCAGGCTTAGGGGCGGCGGCTAGTGCGAGTCGCGCGGCACCTCGTGCCCGCTGGCGCCGACGAGGAAGTCCAGGTCAGCGCCCGCATCGGCCTGCAGTACGTGCTCGGTGTAGAGGTGGGTCCAGCCCCGGCGGGCATGCGGCGCGGGCGGCCGCCACTGCGCGCGGCGGGCGGCCAGCTCCTCTTCGCCGACGTCCAGCGTCAGCGTCCTGGCCGGCACGTCCAGGGTGATCCAGTCGCCGGTCTGCACCAGGGCAAGCGGGCCGCCGGCCGCGGCCTCCGGGGCGACGTGCAGGACCACGGTGCCGTAGGCGGTGCCGGACATCCGGCCGTCGCAGATCCGCACCATGTCACGAACGCCGCGCAGCAGCAGCTTCTTCGGCAGCGCCACATTGGATACCTCCGGCATGCCGGGATAGCCGCGCGGACCGCAGTAGCGGATGACGAGCACGGTGTCCTCGTCCACGTCGAGCCCGGGATCGTTCGACACGGCGTAGTAGTCCGCGGGGGAATCGAAGACCAGCGCCCGGCCCCGGTGCTTGAGCAGGTGCGGCGAGGAGGCCGACTGCTTGATCACGGCCCCGCCCGGCGCCAGGTTGCCGCGCAGCACGGCGGTCCCGGTCCCGGCGGGCTGGAACGGCTCGGCCACCGCCTTGATGACCTCGCGGTTCCAGCACGGCGCGTCCGCCACGTTGGCGCCGATCCCGGATCCGGTCACCGTCATGGCCCCGGCGTGCAGCAGGTCGTTCTCGGCGAGCTCCCGCATCACCGCCGGCAGGCCGCCGGCGTAGCAGAAGTCCTCCATCAGGTACTGACCGCTCGGCTGCAGGTTCACCAAGGTGGGCACGTCCCGGGCCAGGACGTCGAAGTCATCGAGCGAGAGCGGCACGCCCAGGCGGCCGGCGATGGCCAGCAGGTGGATTACCGCGTTCGTGGACCCGCCGATCGCCGCGTTCACCCGGATCGCGTTCTCGAACGCCGCCCTGGTCATGATGGCTGAGGGCCGCAGGTCATCGCGGACCAGGCCGACGACCACCTGGCCGGCCCGCTGCGCGGTCTCGTACCGGCGGGCGTCCACCGCGGGCCAGGTCGCCGAGTACGGCAGCTGCATGCCGAGTGCCTCGGCCATCGACGCCATCGTGGACGCGGTGCCCATCGTCATGCAGTGCCCGTTGGAGCGGGCCATGCAGCCCTCGGCGAACGCGCACTCCTCCTGGGTCATCCGCCCGGCCACCAGCTCTTCCTCGAAGCGCCACACGGCTGTGCCCGAGCCCACGTCGGTGCCCTGGTACTTGCCGTTGAGCATGGGGCCGCCGGTGACCATCACCGCGGGCAGGTCCACGCTGGCCGCGGCCATCAGCAGCCCCGGCGTGGTCTTGTCGCAGCCGGAAAGCAGCACCACCCCGTCCAGCGGGTTGGCCCGCATCAGCTCCTCGGCTTCCATCGCCAGCAGGTTCCGGTACAGCATGGCGGTGGGCCGCAGCAAGGTCTCGCCCAGCGCCATGGCGGGGAACTCCAGCGGGAACCCGCCCGCCTGCCAGACTCCGCGCTTGACGGACTCGGCCACCCGGTGCAGGTGGACGTTGCAGGGCGCCAGTTCGGACCAGGTGGTCGCGATGCCGATCACGGGGCGGCCGTCGAAGACCTCGGGCGTGAACCCCTGGCTGCGCATCCAGGACCGGTGGCCCATGCCGGCCCGTCCGGTCGCGCCGAACCACTGCGTACTGCGAAGTCCGCTGCTCGTTGTCATAAGCAATAAGTAACATCCGGGCTGATCCTGGCATAAGGGGGCCCAGGCGGGGGCGCGAGCGGCCGTTGGCCGGGCACGCGCCACGGCCGTTCGGGATGAATCTTGACGTGCCTGTTAGGGTCACGAACGTGAGCCGTGTTCATGACATGGGCGGGCAGACCGGGTTCGGGCCGGTGCCGGCCGGCGAAGACGGCGGCCCGCCGTTCTCCGCCGACTGGGAGGCGCGGGTGTACGCGCTGGCCACGATGCTGCGGCGGCGCGGCGTGTTCAACAGCGACGAGCTGCGGGACGCGATCGAGCGGCTGTCGCCCGAACAGTACCTGGCGGCGTCGTATTACGAGCGCTGGCTCGGTGCGCTCGAGCTGCTCGTCGCGGAAAAGGGCGTCGGATGAGTTACGCCACCGGCGCGAGGGTCCGGGTGCGGACCGGGGATCCGGACCATCACACCCGGGTGCCGCGGTACGTGCGCGGGCACACCGGGGTTATCGTCACCGCCCTGGGTCGGTGGCCGGTGCCCGATGACAGCGCCCGCGGCATCGACCCGCCGCGGGTCGAGACCTGTTACGCGGTCCGCTTCTCCGCCGCCGACCTGTGGGGGAGCGGCGACCATACCGTGACCGTCGACCTGTGGGAGTCCTACCTTGACCGGCCATGATGACTTGCCGGCCGCCGCGCGGGCACGCCAGCTCGAGGAGCGGCTGATCGCGGCCGGGCTGACCAGCGACGACGAGATCGACGAGTTCCTGACCCGGCTATATACGAAGGCCTCGCCGGTGAACGGCGCCCGGATGGTGGCCCGCGCCTGGACCGACCCGCAGTATCGTGACCTGCTGCTATCCGACGGCCCCGCGGCCGCGGCGGAGCTGGGTTTCGACCGGCTGGGCTATCAGCTGCAGGTCGTCGCGAACACCGGGACCACGCACAACGTCATCGTCTGCACGCTCTGCTCCTGCTACCCGGTGTCACTGCTCGGGCCCTCGCCGGGCTGGTACAAGAGCTTCGCCTACCGGTCGCGGACGGTGCGGGAGCCGCGCGCGGTGCTCGCCGAGTTCGGCCTGACCCTGCCCGCTGAGGTGGAGGTCTCGGTCTGGGACTCGACCTCGGAGGCCCGGTACATGGTGCTGCCGGCCCGGCCGCCCGGGACCGGCGGACTCGCCGCCGGCGAACTGGCCGCGCTGGTCACCAGGAACGGGCTCATCGGGACGGCTCTGGTGTAAGACGCCGGATCCCGGTGCCCCTCACCCCCCTGGCCCGGCCGCTGGCCTGCGCGAGGGCCACGGCGGACCCGGCCAGGACGTCGGGCGCCTGGGTGAAGGCCAGGCGCAGGTACTCGTGAGCCTGGCCGGTGCCGCTGGCGGCGCCGGCACTGGCGCTCAGCAGGCGGCCGGGTACGACGGCGACCCCGTGCCTGAGCGCGGCCTGGGCGAATGCGCCGCTGTCGGCCGGCCCGGACCCGGCGGGCTCTGCGGGCCGGGGGAGGCGCACCCAGAGGGTGAGCCCGCCGTGCGGTTCGGGCCACGTCCACTCGGGCAGGGCTGCCCGCAATGCCCCGGTCAGCGCGTCGTGCCTGGCCCGCAGCCACTCCCGCCGCCACTTGACGATGTCGTCGTGCTTGTCGTTCAGCAGCGCGGCCGCGATCGCCTGCGGGAAGACGGCGCTGCCCAGGTCGGCGGCGGCCTTGGCCGCGGCCATCCGGGCGATAAGGCCCGCGCTGGCCCGCAGCCAGCCGGTCCGCAGGCCGCCCCAGTACAGCTTGGACAGCGAGCCGATGCTGACCAGGTTCGGCTGCCGGGGAGCCAGTGCGGCCAGCGGGGGCGGGGGCGGGTTGTCACCGAGCGGCAGTTCGGCCAGGGTCATGTCGTCGACGAACAGCGTGTCCGGATGCGCCGCAGCCAGCCGGGCCACGTGGCGGCGGTGCCCGGCCGGCATGACCAGGCCGGTCGGGTTGTGATGGGTGGGGATCAGGTAGACCATCGCCGGGCGGTGCGTCCGGACCACGTGCTCGAGCCGCTCCGGATCCAGCCCGCCGCCGGCCGGTATCCCGATCACCCGGGCGCCGGCCCGGTACAGCGCGTCAAGCGCGCCGGGGAAGGTCGGATCCTCGACGGCGACCGGCTGGCCGGGCAGCACCTCGCACCGGATAAGCAGGTCCAGCGCCTGCTGGCCGCCGGTCGTGACGATCACCTGGCCCGGGTCGGCGGGCAGCCCGAGACGTTCCGCCAGATGGCTGGCGATCGCGATGCGCAGCGCCGGCAGCCCGAGCGGGAAGTACCCGCTGGTGCCCGTCACCGCCTGGCTCCCGCGCAGGACGGTGGCCGGGTTGTCCAGCGCCGCCGCCACCTGCGGGGCGCAGTCCACCGCGGCCAGGCTGAGGTCCGCGTCGAGCACCGAAGTCTCGAGCAGGCCCGCGAAGAAGCCGTTGGCCCGGTGCACCGCGGCCGGCGTGGTGCGGTGCGGGACGATGCGGGTGCCTGCGCCCTGCCGGCTTTCTGCCATGCCCTCGTCTCGCAGCACCTGGTAGGCGGCGGCCACCGTGTTCCGGCTCACGGACAGGGCAGCGGCCAGGTCGCGTTCGGGGGGCAGCCGCAGGCCCGCGGGCAGTTCGCCGGTGTCGGCCAGCCGGGCGATCCGCGTGGCGAGCAGCCGGTAGAGCGCGCCGTCCGCGGCCGGCCAGCGGCCGAGCAGGTCGGCCAGGGCGATGCCGCCGATGCCTCCCGTGCGGCCGGGAACAGCCACCGAAGACCAAATTGGCTCCGTCATGATAATGCCAATAATGCCAGTCGTCAGCGGCGTGGCAGCTGAAGCTGGTCGGCCAGCGCGCGCAGCGCGGGCAGCGGATCGCGGTTGAGGACCTGCACGGCCACGTGGTCCGCGCCCGCGTCCAGGTGCGCGGTGACGCCGCGGGTGATCGCCGCCGCGTCGCCGTGCACCACGAGCGCGTCGATCAGCGGGTCGCTGCCGCCGTCAGCGAAGTCGGCGTCCGTCCAGCCGAGCCTGCGCAGGTTGCTGAGGTAGTTGGTCAAGCCGAGGTACGGCTGCCGCACGTACGGCCTGCCGATGGCGCGGGCCCGTTCCGGGTCGGCCTCGAGCACCAGCTTCTGCTCCGGGGCGAGCAGCGGCCCGGCGCCGAGGATCTGGCGCGCCTCGCGGGTGTGCTCCGGCGTGACCAGGTAGGGGTGCGCGCCCGCGGCCCGGTCCGCGGCGAGCCGCAGGACCCGAGGGCCGAGCGCGGCCAGTACCCGGCCCTCGGCGGGGACCTTGAGGTCATCGAGCTGATCCAGGTAGCTGACGAGCTTGGCGTACGGCTGCTGGTACTCCTGGGTGGCTTCGGGATGCCCGATGCCGAGACCGAGCAGGAAACGGCCCGGGTGCCTGGCGATGACGCGGTGGTAGGAGGCGCCCACGGTCGCGGCGTCGTCCTTCCACACGTTGACGATCCCGGTGGCCAGCGCGATGCGCTTCGTCGTGTCCAGCAGCTGCTCGGCAACGCCCAGATCGCCGGGCGGGGAGCCGCCCAGCCAGATAGCCCCGTAGCCCAGGGCTTCCACCTCGGCGACTATCTCCGGGGTGAGCCCTGAGGGATGCCGCCAGATACCGACCTTGCCCAGTTCGATGCCCATGCCACAGAACAGCCCAGGCAGGCGCTCATTCATTCCGCCGCGGTGCCCGACCGGGGTCAGGCTGGCTGACCCGTCCCGGCGACCGCCGGTAAATAGCGTTGTCGGCATCGCGGCTCACGGCTATTGTCCGGGAGTGAGCTCATGGGGTCATGTCGAGGTGGCGCACGTCAGCCACGTGCTGCCGGATGGGCGGACGCTGCTCGACGACGTGAGCTTTCGCATCGGCGAAGGAATCACGGCCGCCCTGGTCGGGCCGAACGGGGCCGGCAAGACCACGCTGCTCCGCCTGGTGGCGGGGGACCTGCAGCCGCAGGAGGGAAGCGTCGCGGCGACCGGCGGGCTTGGCGTCATGCGCCAGTTCATCGGCACGAACCAGGGCCAGGACATCACGCCCATGGTTCGTGACCTGCTCCTTTCCGTCTCACCGCCGCGGGTGCGGGAAGCCGCGGCCCGGCTGGACGCGGCCGAGCTGGCCATGATGGAGCGCGACGACGAGCGCGCCCAGCTGCGCTACGCGGCAGCGCTCGCCGAATGGGGCGAGGCCGGAGGCTACGACGCCGAGGTGCACTGGGACGCGTGCACGGTGGCCGCGTTCGGCATCCCGTACGACCAGTGCCGCTGGCGCGACGTGGGCACGCTGTCCGGCGGCGAGCAGAAACGGCTGGTACTCGAGTCGCTGCTGCGCGGCGCGGACGGCGTGCTGCTGCTCGACGAGCCGGACAACTACCTGGACGTGCCCGGCAAGCGCTGGCTTGAGCAGCAGCTGGCCAGCACGCCGAAGACCGTGCTGCTGGTCAGCCACGACCGCGAGCTGCTAGCCGCGTGCGCGCAGCGCATCGTGACCGTCGAGGACCGGCACGTCTGGGTGCACGGCGGCGGCTTCGGGAACTACGCCCAGGCCCGCGCCGACCGGATCAGCCGCCTCGAGGAACTGCGCCGCCGCTGGGACGAGGAGCACGAGAAGCTGAAGGAGCTGGTCCGCGCCCTGCGGCAGAAGGCCTCCTACAACTCCGACATGGCCTCCCGGCTGCAGGCCGCGGTGACCCGGCTGCGCAGGTTCGAGGAGGAAGGACCGCCGCAGGACGCCCCGCGCGAGCAGAACGTCAAGATGAGGCTGCGCGGCGGGCGGACGGGCAAACGCGCCGTCATGTGCGAGAACCTGACGCTGACGGGTAACACCAATGCGTTCGGTACCGAGATCTGGTTCGACGACAGGGTGGCGATCCTCGGTGCCAACGGGTCAGGGAAATCGAGTTTCCTGCGGCTGCTCGCGGGGGAGCAGGTGCCGCACGAGGGGCAGGCGCGGCTGGGCGCCCGGGTCGTGCCTGGCTTTTTCGCGCAGACCCACGCCCGGCCGGACCTGGCCGGGCGGGCCCCGGTCGAGATCCTGATGACCGAGCACGCGCTGCTGATCAACGAGGCGATGTCCGCGCTCTCCCGGTATGAGCTGCAGGCATGCGCCCGGCAGCCGTTCGGCACCCTGTCCGGCGGTCAGCAGGCCAGGCTGCAGATCTTGCTGCTCGAGCTGGCCGGCTCGACGCTGCTGCTGCTCGACGAGCCGACCGACAACCTCGACCTGCCCAGCGCCGAGGCGCTTCAGCAGGGCCTGGAGTCCTACCAGGGCACGGTGCTCGCGGTCACCCACGACCGCTGGTTCGCCCGGTCGTTCGAACGGTTCCTCATCTTCACGCCCGACGGCGACGTCCGCGAGGCCACCGAGCCGGCCTGGGACTGAGCGGTGACGAGCCGGTGCGGGCCCGCGCCGGTGTGCGCATAACTCGGCGGCAATGGCGGCCAGGACGTCCAGCCGGGCCGCCCGGCGGGCGGGCCAGCTCGCGGCGATCAGCCCGAGCAGGGCGGCGAGCAGGAGGAACACCACGAGGTTGGACGCCGGAACGACGGTATCGGTGATGCCCTGCTGTTTCAGCGACGACACCAGCGCGATGCCCATGCCGGTGCCGATGACGATCCCGATGATGGCGCCGAAGATCGCCAGGATGACTGCTTCTGACCGGATCATCGTCCGGACCTGTCGCCGCTTCATGCCGACCGCCCGGAGCAGGCCGATCTCGCGGGTGCGCTCGAACACCGAGAGCATGAGCGTGTTCACGATCCCGATCAGCGCGATGAGCACGGCCAGGGCGAGCAGGGCGTAGACCAGCCCGAGGATCTGGTTGACGCTGGCCGTCTGGGCTTGCTCGAACTGGGCCCTGGTCTGGACCTGCAGGTTCGGAGAGGAGGCCAGAGCCTTGGTGACGGCGTTGTCCACGGCGCTGCTGCCGTTGGTCCGCAGCAGCAGGCCGGCCGGAGGCTGCTGGCTGAAATGCGCCAGGAAGAACCCGGCGCTGACCAGGTACTTGCCGATCAGGGCGTTGGCCTGGTATATCCCGCCGATGCGCAGGACGGCCGGACCTGTCCGGGCGAACCTGGACTGGACCATGTTGCCGACCGACAGGTGCTTGGACGTCGCGGTCGTGGAGTCGATGAGCAGCTCACCCTGGGCCAGGGCGGCCGGGCTGCCCGCGGTCATGCGCAGGATCACCGTGTCGGCCAGGTGCTGCGTCGACACTGCGGTGAGCGAGGCCAGCGTGTTCTGGAACTCGAACTGCCCGCCGTAGAAGGTGGTGGTCGTGGTGACGCCCGGCACGGCCGATGCCGTGGCCGCAGTCAAGTCGCTGAGTTGTCCGGACCCGGTGGGCGTCACGATGAGGTCGGCGCTGATCGCCTGATCCGCGCTGCTCGTGGCGGACCTGGACAGCGAGGCGCCGAACACCGACATCGCGGCGACTAGGGCGAGACCGACCATGAGCGCCGAGGCGGTCTGGGCGGTGCGCCGGGGACTGCGCATGGAATTCTCCCGCCCGAGCTTGCCCGGTTCCCCGAGCACCCGGGCCAGCGGACGGCCGATCACACTCGAAATCGGGCGCGCGATCGCCGGGGAGAGCATGGCCACACCGACGAAGATGCCGGCCGCGCCCGCGCCCACGAGCGCGATGGCGGGCTTGGCCAGCCCGGTGGCCAGCAGGACTACTCCGGCCAGGGCCACGGCCGTGCCCCAGATGAACCGGCGCCGCATGGAGACGCCGGGGCCGGACTGACGATCATCGAGCGCGGCGACCGGGGGGATGCGCACGGCATTGCGGGCCGGGCCGACCGCGGCCACCACCGTCACGCCGACGCCGACGGCGAGCCCGACCAAGACGGTACGCGGCTCGAACACCAGCGATCCCGTCGGCAGCGTAATCCCGAACCCGCGCAGGAGCGCCTCCAGCCCCAGCGCGGCCAGCACGCCGAGGCCGAGGCCGATCGCCGAGGAGGCGAGCCCCACGATGGCCGCCTCGGCGAGCACGGAACGGAACACCTGGCGGCGGCTCGCCCCGACGATCCGCAGCAGAGCCAGCTCGCGCGTCCGCTGCCCGACGATGATCGAGAACGTGTTGAAGATGGTGAACCCGCCGACGAAAAGGGAGATGAACGCGAAGACGAGAAGGGCCGTGGAGAAGAACGAAAGCGCCTGGCTGACCGAGCTCGTTTGCTCGTTCACCACGGTCTGCCCGGTGACCACCTCGACCCCGGGCGGAAGGGCCCTGGCGATGTCCCGCTGGACCGCGGGCTTGCTGGCACCCGGGGCTGCCACCACGGCGATGTCATCCAGGTGCCCCACTTCCTGGAGAACGGCCTGCGCGGTCGGGAGCGTGAACGCGGCCAGGGTCGCTCCGGCGAGGTTGTTGGCCGACCCGAACTGGGCAATGCCGGTGATGGTGAACGTCCGGGGAGGTCCGGCCAACAGGATGCGGACCCGCTGCCCCACGGTGAATCCGTACTTCTGCGCGGTCCCGGCGTCCATCACCACGTCATCGGCGGTCACCGGCGGGCCGCCCGCGACCAGGTGCAGGCTGGAGATCTGCTGATCCGGGTCGAAGCTGACGCCGAGGGTCGGCGCGCCGCCGGTCTGGATCGCCTTGCCGTCCTGGGCCACGAACTGGGCGTAGCCCCCGACCTGGCCCTGGGCGGCCTGGACGCCGGGCACGCCGCGGACCGTGGCCAGCAGCGACTCGGGCAGCTCGTTGCGCGTCGCGTTCGCGCCGCTGCCCAGCTGCGCGACCCCGCGGACCTGGAAGTCGATCTTCTGGTAGATGTTGCCGAACAGCACCGTGAATGTGTTGTTCAGGGTGTCGGTGAGGACGAATGTCCCCGAGATGAAGGTGACTCCGAGAACGATCGCCAGCGCGGTGAGCGCCAGCCGGAGCTTGTGGGCCAGCAGGCCCTTGATGGTCACGCTTCTCATGTCAGGCGCCCAGGGTCCGCATCTGCTCCAGGACCGAGTTGGCGGTCGGCTTGTCGAGCTCGCCGACCACGGTCCCGTCGGCCAGGAAGACGACCCGGTCCGCGTACGCGGCCCCTCGCGGGTCGTGGGTGACCATGACGATCGACTGGCCCAGCTCGGTCACCGACTGCCGCAGGAACGCCAGCAGTTCCGCGGAGGCATTGGAGTCCAGGTTGCCCGTGGGCTCATCGGCGAAGACGAGGTCCGGCTTGTTGATCAGCGCCCGGGCGCACGCGACACGCTGCTGCTGGCCGCCCGACAGCTCACTGGGACGGTGCGTCAGCCGGTCGCCGATACCCAGTTGCTCCACCAGGTAATCGAGCCACTCCCGGTTGACCTTGGCGCCCGCCAGGGCGGCAGGCAGGGTGATGTTCTCGGCCGCGGTCAGCGTCGGGATGAGGTTGAAGGACTGGAATACGAACCCGATCCGGTCGCGTCGCAGCTGGGTGAGCCCGGCATCATCGAGGCTGCCGATGTCCTCCTCGCCCACGAACGCCTGCCCCGACGTGGGCCGGTCCAGGCCCGCCATGCAGTGCATCAGCGTCGACTTCCCCGAGCCTGACGGGCCCATGACGGCCGTGAACCGGCCGCGCTCGAAGGCCACGTTGACACCGGCCAGGGCATGCACCGCGGCCTGTCCCGCCCCGTACGTCTTGCGCAGATCTACTGAATGCGCGGCCGGCGCAGTCTGCGTGGCGCTGGCCGATTCCGCATCGTTGAGCATTATCTTTCCCTCGCCGTCCTGACGGGATCCCCGAAGCCTGACCGAACCCTTGAAGCATGGCGCGGATCCGAGGCGCGCACATCGGCCCGCGGGGTGATTTCGGAGGTTTTACCGGCATGAGACCTAGCGGAGAATCTCATACCGGTAGGGCCCGTCAGGGCGACGGGAGGACGCCCGCGGCGTGTCAGCCGATGTCGTGGCGGCGGGGGTAGCTGAGAGCCCTCAGCTGTCGAAGACGGAGCCCTCAGCCGCCGACGCGGGTGCCGCAGCCGGCGCAGAAGTGCGCGCTGGCCGGGAGTTCTGTACCGCATTCGGTGCAGTGCTGGACGGCGGGCGCGAGCGCCTGGCCGCAGCCCATGCAGAACCGCGCGCCCGCCGGATTCTGCGCCTGGCAGGACGCGCACACCGGGCCGGACGAGGCCTGCTGGGGCGGGGCGCCGGGAGGCATGCCCTGCTGCGCCGCCGCCTGCTGGGCGGCCTGGGCCTGCGCCTGCTGGTTCGCAACCTGCTGCGCCCCCATCGCGCTGGCCAGCCCGAACCCGGCGCCGAGGAACGCCCCGTCCACTCCGGCACCGCCCTTGGCCATGCCCTGGCCCGCGCCGAGGGCCATCTCGCCCTGCGCGTAGTTCTGGAAGCCGCCGGCCAGCTGCGAGTAACTGGTGTCCTTGGCCAGCTGCTTGAGCTGCTGCTCGTCCTCGGGGGAGAGGTTGACGTCGAAGTTGCCCATCCGGGTCAGCTGCACGCCGTAGGCGACGAGCTGGCCGTTGGCCGCCTCGATGGTGGCCTGCTCGATCTCCGCCGAGTACGCCATCAGGCCCAGGATCGGCCACCCGTTACGGATGATCTGCGTGGTGACATGGGTCCGCAGCACCTTCAGCAGCTGGTCGCTGACCCAGCCGGCGATCCGCTCGTTGTCGGTGACGTCGACCGTGGAGGTCAGGTTGGTCACCAGCCGCACCGGATCCGCGACACGCAGCGCATAGTCGCCGAACACCCGCAGCGTGACGACCAGCCCGGTCCGCGCGTCCTGCACGTCGTCGACCCGGCCGCCGAACCTGAAGCCGGTGTACTCGCGGGTGCCCACGAAGTACAGCTCGGCCCGGTAGGCGTTCCCGCCGGTGACGGTGTCGATGACCGCGCCGAGCCCGGGCAGCTCGTTGGCGTCGATCTGGTGCCGGCCGGGGCCCATGGTCTGCACGACCTGGCCAGTGTTGACGAACATCGCCATCTCGTCCGCGTTGACGATCGCGCGCGTGAAGCGGCGGATGGTGATGTCCGGCCATTTGAAGACGATCTGACCTTTGCGGTCATCAGGTACGGCGATGAATTCCCGCCCGAGCAGTGCCATGGGAGAACGATACAGGCTCTGTCGATTGCCGCATAAGGCGTTGTCAGAGGTCCTTTGCTGCTATCTTCCGAGCGTGGAAATGATTCAGTGCCAGTGGTGCCATGCCCAGAACCAGCCGGGCACCACCAGCTGCCAGATGTGCGGCGCTCCCCTCGACGTCAAGGACAAGGTCAGCGATTCCGGCTGGCGCGAGGCGCCCCGGCTACGCGACATGACCGAGTTCCAGTTCTCCGGCAGCACCTGCCAGGTCGAGGGCGAGCTCGTCCCGGTCGCCGAGATCAACCTGCATCCGCAGGATGGCGTCTACTTCGAGCACCACGTGCTGCTGTGGAAGGACGAGACCGTCCCGCTCTCGTCGCTGAACACCGGCGGCGGGATGAAGCGCTCGATCGGCGGCATGCCGCACATCGTGACCGTGGCCAACGGCCCGGGCCGCATCGCGTTCTCCCGCAACGCGCCGGGCGAGCTCGTCGTGCTGCCGCTGCACCCGGGCATGGAGCTGGACGTGCGCGAGCACGCTTTCCTGGTGGCCTCGCACAGCGTCCAGTACTCATTCATACGGATCAAGGGACTTGTCAACCTGCTGCACGGCGGCAACGGCATGTACATCGACCGGTTCGTCACGGCCGGCTACCCGGGCATGCTGATGCTGCACGGGAACGGCGACGTGCTCGAGCGGACGCTGCGGCCGGGCGAGAAGATCCTGGTCGAGCCGGGCGGGTTGTTGTACAAGGACTCCACGGTGCAGATGCAGGCGGCGCAGATGCCGCTGAAGACGGGGTTTATGCGGCAGGGCATGTACCTCGCCGAGATGACCGGTCCCGGCCGGGTCGGCATCCAGTCGATGTACGTCCACCACCACGCGGACTGAGACCTCATGAACACCTACATCTGCCGGTACTGCCGGCAGCCGAGCGACCCGAGCGCGCCCACCTGCCCGATGTGCGGGGCGCCGGTCGACATCAGGTCCTCGGTCAGCGATTCCGGCTGGGTCGAGCAGCCGCCGATCAAGGACATGGCGCGGCTGCAGTTCGGCCAGTCGCACGTCCAGATCGCCGGCACCACCGTCCCGGTCGCGGAGTTCAGCCTCGCGCCGGAGGACTGGATCTACTTCTCGCACCACGTGCTGCTGTGGACCGAAGCGCAGACCAGGCTGACCAACATGCCGATGCGCGGCGGGTGGAACCGCAAGATGGCCGGGATGCCGCTGGTCATGGTCGAAGGCCGCGGCCCCGGGCACCTGGCGCTGTCCGACAACCACGCGGGCGAGGTCGTGGCGCTGCCGATGCAGCACGGCCAGCAGATGTGGGTCCGCGAGCACCGCTTCCTGTGTGCCACCGGCAACATCAAGTACGACTGGTACCCGTCGGACGTCTGGTACGAGACCGGCCAGGACTCCGACGACCGGGAGATTCACTACCCGATGGGGCAGTTCGGCGACGTGTTCGGCGCGCAGGGGGCCCCTGGCCTGCTGCTGCTGCACGCGCCGGGCAACGTCTTCGTCCGCGACCTGCAGCAGGGCCAGACCCTGCTGATCCAGCCGAGTTCCCTGCTGTACCGGGACGTATCGGTGCGGATGGCGCTGCACCTGGAGTACCCGCGGAACATGGGCTTCGCCTTCTGGCACAGCCGGTGGAGCTACCGCAGCATCTGGCTCAGGCTGTGGGGTCCCGGCCGGGTCGCGGTGCAGTCGGTCTACCAGCCGCCCGAGGACACCGAGGTCATCGTCAACCACTCCTATGCCACGACGCACCACTGGTAACAGCCCCCGCCGTCACCAGCGTTATGGCGTCAGCGACGCGCGGGAGTTGAGCGCGGCCACGTCGGGCAGCGTGGTCGCCCGGTAGGCCTGGTCGAACGCGGCCAGCTCAGCCGCGCTCAGCACGTCCTCGATCCGGGTGAAGCCGTCCGGCGCCCGCGTGCTCACCGTCTGCAGGAGGCGGTCGGCCGGCATGTCGCGGCAGGCCAGCACGATGGCGTTGACGGCCTCGCGGCGGGCCGCCTCGTAGGCGGCCAGGCCCTCGGCCGGGGTGCCGGAGGAGGACAGGGCGCGGGCCAGCGACCAGGCGAGCACCCGGGCGTCCACCACCGCCTGGGACCCGCTGTTGGCGCCGATCGGGTACATGGGGTGGGCCGCGTCGCCGAGCAGGGTGACGCGGCCGTGCCCCCGGAACCCCAGGCGGGCAGCGGGTCGCGGTCCACCATCGGGTACTCCAGGACCTGCGGTGCCCCGGTGATCAGCGCGGGCACGTCCAGCCAGCCGAAGTTCCAGTCCGCGAACCACGGCAGCACCTCCTCGGCGCGTCCCGTCCGGTTCCAGTCGGCGCCTTCCGCGGGGTCCGGCGAAGCGGGCAGCTTGACCTCGGCCACCCAGTTGATCAGCGCCCGGCCGCGCCGTTCGGCCTGCCGCGAGATCGGGTAGGCGACGAACTTCAGCGCGGCGTTGGCGCCCGCCACCGCGACCGTGCGCCCGGTCAGGAACGGCGCGCCCTCCATCACGCCGCGCCACATCATGATGCCGCCCCAGCGCGGCGGCGGCTCGCCCGGATGCAGCTGGGCGCGGACGCGCGAGTACAGCCCGTCCGCGCCGACCAGCACGTCGCCCCGCAGCACCGAGGCCATCCTGCTCGACCGGTCGCGGACCCGCACCTCCACTCCCGACGCCGACTCAGAAACGCCGGTGAAGGCGATACCGGTGCGCACGGCGCCCGGGCCGAGGCGGGCCCGCACCGCGGCCAGCAGGATCATCTGCAGCTCGCCGCGGTGAATCGAGTACTGCGGCCAGCGGTAGCCGATGTTCCGGCCGCTGGCGAAGCCCCAGATCCGGTTGCCGTGCCGGTCGAAGTGCACCATCTCCGCGGTGGGGATGCCGGTCGCCTCGAGCTCGCCGCCGAGGCCGAGCTCGGTCAGCTCCCGGACCGCGTGCGGCATCAGGTTGATGCCCACGCCGAGCGGCCGCAGCGAGGCGGCCGAGTCGATCACGATCGCGTCGATCCCGGCGGCGTGCAGCGAGAGCGCCGCCGAGAGCCCGCCGATACCCGCCCCCGCGACGATCACGCGCATCACAGCAAACCCCTGACGGCAGGCCAGACCAGGGCAGCTGAAAGCACCCAGGAACTATCAAAGACCTCATCCGAGGTTAAACCGCCACCAGTACGGGGGGAAACCCCACCCCCAAGAGGGGTGTTGGCCGCGTTCTGCGCGAGGCGCCTGATCCGTAGCGTGAACACCAGACGCAGCCGAGCGTGCCCGCCTGACGGGGGCCGGGCTCGCTTAGCGAAAACCAATTGGAGGGTTATCTCATGATCGAGGCACGCGGCCTGGTCAAGCGCTACGGCCCCACGACCGCCGTGGACAACCTCAGCTTCGACGTCCGCCCCGGCACGGTGACGGGGTTCCTCGGCCCGAACGGCGCGGGCAAGTCCACCACGATGCGGATGATGATCGGCCTGGACCGGCCGGACGCCGGGACGGTGCGGATCGGCGGCAAGGACTACCGTGACCTGCGCAGCCCGCTGCGGGAGGTCGGCGCGCTGCTCGAGGCCAAGGCCTTCCACCCGGGCCGCACCGCCCGCTCGCACCTGGCCGCGCTGGCCGCCAGCAACGGCATCCCGCGCCGGCGGGTCAACGACGTGCTCGAGATCACCGGCATGGAGAAGGCCGCCGACCGGCGCGCGGGCAAGTTCTCCCTGGGCATGGCGCAGCGGCTGGGCATCGCCGCCGCGCTGCTCGGCGACCCTGCGGTCCTGCTGCTCGACGAGCCGGTCAACGGCCTGGACCCCGAGGGCATCCGGTGGATCCGCAACCTGCTCAAGAACCTGGCCGCGCACGGCCGCACCGTGCTGATCTCCAGCCACCTGATCAGCGAGGTCGCGCAGACCGCCGATCAGCTCATCGTCATCGGCCAGGGCCGGCTGCTCGCGCAGACCACGGTGGCCGAGCTCTCCGCCCGCAGCAATTCCCTCGAAGAGGCGTTCTTCCAGCTCACCGAGGGCAGCACCGAGTACTCCGCCAGCAACATCGCTTATCACGGGAGCCTGTCATGACCACGGCCACACTGACCCGCAGCGCGACCAGCGCCGAGGTCGGCTACGGCTTCCGCTCCGCGGCCCGGATGGAGTGGCTGAAGCTGCGCAGCGTCCGCTCCACGGGGTGGGTCCTGCTCGTCTTCGCGGCCGGCATGTTCGGCCTGGCCATCCTGGTGCTGATCCACACGCACTGGGCCACGATGTCCGCCGCGGACCGGGCCTCCTTCGACCCGACCGAGGAGGGCTTCGCCGGGCTGGCGATCGGCCAGCTGGCGTTCGGCGTCCTCGGCGCGCTGATGATCACCACCGAGTTCTCCTCCGGGATGATCCGCGCCACGCTGGCCGCGGTGCCCCGCCGCCCGCTGCTGCTCGCGGCCAAGGCGGCCGTGCTCGGCGCGGTCACGCTGGCCGCGGGGGAGATCCTCGCGTTCGCCGCCTTCGCCGTGGGCGAGCTGGTGCTGAGGTCGCCGGCCCCGCACGCCACCCTCGGCCAGCCGGGCGTCCTGCGCGCCGTGCTGATGGGCGGCGCCTACCCGGCGCTGATCGCGCTCATCGCCCTTGGCCTGGGCGCCGTCATCAGGCACACGGCGGGCGCGATCTCGGCCGTGGTCGGGATCTTGTTCGTGCTCCCGCTCATCTTGCTGCCGCTGGGCACCTGGATCCAGAACTCGGTCGGCCAGTTCATGCCGATGCTGATCGCGGAGAACTCGCTGACCGCGGTCAAGCCGCAGTCGCACGCCCTGTCACCCGGCCTGGGGTTCGGCATGCTGTGCCTTTACGCGGTGGCCGCCCTGGCCGTCGGCACCTGGGCGCTGGCCCGCCGCGACGCGTGAACTGAGACCGCTAGCAGAGGACAATAGGGTTCATGGAAGAGGAGATCCGGCGGGTGGCGAGCCTGGTATTGCAGGCTCCGTTCACCCGCCGGACCCGTCGTGAGCTGCTGTACTGCGGCGTGGGCGGGCTGGCGGGGGTGGCCGGGTTCTGCCTCACCCTGGTGCTGCTGACCACCGGCTTCACCGTCTCGGCGTCCGTGATCGGCACCGTCGTCGGCCTGCTGCTTATCACCGCGGCGCTGCGGATGTCGCGGCGGCTCGGCTCGCTCCACCGCCGCCTGCTCAAGCGGTTCCTCGGCTACGCGATCGAGGCGCCGGCGCGGTTCCAGCCCGGCAGCGGCGTCCTCGGCCGCCTGGACCGGCGGCTGCGGGACCGGGCCGCCTGGCGGGGCGTCTGGTACAGCCTGATCAAGCTGCCGGTCGCCGCCGTGCAGCTGTACGCGATCGTGCTCACGGTCTTCGGCCTGGTCGACCTGACCTATCCGACTGACTGGCTCTTGTTCCGCAACCACCCATCAGGGCATCTGTCTCCCATGGTGGCGGTGGTCCCGCTGCCGTTCGGCGGAAGTTTCCAGATCTCCAGCTGGCCGGGGACCTTCATCGCGGCCCTCGCCGGGGCCGTCTCCGTGGTGACCGCGGTATGGCTGGCCCGCGGGATCTGCGCGGCGGACCGCAGCCTGGTCCGCGGCCTGCTCGGGCCGACCAGCATGGCCGAGCGGGTCAGGGCGCTCGAGCGGACCAGGACGCTGGCGGTGGAGGACTCGGCCGCGGCGCTGCGCCGGGTCGAGCGGGACCTGCACGACGGCGCCCAGATGCGGCTGGCCGCGCTGGCCATGAACCTGGGCATGGCCCGGGAGAAGATGGACGACGACGGCCAGCCCGACGACGCCACCGTCAGGGAACTGATCGACGCCGCGCACCGCAACGCGGTGGACGCCCTAGCTGACCTGCGGGACCTGGCCCGCGGCATCCACCCGCCGGTGCTGGACAACGGCCTGGCCAGCGCGCTGGCCACCCTGGCCACCAGCAGCGCGATCCCGGCATCAGTGACCGCCGACATCGGCGAGCGGCCCGCGCCCGCGATCGAGACCATCGCCTACTTCTGCGCGGCCGAGCTGATCGCCAACGCGACCAAGCACAGCTACGCCAACCAGATCCTGATAAAGATCTACACCGAACGGACCGGGATGCTACGCCTTGAAGTCAGCGACGACGGCATCGGCGGCGCGGACGCGGCACTTGGGTCTAAGCAAGCACAGCGGAGCGGCCTGTCCGGGCTGGCCGAACGCGTATCCACGGTGGACGGCCAGATCGACGTGGTCAGCCCGGCGGGCGGCCCGACCACGGTGACCGTCGCACTGCCGATGCGAGCCTGAGAGGACATCGATGCGGGTCGTGATCGCCGAGGACGCGGCGCTGCTGCGGGAAGGGCTGACCCGGCTGCTCGAGGACCGCGGGCACGCGATCTGCGCCGCGGTGTCCGACGGGGACGCGCTGGTGACCGCGGTGGCCGAACACCGCCCGGACGTCGCCGTGGTCGACATCCGGATGCCGCCTACGCACACCGACGAGGGCCTGCGGGCGGCCCTGAAACTGCGGCACGACTTTCCCGGCACCGGGGTGCTGATGTTCTCGCAGTACATCGAGACCTCCTACAGCGCGCAGCTGCTCGAGGGCGGCGCGGCCGGGGTCGGCTACCTGCTCAAGGACCGCGTCGCCAACGTGGCCGAGTTCAGCGCGGCGCTGCAGCGGGTGGCCGACGGCGGGACCGCCCTGGACCCGGAGGTGGTCAGCCAGCTGTTCCGGGCCAGCAGGCGGCGGGGCGGCCTGGCCGTGCTGACCCCGCGGGAGCGCCAGGTGCTCGCGCTGATGGCCGAGGGCCGGTCGAACGCCGGGATCGCCGCCGAGCTCGTGGTCTCGGGCGGCGCGGTCGAGAAGCACGTGGCCAGCATCTTCAGCAAGCTCGGCCTGCCGCCCGGCGAGAGCGACAACCGCCGCGTCCTGGCCGTGCTCCGCTACCTGGGCGCCGGCGCCTAGCCGGACCGCCTCGTACTGCGCAGGCAGCGGCAGATCATCGGCAGGTCCCGCCGCACACCATGATCATGAAACCGGGGCGGGCTAGCTGTGCCCGAGGACGGGGTGAGGGAGGTAGGGCTCTTCCAGGCGGCGCACCTCCTCCCCGGTGAGGGTGAGCTGGCTGGCGGCCAGCGCGTCGCTGATGTGCCCGAGCCCGGTGGCGCCGATGATGGGCGCGGCCACGCCGGGACGGCTGAGCAGCCAGGCCAGCGCGACCTGGGCCGGGGGAGCGCCGCGCTCCGCTGCCACCGCCGCCAGCCGGTCCACCACGTCGAAGTCGGCGTCGGCGTTGTACCGCTGGTCCGACAGCGGGTCATCCCCGGCCCGGGTGGTGCGGCGCTCGCCCTGGCGGGTCCGGTTGCCGGCCAGCATGCCGCGGGCGAGCGGGCTGTACGGCAGCACGGCGACACCCTGGTCGGCGCACAGCGGGAACATCTCCCGCTCCTCCTCCCGGTACAGCAGGTTGTAATGGTTCTGCATCGAGACGAACCTGGTCCAGCCATGGTGCTCGGCCACGTGCTGGGCCTTGGCGAACTGCCAGGCGAACATGCTGCTCGCGCCGATGTAGCGGGCCTTGCCCGCCTTGACCACCTCGTGCAGCGCCTCCATCGTCTCCTCGATCGGCGTCTCGTAGTCCCACCGGTGGATCTGGTACAGGTCCACGTAGTCGGTCCCGAGCCGCCGCAGCGACGCGTCGATGCCGGACAGCACGTGCTTGCGGGACAGCCCCCGGTCGTTCGGGCCGGAGCCCATCGGGAAGTAGACCTTGGTGGCCAGCACGTAGTCTTCCCGGCGGTCGAAGCAGCCTGCCGAGCAACCGCCCGGTGATCTCCTCGGTCACTCCCGAGGAGTAGGTGTCGGCCGTGTCGAAGAACGTAATGCCGCCGTCGATGGCCGCCTTGACGATCGGCTCGGCCGCAGCCTCGTCCAGGTGCCAGGCACGTTCGGCCTGGCTGCCGTAGCTCATCATGCCCAGGCAGATCCGGGAGACCTTCACCCCGGCCGATCCCAGCCTTGCGTAGTCCACGTCACGTCCTCTCGTTGCTTCCTGATACAGCATTCTCCTGGTGCGGTGCTTCCTGGTGGAGGGCGACGCCGAGCACCACCAGGGTGATCCCCGCGGCGTCCCGGACGGTAGGGACCTGATGCAGCACCAAGGCGCCGATGATGACCGCGAACGCCGGCAGCAGCGCCAGCATGAGCGAGAACGAGGCCCGCGGCAGCCGCGCCATGGCCAGCTGGTCGGTCACGTAGGGGATCACCGAGGAGCACACGCCGATGCCCGCCCCGGCCAGCAGCAGGACCGGGTGCCGGAAGGCGGGCAGCGCGCCGCCAAGGCCCCACGGCGTCGCGGTGACCGCAGCGATGGCCATGGCCGCCCCCAGCCGGTCGATTCCCGTGTTCGCGGTGCCCGTGTTCGCGGTGCCCGTGTTCGCGATCCGGTGGCCGAGCACGATGTACAGCACGAACAGCCCGCAGTTGGCGAAGGCGAAGATGAAACCGAGCGGCTGCCCGGTGACGCGCATCGCGGTGATGGCGGCTACGCCCGCCGTGGTGAGCGCGAGCGCCCCGGCATTACGCGCCGTCCGCGCCCCCGCGGCAGCCAGGATCACGGTGCCGAGGAACTCGATCGCGCCCACCGTCGACAGCGGCAGCCGGTCCACCGCGAGGTAGAACGCGGAGTTCATCACGGCCAGCACCCCTCCGAGGCCGAGCAGCGTCCGCCGGCCTTCCGGGCTCAGTCGGCCCGCCAGCCGCCACGGCCGCCGCCAGAGCCCGAACACCACGGCCGCGCTGGCTACCCGGAGCCAGGCCACCCCGAGCACGTCGAGCCGGGCGAACAGCAGCACGGCCAGCGACGGCCCCAGGTAGTGGAAGACGGCGCTGACCAGGAAGAACGATTGTGGCGGCAGTCGGTCAAGGCGTCCTGGCGCGCTCGCGGGCACGTTCGCGCCCGCTCGCCTGCACTCCGCCCTGATTGGCCCGTGCGGGCCGCCCGCTGCTTGCGCTCTGTCCGGCACGGGTGCAGCATATGAAGGCAGTATCCGAATCTGGAAGACGTAATGTGCGAGGGTCCGCATGGAAATGCCGTCGAAACAAAGAAATTTCGTTCATCAGGCCTTCGAATTGCCAGAAGCGCCGATGGACGCCATCGACCGGCGGATCGTCGCCGAGCTCCAGGCGGCACCGCGGCTGCGGGTGGCCGAGCTGGCCCGGCGGATCGGGCTGTCCGGCCCGGCGGCCGCGGACCGGCTGCGGCGCCTCGAGGAGTCCGGCACGCTGTCCTACCGGGCGGAGGTCGACCCGCGCGCGCTGGGCTACACGCTCTTCGCCATCGTCCGGATCAGCCCGGTGGGCGGGGGCCTGCGGCTGATCCCCGGCATCGCCCGCGAGCTGCCGAACGTCACCGAGTGCTACCGGATCACTGGCGAGGACTGCTATTTCATGAAGGTCTATCTGCGGTCCATCGACGATCTCGAGCCGGTTCTCGACCTGTTCACCCCGCATGGCCGCACCACGACCTCGATCGTGCACTCGGCCCCGGTGCCGCCGCGGCCGCTGCCCGTCGCTTAGCGGCCGAGGTCAGCGCGCCCCCTTGACTCTCCCGTTACGGGAGGGTCGAGGGTCGATCACCGAAAGGGGTATGCCTGTCCCATGAGTGTTCTGGTGCCGATCGGCGACTTCTCCCGGATGACGCATCTCAGCGTCAAGGCCTTGCGCTTCTACCACGACCAGGGGCTGCTCGAGCCCGCCCGGATCGACCCGGCGACCGGTTACCGGTTCTACCACCCCGGCCAGGTGCCCGTGGCCCAGGTCATACGCCGGTTCCGTGACCTGGACATGCCGCTCGACCAGGTCAAGGCGGTCCTGCAGGCACCAGACGTGGAGACCAGGACCAAGGAGATCATCGCGCACCTGACCGCGATGGAGACCAAGCTGACCGAGCTGCAGATGAGCGTGGCCAGCCTGCGGGCCCTGCTGGAGGGGCCCGCGGTGCGCCCGGCGGTGGAGTTCCGGTCGATCCCGTCGGCCCCGGCGCTGGCCATCCGGGACACGGTGAGCGTCGAGGAGGCCTGGGCCTGGGGCAGCGATGCCTTCGGTGAGCTCTACGGCGGGATCGGCCAGGCCGGCCGGGTTCCGGCCGGGCCCGGTGGGGCACTGTTCCCGGCTGCGTTCTTCGAGCTCGAGCAGGCGGAACTGACCGCGTTCGTCCCGGTCGACGGCCCCGTTTCCGGCGGCGGCGTTTCCGGCAGCGGGCGCGCCCATCTCGTGACCATCCCCGGCGTGGAGGCGGCGGTGATGCTGCACGCCGGGCCGGCCGGCGATACCGACCAGACCTACGGCGCGCTTGGCACTGTGGTCACCGAACGCGCCATCGGCGTCGAGGGCCCGATCCGCGAGTACTACCTGGTGCCGCTCACCGAGCAGGATCCGTCCCGCCATCGCATCGAGATCTGCTGGCCGGTCTTCCAGACCGCTTGACTCTCCCGTTACGGGAGGCCACAGGCTCGGGGCATGACCGCAACACGTACTCTTCCGAGCTCAGTCCAGTCTCCAGCCGGCCGCCGCTGGTCGGCGCTGGCCGTGCTCATGGTCGGGACTTTCATGTTCGTCCTGGACTTCTTCATCGTGAACGTCGCGCTCCCGTCGATCCAGCAGGGCCTGCGGGCGGGAGAGAGCGCCATCGAGTGGATCGTGGCCGGCTACGCCATCAGCACGGCCGTCTTGCTCGTCACCGGCGGCCGGCTGGGTGACCAGTTCGGCCGCCGCCGGATGTTCGCCATCGGCATGGCGGTGTTCGTACTCACCTCGGCGGGCTGTGCCCTGGCGCCCGATCCGGCCGCGCTGGTCGCGGCCCGGGTACTCCAGGGGGTCGGCGCGGCGCTGATGGCCCCGAACATCCTGTCCATCCTCGGCGTGGTCTACAGCGGCCCCGAGCGGGTGCGGGCGATCAGCGTGTACGGGATGGTGATGGGCCTGGCCGCCGCCTCGGGGCAGCTCATCGGCGGTGTCCTGATCCGCTCCGACCTGGGCGGCCTGGGCTGGCGGGCGATCTTCTGGATCAACGTGCCGTTCGGCGTGGCCGCGCTGCTGGCCTGCCGGCGCTTCGTGCCCGAGTCGAGGGCCGGCCAGGGATCGCGGTTCGACCTGACCGGGGTCATCCTGATCACCGCCTGCCTGGTGGCGGTGGTGCTGCCGCTGGTCGACGGGCGGCAGGAGGGCTGGCCGGCCTGGTCGTGGATCGCGCTCGGCTCCTCGGTTCCGCTCGCGATCGTGTTCACCGCCCACCAGCGCCGCAAGGCCGGCCGCGGCGGGGTGCCCCTGCTCAACCCGCGGGTGTTCTCGTCCGGGCCGCTTCGGGCCGGACTGATTACCCAGACGGTGTTCTGGTGCCAGCAGGCCGCCAGTTATCTAGTGCTCGGCCTGTACCTGGAGCAGGGGCGCGGGCTGTCGCCGCTGGCGGCGGGCGCGGTGTTCACTTTCCTGGCCGCCGGATACCTGATCACCTCGTTCCAGGCGCCGGCGCTGACCGTCCGCTTCGGCCGGAACGTGATCGCCGCCGGAGCGGTGCTCGCCGCGGCCGCCGACGGCGCCCTCTACCTGGCCACCGCCCACGGGGGCTCGGTGGCCTGGCTCTTCCCCGGCCTGGTGCTGCTCGGCGCCGGGCAGGGGCTTTGCATCACCCCGCTGACCACCACGGTGCTCAGCCACGCCAGCCCGGCGACCGCCGGCTCGGTGTCCGGGGCGCTGTCCACCGCCCAGCAGGTCGGCAACTCGATCGGGGTGGCCGTCACCGGCGTGCTGTTCTTCGGCGCCCTCGATCACGGTTACGGCCTGGCGTTCGAGCGCAGCGTGCTCCAGATGGGTGCCCTGCTGCTGGTCGTGGCCGCCCTGACCCGGCTGATGCCACGCCGTCAGGCGACCGCATGACCGCGGGCCACCACCGCGTCCACCAGGACGGTGCGCATCGCTTCCACCGGGCCGGGATGGCCAGTCATCAGTTCGACCTGTGCGACCGCCTGGTAAAGCAGCACGGTGAGGCCGCTGACCACCGGGCAGCCGGCGGCCAGGGCCGACCCCGCGAAGGAGGTCGGCCACGGCGCGTACACCACGTCAAGCACCGTGGTGTCTGGCTTCCAGCGGGTAGTGCTCAGCGGATCGGCTGCGCCACGAGGCAGCGTGGAGATGACCAGGTCGGCGTCGGGCAGCGGTCCGGAGAACAGGCCGCCCGAAATTTCCGGCCGCATGCCAAGCCGGTCGGCGGTCTCGCGCAGCTCGCCGGTCCGGTTCAGGTTGCGCACCAGGACGATCGGTGACTGATGGCCCAGCTCGCGGACCGCGGCGAGGGCACTTTGCGCGGTGCCGCCCGCACCGAGAATGACCGCCTGCCCGATCCGGGTCAGCCCGGCTTCTCGCAGCGCCAAGACCAGGCCGGCTACGTCGGTGTTATCCGCCCGCCTGCCTCCCGCCGCGGCGAACACCAGAGTGTTCGCGGCTCCGACCGCCTGGGCGAGCGGTGATACCTCGTCGGCCACGGTCAGGGCGACCCGCTTGAGGGGCATGGTCAGTGACAGGCCCGCCCACTCGGGCCCCATGGCGTCAACCAGGCGCGGCAGGGTCGGCTCGTCGCACTCGATCTTCTCGTAGGACCAGCCGCGCAAGTTGAGCGCCCGGTAGGCCGCTTCGTGCAGCACGGGGGACAGCGAGTGCGTGATCGGGGACCCGAGCACGGCCGCCCGCCGGGCCGGCTGGTCAGCCGCGGTGGTGTTGACGTCCACGGTTGCTTACCCTATCCAGCCTGATCGCTCGTCCGTACGGAAGGATCCGGGGCAGGCCGGAGTCCGCTAGCGCGTCAGCTACGGGCTGGTGAACATGCCGTGCAGGACGGCGATGCCTTCTGCCGTTGAACGCACGTCGAGCACGATCTTCCCGGCGTCCTTCTCCACCGCCCATGTGGCCCACGGGCAGCATTCGTTCTCTACGGCGACGAGCGTGCGTAGTGCTTCCTCGGCGCCGGGCTCGGGATGGAAGGAGATGCGGAGGCCGTATGCGGTCATGGCGCGTTCGGTCATCGCACGGGCCATGAGCTGTTCCCAGCGCTTGGCCTGCGCCGCCAGGTCTGCCGACGTGAGGGAGCAGGTGACCGGGGCGGTACCGCCGTCCTCCCCGGTGCTCTGCGGCGTTGCCATGGCTGCCTCCTGGTAAAGATACGGAACCGGACCCGACCATCATCGTCGTTAAAGTCGGCTACGGCATCTAGGGTCACGTCCTGGCCAGCAACTGCTTCCACTCGGCGATCGCCTCGTCCGCCCACTGCAGGTGCCGCCGGGCGAACAGCCCGGCGGCCGCGCTGCCGCGCCACGGCGCGGGCAGGAACTGGGCGGGCAGGCCGGGGTCGATCCACGGGAACCGGCGCCAGGCGTGCACCAGGTCGATGACCCGAACGAGCGGATCGGGGCCCGGGTCCCCGCTGAACGCGTCGATGAACTCGTCGTACTCGCGGGCCAGCTCGTCCAGGTCCCAGGCGTGGCCGACCATCGCGGCCAGCGAGCTGCCGCCCTGGTACTCGGCGGTGAACAGGTAGCCGTCCGGCAGCCGGGCCTCGTCCAGGATCTGCCGGACCTCGTGGCCGCGGTCACTGCGCGGGCTCAGCCACACCCCGGGCATGACGTTGCCGAACCCGGCCCAGCGCAGCCGCGTCCTGAGCACGTGCCGGGCGGCGCGTTCGGTCTCGGGCGTGCGCGCGATCACGATCGTCCAGCGGCCGTCCCAGTCCGCGGCGACCGCGGTGAAGCCGAAGATGCGCTCGGTGCCGTCCCGCAGCAGCCGCTCGGCGGCCGGGGTGAGCCGCCAGAGCGTGCGCCGGCCGACCCGCTCGGAGCTCAGCCAGCTGTCGGCCGCGGTGCGCATCAGGGCCTGCCTGGCCGCCTTCTCCTCGACCCCCAGACGGCCGAACACGTCGATGAACGCCGACGTCCAGGCCTCGCCGCCGGTAGGCAGGACCAGCTCGCCCAGCACGGTGAACAGCACGCTGCGGGCGCTGTCGGTGCCCGCGGCGTGCCGGCGCAGCAGTGTCAGCGGCTGCTGCCGCAGCGGTGTCGGCGCCGGCTCGCCCAGGTTTGTCTCGCTCATCGGTCCCTCTCGGTCACGAATCACCCGCAGTAAAATACTACGAAGTCTTGACGTTCAACTCAAGTTTTGTAGAGTATGGAGAATCGGCAGGGAGGAAGCTGCGATGACCGAGTTGATGAGCACGGGGTCGATAAACACCGAGCGGGTCGAGTTCCGGGTCAGTCCCGAGCGCTACAAGCACTGGCGGGTGTCCTGCGACGGGCCGGTCGCGACCCTGGTGATGGACGTCGACGAGCAGGGCGGCCTGGTCCCGGGCTACGAGCTGAAGCTGAACTCCTACGACCTCGGCGTCGACATCGAGCTGTACGACGCCGTGCAGCGGCTGCGCTTCGAGCATCCCGAGGTGCGCACGGTCGTGATCACCAGCGGCAAGCCCAAGATCTTCTGCGCCGGCGCGAACATCCGCATGCTCGCCGCCTCGCCGCACGGCTGGAAGGTGAACTTCTGCAAGTTCACCAACGAGACCAGGAACGGCATCGAGGACGCCACCGCGAACTCCGGGCAGACCTACCTGGCCGCCGTGAACGGCACCGCCTCGGGCGGCGGGTACGAGCTGGCGCTGGCCTGCGAGCACATCATGCTGATCGACGACCGGTCATCGGCGGTATCGCTGCCCGAGCTGCCGCTGCTCGGCGTGCTGCCGGGCACCGGCGGCCTGACCCGGGTGTCGGACAAGCGGCACGTGCGGCGGGACCTGGCCGACTACTTCTCCACCAAGGCGGAAGGCATCGGGGGCAAGAAGGCCGTCCAGTGGCGGCTGGTCGACGAGGCCGTGCCGCGTCCCCGGTGGGACCAGAGCGTGGCGGAGCGAGCCGCCGAGCTGGCCGGGCGCTCGAGCCGCCCGGACGGCGCGGCCGGGGTCACGCTGACCCCGCTCGGCAAGAGCCGCGACGACGACGCCATAGCCTACGAGCACGTGTCCGCCCGGCTCGACCGCGACGCGGGCAGCGTCGACATCACCGTGCGGGGGCCGGCCGGCGGCCCGCCCGCCGGGATAGCCGAGGCGGCCGCCCAGGGCGCGGGCTTCTGGCCGCTGGCGGTGACGCGCGAGCTCGACGACCTGATCCTGGACCTGCGTACCAACGAGGCCGAGCTCGGCACCTGGGTCTTCCGCACCGAGGGAGATCCCGCCCTGGTGCTCGCCCACGACGAGCTGCTCCTGGCCAGCCCGGGCGACTGGTTCGCCAACGAGGTCCTGCACTACCTCAAGCGCACACTGCGGCGGCTGGACGTGACCAGCCGCAGCCTGATCGCGGCGATCGAGCCGGGCAGCTGCTTCGCCGGCTCGCTGCTCGAGCTGGCCCTGGCCGCCGACCGGTCGTTCCAGCTGGCCGGGGTGTTCGAAGACAGGGATCCCGGCGCCGAGCCGGCCACCATCACCCTCGGCGACATCAACGCGGGGCCGCTGACGATGAGCAACGGGCTCACCCGGCTGCAGACCCGCTTCTGGGGCGACGAGGCGGGGTATGAGGCGGCCGGCAAGCGGCTCGGCGCGGCGCTGGAAGCCGAGGACGCGGCCGACCTGGGCCTGATCACCTTCGCGCCGGACGACATCGACTGGGACGAGGAAATCCGGATCGCGACCGAGGAACGGGCCAGCTTCAGCCCCGACGCGCTCACCGGCCTGGAGGCCAACTACCGGTTCGCCGGCCCGGAGACCATGGAGACGAAGATCTTCGGCCGGCTGACCGCCTGGCAGAACTGGATATTCAACCGGCCCAACGCGTCCGGCCCGGACGGCGCGCTGCGCCGGTTCGGCACCGGGCAGCGCGCCCAATTCGACCGGAAGCGGGTCTGAAGCATGACGGCTACCGCCGATTACACCGAGAAGATCCCGAACAACGTCAGCCTGCACGAGGACCGGCGGCTGCAGCGGGCGCTGGAGTCCTGGCAGCCGAACTTCCTGACCTGGTGGCAGACGATGGGCCCGACGCTGCCGACCCAGGACGTCTACCTGCGCACCGCGGTCAACGTCGGCCGGGACGGATGGGCGCAGTTCGGCCACGTCGCCATGCCGGAGTACCGCTGGGGGATCTTCCTGGCCGAGCGCGACCCGGGCCGTCGCGTGGGATTCGGCGAGCACAAGGGCGAGCCGGTATGGGCCAAGGTACCCGGAGAGTACCGCGCCGAGCTGCAGCGGCTGATCGTGATCCAGGGCGACACCGAGCCCGCCTCGGTGGAGCAGCAGCGCAACCTGGGCGCCACCGCGCCGAGCCTGTACGACCTGCGCAACCTGTTCCAGGTGAACGTCGAGGAAGGGCGGCACCTGTGGGCGATGGTGTACCTGCTGCACGCCTACTTCGGCCGTGAGGGCCGGGAAGAGGCCGAGGAGCTGCTGCACCGCAACTCGGGCAGCCTCGACTCGCCGCGCATCCTGGGCGCGTTCAACGAGGAGACCCCGGACTGGCTCTCGTTCTTCATGTTCACCTACTTCACCGACCGGGACGGCAAGTACCAGCTCGGCACGCTGAAGGAGTCGGCGTTCGACCCGCTGTCGCGGACCTGCGAGTTCATGCTCAAGGAAGAGGCGCACCACATGATGGTGGGCACCACCGGCATCGACCGGATCGTGCAGCGCACCGTCGAGGTGATGCGCGAGCGGGACACCGACGACGTGGCCGGGCTGGGCGCGATCCCGCTGCCGGTGATTCAGAAGTACCTCAACTTCCACTACTCGGTGTCGCTCGACCTGTTCGGCGGCGAGACCTCCACGAACGTGGCGAACTATTACACCGCCGGGCTCAAGGGCCGGTGGCTGGAGGACCGGCGCAAGGACGACCACCAGCTCACCAGCGACTCGATGATGGTGGACGCGCTGTCGGAGGACGCCAGGACCGGCGAGCAGAGCATCGGGCAGACCGAGGTCCTGGCGCTGACCGGCCTCAACACCGACCTGCGGCGCGAGTACATCTCGGACTGCCAGGGCGGCGTCAAGCGCTGGAACCGCATCCTGGAGGAGGGGGGCGTGCCGCAGCGGCTGAAGCTGCCGCACATCGCCTTCAACCGCAAGGTCGGCGCGTTCGCCGGGATCGAGGCCACGCCGGACGGCGAGAAGCTCCCGGCGGAGGAATGGCAGCGCCGCGAGGGGGAGTGGCTGCCCGCCGACGTGGACAAGACGTACGTGCGGTCGCTGATGCAGCCGGTGCACCAGCGAGGCAAGATTGCCGCGTGGATCGCGCCGCCGCGCAACGGCATCAACGGGCAGCCGTTCGACTACGACTACGTCCACCTCGCCTGACCCGGCCAGTGCTGAGCCGGCCCGTGCTACCGGAAGGGCACCGCCAGTGATACCGGGACCGTTCTTCAACGCCTGTGACTACCTGCTCGATCGCCACATCCGCGCGGGACGCGGCGGCCGGCTCGCGCTGACCGGGGTGGCCGGGGACGTCAGCTACGCCGAACTCGCCGAGCGGGTCGGGCGCGCCGCCCGCGGCCTGCGGGGCCTCGGGCTGCAAGCCGAGCAGCGCGTGGTCATGGTGATGGCGGACTCGCCGGAATTCGTCATCGTGTACCTCGCCGCCATGCGGATCGGCGCGGTGCCGGTGCCGATCTCGACCATGCTGCGCGCCGACGGCGTTGCCGAGATCCTGGCCGACTCCCGGGCCAGGATGGTGGCGGTCAGCGCCCAGTACCTGGACCTGGTGGCGGCTGCGCTCGGCTACCCGGGCACCGGGGAGGTCATGGCCGTGGTGACCGACGACGCGGCGGAAGGGCCGGCTGAGTGGCCTGGCCGCGACCGCGCTTGGCCGGCTGCCCGCGGACGGCGCGGACGCCATCTACCCGACCACCGCGGACTCCCCGGCCTTCTGGCTGTATACCTCGGGGACGACCGGGACGCCGAAGGGCGCGATGCACCGGCATGGTTCGGTCCGGGTGGTGTGCGAGACCTACGGCGCTCAGGTGCTCGGGATCACTCCGGAGGACCGGTGCCTGTCCGCGGCCAAGGCCTTCTTCGCCTACGGGCTGGGGAACTCGGTCCTGTTCCCGATGTCCGCCGGGGCGGCCGCCGTACTGGAGCCGAGCCCGTCGCGGCCCGACATCATGGCCGAACGGGCCGGGACCCACGCCGCCACGCTGTTCTTCGCCGGCCCCACGTTTTTCTCCAACATGCTGCGAGCCGGGCTCCCCGCGGCCGCGCTGGCCGGGGTGCGCCTGGCCGCCTCGGCCGGCGAGGCCCTCCCGGCCGCCCTGTACCAGCGATGGACCTCGCACTTCGGCGTCGACATCCTCGACGGCATCGGCATGACCGAGATGCTGCACATCTTCCTGTCCAACCGGCCAGGCCAGGTCAGGGCCGGGACCACCGGGATGGCGGTGCCCGGCTATGACCTGCGGGTACTTGGCGAGGACGGGCTCGAGGTCCCGCCTGGCACGCCGGGTACCTTGTTCGTCCGGGGCGCGTCCGCCGCGACCGGGTACTGGTCGCGGTACGACGCCTCGCGCCAGGTTTTCCAGGGGGAGTGGCTGCGCACCGGGGACACCTACGTGATGGATGAGGACGGGTACTACGCCTGCCTGGGGCGTACCAGCGACATGCTCAAGGCCAGCGGCATGTGGGTCGCGCCCGCCGAGGTGGAGTCGCGCCTGCTCGGCCACGCCGACGTGGCCCAGGCCGTGGTGGTGGCCGCGGCCGACGCCGACGGCCTGGAAAAGCCGGTCGCGTTCGTCCAGCTCAATCCCGGCGGCGTGGCCGACGAGGAAACGCTGATCGGGTTCTGCCGGACCGGCCTGCCGTCCTACAAGCGGCCCCGCCGGATCGTGTTCGTGACCGAGTACCCGACGACGGCCACCGGCAAGATCCGCCGCGTCGACCTGCGCGCACAGGCCACGTTGATCCTGCGGGGGGAGCCCGTGCCGTGACCGGGATCGGCCGGTCCGCCCCGATCGCGGTCATCGGGGCCGGGACCATGGGCACCGGCATCGTCCAGGTCGCCGCCGTGGCCGGCCACCCGGTCACGGTGTACGACACCGTGGAGGGCGCCGCCGGCCGGGCGGTCGCCGCGGTGCAGGGCAGGGTCGCGCGGCTGGTCGCCCGGGGCCGCCTCGACTGCGATCCGGACCGCTTGCGGCTGAGGGCGGCCGCGGAACTCGGCGAGCTGGCCCACGCGGAATGCGTGATCGAGGCGGTAGCCGAGGACCTGGCCGTCAAGCAGGCCCTGTTCGCCGACCTGGAGGTGTTGGTCGTCGCCGGGCTGTGTGCTGGCCACCAATACCTCGTCGCTGTCGCCGACCGCGATCGCCGCCGGGCTCATCCATCCGGGGCGCCTGGTGGGCATGCATTTCTTCAACCCGGCGCCGGTGATGCGGCTGGTCGAGGTGGTCAGCGGCCTGGCCACCGACCCCGCCGTCGCGGCGGCCGTCACCCGGCTGGCCGGAGACTGGGGCAAGCAGGTCGTCCAGGCGGCCGCGACGCCGGGATTCATCGTGAACCGCGTCGCGCGGCCGTTCTACGCCGAGGCGCTGCGGCTGGCCGAGGAGCAGGCCGCCAGCCCGGCCACCATCGACGCGGTGCTGACCCAGGCAGGCGGCTTCCGGATGGGGCCGTTCGCGCTGATGGACCTGGTCGGGCAGGACGTGAACGAGCGGGTCGAGTCCCGGTCAGTCCCGAGCGCTACAAGCACTGGCGTGTCCTCGACGGGCCGGTCGCGACGCTGTGATGGACGTCGACGAGCAAGGCGGCCTGGTCCCGGGCTACGAGCTGAAGCTGAACTCCTACGACCTCGGCGTCGACATCGAGCTGTACGACGCCGTGCAGCGGCTGCGCTTCGAGCATCCCGAGGTGCGCACGGTCGTGATCACCAGCGGCAAGCCCAAGATCTTCTGCGCCGGCGCGAACATCCGCATGCTCGCCGCCTCGCCGCACGGCTGGAAGGTGAACTTCTGCAAGTTCACCAACGAGACCCGGAACGGCATCGAGGACGCCACCGCGAACTCCGGGCAGACCTACCTGGCCGCCGTGAACGGCACCGCCTCGGGCGGCGGGTACGAGCTGGCGCTGGCCTGCGAGCACATCATGCTGATCGACGACCGGTCATCGGCGGTATCGCTGCCCGAGCTGCCGCTGCTCGGCGTGCTGCCGGGCACCGGCGGCCTCACCCGCGTGTCGGACAAGCGGCACGTCCGCCGGGACCTGGCCGACTACTTCTCCACCAAGGCGGAAGGCCTCGGGGGCAAGAAGGCCGTCCAGTGGCGGCTGGTCGACGAGGCCGTGCCGCGGCCCCGGTGGGACCAGAGCGTGGCGGAGCGAGCCGCCGAGCTGGCCGGGCGCTCGAGCCGCCCGGCGGCGCGGCCGGGGTCACGCTGACCCCGCTCGGCAAGAGCCGCGACGACGACGCCATAGCCTACGAGCACGTGCCGCCCGGCTCGACCGCGACGCGGGCAGCGTCGACATCACCGTGCGGGGGCCGCAGGCGGCCCGCCCGCCGGGATAGCCGAGGCGGCCGCGCAGGGCGCGGGCTTCTGGCCGCTGGCGGTGACGCGCGAGCTCGACGACCTGATCCTGGACCTGCGTACCAACGAGGCCGAGCTCGGCACCTGGGTCTTCCGCACCGAGGGAGATCCCGCCCTGGTGCTCGCCCACGACGAGCTGCTCCTGGCCAGCCCGGGCGACTGGTTCGCCAACGAGGTCCTGCACTACCTCAAGCGCACACTGCGGCGGCTGGACGTGACCAGCCGCAGCCTGATCGCGGCGATCGAGCCGGGCAGCTGCTTCGCCGGCTCGCTGCTCGAGCTGGCCCTGGCCGCCGACCGGTCGTTCCAGCTGGCCGGGGTGTTCGAAGACAGGGATCCCGGCGCCGAGCCGGCCACCATCACCCTCGGCGACATCAACGCGGGGCCGCTGACGATGAGCAACGGGCTCACCCGGCTGCAGACCCGCTTCTGGGGCGACGAGGCGGGGTATGAGGCGGCCGGCAAGCGGCTCGGCGCGGCGCTGGAAGCCGAGGACGCGGCCGACCTGGGCCTGATCACCTTCGCGCCGGACGACATCGACTGGGACGAGGAAATCCGGATCGCGACCGAGGAACGGGCCAGCTTCAGCCCCGACGCGCTCACCGGCCTGGAGGCCAACTACCGGTTCGCCGGCCCGGAGACCATGGAGACGAAGATCTTCGGCCGGCTGACCGCCTGGCAGAACTGGATATTCAACCGGCCCAACGCGTCCGGCCCGGACGGCGCGCTGCGCCGGTTCGGCACCGGGCAGCGCGCCCAATTCGACCGGAAGCGGGTCTGAAGCATGACGGCTACCGCCGATTACACCGAGAAGATCCCGAACAACGTCAGCCTGCACGAGGACCGGCGGCTGCAGCGGGCGCTGGAGTCCTGGCAGCCGAACTTCCTGACCTGGTGGCAGACGATGGGCCCGACGCTGCCGACCCAGGACGTCTACCTGCGCACCGCGGTCAACGTCGGCCGGGACGGATGGGCGCAGTTCGGCCACGTCGCCATGCCGGAGTACCGCTGGGGGATCTTCCTGGCCGAGCGCGACCCGGGCCGTCGCGTGGGATTCGGCGAGCACAAGGGCGAGCCGGTATGGGCCAAGGTACCCGGAGAGTACCGCGCCGAGCTGCAGCGGCTGATCGTGATCCAGGGCGACACCGAGCCCGCCTCGGTGGAGCAGCAGCGCAACCTGGGCGCCACCGCGCCGAGCCTGTACGACCTGCGCAACCTGTTCCAGGTGAACGTCGAGGAAGGGCGGCACCTGTGGGCGATGGTGTACCTGCTGCACGCCTACTTCGGCCGTGAGGGCCGGGAAGAGGCCGAGGAGCTGCTGCACCGCAACTCGGGCAGCCTCGACTCGCCGCGCATCCTGGGCGCGTTCAACGAGGAGACCCCGGACTGGCTCTCGTTCTTCATGTTCACCTACTTCACCGACCGGGACGGCAAGTACCAGCTCGGCACGCTGAAGGAGTCGGCGTTCGACCCGCTGTCGCGGACCTGCGAGTTCATGCTCAAGGAAGAGGCGCACCACATGATGGTGGGCACCACCGGCATCGACCGGATCGTGCAGCGCACCGTCGAGGTGATGCGCGAGCGGGACACCGACGACGTGGCCGGGCTGGGCGCGATCCCGCTGCCGGTGATTCAGAAGTACCTCAACTTCCACTACTCGGTGTCGCTCGACCTGTTCGGCGGCGAGACCTCCACGAACGTGGCGAACTATTACACCGCCGGGCTCAAGGGCCGGTGGCTGGAGGACCGGCGCAAGGACGACCACCAGCTCACCAGCGACTCGATGATGGTGGACGCGCTGTCGGAGGACGCCAGGACCGGCGAGCAGAGCATCGGGCAGACCGAGGTCCTGGCGCTGACCGGCCTCAACACCGACCTGCGGCGCGAGTACATCTCGGACTGCCAGGGCGGCGTCAAGCGCTGGAACCGCATCCTGGAGGAGGGGGGCGTGCCGCAGCGGCTGAAGCTGCCGCACATCGCCTTCAACCGCAAGGTCGGCGCGTTCGCCGGGATCGAGGCCACGCCGGACGGCGAGAAGCTCCCGGCGGAGGAATGGCAGCGCCGCGAGGGGGAGTGGCTGCCCGCCGACGTGGACAAGACGTACGTGCGGTCGCTGATGCAGCCGGTGCACCAGCGAGGCAAGATTGCCGCGTGGATCGCGCCGCCGCGCAACGGCATCAACGGGCAGCCGTTCGACTACGACTACGTCCACCTTGCCTGACCCGGCCAGTGCTGAGCCGGCCCGTGCTACCGGAAGGGCACCGCCAGTGATACCGGGACCGTTCTTCAACGCCTGTGACTACCTGCTCGATCGCCACATCCGCGCGGGACACGGCGGCCGGCTCGCGCTGACCGGGGTGGCCGGGGACGTCAGCTACGCCGAACTCGCCGAGCGGGTCGGGCGCGCCGCCCGCGGCCTGCGGGGCCTCGGGCTGCAAGCCGAGCAGCGCGTGGTCATGGTGATGGCGGACTCGCCGGAATTCGTCATCGTGTACCTCGCCGCCATGCGGATCGGCGCGGTGCCGGTGCCGATCTCGACCATGCTGCGCGCCGACGGCGTCGCCGAGATCCTGGCCGACTCCCGGGCCAGGATGGTGGCGGTCAGCGCCCAGTACCTGGACCTGGTGGCGGCTGCGCTCGGCTACCCGGGCACCGGGGAGGTCATGGCCGTGGTGACCGACGACGCGGCGGAAGGGCCGGCTAGTGGCCTGGCCGCGACCGCGCTTGGCCGGCTGCCCGCGGACGGCGCGGACGCCATCTACCCGACCACCGCGGACTCCCCGGCCTTCTGGCTGTATACCTCGGGGACGACCGGGACGCCGAAGGGCGCGATGCACCGGCATGGTTCGGTCCGGGTGGTGTGCGAGACCTACGGCGCTCAGGTGCTCGGGATCACTCCGGAGGACCGGTGCCTGTCCGCGGCCAAGGCCTTCTTCGCCTACGGGCTGGGGAACTCGGTCCTGTTCCCGATGTCCGCCGGGGCGGCCGCCGTACTGGAGCCGAGCCCGTCGCGGCCCGACATCATGGCCGAACGGGCCGGGACCCACGCCGCCACGCTGTTCTTCGCCGGCCCCACGTTTTTCTCCAACATGCTGCGAGCCGGGCTCCCCGCGGCCGCGCTGGCCGGGGTGCGCCTGGCCGCCTCGGCCGGCGAGGCCCTCCCGGCCGCCCTGTACCAGCGATGGACCTCGCACTTCGGCGTCGACATCCTCGACGGCATCGGCATGACCGAGATGCTGCACATCTTCCTGTCCAACCGGCCAGGCCAGGTCAGGGCCGGGACTACCGGGATGGCGGTGCCCGGCTATGACCTGCGGGTACTTGGCGAGGACGGGCTCGAGGTCCCGCCTGGCACGCCGGGTACCTTGTTCGTCCGGGGCGCGTCCGCCGCGACCGGGTACTGGTCGCGGTACGACGCCTCGCGCCAGGTTTTCCAGGGGGAGTGGCTGCGCACCGGGGACACCTACGTGATGGATGAGGACGGGTACTACGCCTGCCTGGGGCGTACCAGCGACATGCTCAAGGCCAGCGGCATGTGGGTCGCGCCCGCCGAGGTGGAGTCGCGCCTGCTCGGCCACGCCGACGTGGCCCAGGCCGTGGTGGTGGCCGCGGCCGACGCCGACGGCCTGGAAAAGCCGGTCGCGTTCGTCCAGCTCAATCCCGGCGGCGTGGCCGACGAGGAAACGCTGATCGGGTTCTGCCGGACCGGCCTGCCGTCCTACAAGCGGCCCCGCCGGATCGTGTTCGTGACTGAGTACCCGACGACGGCCACCGGCAAGATCCGCCGCGTCGACCTGCGCGCACAGGCCACGTTGATCCTGCGGGGGGAGCCCGTGCCGTGACCGGGATCGGCCGGTCCGCCCCGATCGCGGTCATCGGGGCCGGGACCATGGGCACCGGCATCGTCCAGGTCGCCGCCGTGGCCGGCCACCCGGTCACGGTGTACGACACCGTGGAGGGCGCCGCCGGCCGGGCGGTCGCCGCGGTGCAGGGCAGGGTCGCGCGGCTGGTCGCCCGGGGCCGCCTCGACTGCGATCCGGACCGCTTGCGGCTGAGGGCGGCCGAGGAACTCGGCGAGCTGGCCCACGCGGAATGCGTGATCGAGGCGGTAGCCGAGGACCTGGCCGTCAAGCAGGCCCTGTTCGCTGACCTGGAGGTGTTGGTGTCGCCGGGCTGCGTGCTGGCCACCAATACCTCGTCGCTGTCGCCGACCGCGATCGCCGCCGGGCTCATCCATCCGGGGCGCCTGGTGGGCATGCATTTCTTCAACCCGGCGCCGGTGATGCGGCTGGTCGAGGTGGTCAGCGGCCTGGCCACCGACCCCGCCGTCGCGGCGGCCGTCACCCGGCTGGCCGGAGACTGGGGCAAGCAGGTCGTCCAGGCGGCCGCGACGCCGGGATTCATCGTGAACCGCGTCGCGCGGCCGTTCTATGCCGAGGCGCTGCGGCTGGCCGAGGAGCAGGCCGCCAGCCCGGCGACCATCGACGCGGTGCTGACCCAGGCAGGCGGCTTCCGGATGGGGCCGTTCGCGCTGATGGACCTGGTCGGGCAGGACGTGAACAGCGCCTCCGACATCGACACCGCCATGCAGCTCGGCACCAACTACCCGCTCGGCCCGCTGGCCTGGGGACAGAGCTGGGGGCCGGCCGCGGTCCTGGCGGTGCTCGATGCGATGCACGCCTGGTACGGCGAGGACCGCTACCGCCCGTCCGCCCTGCTGCGCCGGATCGCCGCCGGCGGAGGGGACCTGAGGGAGAAGCCATGACGCTGACCTGGACCAAGGAGAACTCACCCCGCTGGGACGCCGACAAGCAGCGGATTCTCGGCCCGGCCGAGCTGGCCGCGGTCGGCCTGGCCGGACCCGCGCCCGGCGAGCCCGTGGCGGACGAATGGTGGCGGGTGACCGATGGCGAGGAGGTCGCCGGATACGGCTGGCTCGATTCCGAATGGGGCGACGCGCGCATCACCTTCGTCGTCGCGCCCGGGCGGCGCGGCGTCGGCGTCGGCGCCTTCATCCTGGAGCACCTCGAGGACGAGGCCGCCGCGCGAGGGCTGAACTACATCTACAACGTCGTGCCCGACACGCACCCTGACGGCGCGTGGATCAGGAACTGGCTGTCCACGCACGGCTTCCACGAAGCCTCCCGGGGGCAGCTGCGCCGTCAGGTGGTCATGCCGGCGGGCTCGCAGTGAAGCTGTCCCGCAGCTTGAACTTCTGGATCTTGCCGGAGGGGGTCATCGGGAAGGCGTCCACGAACACCCAGTGCTGCGGGGTCTTGTACGGCGCCAGCCGCTCCCGGCAGTATGTCCGCAGCTCGTCAGCCGAGGGCCCGGGCTGCCCGGCGGCCGGGCGCACGTAGGCGGCGACCACCTCGCCCCATGTGTCGTCCGGGACGCCGATGACGACCGCCTCGGCGATGGCGGGGTGGCCGAACAGGACATCCTCGATCTCGCGCGGGTAGATGTTCTCGCCGCCGCGGATGATCATGTCCTTGATCCGGCCTTCGATGCGCAGGTAGCCGCGGCTGTCCAGGGAGGCCAGGTCCCCGGTGTGGTACCAGCCCTCGGCGTCGATGGCAGCCGCCGTGGCCTCGGGGGCGTCGTGGTAGCCGCGCATGACCGTGTACCCGCGGGCGCAAAGCTCGCCCACCTGCCCGAGCGGGACCGGGCCGCCGGCGGTGACATCGGCGATCTTGATCTCCGTCTGCGGCAGCGGCGGGCCGAGCGTCTCGGCCCGGTCCTGCGCCGAGTCATCGAGCTTGACCTGGGTGAGCAGCGGCGAGCACTCGGTCGTCCCGAACACGATGCTGAAGCGGACGCCAAGCCGCCCCTCCACCTGGCGCACGAGCTCCGCGGGCACCGGCGAACCGCCGGACATCGCCGCCCGCAGCGAGGACAGGTCGCGCCGCTCGATGTCGGGATGGCCGAGCATGGCGATCATCATCGTCGGCACGCCCACGAACACCGCGCCCCGTTCGGTCTCGAGGAGCTCGAGGACGAGGGCCGGGTCGAAGGCGAGCACCGGAACGTGGACGGCCAGGCTCTGCGCCACCCCCAGGACCCCCATTGCGCAGCCGGCCGTGTGGAACAGCGGCATGGGGTTCACGTAGGCCTCGCCGGGCTGCAGGCCCAGCCGCCCGGCGAAGAAGCGGGCGTTATTGGTCAGGCCCCGGTGATGCAGTTCCGCGCCCTTGGGAAAACCGGTGGTGCCGGAGGTGTACTGGATCTGCGCGATGTCATCCGGCCGCACTTCGGGCAGTGCCGCCTGCGCCGGCCCGGTGCTCAGGAAATCCGCCCAGTCGGTGAAGAAGATCACCTCGCGGAGCGAGGGGACATCCGGCCGCACTTCCGCCAGGAACTCGGCCATCGGGCTGCGGAACTCGGGGACCAGGAAGATGCCGGCCGCGCCGGACTGGTTCAGGACGTACGCCAGTTCGGCAGCGCGCAAGGCCGGGTTGACCGTGACCAGGACCAGCCCGGCCAGCGCGGCGGCATACTCCAGGATCACCCATTCGGGCAGGTTCGGCGCCCACACGGCCACCCGCTCGCCCGGCGCGAACCGGGCGGTCAGCGCGCGCGCCGCCTGTTCGGCCTCCGCCAGGAGCTCCGCGTATGTCCAGCGCCTGCGCAGGGCCGGGTCGGGCACGCCGCCGACCATGGCCACCATCTCCGGCCCGGCGGCCCCCGCCGCCCGCAGGATCCCGCCGACCGTGGTCTCCGCCACCGGCTCCGAGGTGTCGGCCGGCCAGTACGACGTCTGCACCGTGGTCATCGCAGCCTCCTCGGGATCCATCTTCCCATCGGAGCAGGCAGGGAAGCTGGCGCGCGCCCATGACACTACTCCGGCAGCGCGCGCCTGATACGAAGGCATCAGGTCATCGGACGCGGACACCGTCGATGAGGATGGCGCTCGGCGAGGACAGGACGGCGAGATCCTCGCGGGGGTCGTCCTGGTAGGTCACCAGCGTCGCGGGCTGACCGGGCCGGCCGAAGGGCTCGCCCAGGAAGCGGTACCCGGTGGTGGTCGCGGCGGCGAGCGCGGCCGCAGGCTCGAGTCCGTGTTCGGCCAGCAGCGCGACCTCGCGGGCGATGGTGCCCGCGGTGTCCGTCCCGGCCAGGACGGGCACGCCGAGCCGGTGCGCGAGCGGGAGCAGTTCGCGGAGCCGCTCCCGGTAACCGGCGACCCGCCGCCTGACCGCCTCCGGCGCGGTGCCGGGAACCGTGAGCACCGCGCACAAGGTCGGCGTCCAGGCGGTGCCGGCCTGGGCCATCAGCCGCAAGGCCGGCTCGTCGATCGCGGTGCCGTGCTCGACGGAATCCGCGCCCGCCCGGATCAGCTGCGAGACGGCATCGGTGGTGACGTGGGCGGCGACCCGGCCCCCCGCGGCGTGCACCGCGGCGATCATCGCCTCGACCGCCTCGGCGGAATACGTCAGGCCAGCAGCGCCCGTCGGCGTTCCGTCGACGACGGGCGGGAAGTCGGCGATCACCTTCACCCAGCGCCCGCCGCGGGCCAGCTCAGCCAGCGCCAGCTCCGTCAGCCGCTGCTGCGGCGCCTCTTCGGGCAGCAGGGCGGGATAGTACCGCCCGGCCGGGCGCGACGTACCGGCCCGGCAGCGGCTCCGCGCCGTTCACCGGCTCAGTGACCAGGCACCCGGCCGCGTCGATCCACAGGTCAGCCTGCCGGTCGCCATCGGGCAGCGGCACCGCGCGCACGGTCCACGACATCGTCCTAGACGGCCTCCACCTTGGGGTACGCGGGTTCCCACATGGCCTGGCGCACCCGTCCGGGCAGGCCGTCGAGCGGCACGTCGGACAGTCCTTCGGCCTGGGCGGCCCGGGCGACGGCTTCGGCGACCGCGGCGGACACCTCGCGCAGGCTGGTGACCGGCGGGAGCACGGCCGCACCGGGGGCGGCGGCGTCGGTCAGTCCGGCCAGCGCGTTGGCCGCGGCGGCCAGCATGGCGTCGCTGACCCGGCGGGCCCGGGAAACGGTGACCCCGAGTCCGAGGCCGGGGAAGATGAGCGCATTGTTGGCCTGCGCGACCTCGTACTCGACTCCGCGGTAGGTGACGGGCGGGAACGGGCTGCCGGTCGCGATGAGCGCCCGGCCGCTGGTCCAGGCGATCAGGTCAGCGGGCTGGGCCTCGGAGTGCGAGGTCGGGTTGGACAGGGGCATGATGACCGGCCGTTCGGTATGTGCGGCCATCTCGGTGACGATCTGCTCGGAGAATGCCCCGGGCTGGGTCGAGGTCCCGATCAGCATGGTAGGCCTGCTGCGGGCCACCACCTCAGCCAGGCTGATCCGGCCGTCCGCGTCGCGCCGCCAGCCGGCGACCTCCGCGGCCGGCCGTGCGTACGGCACCTGGAAATCGCGCAGCGTCCCCGGGTAGTCGGCGGTCAGCAGGCCCTTGCTGCCCAGTGCGTAGAAACGCCCGGTGGCCTCGTCCTGGCTGAGTCCTTCGTCGATCATGACCTGCCGCAGCGCGTCCGCGATCCCGACCCCGGCGGTACCGGCGCCGTGGATCACCACCGTCTGATCGCGCATCGCCGTCCCTGCGGCCCGGGTCGCGCCCAGCGCGGCGGCCAGCACCACGGCGGCGGTGCCCTGGATGTCGTCGTTGAAGGTGCAGCAGGTGGCGGCGTACTTCAGCAGGATGCGGCGGGCGTTGGCGGCGCCGAAATCCTCCCAGTGCAGCATCGCGTTCGGGAACAGCTTGGTGGCGGCGCTGACGTAGGCGTCGATCAGCTGGTCGTACCGCTCGCCGCGGACCCGCGGCTGCCGGCTGCCCAGGTACATGTCCTCCGCCAGCAGGACCTGGTTGTCGGTCCCGGCGTCCAGCACGACCGGGATGACCCGGCGGGGATGCAGGCCGGCCGCGGCGGTGTAGACGGCCAGTTTCCCGTCCGCGATGGCGATGCCGCCCACCCCCCAGTCGCCGATGCCCAGGATGCCCTCGGAGTCGGTGGCGACGATCAGATCCACCTCGTCGGCCCCCAGCCCGTAGTTGCGGAAGGCCGTCTCGATCTGATCGGGATGATCCACCGACAGGTACACCCCGCGCGGACGGCCGAACTCCAGGCTGTACCGCTCGATCACGGTCCCCACCGTCGGGGTGTACACGATCGGCAGCATCTCGTGGATGTGCTCGGTCAGCAGCCGGTAGAACAGCACCTCGTTGCGGTTCCGCACTTGGCCGAGATGCAGGTTCTTGGCCAGGTCATCGGGCTGGCGCAGATACTGCGCGTAGACCCGGCGCAGCTGCCCCTCGATCGTCGACACCCCATCGGGCAGCAGGCCGGTCAGCCCCAGTACCTCCCGTTCGGCCAGCGTGAACGCGGTGCCCCGGTTCAGCATCGGCGACGAGAGCACCGAGGTGCCCCGCAACCGGACCCGCGCCACCACGCCCTCGGGTGTCCAGGCGAGCTCCCACGGACGATCCGACATCACATCACCTCGAGTTCCGGCTATACGTGTGCCAAAGATTTAACACAGGAATGCTCTCTTTGCACCGAACGGCCGTGGTGCGCGCCCTGGCCCTAGGCTTCGATCGTCGTGCTCTCGCCCGGCGCAAGCAGGCGCAGCTGCCCGGCGGCGCCATGCCGGCCGAACGCCGCGGCGATGGTCTCCGGTCTCTGGGTGAAGTGCTGCCAGCCTTCGTACGTCGCGCGACCGGGTCAGCGGCGGGCACGGCATTGACCGCGTGGGCGCGGCGCCGGGGCGGGAAGCCCAGCTCGTTCGGCCGGTAAGACCGCGGCGGGACCTGGCCCTCAGTCGAAGGACGGCTTGCGGTCCCGGCTCCGCTTGAGCTCGAAGAAACCGTCCGTCGCGGTCACCAGCGCGACCCCGTCCCACAGCCGGCCGGCCGCCTCGCCGCGGGGCGCGGGCGTGACGACGGGGCCGAATATGGCGTTGCCGCCGATACGGATGACCGGGGTGCCCACGTCCAGGCCGACGTCGTTGAACGCCTCGTTGTGCGAGTCCTTGATCAGCTGATCGAGTTCGGTGCTCTCGGCGGCGCTGGCCAGCGACACGGGCAACCCGGCCTCGGCCAGGGCCTCGGGGATCACGCCGGGGTCCTCCCGGCGCCCCTGCACGTGCAACCGGGTGCCGATGGCCGTGTACAGCGGCCCGAGGACACCGGGGCCGCTGTGCTGGGCGGCGGCTGCGCAGACCCGGATCGGGCCCCAGGCCCGGTTCATCCGTTCGAGGTAGTCCTCGGTCAGGCCCTTGCCCTCGTGCTGGACCAGGTTCAGGTAGGCCAGCGACATGATCCGCCATTCGGTGCGCACCGGCCGGACCTTCTCCACCTCCAGCATCCAGCGGGAAGTGATCCAGGCCCAGGGGCACAGCGGATCGAACCAGAACTGCACGTCTTCTTGCTGCTGTCCCGTCACGACCGCGGCAACAGCGTCCCGCGGCCGGCTATTCCCGCTAGAGGACCGCGTTCGGCGAGCAGCCCGATCTGGTCGGGCGCGGCCGTGGCGGGGACGAAGATGAGCTCGTCGCAGCCGGCTGACGCGAACGCCGCGGCGTAGCCCTTGACCATCTCGGTGCTGACGGCGGCGCCCGCCGCGATCTGCCGGGCCACGTCGCCGAGCCAGTTGTAGTAGTGCAGCAGGTAGTTGTCCGCCTGGTTGCGGGCGTCGGGCCCGAGGGCGAAGTACGCGAGCGAGAGTTTGCGCGGCTTCCCGGGACGGCCCGCGTCCTGCCAGGCCTTGTCGACCTCGGCCGCGGCCTGGGCGAACATGTCCGGGGTGCCGCCGCCCATGATCCAGCCGTCGCCGAGCAGGGCCACCCGGCGGAAGGTGGCCTCGGCGGCGCCGCCGAGGATGAGTTCGGGGCCGCCGGGCCGCACCGGCTCGGGCCCGATCGCGCCGGCGTAGCCGTAACGCTCGCCCGCCCAGACCCGCTTCATCTCGGTCAGCTGCTGGTCCAGGCGGCCCCCCTTGCCGGTGGTCGGCAGCGCGCTGGCGGTGAAGTCGTCGTCACGTCCGCCCAGGCCGAGACCGAGCACCAGGCGCCCCCCGGAGAGCCGGTCGAGTGAGGCCGCCTGCTTGGCGAACAGCGCGGTGTTGGCGTACAGCGGGGCCAGCAGCACGCTGGTGGTCAGCCGGATCCGGCTGGTGACCGCGGCGGCGGCGGACAGTGCGACCAGTTCCTCGTAGTTCGGGTACACGAGGCGGCCGATCGTGCCCAGGGTGCTGAACCCGGCGTCCTCCGCGTTCTTGGCCCAGTCGATGAGCCTCCTGCCCTCGGTACCCGGCACCGCGTTGGGAAGGCCGATTCCGATATCCACGCACTACCTCCGCTGGCGTCATCGTCGGACGGTTTCGTCAGGTCCGGTCCCATCCAAGCACGCTGGTCCCGTCCCGCCCGTGGCGGGTAGCGTCCGGCTAGGAGCCGCCGGCCGGCCAGCGGCTGACCGTCAGCTGCGAGAACCCGGAGATAGCGTCGATGTCGAAGCGGGACGTGGCGGTGGCCCAGCCGGGCGGCGTCAGCACCGTCCCGCCCGCGACCCCCGTCAGGTCCTGGCCGTCGACCGACACGAAGGACGCGCCGCCGCCCACGGTCACCTGGGCAGGCACGCCGCCTGGCAGGCTGACCAAGAACTGGCTCACCCCGCCCGCTAGCAGGAACGGCAGCGTCCCTGCGGGCCTGGGCAGGCTCACGTCCAGCACGTCGGAGCCCGCCGTCACGGCGATCCCGCCCAGCTTGCCGCCGCGCAGGTCGGCCTCGGTGCGCTGGGTGCCGCCCGCCAGGTCCAGGCTCCACGTGACGGCCGAGTTGAGCACCACCCTCACCACGTAACCGGAGCCCCGGCCATGCTCCTGCCCGCTGACGGCGCTGGCGCCGGCCAGCGAGAGCACGATCAGCGCGGAGGGGGAGCCGGAAAGCACCGGCCGGACCGGGGCGTCGTCCGGTGCCGAGACCCGCAGCAGGGTGCCGCCGAGCTTGCCCATGCTGACGTCGAGGAATGGCGTCCCGGCGGTCACCTTCAGCGCGGCGCTGGTCCGGTCGCCCCTCGGCATGGACGCGACGTGCGACGGGCCGGACGCGGTGAGGGCCAAAGCCGTCCCGCCGCCCGCCGCTGCGGCCACCACGGCCGCGACCGTGAGGACGACGCGCCCACGGCTGAACAAGCCCGACACGGTCTCACCCTAGGGCGTCCCGCGCGGCCGGACGAGAGAGCCGGCGCTGACGACAGAAAACGTTTAGATATCGCCGCGGACCATGCCGATCAGGCGGTCGAGTACGGCTCCGCCGCTGACCCGCAGGCCGTCGTGCTCGTACTCGCTGGTCACCCAGGGCTGCAGCCCGCGGATGGCCGCGGCGGTCTGCATCGAGAGCTCGCGGTCCACGTACATGTCGTTGTAGTAGACCGCGGCGGCCGCCGGCACCTCGCAGGCCGCCAGCCGGGCCGGGTCGTACAGCGGCGGCCAGTCATCTCGTCCGGCCAGGATCGCGGCGGCCTCGCGCAGCGGGCGCAGCACCGGGTCGGCGTCGATCATCCACGGGTAGATCATCTCGCCGGTGAAGTACAGCGGGTCTGATCCCGGGTCGAACTCGGCGAACTCCGCCCTGATCCGGTGCGCGGCCCACCGGGTCGCGGCCCCCTGGGCGTACGACGCCTCGTGCAGCAGCGCGTACAGCGGCCCGGCGGCGAAGCTGACCTGGTCCATCACGGCGTACAGGAAGGCATCGGAAAGCCCGTCGCCGGCGAACGGGTCCTCGAGCAGATAGTGCAGCGCGTGGCTGCCGTCGCTGTAGCCGAGCATGGCCCCGACCGACTGGAACGCCTCCACCGTAAGCGGCGCGCCGTCCGGCAGCCGGGTCTCGTGCCCGGCGAGGTACTCGGCGACCAGCCGGGCCCGGTCCGCGTCATCCGGGTACCGCTCGTAGTGCGCGGCGTTCTTGGCCGCGACGGTGCGGTAGGTGCGCCGGTAGATATCGTCGGCGGTCACGGTGAGCCCGGGCAGCCCGCCGGTGATGAACGCCTCCCGGATGCCGTGCGGCGCGAACGACAGGTAGGTGACCGCGCACATGCCGCCGAAGCTCTGCCCGAGCACGCTCCACGGCTCACCGGTCAGCTCGCGCCTGATCAGTTCGGCGTCCAGCACGATGCTGTCGGCGCGGAAATGCGCCAGGTAATCCGCCTGGGCCTGCGGCCCTGCGAGGCGGCCCAGGGTCTTCCGGTTCGCGGGGGAGGACCGGCCGGTGCCGCGCTGATCGAGCAGCAGCACCCGGTAGTCGCTGAGGGCGCGGTCCAGCCAGGATTCCCTGCCCTCGGGCCGCTGCGCGCCGAACCCCGGGCCGCCCTGCAGGAACAGCAGCCAGGGCAGCTCCGCGTCGGCCTTGCCGGCGGCGACAACCTCGCGGGCGAACACCTCGATCTGCTCGCCATCCGGCCGCTGGTGGTCGAGCGGGACGGCGAAGAAGCGGTCGGTCAGCACGGTGCCCGGGTGGCGGAAGCTGGTCATGGTCAGACGGTACAGCGCTGCCCCTTGAGTAGGGTCGACGCCATGGGAAGCGTAATCCGGCGGGTCAGCGTGGCCGGGCGGCGGGCGCGGCTGGCGGCCCGGCACCGCCTCGCGCCCAGGGCCGCCGCGGTAGCCTCCGCTGCAGCGGACATGGTCGGGCTGCACGGTACCGATCCCGCGTCGGTCTACCTGGCCGCGTGGGCCCGCACCCGGGCTGACCAGGCGGCTATCGAGCACGCGCTGTACACCGAGCGCACCCTGGTGCGGATGCTCGGGATGCGCCGGACGGTGTTCGTGGTGCCGGCGGATCTGGTGCCGGTGATCCAGGCCGCCTGTACCGACCAGATCGCCGAGCGGATGCGGCGGGACCTGGCCCGGCGGGTGCAGGATTCCGGCATCGCCGCGGACGGGGCGAACTGGCTCAAGGAGGCGGGCGAGGGCACGCTCCGGGCGCTGGAGGCCCGGGGCAGCGCGACCGGCGCCGAACTCGCCCAGGACGAGCCGCGGCTGCGCGCCAAGCTCATCTACGCGGCGGAGAAGAGCTACGGCGGCCCGGTGAACGTCACCACCAGGCTGCTCACGCTGCTGTCGGCCGAAGGTGTCATCGTGCGCGGCCGCCCGCGCGGAGGGTGGACCTCCAGCCAGTTCACCTGGTCCGCCGCCGGAGATCAGGCCCGGCCGGCGGCCGCCGTCGCCCGGGCCGAGCTGGCCCGCCGCTGGCTGCATGCGTTCGGCCCGGCCCCGCGCACCGACCTGCAGTGGTGGGCCGGCTGGACGGCTGGGCAGGTCACCCGGGCGCTGAGCCAGCTCGAGGTGGCCGAGGTGGACCTCGGCGGGGCGGCCGGGGTCATGCTCGCCGCCGACGAGGACGAGCCGGCCGCCGCCGAGCCGTGGCCGGCGCTGCTGCCCGCCCTGGACCCCACCGCGATGGGCTGGCGCGACCGGGCCTGGTACGTCGGCGAGCACGCGCCCGCGCTGTTCGACCGGTCCGGGAACATCGGCCCGACGGCCTGGTGGGACGGCCGGATCGTGGGCGGCTGGGCGCAGCGCAAGGACGGCGGGATCGCGGTCCGGCTGCTTGAGGACATCGGTGCCGAGGCCGCGGCGGCGATCGCCGCCGAGGCGCAGCTCCTCCGCCAGTGGATCGGGCCGGCCAGGATCACCCCGCGCTTCCGCACCCCGCTGGAACGCGAGCTGGCCGGCTAGGGCGATCCGGCTAGGGCGATCCGGCTAGGGCGACTCGGCTGGGGCTAGCCGGCTGGGGCTAGCTGGCTGGGGCTAGCCGGCGGAACACCGGGGACGGCGGCGGGAGCCGCCCGCCGCGGGGCGTGCACTGGCGGGTGATCCTCGCGGCCGCGTCCGGCAGGAACGGGGCCAGTTCCCGGCCGAGTGCCGAGCACGCCCGCGCCAGCAGGCACAGGACGGCATCGAGCTTCGGCCGGGCCGCCGCGTCGCCGGCGCGCTCAGCCGCGGCCAGCTCCCATGGCCGGACCTGGTTGACGAACCGGTTCGCCTCATCCGCGATCGCCCACACCGCCGCCGTGGCCAGCCGGAAATCGAACTCTTGCAGCGCCGTGCCGACCAGGCCGCCGGCCTGCCGCAGCGCCGCGTCGAGGCCCTCACCGCCTGGCGGGACCGGACCGGCGTCAGGAATCCGCCCGTCGCGGTACTTGCCGATCATGGCGACGACGCGGTTGACCAGGTTGCCCAGGCCGTTGGCGAGTTCGTCGTCGGCCCGCGCGATCAGCCGCGGCACGGTGAAATCGGCGTCGCCCACCCGCGGCACCTCGCGGAGCAGCCACCAGCGCACCGCGTCGGCACCGTACTCGGCGGCCAGCGCGGCCGGCTCCAGCGCGCCCGCCGCTCCGCAGGCACCGGCGGACTTGCTGATCTTCCGGCCCCCCGCGGTCAGGTAGTCATGCACGAAGATGCCGGTCGGCAGCGGCTGACCCGACGACAGCAGCATGGCCGGCCAGTAGACGGCGTGGAACCGCAGCACGCCCTTACCGAGCAGGTGAACGCGGCTCCCGTCACCGGCCCACCACTGTCGGTAGGCTTCGCCGCCATCGTCCCCGGAACCGTAGCCGAGCGCGGTGACGTAGTTGCACAGGGCGTCAAACCAGACGTAGATCACCTGGGCCGGGTCGCCGGGCACGGGAATGCCCCAGCCGCCCGCCCGCTCGGCGGGCCGCGACACCGAGAAATCCTCCAGGCCGCCGTCGATGAACGCGAGCACCTCGTTGCGGCGCCCGGCGGGCTCGATGCGCAGCCGCCCGCTGCTGATCGCCTCTCGCAGCGGCCCGGCGTACCGGGACAGGCGGAAGAACCAGTTCTCCTCGGTCACCCGCGCAGGCACGGTCTCATGCTCGGGGCAGCGCCCGTCGCGCAGTTCGGCGGGCGTGCAGAACTGCTCGCAGCCGGTGCAGTACAGGCCCTCGTACCGCCGGCGGTACAGGTCGCCTGCCGCGGCGCAGGCCCGCCAGAACCGCTCGACGCCGGGGCGGTGCCTGGGGTCGCGGCTGGTGCGGATGACGTCGTCGACGGTCAGCGACAGGGCCTCGCCAAGGGCCAGGAACGCCTCGGCGTTGCGGTCGACGAACTCCCTGGTCTCGACCCCGGCCGCCTCGGCGGCGAGCACGTTCTTCAGCGAGTTGTCGTCGGTGCCGGCCTGGAACCTGACGGCATCCCCGTGCCCGCGGCAGTGCCGGGCCAGCACGTCCGCCTGGACGAGCTCGAGCGCGAAGCCGATGTGCGGGCGCGCGTTCACGTAGGGGATGGTGGTGGTGACATAGGTATGCGGCGCGGTCATCGCAGCCTCCTCAGATCAAGGGGCTCCGAGCGCAGGAACACATCGAGGCCCCGTCGCAGGGCCTCGGAAACAAACGTCCGGACGCGTCAGCGGCCCCGCGCGCGGGGCATCATGACCTGTCGTCCGTAACTGTTCACATCTTCAAGGATACCGCCCCGATCCAGGCGCCGGCATGATGACTCGATAGGTTGAGCCGGTGCGACTAGGCGTAAACGTCCCGAACTTCGGTCCGGGTACGAATCCGGACGTGCTGCGGCGCTGGGCGCTGACGGTGGAGGGCCTCGGTTTCGACCTGCTGATGATGTCCGACCACATCGCGGTGACTCCGGATGTGGCGCAGGAGTACCCGGCGCCGTTCTACGAGCCGTTCACTACGCTCTCCTGGCTGGCGGGCATCACCCGCCGGGTGCGGCTCGGCACCACGGTGATCGTCGTGCCCTACCGGCACCCGCTGCTGATCGCCAGGGTGGCCGCCAACCTCAACGACCTCAGCGGTGGCCGGCTGGTCCTCGGCGTCGGCGTCGGCGGGTTCCGGCAGGAGTTCGACGCCCTCGGCGTCCCGTTCCGCGAGCGCGGCCGGCTGACCGACGAGCACCTGCTCGCGATCCGGGCCGCCTGGCGGGACGAGGGGGACTACCGGAGCGGGCAGATCCCGCTCTGGATCGGCGGCAACAGCGACGCCGCGGTGCGCCGGGCCGTCCGGCTGGGCGACGCCTGGCATCCGCTGCGGTTCACCCCAGGCTGGATGACCGAGGCCGCGGGCCGGCTCAAGGCCTGCGCCGCGGAGCAGCAGCGGCCGCAGCCCGCGCTGATGCCGCGGATCGCGCTGCGCCTGACCACCGCGCCGATCACCGACGGCGGCCGGCTGGCCGGCCATGGCAGCATCGACCAGATCGCCGGGGACCTCGGCCAGCTGCGCTCGCTCGGCGCCGATACCGTGGTGCTCGACCCGTTCAACGGCGATCACCAGGAGACGGAGCATCCGGAGACGGCGTGGCGGGCGCTGGCGACCGTAGCCGAGCTGTGGGACCGGCAAGAATCACAAGACATTGATCCCGAACGGAGCTGAGGTGACTCATACCGTGCACGCGGACGGCGATCCTGGCGGCGCCGCCCCCGAAGACCTGCCGCATCTGCGCCGCTGCGTGGAACTGGCGGCCGAGGCCGTAGACGCCGGGGACTTCCCGTTCGGTTCCGTGCTCGTCGCGGCGGACGGCCGGGTCCTGGCCGAGGACCGCAACCGCGAGAACAGCATGGGCGATGCGACCCGGCACCCGGAGTTCGAGCTGGCCCGCTGGGCCGCGGCCAACATGACCGCGGCCGGCCGGGCCGCCGCCACCGTGTTCACCTCGGGAGAGCACTGCCCCATGTGCTCGGCCGCGCACGCCTGGACCGGGCTCGGCCGCATCGTGTACGTGAGTTCGTCCGAGCAGATGATCGCGTGGCTGGCCGAGCTGGGCCTGCCGCCGCCCCCGGTGCGCGCGCTGGCGGTCCGCGAGGTCGCTCCCGGCCTGACGGTGCAAGGCCCGGTGCCGGGCCTTGACGAGCAGGTCCGAGAGCTGCACCGTCGCTTCCGCAGCTAATGCCGCCGGTGGTCCCGGCCAGGTATTTCTCCGCCGATCGGCGTGTCGTTTTGCCTGGATATCGCCCTTGCGGCAATCGTAAGAGCGACGTAACCAACGATTCTCTCACCTCGCGAGACAGTCAGCAGGCACACTGGAAGGTGAAAGGGGGGCACCCCGGACCATGGGCGAGGGCAGCGTCGTGACCTGGCCGGACGCCGTGGCGGACCCGCCCGGTATGTCGGCTTCATGGCCCCTGTCCACGTCCCTGCCGCTAGGTGCGCTGCCGGGCGCCACCCCGTGCGCCCGCCTGCACGCCCGTGCCGTGCTCACCGAATGGGGCCTGGGCGACCTGGCCGAGGCGGCCGAGCTCATCGTCAGTGAACTGGTCACCAACGCGGTCCGGGCCTCGACCGGCCCGGACGGCCGGCCCCGCTACGACGGCACCGGGATGCCGGTCGTGGTCCTGCGGATGGCCAGCGACGGCATCAGGCTGCTGATCGAGGTCTGGGACGGCCTGCCGGGAGCGCCGGCCGCCGCGCATCCGGGGCCCGACGACGAGAGCGGGCGCGGCCTGATGCTCGTCGCGGCGCAATGCGATCGCTGGAGCTGGCAGACCGCCCCCGGCTGGCCAGGCAAGGTCGTGTGGGCCGAACTGCACAGCAACTAGCAGCCGCTAGCCCGACTCAGGACGCGCCCTCCCGTGATGCCAGGCGGACCGGGTTGCCGGTCCGGATCCGGCCGGGATGCAGGACTTCGGCGTAGACGCCGGCGCACGGCTCGGGATCGCCTTCCGGCAGCGGCCTGACCCGGTTGTGGCGGGCGAGGACCCTGAGGGCTTCGGTGTCGCGGGGCAGTCCGCCGTGGGCCAGGGTGGGCACGGCGCACCGGGGGGTCCTGGCGATCACGCGCAGCGCGAGCTCGTCGCCGACGCGCAGGTCCTGGCCGAGCCAGTCGTTCTCGGTGAAGCCGCGGGCGTCGGTCCGGATGAGGATATTGGGCCGGTAGCGCTCCAGGTGAGCGCGCTGGTACGGGCTGAGCTCGGCAATGCGGTCGAGCGTCGCGGTGGTGAGCAGGTGCAGCGGCGCGAAGTCGACGAAGGTGCCGGGCGGGGCGCCCGCGCCGATCTCGATCAGCTCGGACGGTACCCGCGCCTTTATCCCCTCGCGCAGCACGGCCTCGGGCACCGCCCGGTCCAGTGCCGCACCCGGCGGCGGGGTGGCGGTCAGCGTGACGGGCTGGTCAAGCAGCGCGGACAGGATCTCGTCGATGTCAGGGTCGGTGCTGCTCACGGTCTTGCCGTCAGGCAGCGTGATCCGGGCGGCGGCTCCGCTCTGGGCTTCGGCGGACAGGGTGAGCAGGTCCCGCCACAGCCGCGGGTACTTCGCGCTCGCGACCTTGCCGGTCCGGTGGCTGACCACGGCCAGGCACCGGTCCCCGGCCAGCCCGTGGCGGCTGATGTCGCCCGCGTCCAGGTCCTCGCCCAGCATCGACTTGACCGGGTACCGGCGCAGCGCGGTCACAGTTCCGAGCATGTTTCCGAGGTTAGGCCAGGCTCAGGGCTCCCGGGTGCGCGGTACCCCGGCGATCTCGTGATGACCTGGTCCACTGTTCCGGTGTCAGCAGCGGGGTGACCCGGAACAGCCCGCACGAAACCGGAGTTCCTGGCTCAGACGCTGCTGATACCTGTGGCCCGGGTTCGTGCTGCCTGTACTGCCATGGCGAGTTCACGGACACCGGGGCGGATCGCGGGCTCGCGCATCTGCCCGTAGCCGAGCAGGAGGACCGGCGGGCCGCTGCGGGTGCCGGGCCGGTAGTCGTTCATCGTCTCGAGCTCGACGCGCCGGAGACTTGCCTCCTCGCGGATCGCCTGCTCGTCGTCGCTGTCGGGCAGCTGGAGGGTCACGTGCAGCCCGGCGGCGACACCGCCGACAGCGGCTTCTGGGAGCGCTACGGTGAGCGCCGCTACGAGCGCGTCACGCCGGCCGCGGTAACGGGCTCGCATGCGCCGCAGATGGCGGTCGAGTTCGCCGCGGCCCAGGAAGTCGGCAAGCGCGTACTGCTCGATCCGGGAGGTCCCTCGATCGGCGAGGAACTTCTCGTGGGTGACGGCTTCGAGCAGGGAGGGCGGCACGACCAGCCAGCCGATCCGGAGCGCCGGCGCCAGGGTCTTGCTGGCCGAGCCGGCGTAGATAACCCGGCCGGGGTCGAGGCCCTGGAGCGCTCCGATCGCGGCGCGGTCGAAGCGGTACTCCGCGTCGTAGTCGTCCTCGATCGCGATCGCATCGCGCGCGCGCAGCCACGCCAGCAGGGCCGTGCGCCGCTCGCCGCTGAGCACGATGCCAGTCGGATTCTGGTGGGCCGGCGTCAACGCGACCGCGTCGGCGTCGGCGCGCTCGAGATCGTCGACCTGAGTCCCGGCTTCATCGACCCCGATCGCAATCGGCGCGAGGCCGGCGCGCGCGACGATCAGCCGGTCTTCGGGATTGCTCGGGTCCTCCAACGCCATCCGCTTCGCGCCGGCCGCCGCGAGGGCGTTGCACACCAGCCCCAGGCCTTGCGTGTAGCCGTTGGTGATGATGATGTGCTCGGGATCTGCCACGACGCCACGCACCCGGCCGAGGTAGTCCGCCAGGGCGCAGCGCAGCGCCTCGACCCCGCGGGGGTCACCGTAGCCGAGATCGGCGTCGGTGATCGTCGCGAGCGCCTCCCGCAGCGAGCGGAGCCACGCTGCCCGCGGGAACGCCGACACGTCCGGCACGTTAGGACGAAAGTCGAACCGGGCACGCGCCGCGGGACGCGGCGTGACGGCCTCCGGCTCGCTTGCGAGCACGGCTGCCCCGGAGACACGCGGGCGGGCTCCCTGGCGCAGGCTGAGATAGCCCTCGGCAGCGAGCTGCGCATAGGCGTCCACCACGACTCGCCGCGAAACGGTGAGCTGGCGCGCCAGATCACGGGTCGACGGCAGGGCCGCCCCAGGCCTCAGGGCGCCGTCTCGGATCGCGCGCCGAAGCTGGTCCTCGATCTGCGCTCCCAGCGTCAGGGGACGATCGCGGTCCACCGCGACAAGTAGCTCGACCGGCTGACTGGTCTCGTTTATTGCCATGATTGTGGATCCTCTATCTGCTCCAGTTCGACCTTAGCATCGGCTCATGAACTCGATCGCCTCATCACCCGGCGCACGACGCCTGTTCGCGGCCTCGATCGTCGCGAGGTTGCCGCTGGAGATGCTCAGTATCGGACTACTGGTCCATGCGCGGCAGCTGACCGGCTCGTTCGCTCAGGCCGGCGTGGTCACCGGGGCATACGCGATCGCGCTGGGCGTCGGCGGGCCGCTGCTCGGGCAGCTCGTTGATCGCCGCGGACAGACGTCGGTGCTGCTGGCCAGCGCCAGCCTTGCCGCTGCGCTGCTGGTCACGATCGCCTTGCTGCCCGCGCGCGCTCCACTCGCCGTCCTTGCCGCGCTCGCAGCCGGAATCGGGCTGGCCACGCCGCCGGTCGGCGCCTGCCTGCGAACCCAGCTCCCAGCCCTGCTGTCCGATCCCAGCGCCGTCCGCAGCGCCTACGCACTCGAGGCATCGCTCGTCGAGCTGACGTACATCTTCGGGCCGCCACTCGCGCTCTGCATCGGCGCACTTTGGTCGAGCGGCGCGGCCCTCGCGGTCGCAGGCCTCGTCCAGCTCGCCGCAACCGCCGCGTTCGCCGCGCAGCCGGCGTCACGCGGCTGGCAGCCGGGCCCGGCCGATCGGCCATCCCGGGGAGGATCGCTTCGCACGCCGGCCATGCGGACGCTGGTGATCGTCCTGATCGCGGTCGGCATGCTGCTCGGCGCCGGCGAGGTCGCCGTCATCGCGGCCGCCAAGGCGCTTCACAGCACCATGGGGGGCGCCCCGCTATTTGCCGTCTGGGGCGCCGGGTCGTTCGTCGGCGGCCTGCTCGTCGCCCGGCTCGGCGGCGGAGCGCGTACTGCCGCTGGGCTTGCGCTCCTGCTCGGCGCGCTGACCGCCGGGCACCTAGCCCTGATCCCGGCGGACAGGAGCGTCCTTGCGCTCGGGGCCGTGCTGTTCGTCGCTGGTGCCGCGATCTCGCCGACCGAGGCCACCCTGTACGCGATGGTGGACAACGCCGCCCCGGACGGCACCATCACCGAGGCATTCGCCTGGCTCGCCACGGCGATGGCGGTGGGCGGTGCCGTGGGAGCGGCCGGCGCCGGAATAGTCGCCGATCGCGCTGGGCCAGCAGCAGCATTCGCCTTCGCCGGCGGCGCCGGCGCGCTCGCATTGCTCACGAGCATCCTGCGGTCGCGTACGATCGGCGCTTCCGCGTCGAGCGGCCCAAAGCCGGCAGCCCCGGATGCGGCGACTGCTGTGCACCGCGCGGTCGAAGCGGCTCCCTTGGTGCTGCGCGACCGTCCGGACGCCGGCCTCACCCGCCATGCCCGCGAGCCAGCGCTCATGTGCACCGACACCGACACCGATGCGGCCTCGGCATGACCGCGGCGACCGTCACGCGGGCTCCGCCCAGGCGGCCGGGCAACCTCTCCGCCCGTCGGCCGGCGCTGACGGCCGCGGTGTGCGGTGTCACGCTCGCAGTCAGCATTGCCGCGCTCGCCAGCCCGGCCCTGATGCGCCTGTTCGTCAGGAACCTGCCGCAATTGCGAACAGGTCAGTGGTGGCGCGCGGTGACACCGGTGCTGGTGCAGCCATCCGGGTGGAGTCAGCTGGTGTTCAACCTGCTCGGAATCGCCGTCGTCGGAGCAGCGCTGCAACGCCGACTCGGCTGGGCGGTTTGGTCGCTGGTCTATCTGGCCGGCGGACCGGGCACCATCGCGGTATACATCGCCTGGCACCCCGGTGATACCGGTGGCGGCTCGTCTGCTGCGGTAGCCGCTCTGATCGGCGCGCTCGCCGTCTTGCTGGCTGCCGGCGCCGACCTCGGTGGCCTGGAGTGGTTCGCCCAGCTGTATTCGGTGTTCTTCGCCGTGTACCTGACCACGCTTCAACTGGGCGGCGTGCTGCCGTCGGTCATCGCCGGGAACGCCTCGATCGTTGTCATGGTTGCCGCGCACCGCGCCGTTAGCTCACCCACGTTGACCCGAGCGTCCCTGGCCGCAGTGCTCGTGTGCGGCGTCGCGATGACCGATGCGCGAGACGACCATGGCGCCGGCATCCTCATCGGTGGCAGCATCGCCTGCCTGGTACTGGCGCGCCGCCGAATACTGGCGCATCCCCTGGCGCCAGGAGCGCTGACCGTGCTGTTCGACCTGGCGGCCCCGATCGCCCTCTACTACGGCCTGCGGGCGGCTGGCGCCGGAATAGTTCCCTCCCTGGTCGCGGGAACGGCGCCGCCCGCGGGCAGTGCGATCATCCGGGCGATCAGGCATCGACGGATCGACGCCCTGGCCATGACCGTGCTGATCCTGCTCGTGCTCGGCGCCGGGGTGTCCGTGCTCGCCGGCAGCCCACGGTTCCTGCTCGCCAAGGACGCTGTGCTCACCGCCGTCTGGGGAACATGGTTCCTCCTCAGCCTCCGCGGCCGCCGACCACTCACCTTTCGATTCACCCGGCCCTGGCTCGAGGGGCATCGGATCTTCGACCCACGGACCCGAACCTGGTCCGCGCCGACCGAGCGGTCCTGGGACGAGCTGTGGGAGCTCGTCCCGCGATTTCGCCGGATGTGGCAGGTGACGACGGTGATCTGGGCGACGGCATTCCTGCTCGATGCCGCTCTGCGAGTCGTGATGGCCTACGCGCTTCCCCTCAACGACGTACCTGCACTGGCAGGCGCACTGTGGCTGGTCACGTTCCTGCTGTTGCAGATCATCACCAACATCTATCTCGTCCGGTCCGGGCTCTGGCCCATCCTGCGCGGCCACCAGCAGGATCCGTAGGCACAGCACGGTCATTGCCTGTTCGTCTTGGAGCAACTGTCCGAGATCCCGGCCGGGCCGTTGTACCGGTTCGCGGCCGCCCTGTCCCATGTGCTCATGCTGGAGGCCGCCGAGCTCACCGAGGTGCTGGACAGCCCGCCGGGGTGGGCCTGCGACGAGAAGAGCGTCCGGCCATGCCCGGCCTACGTGCTGACCTGGCCAGTGACATCCTGGTGCCTCCGCCGGGCCGGCCGCCGGAATAGGCTGCCGGGATGCCGTACTCCGCCCTGTCTCACCTCGACTGCCCGCGCTGCGGCGCCTGGCACGACGCCGACCGGGTACAGGGCACCTGCTCCTGCGGATCGCCCCTGCTGGCCCGCTATGACCTGGAGCGGGTCCAGGCGTCGCCGCGCGACATCGCGGGCCGGGCGCCGGACCTGTGGCGCTACCACGAGCTGCTGCCGGTCCGTGACGCCAGCCATGTAGTGAGCCTCGGCGAGGGGATGACGCCGCTGCTCGCCCTGCCCCGGCTCGGCCGCGCCGTCGGCGTGCCGAACCTGCTGATGAAAGACGAGGGCCTCATCCCGACCGGCACATTCAAGGCGCGCGGCGCCGCGGTAGGCGTCTCCCGGGCCGCCGAGCTCGGGGTCTGTTCGGTCGCGATGCCGACCAACGGCAACGCCGGGGCGGCCTGGTCGGCGTATGCGGCCCGGGCCGGGATGCGGAGCCTGGTCGTGATGCCCGCGGCCGCCCCGGCGATCACCCGGGCTGAGTGCGCGGCTGCCGGCGCCGAGCTGTACCTGGTCGACGGCCTGATCGGGGACGCCGGCCGGCTGGTCGCCGCCGCCGTGGAACAGCGGCCCGGTTACCAGGACGTGTCGACGCTGAGGGAGCCGTACCGGATCGAGGGCAAGAAGACGATGGGCCTGGAGATCGCCGAGCAGCTCGGCTGGCGGCTGCCCGGCGTGATCGTGTACCCCACCGGGGGTGGCGTGGGCATCATCGGCATCTACAAGGCCTTGCGCGAGCTGCTCGAGCTCGGCTGGGTGTCAGGCGACCTGCCGCGGCTGGTCGCGGTTCAGTCGGCAGGCTGCGCGCCGATTGTCCGGGCCTTCCAGACCGGGGCCGCGGTCAGCGAGCCGTGGCCGGACGCGAAGACGGTGGCGTTCGGGATCACCGTGCCGAAGGCACTGGGTGATTTCCTCGTCCTCCAGGCTATCTACGCCACCGGCGGGACCGCCGTGGCCGTGACGGACGAGGCGCTCCTCGCCGACCAGCTCACGATGGCCCGGCTGGAGGGCAGTTTCGTCTGCCCGGAAGGGGCCGCCTGCGTCACCGCCGTCCGGCAGCTGCGCGAATCCGGCTGGCTGTCTGAGCCGGACGAGGTCGTCGTGCTCAACACCGGTACTGGCCTCATTTACCCGGATACCGTGCCGGCCCGCGTGCCCGTGCTCCCGGCGTCCGGGTCGATTCCTCCCGCGCCCTCCGCGGGGGCCTGAATTCCGCTGACAGTGCCCGGCGCTGTTGCTCGCCGGTGAGTACGACGTCGGAATGCCGCCGCGGAACGGCCCCTGAGGAGGAACTGCGCGCTCAGCTGACGGCAGCGCCGAACCACCTGGGCAGCTGGCGGAGCAGATCCTGCTGGTCTTCGCCGGCCCACGCCACGTGGCCGTCCGGCCGCAGCAGGGCCGCGGGCACGTCCAGTTCCTCGCTGACGTCGACGACGTGGTCGACCCGGTCAGCCCAGCCCGCCACCGAGAGCCGGCCGGTCTGGTCGAGCAGCAGCCCGCGTCCGCCGTGCATCAGCTCGTAGAGGCGTCCCCGCTTCAGCCCCACGTCCCGCAGCCGGCGGCCGAGCAGTTCATGCCCCTCGCCGAAGTCGTAGCGGACCCCGATCGCGGTGATCTTCTCGATCAGGTACCGGTTCACGTCTTCGAAGTCCATCAGCTGCGACACCAGCCGGCGCACTGCCTGGGCACCCGGCTCGAGGGACATCAGTTCCATCTGCGCGCGGGTGTTGTCCAGCACGTCGGCCGCCACCGGGCGCCGTTCGGACTGGTAGCTGTCCAGTAGCCCATCCGGGGCCCAGCTGTCGACCTCGGCCGCCAGTTTCCAGCCGAGGTTGAACGCGTCCTGGAGGCCGAGGTTGAGGCCCTGGCCGCCGGCTGGCGGGTGGATGTGCGCCGCGTCGCCGGCTAGCAGCACCCGGCCGGCCCGGTAGCGCTCGGCCAGCCGGGTGGCGTCGCCGAAGCGGGAGAGCCAGCGCGGTGAGTGCGCGCCGAAGTCGGTGCCCGCGACGGCCCGCAGCTGCCGCTTGAACTCCTCCATGGTCGGGGGCACCGCGCGGTCCTCGGCCACCCCCGCGGCGGGCAAGACGACGCGGTACGCCCCGTCCACGAGGGGCATGATGCCGAACCGCAGCTGGGTCTTGCGGACTTCCTCGTTGGCGGCCGCGATGGTCGCCGGATCCGCGGTGACCTTCATCTCGCCCAGCAGCGTCTCGGCGGTGGCGGGCTCGCCGGGGAAGCCGATGCCGAGCAGCTTGCGCACCGTGCTGCGGCCGCCGTCGCAGCCGGCGAGGTAGCGCGAACGCAGCTGCGTGCCGTCGGCCAGCTCGGCGGTCACCCCGTCCTCGTCCTGGCTCAGCCCGACCAGCTCGCACCCGCGCCGGATCTCGGCGCCGACCTCGGCGGCGTGCTCGGCCAGCAGGCGGTCGGTGATGTTCTGCGGGATGCCGAGGACGTAAGGATGGGCGGTGTCCAGCCGGTCCGGCGCCGGCTTTCTGATGCCGGCGAAGAAACCGCCGACCGGGTACTGCTGGCCGAGCGCGAGGAACCGCTCAAGCAGGCCGCGCTGGTCCATCACCTCGATGCTGCGCGCGTGCAGGCCCAGCGAGCGGACGATCGGGGTCGGCTCGGCGTCCTTCTCCAGCACGAGCGCGTGCACGCCGTGCAGCCGCAACTCGCTGGCCAGCATCAAGCCGGTCGGTCCGCCGCCGGCCACGATCACGTCAATCATGAAAACCCCCATTCAGCAAGGTTGCATTTCGGTCGGCTGCTCCGCGCAGTCCGGCGGCGCGCACACCCGCACCGCGAATCCCCGTCTTGGCCGACGTCAGGAGCTCGTGAGGATGACGAGTTGCTGGGTCGCCCGGGTCATCGCGACATAGCGGTCGACCGCTCCTTCGATACCCCTGCCGAACGCCTCTGGGTCGATGAGGACGACCAGGTCGAACTCGAGCCCCTTCGACAGCTCCGGGGTCAGCGACCGGACGCGGGACGTCGCCCGGGCAGTGTTTTCCAGGGACGCGGGATCGCCGATGACACAGGCGATCCCGTCGGCATGCGCGGCGAGCCAGGTGTCAAGAGTCGAGCCGAGATCTGGAACAGATCCGTGCACGACGGGGACGCCGCTGCTGCGGATGGAGGTCGGCACGTTAGCGTCCGGGAGCACGGCCCGGATGACCGGCTCGGCTTCCGCCATGACCTCTTCCGGCGTCCGGTAGTTGATATTCAGCGCAGCCAGGCTGATCTGGTCGAAACCGATCCTCTGGAGCCGTTCCTGCCACGACTCGGTGAACCCGTGCCTGGCCTGGGCGCGGTCCCCGACGATGGTGAAGCTCCGGGACGGGCAGCGGAGCAGCAGCATCTGCCACTCCGCGTCGGTCAATTCCTGAGCCTCGTCCACGACGATGTGCGCGAACGGGCCAGCGAGCACGTCCGGGTCGGTCCCGGGCAGTGCCGCCTCATTGACCAGGGCGTCCCGGAAGTCCTCGCCGCGCAGCATCGTCACCAGGCCTACGCCGTATTCGTCGTCCGCGGCCTCGATCAGGTTGTCGAGGACCTTGGCCATGTGCTCGCGTTCGGCGGCGACGGCCGCGTCATGCCGGCGCTTACGTCGCGATGCCTGCGGGTCGCCGAGCCGCTGCCGTGCTGCGTCCAGGAGTGGCAGGTCGGACACCGTCCAGGCCTGGGCGTCCTCGCGCTGCAGCCGCTGAACCTCGCCGGGGCTGAGCCAGGGAGCGCACAGGCGCAGGTAGGCGGGTACCGACCACAGGTCTCCGACGAGGTCAGCCGCTTCGATCAGCGGCCACGCGCGGTTGAGGGTCGTGAGCAGTTCCCTGTTCTGCAGCAGCGACCTGCGGAGCAGGTGCGCCGGGGCGTCGCCGTCGTGCTTGTCCATCAGGATCGCGAGCAGCTCCTCCAGGATCTGGTCGCGCGCCTCGTTGTGCGCAGTGCCGGGTTCTGCTGCTTCGAACGCCTCGGCCCAGTCGCCGGCGCTCAGCCAGATGTCGGACCAGGGGGTCTCGACCGTCATCGGTTCGGTGGGCGCATTCTCGTAGAACCTGACGGCCGGCTCGATCGCCTTCACCAGGTCCGCCGACGACTTCAGGAGGGCCACGTCCGGGTCGGCCTCGATCGTGGCCGCGGCTCCCTCGGCCACGAGGTCCCGCAGGGTACAGGTCTGCACGCCCTCCTCGCCCAGGCTGGGGAGAACATCGGCGACATAGGCCAGGTAGGGCTGGTGCGGACCGATGAACAGCACGCCGCCCCGGCGGTGACCGAGGCGAGGATCGGAGTAGAGGAGGTAGGCCGATCGGTGCAGGGCCACGACGGTCTTCCCCGTACCCGGACCGCCGTCGACGACGAGAGCGCCGCGGGAGCCCGCGCGGATAATGGCGTCCTGGTCGGCCGCGATGGTGCCGAGCACGTCTCGCATCTGGGCCGACCGGCTGCTGCCCAGGCTGGCGATGAAGGCGGACTGATCGTCGAGCGCGGCGTGCCCTTCAAGCCCGTCCGCGGTGAACACCTCGTCCCAGTAGTCGCTGACCCGGCCGCGGGTCCAGCGATACCTGCGGCGGCTGGCCAGCCCCATCGGGTTGGCGTGGGTCGCTCCGAAGAACGGCTCAGCCGCGGGAGAGCGCCAGTCGACCAGCAGCCGGCCACCCGCGCTGTCGGTGAGGCCAAGTCGTCCGACGTACACGGGCTCGGGGTTGTCTGCGCTGACCATGCGCCCGAGACACAGGTCCAGGCCGAAGCGACGCAGGGTGCGCAGGCGAGCGCTCAGCCGGTGGACCTCCATGTCCCGGTCCATCGCCTCCTGGCCTATGCCACCGGGCGCCATGCGCTCGGCGACGAGGCGGTCGGACAGGTCGGCCATCGACTGCTCGAGGCTCTCCGCGATGGCCGCGAAGTGCTGCTCGTCGCCGGCGATCAGCGCCGGGTCGGCCTTGGGGGAGAGGCGGTCCGGAAGGTCAAACGCGCTGGTGGTCAGGGGGTTCACGTCATCAGCTCCGATCTGAGGTCGCTCGCAGCCGTGGGGCGCAAGGCGCCTGGGCCGGCCGGACGGACATGGTGGCTAGGACGAGCAACGCTCCGCCTGACGCCGACCCCGTGGCCGTTGCCGGTTCAGGTCGCCAGGGTTTGCAGGTTCTCGTGTCCTGGGTCCTGGCTCGACGGTCGCCGACAGCGGCCAGTCGCTCCGCGAACTCCTTGTCCGGCGGTGCGCACGCCCGCACCTGCGCGCTGAGTGCCCGCAACCGCACCGCGAGTCCCACCACCGGTTCGACGTCCCCGCGCGATCGGCACGCCGACAACAGCACACGCACTTCGCGACTCCCAATTTCGTAGATTCTGGCCCCGGCCTACGATTCTGCGGCATGACCCGGGTCTTGCCGCAAGCCCCCAGGTGCGCTATAGATTGATAGTGGAGAGGAATGGGTACTCTCCTTTCCCGGCCCGGGAGAATTCCCCCGTCAGCCGCCATGACGTGTGCACCGGCGGCTTCATGCTGTTCGCCGGCCCGCGGGGCAGTTCCTGGCTGGACGCCGCGGACCAGGCGCGCACCGCGACCGGGACCGCCGCCCGCATGAGCCGCCCGCTGCGAGCGGCCTGACGGTGCCAGACTGAAGGCGTGGCCGAGATCAGCCTCGTCAAGGGCGACACCTCCGCGCTCGACCGGATCTGGATGAGCATGCCGGACGGCTCCACCCGGCAGGTCGCCGTGCACGTGGTGCACGACCTTCCGCACCTCGTCGTGGAGTCGCTGTTCGGCATCGACGACGGGCTGTGGGGAGTGCTGGCCCAGGGCGGGTTCTCCGCCGCCAACCGGGCCCGTACCCGCAGCCGTGACCGGCGGGCGCGCCTGGTCACCGACGTGCCGCTCGACGAACTCGGGGCCAGGAACTGGGGCGGGCACGTCGTCGCGAAGGCCGCGACGAACGCGGTGGTGAACCGGCGGCTGGACGACAGCACCATCGCCCTAGCCATCAGCGGCACGGAGACCATTCGGATCCGGGGGAGGTCGACCGGCTGCGCCCGGTGGTCTTCCGGCGGCGCCAAGCGCGGATCTGCGCGTCGGTCGTGGTGTCGCGCTGATCGGCGTACCGCAGAACTGTCTGGGCGTTCGCGTGGCCGAGGCGCAGCCTGCTCGTCCTCAACTTCAGCCAGGTCAACGGCAACACCTCCAACGGCGGACCGGCGGACGGGGCTGGCGGCATCGCCAACGGCGGTACGGCGACCATCAACGCCAGTCAGGTGAACGGCAACACCGCTCCCGGCGCCCCGGGCGGCGGCATCTTCAACCACGGCACGATGGCCATCAGCGCCAGTCAGGTGAACGGCAACACCGTCCCATGGATAGCTCCGGCGATCAGGGCACCGGCGGCGGTATCGCCAATCTCAATTTCGCCGTCTCCACCTCCGGTGCAGCCAGCGGCGGCTTCCTGACAGCATTCACCCCGGCCCGGAATCCGGCAGTCCTCCCCGGGATTCCGGGCCGGAGCTGCATGGCCACTATTCCCGGGGTGGGCGCCTGGCTACAACACCATGGACTGCTCGACTAGGCGCACCAGCCCGGACGCGGGATATACGCGGGATGATCTTGCCTGGCGAGCCAGCGTGCGCCGACGCGGTAGCGTTGCGCTGCATGACGGCCGAGCGGTTCGACGCCCAGGCCCCCGGGTTCGATGACCGCGCGGGCATTCCAGAGGATGCGGCCCGTGCGGTCGCGCAGGCCGTGCTCGACTTGATAGTCCCCGGACGCGACGACCTCCTCGTCGAGCTTGGCGCCGGTACCGGGGAGATCGGCCTGCACCTGGCCCGATCGATGAATTACCTCGGGCTCGATCGATCGGGCGGGATGCTCGACGCGTTCCGTGCGAAGATCGCGGCGGCGCCGGCGGGGGGCGCAAGGTTGGTGCGGGCCGACGCCAGCCGGGGGTGGCCGGTTGAGGATGGGTCGGCAAAAGCGGTGTTCGCGTCCCGGGTGGTTCATCTGCTCGACTCCGATCATGTGCGCAGCGAGCTGGAGCGCGTTTGCGCACCGGGCGGGTACTTCCTGGTCGGTCACGTGTCGCGGGATGAGGTGAGCGTCAGGCACCTACTGCGTGAGAAGCGTGAGTCGCTACTTCGGGAGCGCGGCTTGACCCCCCGGTCGAGGCGCGCTGCGACGCAGCGGTTGCTCGACCGGCTGATAGCGTTGGGAGCGAGCTACATCGAGAGCCGTTCGGTGGTCACGTGGCCGGCGCAAGCGTCAGCCAAACAGGTAGTGGACGCGTGGGGGCATCAACAGTCGATGGGCGGCTCGGAACTTGAGCCCCCCGCGCGCGCCGGGATCCTTGCGGAGCTCATGGAATGGGCAGGTCGCGAGCTCGGCGACCCGGATACGGTCAGGGTGTGGCGGGAGCGCTACATCCTTGGCGGCGTGCGGTTGAGGGAGGGAACATCGACGACTCATTGCTGACGGAGCTCGGCGCGGCGCTGGTTGCGGGATCGCTCACAGACGAGGAGCTGCTCGCGCGCACCGATGTTCCCGCGACAATCCGGATCCTCCCGGAGGCCAACGTCATCAAGATCGGCGGCCAAAGCCTGATCGACCGCGGACGTTCGGCCGTGTTCCCACTGGTCGATGAGCTCGTGGCCAACCTGCCCGATCACAAGATGATCATCGGCACCGGAGCCGGCACTCGCGCCCGCCACGCGTACAGCGTGGGCATCGACCTGGGTATGCCGACCGGCGTCCTGAGTGTGCTCGGCACGTTCGTCAGCATGCAGAACGCCAGGATGATCCACTACCTCTTGGCCCGTCACGGCATCCCGTTCATCGAGCCGGCGCAGTTCCCGCAGCTCCCGCTGTATCTCTTCGAACGCCGGGCGGTCGTGTTCTTCGCCATGCCGCCCTACACCTTCTGGCAACCGAACCCGAAGACCGGCCGGATCCCGCCGCACCGCACCGACACGGGTGCCTACCTGGTCAGCGAGGTGTTCGGTGCGCGATCGATGATCTACGTCAAGGACGAGCACGGTCTGTACACGGCGGATCCGAAGAAGGAACCGGACGCGACGTTTATCCCCTCGATCACCGTCGAAGAACTCGAGGCCCTCTGCCTCGATGACGTCGTCGTCGAGCGCAGTGTGCTCGACATGATGAAGAACGCGAAATCCAGTCGCTCGATCCAGATCATCAACGGTCTTGTGCCGGGCAACCTGACCCGTGCGCTCAACGGCGAGCACGTCGGAACGATCATCAGTGGTTAGCGACGACCGCCCCGACGGGCGACATCACCTGGATTCGCTCCTGATGCGGGAGAGTCTGCTCGACCGCGCGGTGATGGCCGCGACCGAGGCTCCGACGGTGGCGATGCTCCCGCACTGCCACGTCGTCAAGGTCGGCGGCCGCTCGATCCTGGATGGCGGTCGACGGTCCACATACCCGCTGGTTGAGGCCATCAGCCGCGCCCTCGCGCGCCACAAGCTCATCCTCGGTACCGGGGGCGGCGCCCGAACCCGTCACGTGTTCTCGATCGGACTCGATCTGGGGCTGCCGTCAGGGGTGCTGGCGCAGCTGGCGATGGCAGATGCGCTCGGCAATGCCCACATGCTCGGGACCCTGCTCGCGCCCTACGGGGTCGTCGCGATCCCGCCGGAGATCTTCGGGCACCTGCTTCCACTGTTCATCCAGGCGGCTCCAGGGGTGATCTTCAACGGCGATCCGCCCTTCTCGCTCTGGGAGCATCCGCCTGGGACTGGCAAAATCCCCCCGCACCGAAGCGATGCCGGATCGTTCCTGCTGGCGGAATGCTTCGGCTGCGCCACCGTCACGCTGGTGAAGGACGTGGACGGAATCTATGACCGCGATCCGAAGGAGCACCCGTCAGCCAAGCTGATCGAGGAAATCACCGTCGCCGAGCTCGCGGACAGGAACCTCCCCACGCTCCCGTTCGACCGCGTCCTTCTCGAGTTGCTCGGCTCCGCCCGGCAGGTGACTCGGTTCCAGGTCATCAACGGCCTGAAGCCTGAACTTCTCGAGCCCGCTCTCCGAGGGGAACGCGTCGGCACCATCGTCCGGCGCGACGCCAGCGACTGAGTCCGGGCGCGATGCGAACGTCGACGGATCGAGACGATCGCGACGTCCCCAGCAGAGCCGCACAGGACCCGACCGCCGGCGCGCCTCTATTAAAAAAAAAAAAAAAAAAAAAAAAAAAAAAAAAAAAAAAACGCGCCTTGCTCTCGCGTGGAGGCACTCGCGATCGTGCCGCCGACCTCGCTGCTGTCTGGCGAACAAAGGAGCAGCCCCGCCAGCGTGACCGGCGCAGGGTGAAGTAGAACGTGGCGGCGGCCGGCGGTCCGTGCTTCCGCTTGCTCTTGGACTCCCGCGCGGTCCTCGCCCGGAAAGCCTGCTGACAGCCACCGAGGCCGACCTGGAGAAAATCGCCGTAGCCTGCGCGCGGGCCCGCCGGCCGCTGCGCGGCCAGGACAAGATCGCGCTGCGGACCGGCAAAGTCCTCAACCGCCGCAAGGTCGCCAAGCACTTCATCATCGACATCGGTGAGGACCGCTTCAGCTACCACCGCAACCAGGACTCCATCACCGCCGAGGCAAAGCCGGACGGCATCTACGTGCTCCGCACCAGCGTCACCGACGCCAGCTTGCAAGGCCCCGAAGTGGTCTCCTCCTGCAAGGCCCTGGCCCAGGTGGAGCGGGCCTTCCGCGCCTTCAATACCGACCTGGACATCCGCCCCATCCGGCACCGCACCGAGGACCGGTCCGGGCGCACGTGTTCTTGCGGATGCTGTCGTACTACATCACCCGGCACATGCAGGCCCGGCTCGCGCCCGTCCTGTTCATCGACGACGACAAGCCAGCCGCCCGGGCCGCCCGGACCAGCCCGGTCGCCCCCGCCGCCCGCTCCCCGCAGGCCTGGGCCAAGGCAGCCGCCAAGCGCACCGATGATGAGCTGCCGGTGCACAGCTTCGCCAGCCTGCTCGCCGACCTGGCCACCATCTGCCTGAACACCATCGCACCCGCCGACCCCGCCGTGCCCGGCTTCCGGCTCGTCACCACCCCGACCCCGCTACAGCGGCGGGCCCTCGAGCTACTCGCCGTCAGCCACCGCCCCGGGGTCGCGTAGTCAGCAGCCCGTCCGGCACATCACGAAAGCCCTGTTAAAGGACCTAGCGCGCGGATCGCTGGGGGAACTTCGTCTAACTAGCACCCGTAAACCGCGATGTTAAACCTGTTGCCCTGCGCAAATCGATTCTCGGGACAGAGGTGTCCGGACCGGACACGCCGGGGACCGTAATGGCCGGACGACCGGACGAAACGAGAATTAACTCACTGTCAGCAGGCGGCTACTTGAACGTTTATCCCAGTCGAGGTCGCATCGGCAGGGGTGGCAGCTAATTATCACGGCCAATTGTCGTTGGCGGCGTAGACGGCTGCGGCGGGCTCGTGCAAGTATCGCGAATGGGACCGCAGCGTAAATTACGCGGCAAGGGAGGGAGAATTATGAAGACCATGTCGATCGTAAAAGCGGGCTTGGGGAGCGGCGCGGCGCTCCTGCTCGCAGGATTCCTGGCGGCTGCCCCGGCTCAGGCCTCGACGGGGGGATCAGTGCCCTGCAGCCCGGCTCGGCTGATCGCCGCGATCACCGCGGCCAACGCCGCCGGGGGCGGCGCCATCAACCTGGCCCCGAGGTGCCACTACGCCCTGACGACCGCGGTCGGTAACGGGGACGGGCTGCCGCCGGTCACGACCCGGATCGCGGTGAACGGCAACGGCGCCACGATCGACGGGACCGGCGCTGTCCGCGTCTTCGAGGTGGACAGCCCGGGCGGAAACCTGTCGCTGACCAACGTGACGATCACCGGCGGGTCCGCCGACAACGGGGGCGGCATCGAAAATGTCGGGGGCACGGTCACGCTGAATTTCAGCACAGTGACTCGCAACACCGCCACGGACGCGGGCGGCGGCATCGCCAGCGCCACCTTGGGCACCCCCACCGTCGCCAAGCTCACCTTGAACTTCAGCCGGGTGACTGACAACAGCCAGACCGCCGGTCCCGCCAGCTCCAGCAGCCTCGGGGGCGGCGGCATCGCGAACATCCTGGGCAAGGTCACCCTCAACCTCAGCCAGGTCAGCGGCAACAGCGCGATGGGCTTTGTCGGAGGCGGGATCGCCAGCGGCGACTTCATCGACACTCCCCCCTCCAATCCCAGCAGCACGCTGACCCTCAACCTCAGCCGGGTGACCGGCAACACCGCCCCGAACGCCGGCGGGGGCGGCATCCAGAACCTGCTGGGCACGGCCACCGTCAACCTCAGCCAGGTGAACGGCAACACCTCGTTGAACGGGGGCGGTATCTCCAGCGGGAATGGTAACGGGGGTATACCGCCGGGCACCAGCCACCTCACCGTGAACAACAGCCAGGTGAACGGCAACACGGCCACCGCCCCGGTACCGGCGCCCGGATCGATGAGCGGCCCGCCGATCGCGGCTGGCGGCATCGCGAACGGGGGCGTCGCTGTCCTGCACAACACCCAGGTCAACAACAACACGGCCAGCCACACCAGCGGCGGCGGCATCGTGAACCACGGGACGATGACCCTGATCAACAGCCAGGTGAATAGGAACACCGCGGCCGGCAGCGGCGTTGTCGCCTCCGGCGGGGGAATCATCAGCGCCCAGGGCATGCCCGGATCGGCGCCCACCACCCTCACCCTCATTAACAGCCGGGTGAACTTCAACCGCGCGGGTGGCGACGGGGGCGGCATCGCCAACGGCATACCGCTGCCCGGCCCGATGCCGCTGGTCGGCGGCGCGCTCAAGTTGGTCAACAGCCACGTGATCGGCAACACGGCAGCCTGCCGGGGGAGGCCTCTTCAACAACCTCGGAACGGTGACCCTGGTGAACGCGTTGATCATCGCCAACCACCCGGACAACTGCGAGCCCACGGGCACCATCACCGGCTGCAGGAACTGACAGTCCTCCCGGCCCGGACCCGGCAATCCCCCCGGAGTCCGGGCCGGAACCTATCCGGCCCGGACGCGTGAGCTGCACCGCGGACCGATACGTGCTCAACACCGCTAAGCCAGTTCGGGAAGAACACTCCAACTATTGAATGGTCAAGTTGCCGGGCCAAACATGTGGGCAGTAAAGAAACTGGCATATCCCTGACCCTCGCCGATCCACTTCGTGGGCAAGTTTCTCCCTGTGCCACACGATGCAGCGAGGAAGGGCAACGACGGTCGGCGGTACTTGGAGTTCTATCGCCGCGACTGACAGCACCAGCAGCCCTGCCATCGGCAACCGCCAGCGGACCGCAACAGCCAAGGACGCTCTCACTTCACGGTGATCTCCCCGGATCCGAACGGTCTCCGGCACCCGGGAACTAAGCACGGCCTGGGCCCGCCTCCCCGTGGGCGGGACGCTGCGGCTGGCGTGGCCGCTGTCCCGCGCGGACCCCGGATCCTGACGTCCGTGCCGTCCATTCCTTATGGAGTAACTTCTTCAGAAAGAGATATCTGGGACGAGGGGGACAGCGGTGCCGGAGCAGCCCAGCCGGCCGCCACCTCCGCAGGTCCCTTGACGTTCCCGCACGCGGCGCCCGCGCAGTGACACAGCGAGCAGACCGTGGCACGATAAGTGCAGGTCTGGGGCTCGCCTGGAGGGTACCGTGCGGGTGGATGTGAGCGCTGAGGCGGGGGAGTTCGTTCGCGGGCGCGGCGGGAAGCTATGGGTGTGGGCGGCTCACCCGCGGGTGTGCTGCTGGGGGACACCGGCCTACATGCACGCGGCCACGATGCCGCCGCCGGGGTTGTCCGGCTTCAGCCCGGCGCACTCGGACGGCCTGGAGGTCTGGTTCCGCGCCCCCTCGGGCCGGATGCCTGACGTGCTTGAGATCGGGGTGCGCGGGCGCCGCCATCCCCGCGTCGAGGCCTACTGGGACGGCTGCGCCTTCGCTCTCTGAGGGCCGCGGTTACCCGGGGGCCACGGCGACGGCCTCGATCTCGACCAGCTGATCGGGGTAGCCGAGCGCGGCCACGCCGAGCAGGGTGCTGGGCGCGTCGTGCGCACCGAAGGCCGCGCTGATGACATCCCACGCCGCGACCAGGTTGGCCCGCTCGGCCGAGGCGACGAACACGGTGGTCTTGAGCACGTCGGCCAGCGTGGCGCCGGATTCGGCCAGGGCGGTGGCGAGATTGGCCACGGCCAGGCTGGCCTGCGCCCGGATGTCACCCGCGCCGACCACGTCACCCCGCTCGTCGAGGGGGCACGCCCCGGCGGTGAAGATCAGCGAACCCCGCGGGGCAACAGAGGCGTACGCGTAGGGAACGTCTTTATACAGGCTGTCAGAACGAACCAGGTTGATAGTCATAGTCAGAATCTTCCAGCGGTGGAGCGCACCTTCTAGGCCCAGTGCTTGCCGTCCCGGAAGTCCGAGGTGAAGGTGCTGGCGATCGCGGACATGACGGCGCGGCTGGAGATGATCAGCCCGAGCTCGCGGTTGTCGTTGAGTGAGGTGTCGGAGAAGTTCTCCGATCCGATGAAGATCTTCGCGTGGGCGGTGCCGTAGTCAGCCTCGATGACCTTGCCGTGGATGTAAAAGCCGGTCGAGGAACTGTAGTAGCTGACGCGGACACCGGCGCGGGTCAGCTTGGCGTAGGCGCTGTCGTACTCGCCGCTCTCGTTCTCCCCGCAGACCTGCACGTCGACGCCGCGCCTGGCCGCCTTGATGAGCGCGTTCTCCACGGTCGTGTCGCCCATCTCCTCGCTGTAGATGCGCAGGCTGCTGGTCGCGCCGTTGATCAGGCCGAGCAGCTGGTCTTCCGAGTCGGTCGGCGACCAGACCAGATCGCTCCCGTCGCCGGGACGGACAGCGGACTGGGCGAAGTCGGCGTCGAAGACCGAGGTGATCGCGGCGACGTCGGCCCGGTTGGTGACCACGACGAGGAAGTCGCGTGAGGTCGCGTAGTACCGGCTGGTCAGGTTGGCGGTCATGATGACGGCCTTCGCCCCGTCGATGATCACGGTCTTCTGGTGGGTGTACCGGTACCTCGGCGAGGACCAGGTGACCCTGACGGAATGCGAGCTGAGGTAGGAGTAGGCGGCCGAGTTCACGCTCTTCTCCCGCTGATCCAGGATCACGTGGACCCGCACGCCGCGCTTAGCGGCGGCCGCCAGGTCATGCTCGGCCGTCGTGTCGGAGAACTCGTACATGGTCACGTCGATGCTGTGCCTGGCCCGGCCCATGAGGTCGTAGACGGGGGAGAAGCCTGCGCCGGGCTCGACGAACAGCGAGCCGGCCTGGGTGACGCCTGATCTCCCGGATGCTGCCGCGCCCGAGGTGGACGAGGCGCCCGCCTGCGCGGCGTCCGGGACCTGGATCTTGCAGCCGGCCGCGGTGAGCAGGACGACCGCGAGGGACACCGCGGCGGGCAGGGCACTGCGATGGAACATGGACCGCATCCTCCTGACTGCTGACCTGGTCGGCTCCTCCTCTACCCGCACCGGGAAAAGTAAGCCGGTACCGATGCGGCCGGCTAGCGCACCTTCGAGCGGCGCAGCCGTGACCAGCGCCGGACCGTGTGGACCAGGAGCAGGATGGCCAGCACGACGCCGGTGATGGCGTGCCAGCGGACCTTCGTCGGATGCCCGGCGAACCAGTCCCAGAAGCCCGAGACCAGCATGCCCGCGGTGATTACCGCCAGCAGCAGGTCGGCTAGGGCGAGCCGGCCCGCGGGCCTGGCCAGGGCCCGCACCCGGGCCAGCCGGCCCAGCAGGCTGGCGGACACCCGCCGCCGCTGGGCGAGGTGCATGCCTGCCAGCACCGCGAAGGCCAGGCCCACCGCGATGTGGATCGCCAGCACCAGCGGCTCGAACACCAGGGACACGATGACGGTGCCGATGAGCCCGAGGTGAACGAGCCACCGGAACAGGGCACGCCGCGCGCCGTCGCGCGCCGGGGGATGGCCAGTCATGCTGCCAGCCTGGCCCCGCCCGGAGCCGGTGTCGTCAGGACCAGGACCGATATGCCATCAGGACCGAGGCTGATCTTCGCCGGCCGGGACACCAGGGCCGGGTCGTCTTACGGATGATGTCGCATCCTCCGCCGGGCTGATCCTGCGCCGCGCGGAGTTGCCTAGGCTGGTCAGGTATGGAGGCATCGCGAGGCGCAAGCCGGTGGCGCCCTCGCTCGTGGCGCACGAGCCGGGCTCAGCGCGCCCGGGCGACTGACCGGCTCATCGCGGCGGGGCTGCTGGCCTGGGCGGCCACGGATGTGCCGTGGTGGTGGCGGCCGCCCGGCCACGGCGCCGCGACGCCGGTCGTGCTCGGCTACCTGGCCTTGATGCTGGCCCAGTCCGTACCGTTCCTGTGGTGGCGCCGGCTCCCGCTGCTGGCCGCCGGGCTGGCCGCGGCCGTGCTGGCCATCAGGACCGGACTGACCCAGAATCTGTTCTCTGCCTCCGCGGCGACCGCGGTCGGCGCGTTCGGCCTGGGAGCCTGGGGAGGACGCCGGACCCGGCTGGCGGCACGGATCCTGACCGCCGCCGCCGCGGCTGCCGCCGCGGTCGTGCTGCTGACCTCCCAGGGCTTGCGGGAACAAGCCTTGCCGCTGGCGCTGCTGGCGACCGCCCTGGGCCTGGGGGAAGTCACTGCGGCCAACCGGGACGCCGCCGCGGCGGCGTCCCGGCTGGCGCATGACGCGGAACGGTCCCGCTTCGCGCGCGAGCTGCATGACGTCATCTCGCACCAGCTCAGCGCCATCGCCGTGCAGGCGGGTGCGGCCCGGCTGGCCAGCCAGCAGGACCCCGGCGTGGCCGTGCGGACCGTCGGGGGCATTGAGGAGATCGCGCGGCAGGGCCTGATCGAGCTCAACCGGATCGTGGGCGCGCTGCGCCGGGACGAGCACGAGCAGCTGGACCGCCGGCCCCAGCCGCGCCTGGACGACCTGCCGGACCTGGTCGATGGCGCGCGGGCGGCGGGACTTCCGGTCCAGCTGGCCATCGCCGGGCAGCCCCAGGCACTGCCCCAGACCGTCGAGCTGGCTGCCTACCGGGTGGTCCAGGAGTCGCTGACCAACGCCCTGCGGTACGCCCGGTGCGCGCCGACCAGCGTGGCGCTCAGCTACCTCGATGACGGTCTCGACCTGGTGGTGGAGAACGCCGCGCCGGGCGCCGGACACGAGGCGGCCGGTGCGGGGGAGCGGCCCGTCGGAGGAGGGACGCGGGGCCTGCAGGGCCTGGCCGAGCGCGCTCAGCTGCTGGGGGGCAGCCTGCAGGCGGGTCCCCGGCCCGACGGGGGATTCTCGGTTCACGCCTGGCTGCCGGTGAGCCAGTGACGATCCGGGTTCTGATCGCGGACGACCAGGCGCTGGTGCGGGCGGGGATCCGCATGCTCGTCGAGACCCAGCCCGACCTTGAGGTGATCGGCGAAGCCGCGGACGGGATGGCCGCGGTCGGCGAGGTGACCAGGTCACGCCCGGACGTGGTGCTGATGGACATCCGTATGCCCCGGCTGGACGGTATCGAGGCGGCCCGGCGGATCGTGGCGCTCGGCCCGGACCCGGCCCGGGTGGTGATGCTCACCACCTTCGACCTTGACGAGTACGTCTTCGACGCGCTGAGCGCAGGGGCCACCGGATTCCTGCTGAAGCACGCCCGCCCCGAGGAGCTCTTGTTCGGGATCCGTGCCGCGGCCGACGGCCACGCCCTGGTCGCGCCCGCGCTCACCCGAAGGCTGATCGAACGCTTCGCCAGCAGCCGCCCCCGCGCCGCGCCGGAGCTCGGCCGGCTCACCGAACGGGAACGGGAGGTGCTGATCCTGCTGGTCCGCGGCCTGTCCAACGCCGAGATCGCCAGTCACCTGTTCGTCGGCGAGAGCACTGTGAAGACGCACGTCGCGAGGGTCTTCACCAAGCTGCAGCTGCGCGACCGGGCGCAGGCGGTGATCTACGGCTACGAGACCGGACTGGTCACGCCCGGCGGCAATGTCAGTGGCTTGGCCTAGCCTCGGATCATGGACATCATCCTGATTCCCGGTTTCTGGCTCGACGCCTCGTCCTGGGACGAGGTCGCACCCGCCCTCGAGCAGGCCGGGCACCGTACCCATGCGCTCACGCTGCCCGGCATGGAGTCGAAAGACGCGGACCGCTCCGGGATCACCCTGCGCGATCACGTCAACGCGGTCGTAGCGGTGATCGACTCCTTCGACCCGGCGAACGGCCAGGTTGTGCTCGTGGGGCACTCCGGCGGCGGCGCGGTCGCCCATGCCGCGGCCGACGCCCGGCCCGGCCGGGTCTCCCGGGTCGTCTACGTCGACAGCGGCCCCCTCGGCGAGGGCGGGGTCGTCAACGACGAGCTACCGGTCGAGAACGGCGAGGTCCCGCTGCCGGACTGGTCGCTCTTCGAGAAGGAGGACCTCGTCGACCTCGACGACGACCTGCGCGCGGCGTTCCGCGAGCGCGCGATTCCGACGCCTGTGCACGTCACCAGCGACCGGCAGCGGCTCTCCGACGAGCGCCGCTACGACGTGCCCGTCACCGTCATCGCCTGCGAGTTCTCCAGCGCGATGCTCCGGGAATGGGTGGCGCAGGGTCATCCGGCCGTGCGGGAGCTGGCCAGGATCCGCGACGTCGATTACATCGACCTGCCTACCGGCCACTGGCCGCAGTTCACTCGGCCCGGCGACCTCAGCCAGGCGATCCTGGCCAGCGTGGGGCCCGCCTGACTGAGACGACACGGCTGTAATTCGGCGTGGAACCCGGCCCGTTCGGAGCCTGTCCAGCTCCTGCCGGGTGCTGAAGGGCTCGCCCTCTAGAATTTCGGCGGCTGGGCTCGGTCAGTGACGACGGCGACCATCGGCGAGCGATAAGGGGCGGCATGGATAACAGCCACTACAGCCTGGTCACAGCGGCTGCCCAGGCTGCGGGACCGTGCCCTCCCGGTGCGGAGGCGGCGTGGGGCCGCCGGGTGCACGGCTTGACTGTGGACCTGCACCTGATCGCTCAGCAGGCGAAGCAGGACATCGAGCGGCTGGAGTCAGCACGGACCTTCATCGCGTTCCTGGAGAAGGTCGACATCGAGGAATCGAGTCGTCGCGGGCTGCTCACGTTGCGCCTGCCATCGGGCGAGAGCGAGCCGATCCGCACCGAGCAGAAGGACACCGACCGCGGGCAGGCGCTGATCGAGCGAGCCCGCTCCCTGGAAGGGCGCTGGGTGCTCGTTTACCGGTACAACGAGCGGAAGACAGGGCAGCGGAACCAGTCGGTCCGGATGCTGGCACACCTGATGGATCTCGGCGTTGACGGGGCCGTGCCTAACAACACGGCGAAGAAGATGGTGCTGCAAGAGGCGGGTGGGGACGTGACGCGCGCACAGCAGGCGTGGACGGCCGCGGGCCTGCCGGAAGCAGGCCCGGTCAGCGTCGGTCAATTGGAGCAGGCGCGCGAGGCCGCGGGGAAGCCGGTCAGCGGCTAAAGGGATGGGAAATGCCTGGCCTTCTTCGTTGGGATGCCTGGCAAACCTGATAACAGCAAGAAGCGTGAAGCTGACACGGGCCACGCCGGACCCTGCAGGCCATTTTGCGGTCCGGGTCGAACCAACACGAACCGAACCGGACCGACTCGATTCGACCCGGACCGCATCTCGCCAGGGACCGTGGCCACCGGCATTGGTTACGAAACGCTTCTTGCTGTTATCATTCTGGGCAAGTATTCTCCGGGTATGGCAGATCTGGGGGAGCGCAGGTCAGCGCGCGCCGCTATGGACGACTTCATCCGTAACCTCGCCGACGGCCAGTTCGCCATCATCACCCGGCGGATCCGCAGGCACTTTCTCGGCGAGTACCTGCATCATGCGCAGCAGGCGACCGGCGCCATCGATATCACGGTCGGCGAGCTGATGGATCCCGCGCGTGCCGACGCCTGGCTCTCCGATGCGGCCAGCGGGAAGACCCGCACCCGTAACACTCTGCGCGGTCCCGATGCCGCCGCTTACACCAACTCCATGCGCGTGCGCATCGACTCCTACAATGCCTTCGCCGAATTCCTCTGCCTGCCCGGCCGCCTTGACAGCCAGCCGCCCGCCCGCGGCTACCAGCTAACCCCGGCAGATACCGAGCGTCTTCTCCACGACCTGACGGTCCGTAGGCCTGTTTACGCCAACGCCTCGACATCACTGCGCACCGCCGCCGTTGCCGCGCTCGTGGCCGACACCGGCCGGTCAGTCCCCGAACTCGCCCGCCTCGACATCAGCGCCCTGCATCTGGACGGCGAGGCACGCGCCGAACTCGCCGGCCGCTCTTATCCGCTCGGCGGCCCGACCGTGCAGATCCTCACCCGGTGGCTCAGTGCCCGAGCGGTGATCATCGCCGAACTTGAGGGCAGCGATCCCGGCTACCTGTGGATCCCGACGAAGCCCGGGCGGCCCCGAGGCGGTCGCGAGCCCGTTAAGCCCGGCCTCAGCCGGGCGGCCGTCCGCACCCTGCATGCCGCCCATCGCACCCTCGTCACCCAGTTGCTCGGCACCCCGCTTCGTCCCGGCGCGCTCCGCGCGGCCAGCCCGTCACGTTCTCGGTCTAGCCAAGAGTCGTGAGCGCGTCTCCGAGTATGAGCGCGACCGCCGGGGAGCTACCCGTCTCACCGAGTCGCCCTTTAGGCGGAGCTCTGATCTTGCGCGTCCTCAAAGCTCGGGCGGACCTGGCCGACAGCGGTTGACCGGAGGCGACAATATCTACTGGTGAGGAGCGGGCGGTCTGGGTGACGCTTGCGGTGGTGACCTCAGGAGCCTGGTCCCGCGGCAGGTGCGAGGTGCTTCCTGCGATCCTGGTTACTTTACATAATGTACATTATCGGCATTCAACTCACGGGAGTGGCGTTTGATGCAAGAACTCCCTCCTCCTCTGGGCGTGGAGACTGTTTGTGCACTTCAGGCCTGCGTCTGAGATCAACGCGGTTCACCAGGGGGCAACTTCAGCAGCGATACGAAGCGGGGTGCGCCCCGGGCGGGCTGGCCTACCCGGCCAGGGGTGCTGCCCGAGACGACCTTTCTGCTCGGCAGGCAGCCATCAGCTACCTGACGCCACGAGCCAGAATGCGATTTCAGGTCGAGCTTGTCAGCTGTCTGTGTGGATTGGCTTTTGCCAGATCAGCAGGTAACGCCAGAAGAGGAGCCGCCGCACTCGCACGCCGGGCAGCACCGCGGCGGCCTGCCTGGCGACCTCCCGGGTGGTCAGCGGCGGGTCCATGACGACGGGCATGGCCGAGTGGGTGGAGTCTTTCCCGAACCCGTCTTTGCTTCCGAGCAGCCTTTTCGCCAGGAACATCACGCCGAGCAGGCGATGACCGGCCGCCGCGACGACCTCGGCAGGCAGCTCATGGCGCAGGTCCAGCCGGGGCAGGGCAACGGCAGCGAGGACCCCGCCAGGCCGCAGAGCAGCCGCGAGCACCGGAAGTGATTCCTGCAGCGGCATGTGGTGCAGTGCGCTGATCGAGAAGATCGCGTCGTAGTTCTTGCCGGGCAGCGGGCCGGCCAGGACGTCAGCGAGAACACAGTTGACGTTGCCGGGCGTGCGGCGCTTCGCCTCCTCGATCATCTCGGCGGAACGATCAACGGCGTCGACCTGCTCGCAGCGCTGGGCAAGCCGGGCTGCGAACGCTCCGGCACCGCAACCGGCATCCAGCACCCGTTGGCTGCACGGCGGCAGCTGGCGGAGCAGCAGCCGGTGGTAGTAGGCGTTGTGGTCCCAATCGAGCACAGCCAGACGTTACTCCCGCTTCAGGCTGAGCCGCTGGTGCTGACCCGTCGGGCGGCACTCCCGCCTCAGCAGCTCCCGTCCCTGCCAGTTGACTGGGTCGCTCGAAGTCCCGTCTTGTCCGAGTGGCGCCTCATGCGGCGGAGCGCCCGCATCCGGTGTGGCATGGTGCGCTTGCGCCCGCTTGCGTACCTTGATGGTTACGTAACCGCTTTGGTACATTCAGGTGGTGGAGGCTGTGCTGCGGGCACTGGCGGACCAGAGCCGGCGGGCGATGCTGGAAACGCTGGCCCGCGGCCCGGCCACCGTCGGGCGAGCTGGCGGCGCTGCTGCCGATTGCCCGCCCGGGAGTATCGCGGCACCTGCGGGTGCTGCGGGAGGCGGGGCTGGTCGAGGTCCGCCAGCAGGCGCAGCGGCGGGTCTACAGCCTTCGCCCCGAGCCGCTCGCCGAGGTCGATGAATGGCTGGGCCGGTACCGGGCCCTGTGGGAGCAGCGGCTGGACGCCCTGCACACCGAGATAGCCCGGGGGAAACGCGAACGAAGGAGCACCAGATGACCAGCAACGCACGTCCGGGCGATCGCATCCTGGGCAGCCTGCGATCAGCGGACGGCAAGGGCGTCGTGCGCATCGAAGACCGCTTCGACACCGGTATCGACGACCTGTGGCCGGCACTGACCGATCCCGGCCGTCTCGCCCGCTGGCTCGGCGAGGTCGAGGGCGACCTCCGCCTGGGCGGTGAGTTCCGCGCGCGCTTTTTTGCCAGCGGATGGGAAGGCACCGGGCGCGTGGAAGCGTGTGAGCCCCCGCGGCGGCTGTTGCTGCTGACCATGCACCCGGGCCAGCTGGACGAGCATTTCATCGAGGTCACGCTGGCCGCCGACGGCGACCAGACCATCCTGGTCTGGGAGGAACGGGGCATGCCCCTGGACCAGCTCGCTGCCTACGGGGCGGGGATCCAGGTCCATGTCGAAGATCTCGCCGCCTACCTCGCCGGGCGTGAGCGCTGCGACGCCGACGCCCGGTGGGCCGAGCTCCTCCCTGCCTATCAGGAACTGGCGGCCATCATCGGCTAGCTCGGCAGTCAATGGGTATCTGACCAGGAGGATCTTCTTCCTCCCGGGCGAGCTGGGTGCTCTGGTGATACCAGGCCGACAGGGTCTGGCGGCGGCGCCAGGCCAGTCCCCCGCTCCCCCCTCCCCCGGCAATCATTCTTCTAGTTTATGAATTCGAAACTTACCTTTGAGCTGATTTTTAATCAACTATAACGCTAGACCCGTCCCGTGACAGCGCCCGCGGGAGTCGTTCGCGCGATCGTCGATTCCAGTCCCGCGCGCTCAGCGACGGCGGTTCGGGGAACTACGGCATCGAAGGCAGTGCCGTCGCCTCCGCGCCAGGCGTTCAGGGCCGTGCCGAGGGCGGCGCGGTCACGGTACCGTTCAGCGCGGTTGCGGGCCCCGGGCCTGCGGTCCGCCATGGCAGCTGAGGCACGGGCACTCGTTCACGCCGGTGTAGGAGAATTTCCAGCAGCAGCCCGTCATCCGCCGCGGGTAGCGCACGACCGCCTCAAGGTCGGGCAGGTCGCAGGCATTTAATGTAAATGGCCGAGCTGGGAAAGTCGACCGAGAAAACACTGCTCCGGAAACGGCACACGATGGCTGGGACAAGATTGGTCTGCGCGTGACAAGGGAACGTGTCGTTTCGCTCACCGTCCCCGGCGCGGCTGGACATGCGTCACTCACACAGCGATGGGAGACAACGAGATGGAGCACACCCGGCTCGGTGACACCGGGCTGAGGATCAGCCGACTCGCGCTGGGATGCATGAGCTACGGTGACCCCACTACCGAACGAGCACACCGGTGGGCCCTGGCCGACGACGAGGCGCAGCCGTTCTTCCGGCAGGCTATCGAACTCGGCATTACCTTCTGGGACACCGCGAACACCTATCAGGCTGGTACGTCCGAAGAAGTCGTTGGCCGCGCGATCAGGCGCTATTCGCGTCGCGAGGACATCGTGCTGGCCACCAAGGTGTTCGGCAAGATGCACGACGGTCCCGGCGGATCCGGCCTGTCCCGGAAAGCAATCATGGAGCAGATAGACGCCTCCCTGACCCGGCTTGGTACCGATTACGTCGACCTGTACCAGATCCACCGTTTCGACCCCGGCGCCCCGGTCGCCGAGACGATGGAGGCTCTGCACGACATCGTCAAAGCCGGCAAGGTCCGCTACCTCGGCGCATCGTCGATGTACGCCTGGCAGTTCGCCAAGCTACAGCACGCCGCCGACCAGGGCGGCTGGACCCGGTTCGTGTCCATGCAGAACCAGTACAACCTGCTGCGCCGCCAAGACGAGCCAGAACTGATGGCCATGTGCGCCGATACCGGCGTCGGCCTGGTGCCCTACTCCCCCCAAGGCAAAGGCCGCCTGGCACGCCCTTGGGGCGAGCAGTCCACCCGATCCAGCGTCGACCACGTTGTGCAGGCCTTTGACTCACCGCTGGACGAGCCCGTGGTCAACGCGGTGCAGAAACTCGCCCACGCCCGCGCCGTCACCATGGCCCAGGTCGCGCTCGCGTGGGTGCTGCACAACCCGGCCGTCTCCGCCCCGATCGTCGGCGCGACCAGACCGCATCACCTGCCCGAAGCCATCGCCGCGCTCGAGCTGAAACTGACCGGCGACGAGGTCGCCATGGTCGAAAAGCCTTACAGGAACCAAGGACCGTCCTGGTACTAAAGGCATCATCACGTCGTCTGGCGAGCTTGACCGTTCACTCCCCTGTTTCACATGTCACCGTGACAGGCATCATGTCGTTCAACCCCCTGAACAGCTCAAATCGCTGATGACAGGCACAATTCCCGCTCCATCGTGCCGCGAAGATGTCACTTCCCAGGCTGCGGCTGACCTAATGGCTGGTACGAACATTCTCGTCAAGTTCCGCGATGATCAGCTGCAGCGACTCAGCGTGCAGGACCCGCGCAATGCTCCGACTTTGGCGCAAGTGGGACTTGTTTTCAGCGGTGCAAGAGGTAAAATTGTTACGAAACGTGAGATTAGCGGAACTTATCAGATCGTCCCTTATCCCTCCCCCCTAGTTACTTTATTTCTGGACCATCCCGGCTCTGCCGCTTCAATCCCAACCATCTCTACGCGTGCGAAAGGAGCAGGTTTCCCAGTCTCATGGGTCTGCAGAAGGGGTAACTCCGTGCGAAAAATTCTGGCCCTAGCCAGTGCCGTGCTCGTGCCGCTCGCGATCACCATCACAACCAGCCTGCCTGCCTCGCTATGGGAGGGACGCGGGAAATGACCCGTGCCTGACAGATGGCAGTCAAAGTTGCGTCGACCTCCCGGCCGACAGCAACACCCTTCAGATCGACAATGGCACGGATGGCATCGGCTTCTCGCTCCGCGGTAGCGTGAACAGTAGCTGGCCATTCGCTAGCACAACCTGGAATAACCACTACCACGGGAAGCTGGTATTCGAGCTCACCAGGGGTTCCGACCTGTCCGACTGCATGAGAACCGACGCGACCCGCGAATCTCCCGCACGAGTTTATTTCGCAACGGGACAGGCCTGCTCGAATCATGACTCAGAAACCTTGTGGGTGGTCAGCGGCAACTGGCTCGTCAACGCATATCAAAGCAACTATAATACCTCCAACCCCTTCATCCTGCAGACACAGTGCCTTACCAAAGGCTGCGACGTGTACTCCGATTATTCAAATTTTGCATCTAATGAAGAACGGCAGTGGACCGCGATAAATCTCGGTCTTGGTACCTGAAATTTCCCGCTGCCGTAGGCCCGGGGTGTTTTGCCAGCCCTCGGGCCTGCCACTCCCCTGCCGGTGACGAAGACATTCATCACCATGGGAGCACCGGGCGAGGAGGTATTTACAGTTCCGCGGTGGCCAGGACGCTCCGGCTGGCGGACCGACTGCGCCTGGTGGCCGGGCGCTGACACTCGAGGGCTTTTCCTCAAACGCCGCGGCGGCCGCCTGGACCGTAGGCCGGCTCATCGACGAACTCGCCGCCGACGTCCTCCATGACGACGGCGCTCTCGTCCTGTCCGCCTATACCCTGCGGCACACCTTCGCCACCAATGTGACTCACGGCTGCGGGCTCTACCAGCCGCGCATGTCGATGGGCCAGCAGTCCACTACATCGTCACCGGAGACCAGGTAAAGCCGCTCGTGGTAGGCCACGGTCGGATCGACGTGCGCCGGGATTAGCCAAAGGCGGTCGCCGACGTGCCTGGGTGGCGCGAACGTTGTGTGCTCGTCTGAGCAGAACCAGACCTGCGAACCGCCAAGCTCGGGGTTGCCATGATCCATGCCGAATGCCTTCAGGCCGGCGTTGGCCACTGACCACTCCGGTGCACTGGAGATGACGCTCGCCAGCACGAACACGGCCTGCCTGAACGGGTGACCCTGTCTGCCGTACTGGGCATCCATCAGCGCATAAGAGCCGGCCTGGATCTCGGTGGCCCAGGTGTTGCAGTCGTAGGTGCCGGTGCCGCCTGCGGAAATCAGCTCGCCGCCTACATCGGCGGCCGCGGCTACCAGCAACTCCATCGACCGGCGGCACTGGACCGCCCGTTCCGCCCCGTCCTCCAGGCCCATGACGTGGCCCTCGTATCCCATGACCCCGCGCACCGCCAGGCCGCGATCACGAGCCAGGCCGGCCATCTTGCCCGCATCAGCTGGCGGGCAGCCGCACCTGGGGAGGCCGACATTGACGTCGATGATCACCTCGCGGACGCCGCCACGTGCGGCCGCGTCGATCGTCTCGGCCGAGTCGACGGCCAGCGTTACCCGGGCACCGCCATCGACCAGCGCGCCTACCCGGCTGGCGTCCAGCACCTCGTTGGCGAGCATCAGGTCTGCGCCGAGACCCGCCGCGGCCATTTCCTCGCACTCGCGGATCGTGGCGCAGGTAAACCCCTGATGGCCGACCGCGGCCTGCCGTCGCGCCAGGCTTGTGCATTTGTGCGCCTTGACATGCGGCCGCAGCCGGGCGCCCGGCAATGCTTCCGCCATCGTCGCAATGTTGTGATCGAGCGCGCCCATGTCGACGACAAGCGCCGGCGTGGGCAGATCGGCAACCTTGTCCCCGCTCATCACGTCACCTCCGGCACGATCGTCCGTCACCGAAGGTCCATTTTCATGCCTGCCCTGTCCGCCAGTACAGGCGGCCCTCGGGTAGCCACCTTGGAACTCCGCACACCGCCGATCCCTGCCCGGTGCCAGGACGTCCTCCGCTTCCGCATCTCGTCATCACGAACGGGGACCGGGCGTGATGTACCGCGGGATCGGTGCAAGATGACGACGACTGAAGCGAGGAGAAGGGCAGCGCCGAGTCCTTCGCGCCAGGGTGAACCGCTCGCCTAAAGCGCAGGTCAAGTAACTGGGATAAGTCCGGTCCGCCTGGCATCATGGGGCCCGTGGGCTAGGGAGTGAGCGGCCGCTCAGCCGTCCGCCAGTGCCCGGAGCCTGCCCTGCGCCGCACCGCGATCATCGAGGGCGCCCGCGAGCAGCAGTCCGAGGGCGTCCCGGCCGGTGCGCACGCTGTCGAGGTGAAACCGAAGCCCGAGGCTCATCCCCTAGCGCCCGCCGGGTTACCCCGCAGAATCCCACTTCTTGCTGTTATCAAATTAGGCTTCGCTAGCGCATGCTGAGGTGGCTACCCGTCTCAACTCAAAAATGTCGCATTACCAGAGGAGTGGGACGAGCCGAACCAGATGAGAGAACTTCCCGTCTCATGGTGTCCGCCTGGCCTCGGTCAGGTACCGACGTAGGCCGCGAGGTGCTTGCCGGTGAGGGTGGAGCGGGCGGCGGCGAGGCCGGCGGGCGTGCCCTCGAAGACGATCCGGCCGCCGTCGTGGCCGGCGCCGGGGCCGAGGTCGATGATCCAGTCGGCGTGCGCCATGACTGCCTGGTGGTGCTCGATGACGATGACCGACTTGCCGGAGTCGACGAGCTGGTCGAGCAGGCCGAGCAGCTGCTCGACGTCGGCCAGGTGGAGGCCGGCGGTCGGCTCGTCGAGGACGTAGACGCTGCCCTTCTCGGCCATGCGGGTGGCCAGCTTGAGCCGCTGCCGCTCGCCGCCTGACAGCGTGGTGAGCGGCTGGCCGAGGCTGAGGTAGCCGAGCCCGACGTCGGCGAGCCGCTCGAGGATGGCGTGCGCGGCCGGGGTGCGTGCCTCGCCGGCGCCGAAGAATTCCAGGGCCTCGGTCACCGGCATCGCGAGCACCTCGCTGATGTCCCGGCCGCCGAGATGGTATTCCAGCACCGACGCCGCAAACCGCTTTCCCTCGCACACCTCGCAGATGGTGGCGACGCCGGCCATCATCGCCAGGTCGGTGTAGATGACGCCGGCGCCGTTGCAGTTGGGGCAGGCACCCTCGGAGTTGGCGCTGAACAGGGCCGGCTTCACGTCGTTGGCCTTCGCGAACGCTTTGCGGATCGGCTCGAGCAGCCCGGTGTAGGTCGCCGGGTTGCTCCGTCGCGAGCCGCGGATCGCGCCCTGGTCGACCGACACCACTCCGTCCCGGCCGGACACCGAGCCGTGGATCAGCGAGCTCTTGCCCGAGCCCGCGACCCCGGTGACGACCACCAGCATGCCGAGGGGGATGTCGATGTCGACGTCCTGCAGGTTGTGGGTGCTGGCCCCGCGCACCTCCAGCGTCCCCGACAGGGTCCGCACCGACGGCTTCAGGGCGGCGCGGTCGTCCAGGTGCCGCCCGGTGATGGTGCCGCTGGACCGCAGTCCCTCGACGCTGCCCTCGAACATCACCTCGCCGCCCTTGGTGCCGGCGCCGGGGCCGAGGTCGACGGCGTGGTCGGCGATCGCGATCGCCTCCGGCTTGTGCTCTACGACGAGTACCGTGTTGCCCTTGTCGCGCAACTGGAGCAGCAGGCGGTTCATCCGCTGGATGTCGTGGGGGTGCAGGCCGATGGTGGGCTCGTCGAAGATGTAGGTGACGTCGGTGAGTGATGAGCCGAGGTGGCGGATCATCTTGGTGCGCTGTGCCTCGCCGCCCGACAGCGTGCCCGACGGCCGGTCGAGCGAGAGGTAGCCCAGCCCGATCTCGGCGAACGAGTCGAGGGTCTGCCGCAGCGCCTCGAGCAGCGGCGCCACCGACGGCTCGTCGAGGTCGCGGACCCATTCGGCCAGGTCGCTGATCTGCATCGCGCACGCATCGGCGATGCTGATCCCCTTGATCTTCGAGGACCTGGCCGCCTCGCTGAGCCTGGTCCCGTCGCACTCCGGGCAAGCGGTGAAGGTCACCGCACGCTCCACGAACGCCCGGACGTGCGGCTGCATCCCCTCCTTGTCCTTGGTCAGCATCGACCTCTGGATCCGCGGGATCAGCCCCTCGTAGGTCATGTTGATGCCGGCGATCTTCATCCGGACCGGCTCGTGGTGCAGGAAGTCGTGCAGTTCCTTCTTGGTGTACTTGCGGATCGGCTTGTCCGGGTCGACGAAGCCTGATTCGCTGTAGAGCCGGGAATTCCAGCCGCCGCCGGTGTAGCCGGGGATGGTGAGCGCGCCCTCGTTGAGCGACTTGCTGTCGTCGTAGAGCTGGGATAGGTCTATGTCGGTGACGGTGCCGCGGCCTTCGCAGCGCGGGCACATGCCGCCGGTGATGCTGAAGCTGCGCCGCTCCTTCACGGTCTGCCCGCCGCGCTCGAGCGTGACCGCGCCTGCCCCGCTGATCGAGGCAACGTTGAAGGAGAACGCCTGGGGCGAGCCGATGTGCGGCTGCCCGAGCCGGCTGAACAGGATCCGCAGCATCGCGTTGGCGTCGGTGGCGGTGCCGACCGTGGAGCGGACGTCGGCGCCCATCCGCTCCTGGTCGACGAGGATCGCGGTCGTCAGCCCGTCGAGCACGTCGACGTCGGGCCGGGCCAGCGTCGGCATGAAGCCCTGCACGAAGGCGCTGTAGGTCTCGTTGATCAGCCGCTGCGACTCGGCGGCGATCGTGCCGAACACCAGCGAGCTCTTGCCCGAGCCGGAGACGCCGGTGAACACCGTCAGGCGGCGCTTCGGGATCTCGACGCTGACGTCCTTGAGGTTGTTCACGCGCGCGCCGTGCACGCGGATCAGATCGTGGCTGTCGCCAACGTGCGGCGCAGGCAACTGCGTGTCCGGCCTCGTGGCCATGCTCATCGTGTCTCCATCTGTTAGGCGGGGCCGCCTTCGCGGTCTCCGCCGGCGTTGCCCGGCCCGATCTGACCAGCGTCGGGCAGTACGTCCGGTTCTCCTGCGCTTCGGCCCGCGGAGCCTCCGGGCCCGGCCACGCGGCGCGCCCGGCCGAGGCGTCAGGCTAGCCAGCGGCCGTCGCGCATCAGCTCGCGGTCGGGCAGCTCGTTCACCTCGCGCCAAGCCTGGATGCGGCGCGGGCGGATGCGGAACCAGCGGTACGGCGTGGCCAGCGCACGCGGGTCGAAGCCGGTGTGCGCGGCGAACCGGTCACCCCGCTCCTGCGGCAGCGCGCCGATCTCGAGGACCTCGACTTCGCCCTCGATCATGGACACGTCGCGGGTGTGGCCCAGCCCCAGCCGAACGGCCCGGGTGGCGGCCAGGTTCCTGCCGGTCGGGCTGTCCGCCGGCGTGGCCATCAGCAGCGCCTCGCCGTCCCAGTCGAAGGACAGCGGCACCAGGTACGGCGCACCGTCCGCCGAGGCACTGGCCACCCAGACATCGATGTCGTGGGTGAGCCGATGCTCGGTATCGCGGCGGCGCTGAGCGCGGGGACGAGGGTCGGCGCTCATGGGTCCTGGAGCAGCCCGAGGACGTTGCCATCGGGGTCGGTGACGGAGGCCACCAGGCGGCCGCCCCCCACGTCGCGCGCGGGCTCGTTCACGGTGGCGCCCGCAGCGGTCACCTCGGCCAGCTTCGCCTCGATGTCCGGCACGTGCCAGTAGGCCACCGGTGAGGTCATGCCCTGCGATCCACCGCCCGGCACCAGCCCGATGTGCTGGCCCGCGGCCTCGAAGCCGACGTAGTAGGACGAGTCGGCCTGCGGCTGGACGTCGAGCAGGGCGGTGTAGACCGCCTTGGCCGTCGCCAGGTCGGACACGGGAACCAGCACGGTCTTGATTCCCTGGGTGGAAGAGCCGGTCATGGTCACTCCTCGAAGTCGTGGGTCACATCGACCCGGTGTGTCGTGCCGAGCTTAAAGACGAACGCCGGGAGGCAGGTCAGGCAAATGGCGAAGTCCATGGCAGTCAGGCTAGTTGCGGCTCCGTGACCCGCGCTTCTCGATTCCTGATCGGTCTGGGTTCTGCCTGCCCGGTGCCGATGAGGGTGCGCCCGCAGACCCGGTCGGACAGCGCGCCCGCGACGGGCGAGACGAACATGGGGGCGATCGTCCAGACCAGGATGCGCAGGCCGGAACCGAGCGGGCTGTCCTGGTCAAGTTCGGGTGATGCGGTCAACCGGCCGCGCGAGCGCGCTGCCAGGCGGGACTGTCGAGGAAGTGGGTGTCGAAGCGGTCCTGCAGCCCGAGCAGGACCTCGGGCGGCTCGCTGCCGTCCCGGCGCCGGACGACGTGGCGGAAGTAGTCGAATCGTTCGATGCCGGGAGTGGCGATGATCAGCGCCTCGGCGGTCGAGTCGTGATGTGCGGCGAACGCGTGCGCCGAACCAGGCGGGACGACCAGCAGGTCGCCGGCCCGCGCGCGGTGACGACGTCGTCGGCGACCAGGAGGTCGAACGCGCCGTCGAGGATGTAGAACAGCTCGGAGGAGTGGTCGTGCCGGTGCGGCACGGCGCCATCGGCGCCGCGGCTGAGCGCGACGCGATGGCTGCTCAGGGCGCCTGCGGTGGCGCTGCTATCGGCCAGCAGCACGTGCCCGATGAGATCGAGGTGCTCGGCCTCGCCGGCGCGCACGAGGACCGGCGGGTACGGGCCGGCTGGTGTCGGGGACATGATTCAGGTGCTCCTTTGCGCATCGCGGGTGGTCTGTGTCCAGCATCGGCCGGAACCTGGCCATCGGTCCAACAGCTAGATCCGCTGATCAGTATTGATAGAATCGATTCATGGAGCTTCGGCAGCTGGCCCACTTCGTCGCGGTTGCCGAGGAACTGCACTTCACCCGCGCCGCGGCCCGGGTGCACGTCGTCCAGTCCAGCCTCAGCGCGTCGATCCACGCGCTCGAACGCGAGGTGGGCGCGGCGCTATTCGTGCGCGACAGCCGGCGCGTGATGCTCACCCAGGCCGGACGCGCGCTGCTGCCCGCGGCCCGTCGCGCGCTCGCCGCAGCCGACGAGGGCCGCGACGCCGTGGCCGGAGTCCGCGGCGTCCTGCGCGGCCAGCTGCACGTCGGAGCGATCCAGACTCTGGGAGTGATCGACCTGCCGGCTTTGCTGGCCGGCTTCCGCCGCGCCCACCCCGGCGTCACCATCCGGCTCAGCCACGACGCCGCCTCGGTACTCGCCAGCGCGGCTGCCGACGCCCAGCTGGACATCGCCTTCATCGACGGCCCCACCGACCCCGCCAGGCTGACGCGCGTCGAGATCGGCCACGACGACCTGGTCCTGGCCGTCCCGCATCGCGACCCGCTGGCCAAGCGGGCCAGTATCGGACTCGGCGACCCGGCCTTGCGCGACCGCGACTTCGTCGACTACCGGGCCGACTCCGCGCTGCACGCCCAGATCGACGTCGCCTGCGCCGCCGCCGGACTCGCCCGGCGTACCGTCTGCGAAGCGCAGAACATGCAGTACCTCGCCGAACTCGTCCAGCACGGGCTCGGCATCTCGGTTCTGCCCCCGATGAGCCTGCGCGCGGTCACCGCCCAGGTCTCAGCCATCCGCATCAACCCGCCGCTGCGCCGCGACATCTGCGCGGTCATCGCCGCCACGCGCGCGCCTACCGGATCTGCGCAAGCCCTGCTCGACCTGCTCGCCGCCGACCTCAACCGCCGGCGCAGTCAACGGCCGGCGCAGTCAGATGCCGAAGCCCAACGCGCATGATCAAAGGCTTGACCAGCCATTACCGGAATGAGGGGTGGTCACCGAGCGCCCAGTACTCATACAGGCCGTATCCGGTGTGCCCGTCGTACTCGAAACGGCCGACCGCGTCCACCATGCCCCGCATGCGGGCCGCGTCCTCCGGGCGGGACAGGTCGTAGCTGACGCCCTGGACGACCGGGTCCGGGTCCCTGGTACATGCCGTGCTTCCAGTCCGCCTCCAGGCCGTAGCCGGTGCCGACCATCAGGTGCACCGGCAGCAGCAGCGTCGCGTGCAGGTCGAACGGCTGGCCGGCCGGCGGCGAGAACCCGATCCGGGCGCTCACCACGTCCCTGGTCCCCTCGGCGTACCGCGGCGAGTAGGACGGCCGCCCCAGGTACTCGCTGGTCCCGTCGGGCCAGACCCGCACGGCTTCCTCCAGCAGCCGGCGCCCGGCCTGGTCTTCCTGCACGATGCAGAGGATCGCGTGGTCCTCGAACCGCACCGGCGCGTACAGCCAGTAGAACGTGCCGGCGTTGCGCGACTGGATGCCCGGCGGCTCGGACTCCCCGACCGGCCTGATGCCCCAGGACCGGTCCCTGATCCCCCACCACGCTTCCGGGGTCACGTCGAGGGTCTCGCCGTCCGCCGTGATCGACCCGGTCCACCGCCCGGTCTGCGCCATCCGCTTGGAGTCGAACACCACCCGCTCCTGGGAGCGGATGAAGTGCTGCGGCTCGACCTGAGGCGGGATCGACCCCTCCCAGCTGAGGTCGAACGAGAGGCCAAACTCGTTCGGGTCGAGCACCACGCGAAGCCGCTTGAGCCCTTCCAGCACCTCGACGCCGAACGGTCCGACCCGCGTGTTCATCCGGTCCGCCCCGAGCTCGCGGGAGGCGCGGACCACCCGGTGCAGCGATCCGCGGCGCAGCAGCGCGAACGCGTCGGTCACCCCCAGGTTCGGGTACTGACCCAGCCCGACGATCAGCCCCGCGTCTCCGGTCAGCGGGAACGCGTTGAAGTAGTACCGGTCGTAGAAGTTGCGATCCGACGTCCCGACGTGCCGCATCACCTCGGGAATCTGGTGCACGGGATAGTCGTCGAGCGGCGACAGGGTCACGGTGACAATTCCTCCAGGACCAGATCGAGCAGGCGCGTGCAATTGTTGTTGTACGGGAAATCGCTGCCGGCGTCCATCCAGTCCCACTCGATCATGGCCTGGGCGATCCGCGACATGATCACGGTGAACTTGAAGCCGGACAGCACCTCGTAGTAGTCCATGTGCCGCATGGCGGCCGGCGCCAGCCCGGAGTACCGCGCGATCGTCTCCTCCGGGGACGGGAACCCCTCGAGCCGCGGCGCGTACACGCCCTCGCTGTGGTGCCGGTCCAGGAACAGGTACCAGGCCAGGTCCTCCTCGGCCTGCCCGAACGTCGCGGTCTCCCAGTCCAGGACCGCGCGCGCCGCCCCGCCTGGCGCGAAGATGATGTTGCCGATCCTGGCGTCTCCCCACAGCAGCACCGGCGCGTCAGGCTCGCTGGGCCTGTGCTCCTTCAGCCAGGCCAGGGCCCTGATCGCGGTGGGCTTCGGGCCCGGCCAGGCCCAGTGCATGTAATGCTCGTAGTAGCCCAGCCGCTGGTCGAGGCCGAGCTTGCCCCACCGCGGCTCGTCCAGGAAGCCGAGCCGCAGGGCGTCCACGTCGAGCCGGTGCAGCCGGGCCAGGATGTCCAGGCCGGACCACCACATGGCCTGCCGCTCGGCGGGATCGACCTCGGTGACCCAGCCGTCGGCGTGGTACGGCGGCACGTCGGGCGGCACCCGCCCGTCGACCCGCCGCATCACGATGAACGGCGCGCCCAGGTGCGCGGGATCGGGTTCGTACCACAGCACTGGCGGCACCGGGATGTCGGTGCCGGAGTCCAGGATGCGCATCAGCCGGTACTGCTCATCGAACCTGGTCTCGGGGAACACCTGGTAGTGCTGCGGCGCGACGCGCACGGCCAGGGCGTCCGTGACGCCGCCGTGCTCGACGTCCACCATGAGGATCTCGCTGGAGAAGCCGGTGAACTCCGGTGTCTGCAGATCAGTGATCCGCGCCCCGGGCAGCCGCGCCGGATCGCCGAGCCATCCGGTCAGGATGTCGCGAGTGGCTCCGGGATCGCGTGGCGCGGGGACAGGCATGATGGCACTCCTTCGTGCCGAAGTAGAACGTGTTCTACCAATCCCTGGCCCTGCGGTCAATAGGCGCCGTGCACCACCGGCAGGCTCACCGCGCCGAGGGCGCCGAAACGGAGGGCAGCGCTGCGAGCGCGCGCAGGCCTGAGACGAATATCAGGCCGCCGGCGACGACGTATATCAGGCTGACCGAGTTGAGGGTGATGCCGGCGAACGAGGCGCGGAAGCTCCGCAGGACGGTGCTGGTCAGCCAGCCGCAGGTGACCATCGAGAGCATGGACGCGAACTGGTTGACCGGATTGAACACCGCCATCACCCGGCCCAGGTATTCGCGCGGTGCCGCATCCAGCAGCAGCGGCGCCACCGCCGTGTTCAGCATGGCGATCGGGATGGCATAGATCGCCAGCATGACCAGGCCGCCGGGGAACGTGCGCTGCAGCGCGTAACCAGCCGCCAGGACGCCCGTTGCCAGCAAGCCCGACCAGGTGAGCGCGCGTGCACCGATCCACCTCACCATCCGGCCTGCCGCTAGCGCGCCGATGATGAAGCCAGCCGCCATCGCCGTCTCCGCGACGCCGAACAGCCGGGATGACGCGTGCAGATCCCGGGTCACGAAGAACACGTTCAGCGTGCTGATCGCACCGGTCCCGCACTGGCAGATCATCGTCACCGTCAGGAGCGTCACCAGGAACCGGTTGCGCACGAAGAGCCGCAGGCCGCCGGAGAACTCGGCGTGCAGGCTGGACTCGCCCGCTCCGGCAGGGGCCGGCGGGTGCGGCTCGGGGGTCAGCCGCAGGAAGCGGATGGCCAGATAGGACACGACGTAAGAGGCGGCGTTGGCGGCCAGCGCCCACTGGAAGCCGACCGTGAACATCAACGCGGCCGCGATCGGCGGGCCGATGATCCAGGCCGCCGACGTGGTGGCCTCGGCCAGGCCGGCCGCTCGCGCCCGGTCAGCCTCGCCATGGACGACGTCGCCAGTCGTCGCGAACCTGGCGGGATTGAAGAACTGGCCGGCCGCGTTCAGGACGAACACGACCAGGTACACGGCGGCGAGCCATAGCCCGGCCGGGAAGTCACGGACCGGGACGAACGACAGCCCGGTGAGGCCCGCGACCATCGCCGCCCGGATCACCTCGGTCCGCATCATCGTCGACTTGCGGTTCCACCGGTCCACGAAAACCCCGGCGACGGGCCCGACCAGGGCAAACGCGGCGCCAGCGGCAACGAGGATCCCGCTGACCGCGGCGGGGGCCCAGGATCGGCCGCCGGCGAGAACCTGAGACACCCAGAGCACCAGGGTCGTGCCGAAGACGCTGTCGCCGACCGCCGACACGGCCTGGCCGTACCACAGCTTCGCGTAATTCCGGTTAATTAGTGCATGCTGCAGCGACGGCAGGTTTACCTTGTGATTGCTGTTAATGCAGCGCTTAGCGCGGTTGTCGCATACGGGTGCCATTGTTATTACACGTGCCGCTTTGGCTGCTGATCTCGTGGTAGCCGCCTGCCGGCTGCCGGAGCCTCGTGACATCCCGCGCTCATGAACACCACGGCTGCACGCCACACCCGCTCGTCAGGAAGTAGGAGCTCACAGGCCTGACGTCGTGCCATCATCTTTGGGCTCTTCCGTAAAACTAGAAACTCTTCGGTTGTAGCGAACAGCCCGTAACGATAACGAGTTGCTCATTCTGTAGCTCTAGGCAAGGGCCACCCGTCGAGTCACATCGGCATCATCCGTCAGATTCGCGGGCGGTCGCGAGTTATGCCGTTACCGTCACGTTATTTGCGGAGCAGCCAGCAAATCTCGCGTTTCCTGAAATTGCGCGGCAAAAGAGAACAGCGGTCCGCGGCCGGCACCCGCCAGGATGGCCGGCCCGGCGCCGCGCTGTTCGCTCACTGGCACCCGCCCGCGCCGTCCGGTCAGGCCGGAGAGCCGCCGTCGCGTCGCGTACCCGGAAAGCGGAGGCATCCGCCGCGCGGGGAGGTCCGCGAGTCGAGCCGTCCATGTCCTCGCTACCTGCCGAAACTGTCGAATTCGCCGTTGCGTACGCCGCCGAGGAAGGCATGCCACTCGTCCGGCGTGAACCGGAGGACCAGCCCGGCGGAATCCCTGCTGTTGCGAACGCCGATCTCGCCACCGGGCAGGCTCGTCACCTCGACGCAGTTGCCGTTGGCGTAACTCAGAGAGCTCTTGATCCAGTAAGAACCTGAACTCGGCGGTTGGTGCGAGCTCCTGAGTGCAGCGCTTCTCACGTTTCCTCTTCATTGGTCGGGTGCTCTTCGGATGCACGACTCACAGTCTCCGCGTGTCCCCCGTGGCCGCGCGGTCGCCGGCCTGGGGCAGATCCGGCTGGAACGCGAGCGTGAAGTACGCGGCCTGCCCGGCGGGGGTGCGGAAGGAGCCCCATTCGGCCGCCAGGGCGGCGATCAGCGCCAGCCCGCGTCCGGCCTCCGTACGAGCTGGCTCGTCCGCCGCCGCCGGCCGGGAACCCGGCGTGTCGCAGACGTCAACGCGCAGATAGCTGCGGGAGCACCTGACGCCGAGCATGATGGTCTCACCGTCCCCGCGCATGATCACGCTGGTTACCAAGTCACTGGTCAGCAGTACCGCGATGTCGGGATCGACAGGGACCCTCCAGGCATCGACGGCCGCGCGGACCTGGCGGCGGGCTTCGGCCACCGCGATCGGCTCCCTGGTCAGCCGGAGGCGGTGCTGGTGCAGTTCGGTCGGACGAGTCGGTGCCATCACGTCAATCCGCTTCCTCAGCTGATCTGCTCGATGCCCGTTGCGTCGAAAATGCTGCTGCAATTTGCATTGCAATACATCGGTCAGCTGACGGATATTGAACCGCGGTGTGTGCGGCGGCCGGTCTTACGTCGCGCTCAGGCTGTCCCGGCGCGCAGGATCTCGCTGAGGCTCAGGCGGACCCTATTGCAGGCTGTCGCGCAACGGCCCCCGGGCATGCCCGCGCCCGGCCCCGGCCACCGCTTTCCCGCATGCCCCGTAAGCCCCGCCCGCCCCTGAAACCGCCCCGCCCCGCCCGCGGCAAACGACCACAATGCTCCATCGTGGCCGTTGCAGCGACATCAATGTTCCATCGTGGCCGTTAAGGCCCGGGCCGGGGCGGCGCGAAGGCCGGGCCCGGGGAGCCGGGCGGGACGGGCGAGCCGCGTGAGACAGACGAGCCGCGTGAGACAGACAAGCCGCGTGAGACAGACAAGCCGCGTGAGACAGACAAGCCGCGTGAGACAGACAAGCCGCGTGAGACAGACAAGCCGCGTGAGACAGGCGACAGCCTCCTATGAGCGAACCGGGCCGTCAGCTTGACCGATCAGGACCACAAGCAATGCGGCAGCCTCATTGGCCAGCCCGGCCGTCCAGGAGCGCCATCTCCCCCGCCGAGAGCCGCAGGGCGCCGGCCGCCACGTTGGCCTCCAGGTGATCCGGGTCGCCGGTGCCCGGGATGGCCAGCACGTGCGGTCCTTGCTGCAGCGTCCACGCCAGCCTGACCTGCGCCGCCGTCGCGCCGTGGGCGCGCGCCGCGGCGAGCACGTCGTCGCGGTCGGCATCGCTCGCGCCCTGCGCGCGTCCCTGGCCTGCGATGGCGAAGAACGGCACGTACGCCACCCCCTGCTCACCGCAGGCGCGCAGGAGATCCTGTTCGGCGGCGGGCGCGCCGACGCCGTAGGCGTTCTGCACGCAGACGACCGGCGCGATGGCCTGGGCCTCGGCCAGGTGCGCGGCCGTGGCGTTGGAGATGCCCAGGTACCGGACCAGCCCGGCATCGCGCAAGCTGGCCAGCGCGCCGAAATGCTCGGCGATCGAGCCCGTCGTCCGGCGCTGCGGCAACCTCAGGTTGACCACGTTGAGGTGGTCCCGGCCGAGCTGTCGCAGGTTCTCCTCGACCTGGCCGCGCAGCTGCCTCGGCGTGGCCCACAGCCACTCGCCCGACGGATCGCGGCCCGGCCAGACCTTGCTCGTGATGACCAGCTCGTCCGGGTACGGGGCCAGGGCCCGGTTGATCAGCTCGTTGGCCGAGCGCAGCGGCGAGAAGTAAAACGCGGCGGTATCGATGTGGTTGACGCCGAGCTCGAGCGCCCGGCGCAGCACGGTGATGGCCCGGCCCCGGTCACTGGGGGTCCCGCCGGGAGTGCCCGTCAGCCGCATCGCGCCGAACCCGATCCGGTTGACCGTCAGGTCACCGAGCGTCCAGCTGCCCGCGGCCGCGGCGGTTGTCGTCTGAGTCACGCCATGCAGTGTGCCACCCGGCGCGGAAGCTAGCCGCGGACCTGCTCCGCGAGGGCGGCCAGCACGGCCCCGAGTGCCGCGCGGATCGCCGGGTCCGCGATGACCCTGTCCGGGCCGACCGCGTCGCGCGGGACGGGCACGCGCACGCAGGCACCGTCGACCGCCACCGCGCCGACGTACCGAAGCACCATCGCGAGGTGCTCCTCCGCGCCGGCGCCCCGGCCGCCCACCGCCACGTTGATCCAGCCGACCGGCTTGCCGTAGATCTCGCCGCCGCCGACCGTCCAGTCGAGCAGGTTCTTCAGGCTGCCCGGCAGCGTGCCCGCGTATTCCGGGGTGCAGAACAGCAGCGCGTCGGCCGCCGCGATCCGCGCCCTCAGGTCCGCCGCCGGCCCCGGCGGCCGCCCGTCCTCGTCCGGGCTGAACGCGGGCAGCAGCGCCAGCCCCTGGTACATCTCCGCGATGATGCCGTCCGGCGCCACCGCCTGCACCGTCCGCAGCGCCGCCGTGTTGCCCGACCCGTTCCTGGTGCTGCCCGAGATGAGCAGGATCCGCACGTCCGCCATCCGGTCAACCTTATCCGGCCAGGGGCGCTCCCCCGCCCGCCACACCCGCGTTCATTATTCGAATATTAATTCAAAATATATTCTCCGAACGGACCGGGTGACGTGCCCCGGCCCGTTCTCTCCGCCCTGGCCGGGGCCGACGGCAGCTTCCCCAGCCGCACCAGCCACGCGTCTCGTACCATGGCGAGGGTATTTTGTTCCCTGATGCCGACTAGCTCGCCCGTTCCCGGGTGCACGGAGCGGTGGCCGTGACCGAGGCGGACGCCGCGGTGACGGCGCCGGCCAGCCTGATCACCCTGGCTGACCTGGAGACCGATCCGCACCCGGCGCTGGCCCGGCTCCGGGCCGCCGCGCCGGTCAGCTGGGTGCCGGTCCTCGGCGCCTGGCTCGTCACCGGGTACGACCCGGCCGTGGCGGTCCTCCGCGACGCGCGGACGTTCACCGTCGACGATCCCCGCTTCTCCACGGCCAAGGTGGTCGGGCCGAGCATGCTCTCGCTGGACGGCGCGCCGCACGCCCGCCACCGGGGCCCGTTCAACCGTGCCTTCCGGCACGACGAGGTGCACGCGCGGCTCGCGTCGTTCACCCGGGCCGAGGCCGGCCGCCTGGTATCGGCGATCGAGCCGGACGGCGCGGCCGAACTGCGCCGGGCCGTGGCCGGGCCGCTCGCGGTCACGGTCATGGCGCAGGTACTCGGCCTCGGGCGAAGGGACCGGGCCGATCCGGCGCGGGTCCTTGGCTGGTACGACGGGATCGTGGCCGCGGTCCAGGCCGAAGCCGCGACGGCCCAGGGGCCGGCCGGCGACCGCGCCGCGGCAGGCCCGGCCGGGACCGCGGCGTTCGCCGAGCTGGCCGCCAGCCTGCGCGAGGTGATCACCGCCCCGGGGTCTGCCGCCCTGCTGGCGCAGGTCGCCGGGCCGCTGGCCGAGGCCCCGCTGACCCAGGAGGAGGCCATCTCGAACGCGGCGGTACTGATGTTCGGGGGGATCGAGACCACCGAGGGGATGATCGCCAACGCCCTGCTGCACCTGCTCTCCTCCCCCGCCGGGCTCGCCCTGGTGCTCGCCGACCCTGGCCTGGTGCCCGCAGCGGTCGAGGAGTCGCTGCGGCTCGAGCCGGCCGCGGCGGTCGTCGACCGGTACGCGACCAGCGGTACGCGGCTCGGCGGCGCCGTCATCCGTGCCGGCGATCAGGTCACGGTGTCCATCGCCGGGGCGAACCGGGACCCGGCGGTCTTCGCCGCCCCGGACGTGTTCGACGTCCGCCGTCCCGGCGCCGCACGGCACCTGGCCTTCGCGCACGGCCCGCATTTCTGCCTCGGCGCCCACCTGGCCCGGCTGGAGACGCAGGTCGCCGTCGAGACCCTGCTGACCCGGCTGCCCGGGCTCCGCCTGGATCCCCGCTTCCCGGCGGCACCGCGCGGCCTGGTCTTCCGCAAGCCGCCCGACCTGTGCGTGCAATGGGATGCTGGCTGACGCGAGCGGCCAGCGAGGGGCCTCCCGGTCCCGCCGGGCGGGCGCGGCGAAGCGCGCCGCGCCGGCTTAACCGCGCCAGCTTAACCGTGCCAGCGCCACGCGACCTGCGAGGGGACCGGGCGGCGGGCGTCGGCGGGGCTGCCGCTCTTCAGCGCGGCGACCAAGACGACGGCCAGTCCCAGCAGGCCAGCGACGCCCCCGGCCGAGCCGGTGAACACAGAATGGCCGAGGACCACGAGCAGCGCACCGCAGAGCCCGAGGCTGATCCGCCACCGCATGCGCGCCATCCGCGCGAGCCGCAGGACGCCGATGACCGTGAGCAGCGCGCCGGTACGCACGAACCGGAATCGCGGCCGGCGGGCGAGCCGCCCGCCGGGGACCGGCTCGGCCCGGGTGTTGAGCAGGACCATGTTCCGGCGATGCGACCGGCGAAGTCTCATGACAGGCCCCCAGCGACGAGGCGGTACGCCCGAATGGGCAAGGGGCGTACCGTCAACCGTAAGCTCCTGGTGGATGCCGTTTCAAGCTGCTTTTTGGGGTGCTCTGCCACACTGGCACGGTGACCTTCGCTCCGCTGCCCGCGACCGCATGCTGGCGGCATCGCGGCGCCCGCACGGGTTTCGAGGTCGCCTTCTTCCAGGCCGGGCCGGATGGCTGGCGCATCGAGGGGGCCACCACCGCGACCGAGGACGCGCAGACCTGGATCGTGACCTACAGCATCAAGCTGGACGCGGCCTGGCTCACCCGCGAGGCTCGCATCACCGCCAGGACGGCCTCGGGCCTGCGCGAGACCGTGCTGGCCGCCGACGGCGCGGGCCGCTGGCGCGTCGACGGCCACCCTGTGACACATCTCGATGGCTGCCTGGATGTCGACCTGGAGTCCTCGGCGCTGACGAACACGCTGCCGGTACATCGCCTGGAACTGGCCGCAGGGACCCGAGCCGAGACGCCCGCCGCGTACATCCGCGCGCTCGACCTCAGCGCCGAACGGCTGGAACAGGCCTATGCGCGGCTGCCCGGCGAGGCCACGCGCCAGTGCTACCGCTATGCCGCTCCCGCCTTCGACTTCACCTGCACCCTGGTTTACGACGAGAGCGGCCTGGTCCTGGACTACCCGGGTATCGCCGTGCGCGCCTAATCAGGAATAGGCGCCATGTTTGCAGGCGGACTGATCCTGGCACAATGTCCTTAACGGACATAATGGAACAAGGCCCCCTCCATGTATGAGATGGAGGGGGCCTTGCCCGGCCACGCCACCCTAGGCCGCCGGTTGCCCGGCAAACCCGGCGTCACGCGCCGCCCGCCGGTACCGAGTACCCGCGCGAATTGCCAGTTTCCCGGCTCCTCCCGCGTCCCGGGGTCACCCCCGGGCGGTTCCCGTTTCCAACGGTGAAAGTATTTCTACTGCTTTCCTGACGGTCGCGCAAGAGTCCGCGGCCATTCATTTCGAGTTTTTCTGCATCCACACGATGTCCACAGAATACCGGCGGTTATCCGCACGTTACGGCGGTTATCCACCGGCTTATGCACAGTTCATCCACAAGCTGCTCGCGGACGGGGCAGCCACCTCGAGCCGGCGCGACCCCGGCCGGGTAACTTAGACCACACCGCTGATACCGGAGGAGACGCGATGTCAGAGCAAGATGACTTCCCGGAGCGGTTCCACCGGGACCGCCGCGAGCACGGAGGCGCATCGCAGCGCCTCGACGACGACCATCTCGCCCGCCTCACCGAGGAAGAGCGGGTCGCCGCGGGACTCGACGCCTACGACCCGGACGAGGTCCCGCCGGCGACCGACACGCCGCCGCTCCCCGAGGACATCACCCAGACCGAGGAGTGGCAGGAGGAGCGGGCCGAGCTCCTCCGCGAAGCCGACAAGGGCGAGATCCGCCCGGTGGACGAGCAGCATCCGTTCCCGCCCACCCGGTACGAGTGACCCGGTCTACGGCGTGAGGGCGACGCTGGCTTCGGCCGTGTAGACCAGGAAGGTCAGGGATTCCTGGAAATACAGCCGGACGGTGCCGGCGTCGTGGGCGAGGTAGCCGATCGACAGGTCCTGGCCGAGGCGGAGCTCGAAGTCGCCGCCGCGGGCGGAGAGCAGGAACGCGCCGTCGATCGCGGGCGCCCAGATGATCTCCCCGTCAACGACGCGGGCCAGGTGCTCGCGGACCGGGTAGCCGTGATCGGAGGTCTCGCTCACCATCGTGTAGGCGTCGGCGGACAGCAGCAGCGAGAACGGGCCGCCCACGCCGGCCAGCCGGAGCGAGCTCACCGCCTGGCTGACCACGTCCGGGTAGTCGCGGACCTCGGCGGGCAGGGTGAGCGCCGCGTTGGACGAGCTCTGCCTGATCCCGGTGATCCCGGCGGCCGCGTACCCCTCGAAGACGGCCCGGTCCTCGGCGAAGCCGATCTTCTTGGCCGCGTCCTTGACCGGCTGCCAGTCGGAATCCTGCGCGCCTCGCTCCACGTCGTCCACATCCTGCCTGCTCACCGTGAACGGGACGCGAAGCTGGACGAGCGGCTGGGCGGTGCGCAGCCGGGCGATGACCCCGTCCGCCGGCGCGTCGATCTCGCTCAGGTGGCCGGTGCCCACGCTGGCCAGGCCCTGGCCCTCGGGGCCGGCCAGGTCCACCACCCGGCGGGCGGCGACATGCTGCTCGAACGTCCGGCGTGCCTCTTCCTCGATGCTGGCCCAGGCGGCGTCGGAAACGGGAGCGAGCTCGCGGTGCAGGTTATTCATGGCTAGGTGCTCCTCTTCAAGCTGCCAATGCCCAGTGAGCCGGTGCCCGGTGCCGGACCGGCGCCAGGAACGGCATCAGTGTCCGGCGGCGCGGGCGCGCTGCCGGGCGGATCGGGGATGTCGTCGAGGAAGTCCGCCGACGGCGTGAAGAACAGGCTGCCGGTGACCGCCGTGGAGAAATCAAGGATGCGGTCGTAGTTGCCCGGCGGGTTGCCGATAAACATGTTGACCAGCATCTGCTCGGTCACGCTCGGGGTGGCCGCGTAACCGGCGTAGTAGGTGCCGAACTCCCCCCGCCCCACCTCGCCGAACGGCATGTTGGCCCGCAGGATCTGCCGCTGCGTGCCGCCGGGATCTTCGATGGTGTTCAGGGCGACGTGCGAGTTGGCCGGCTTGACGTCGTCCGGCATCTCGATGTCGGACAGCTTGAAGCGGCCGATCGCCTTCTCCTGGTCCTCGGTGGTCAGCGCGTTCCACGCCGTCATGTCGTGCAGGTACTTCTGCACGATGACGTAGCTGCCGCCGGCGAACCCGGGATCGGCGTCGCCGACCAGCGCCGCCGTCCCGGCCGCGGCGCCGGCCGGGTTCTCGGTGCCGTCGACGAAGCCGAGCAGGTCACGCTCGTCGAAGTAGCGGAACCCGTGCACCTCGTCCATCACGCTGACCGCGCCGGCCAGCCGGCTCAGGGCCTGGGCGGCGAACTCGAAGCACAGGTCCATCCGCTCGTGCCTGACGTGGAAGAGCAGGTCTCCCGGCGTGGACACGGCGTGGTGCACGCTCCCGGTGAGCTCACGGAACGGGTGCAGTTCGGCCGGGCGCGGGCCGGAGAACAGGCGGTCCCACGCCATCGACCCGATGCCGGCGACGCAGGCCATGGGAGGGTTCGGGGCGCGGAAGCCGACCGCCCGCTGCAGGCCAGCCCAGTCACCGAGCAGGTCCCTGACCGCGGCTTCGCCGCCGGGCTGGATCGTCAGCACCAGGAAGATCGCGGCCGCGGTGAGCGGAGACAGCACCGGCTGCGGCTCGGGCTCGGGCAGGGGCCGCGCGACAGCGGGAACCTGTGACCACTCTGTCACGAGAACCACCTCTTCCGCCGCAGGCACCAGGCTTCACAGGAAAGGCTATCGGTGCGGGCCGTCCCGCCCGCCAGGGGGATCGCGGGCGGGCGGGGCAGGCACCACGGCCCGTTCGGCCCTAGGATTTTTTGCTCCTCCCCATCCAGCCGCGGCGGCGGAACATCGTGAGCAGGGCGGCGACGGCCACGACCTCGGTGCCGACACCCAGGCCGATGAACGCGCCCAGGGACCCGAGCCGCACCACCAGCCAGGCGAAGTTCTGGCCGAAGAACCCGGTAAGGAACGACAGCGGCAGGAACACGGTGGCGATGATGGTCAGCTGCTTCATCACGTCGTTGAGCCGGTTGGACACCATCGACATGTACGCGTCGAGCGAGCCGCTGAGCAGGTCGCGAAGGCTATCCACCATGTCGCTGATCCGGATCAGGTGGTCATACAGGTCCCGGACATACCGCTCGCTCTCCGCGGTCATGCCGGGGATCGGGACCACCCCGGCCAGCATGGAGGCCACCATGTCCCGTTGCGGGGTGACCATCTTGCGCGTGCCCACCACCTGGCGCTTGAGCGCGAACACCGCGGCCAGCTGCTCTTCCTTCGGGTTTTCGAAGATCTGGTCCTGCAGGTCGTCGATGCGGTCGTCCATCGCGGCCAGGTACGGGAACATCGTGTCCACCAGCGCGTCGAGCAGGCGGTACAGCGCCACCAGCCGCCGGCCGGTGGGCAGCCGGCCCAGCGTGTGGCAGGCGTCGTCGATGGCGGGCACCTCGTCGCGGTGCACGCTGACCAGGAAGTGCTCGGCGTAGAAGCAGTGCACCTCGGTCAGCGGCTCGTCCAGGCCGCGCGCGCCGTAGACGACCAGGGAGACGAAGTCGTCGTAGTCTTCGATCTTAGGCCGCTGGTGGAACTCCCTGGCGTCCTCCACCGCGAGCGGGTGGATCTTGAATACCTCGCGCAGCAGCGTCAGCGTCTCGTCGCCGGTGTCCTGCAGGTCGAGCCAGAGCAGCCGGTTCTCTTTCAGCGCCAGCTCGATGTTCGGGCGAGTGACCTCGTCCTCGATGCAGTTCGTGAGCAGCAGATGTCCTCGCACCGCTCCATGGTGCCAAAGCCGGCCGGCGGCTCGTCATTAGACTAGGCTTTCATGACGACCGAGCCGCCTGAGGCCAAGCAGATCCCCAGCCCGCGCACGTTCCACGGCGACACCGTGATCGACGAGTACGCCTGGCTCGCGGACAAGGACGACCCGGACACGATCGACTACCTGAAGGCCGAGAACGCCTACACCAACGCGGTCACCGCCCGCCTGGCGCCGCTGCGCGAGCAGATCTTCACCGAGATCAAGGCGCGCACCCAGGAGAGCGACCTGTCCGTCCCGGTGCGCAAGGGCGGCTGGTGGCATTACTCCAGGACGGTCGAGGGCAAGCAGTACGCGGTGCACTGCCGCCGCGCGGTCCGGCCCGGCGAGGTCATCCCGCCGATGGCCGAGGACGGCAAGCCGCTCGACGGGGAAGAGGAACTGCTCGACGGCAACGAGCTCGCCCTCGGTCACGACTTCTTCAGCCTCGGCACGTTCCGGACCAGCCCGGACCAGCGCAGGCTGGCGTACTCCACCGACTTCGCGGGCAACGAGCGGTTCACGCTCCGGATCAAGGACCTGGCCACCGGGGTCACGCTGCCGGACGAGATCCCGGACACCTACGCCGGCTGCGCGTGGTCCCTGGACGGCTCCGCCGTGTTCTACACGACCGTGAACGACGCCTGGCGGCCGTACCGGGTCTGGCGGCACCGGATCGGCACCCCCGCCGCCGAGGACACCATGGTGTTCGAGGAGCCGGACGAGCGCTTCCACGTCTGGGTGAGCCTGACCCGCAGCGAGAGCTACCTGATGATCAGCAGCTTGAGCGTGCTGACCAGCGAGATCTGGCTGCTCGACGCCGCCGATCCTTCGGCTGAGTTCACCGTGGTGGCGCCGCGCCGCCAGGGCGTGGAATACGAGGTGGAGCATGCCGGGGACCGCCTGCTCATCCTGCACAACGACGGCGCGGAGAACTTCGAGATCGCGACGGCGCCGCTGGCCGAACCGGCCGCCTGGACCCCGCTGGTCCCGCACCGGGCCGACACCCGGCTGCTCGGCATGGACGCGTTCGCGGACTACACCGTGGTGTACTTCCGCCGCGACGGCCTGACCGGCCTGCGCATCCTGCGCAAGGACGGCGAGCACGAGGTCGCCTTCGCCGAGCCCGTCTACCGGGCCGCGCCGGGGACCAACCCGGAGTTCCAGGCCAGCCGGTTCCGGCTGTCCTACACCTCGCTGGTGACCCCGGGCTCGGTGTACGACTGCGACATGGCCACCGGCGAGCTCACCCTGCTCAAGCGCCAGCCGGTGCTCCCGGCGCCGGACGGCACCGCGTACCGGCCGGAGGACTACGAGCAGTACCGGGAGTGGGCGGTGGCCGCCGACGGCACACGGGTGCCGATCTCGCTGGTGTGCCGCCGGGGCACGCCGCGGGACGGTTCGGCGCCGTGCCTGCTCTACGGCTACGGCAGCTACGAGATCTCCCGGGATCCCAGCTTCTCCATCCCGGCGCTGTCGCTGCTCGACCGGGGCTTCGTGTACGCGATCGCGCACGTCAGGGGCGGCGGCGAGATGGGCCGGTCCTGGTACACCAACGGCAAGCTGCTGCACAAGAAGAACACGTTCACCGACTTCATCGCGTGCGCGCGGCACCTGGCCGCCCGCGGCTGGACCTCGGCGGACCGACTGGTCGCCCGGGGCGGTTCGGCGGGCGGGCTGCTGATGGGCGCGGTGGCCAACATGGCGCCCGAGGCGTTCGCCGGGATCGTGGCGCACGTGCCGTTCGTCGACGCGCTGACCACGATCCTGAACCCGTCACTGCCGCTGACCGTGACCGAATGGGAGGAGTGGGGCGACCCGCTGCACGACCCCGAGGTCTACGCGTACATGAAGTCGTACACGCCGTACGAGAACGTCACCGGCCGGGTCTACCCGCCGATCTTCGCGCTGGCCGGCCTGAACGACACCCGGGTGACGTACCACGAGCCGGCCAAGTGGATGGCCCGGCTGCGCGCCACCGCCGGCGGCGGCCCGTTCCTGCTCAAGACCGAGATGGAGGCCGGCCACGGCGGCCGCAGCGGCCGCTACGACGCGTGGCTGGAGGAAGCCCTGGTGCTCGCGTGGGTGGCCGAGACTGCTAATGATCGAATAGGGAGCTGACCGATTCGCCGTCGTGGATCCGCCTGATGGCCTCGGCCAGCGCCGGGGCCACCGACAAGACGGTCAGCTTGGGATGCTCCGCCTGCTCCGCCGACAGCGGCGCCGAGTTGGTGCAGACGATCTCGGTAACGTCGGTGGCCGCCAGCTTGTCCAGCGAGTTGTCGGCGAACAGGCCGTGCGTGCAGGCCACGGCCACCGAACGGGCGCCGTCGGCGCGCAGCCGGTCGAGCAGCTCGAAGACGGTGGTGCCGCGCGAGATCTCGTCGTCGAGGACGATCGCGTCCCGGCCGGCCACGTCGCCGATGATGGCGGTGATCCGCACCTCGGTGTCGCTGATCCGCTCCTTGGCGCCCGCCGCGACCGTCAGGCCGAGCCTGCGGGCGAACGCCGCGGCGCTCTTGGCGTAGCCCAGGTCGGGTGAGACCACGATGGCGCGGGACAGGTCCCGGCCGCGGAAGTGGTCGGCCAGCTCGCGCAGCGCGTGCAGGTGATCCACCGGCACCGAGAAGAAGCCGTGCACCTGGGGTGAGTGCAGGTTGAGCGTGAGCACCCGGTTCACCCCGGCGGTGACCAGGAGATCGGCGACCAGGCGGCCGCCGATCGAGATCCGCGGCGCGTCCTTCTTGTCCGACCGGCCGTACGCGTAGTGCGGTATCACCGCCGTCACCCGCGCCGCCGACGCGCCCCGGGCCGCGTCCGCCATCAGCAGCAGCTCGACCAGGTTCTCCTGCACCGGCTTGACCAGCGGCTGGATCACGAACACGTCCCGTTCCCGGCAGTTGGACTGGAGCTGGACCTCCAGGCAGTCGTTCGCGAACCGCTTGAGCAGCACCGGGCGCTGCGGCACGCTGAGGTGCGCGCAGATCTCGGCCGTCAGCGCCGGGTGCGCGCTGCCGCCGAAGACCGCGATCTCACGCACTCGCGGCCTCCTGCTGGGCGGGCTGCTCCTCCTTGGCGTGGTCCGGCTCCCTGGCCTGGAACGGCGGCAGGCGAAGGCTTGTTCTTATCTGCTCCTGGACGGCCTCGGGTGCGAGCCGCGCGTCCACGGTGAATACGTACTCCTTGTGGCGGAACAGCTCGATCACCGGGTTCGTCTTCTCGTGGTAGTCCCGCAGCCTCACCGCGAGCGCCTCCTCGGTGTCGTCCTCCCTGGTGACCAGCTCCCCGCCGCACGAATCGCACCGGCCGGGTACCTTCGGGCTGCTGTCGATCAGGTGGTAGTCCATCCCGCAGTCCGCGCACAGCCTGCGGTTGAGCACGCGGCGGCGGACCTCGCTGTCGGGCAGGTCGAGCACGATCACGCCGTCGATGTCGTAGCTCTCCAGGAAGAACTCGGCCTGCCGCCGGTTCCGCGGGAACCCGTCGATGATGAAGCCGTAGTTCCAGTCGTGCCGGGTGAGCCGGTCCTGGACCACCGACTCCACCAGGTCGTCCCCGACCAGCTCCCCGGCGGCCATGACGCGCCGCACCTGGGCGCCCATCTTGGTGTGGTTCTGCACGTTCCAGCGGAAGATGTCGCCCACGCCGATGTGCACCATATCCAGGTCCGCCGCCAGCATCTGGGCCTGCGTGCCCTTGCCGCTGCCCTGCACGCCCATGATCACGTATTTGCGCATGTCATCAGCCTGGCATACGCAGCGGGGTGTCGGTGCCCGGAGGGGATCCGCCGGCCTGTTTGGGCAGGCCGAGCTTGCGCTCGCAGGCCCGCCGCGTCTGGTTGCTGACCAGCAGCCGCAGCTGCGGCCAGTCATCGCGCAGCCGCTGCGCGTTGAGGAAGCGAGCGACGTCGTTCCTGCGGCCCTGGCTGATCACGATGCTGTACAGCAGCAGCCGGGGCTTCTGCCTGGCGACGTCGAACTCGCGGAACTGGTGCCAGGACAGGTGAACCGGAAGCACCACCGTTCCCTGCCACGGTCCGTGCAGGTCATCGAGCCGTTCAGGCAGCCGCCTGGCGTGTGCGGACAAGCCGGTGCGCAGACCCATGCGGGAATTATCCACCGCCGGCGCTACCCTCATGGCATGGAAAATGCGGGCCCGGCCGACACCGCCGCCACCACGGCGGATGCCGCGGTCACCGGAGCGCCGGATGCCGCTGCCGCCACGGGGGCACCGGCCGGCCCGTCCGGCCCCGTGTGGCACTTCCTCATCACGCCCCGCTGGCTGGGCTGGCACCTGCTCATGGTGGTCTCGTTCTGGGGAATGCTCTGGCTGGGCGACTGGCAGCTTCACCGTGCGCTGGCCGGCAACGGGCTGAGCTGGGCGTACACATTCGAGTGGCCGTTGTTCGCGGGCTTCGCCGTAGTCTTCTGGGCCAAGACGATCAGGGATGAGTTCCGGATCCGGCGGGGCGAGATGCCCGACCCCCGGGCGTTCGCCGATCCGGGGAGCCTGCCCGCAGGCGTCGTCGGCCCCGTGCAGGTCGGCCCCGGCCAAGTCAGTGCCGGCCAGGCCAGTGCCGTGCAGGCCAGTGCCGGCACGGCCGCCGAGGATGAGGACGAGGAGCTGAGCGCGTACAACGCCTACCTGGCGCGGCTCAACGCCGAGGTCAAGAACCATGGCCGGTGGCACGGACTGCGATAGGAGATGACAGGCGTGAAAACAGCGGTGCTCCGGTACCGGGTGATGGCATACGTGACTGGCGTGGTGCTGATGGTCTTGTGTTTCGTCGGCATCCCGCTGCAGGTGGCGGGGTACCCTGCCGTGGCCAACGACGTCGGCGTGCTGCACGGCATCTTGTACATCATCTACCTGGTGTGCGCCTGGCTGCTGGCCCGCAGGCTGCGGCTGGCGACCAAGCCCACCGTGATCATGCTGCTGGCCGGCACCGTCCCGATCATGACGTTCATCGTCGAGCGGTGGGTCACCCGCCGGTTCATCGACCCGGCGCTCACCGCCCAGGCCCAGCCGGCCGCACCGGTCAGCCGGTAGGCCGTGACCGAGCACTACTTCTCCCCGCGGCCCGGCGCGCCGCACCGCCCCGGCCAGGTGCGGGTGATCCTGCCCGATGTCTACCTGGAGCTGGTCACCGACGCGGGGGTGTTCTCCCCCGGCCGGCTCGACCCGGGCACCCGCCTGCTGCTCGAGGAGGCACCCGCGCCGCCGGCTTCCGGTGACCTGCTCGACCTGGGCTGCGGCTATGGCCCGGTCGCCTGCGTGCTGGCGGCCCGCTCGCCGGGCACCGCCGTGTGGGCCGTCGACGTCAACGAGCGGGCTCTCGGGCTCTGCGCGCGGAACGCTGAGGCCGCCGGGCTGGCCAACGTTCGCTGCGTCACCCCCGGCGATGCCTCGCTGCCGGCCCGGTTCGCCGCGATCTGGTCCAACCCGCCGGTCCGCATCGGCAAGGATGCGCTGCATGCCCTGCTGGCGGGCTGGCTCGGCCGGCTGGATCCGGCCGGCCACGGGTACCTGGTGGTCGGGCGCAACCTCGGCGCCGACTCGCTGCACCGCTGGCTGGCCGGGCAGGGCTGGCACGTGGCACGGCTGGCCGCACGGAGCGGTTACCGCCTGCTCCAGGTGGATCATCAGGCCGAACGAGCCGGGGTGACCCGCCCGTGAGCCCGCCCGGGCCCGCCGGGGCGGCCGCCCCCAGGCAGCTGCGTCCCACCGAAGTCAAGCGGCTCAACCGCGAATGGCGCCGGGCCAGCGACACGCGCCTGGCCCTGCTGCTCGACTCGGTAGCCCAGCCGTTCAACGTGGGCTCGATCGTGCGCTCGGCCGCCGCGTTCGGGGCTGAGCACCTCTGGCTGTGCGGCAACACGGCCCCGCTCGGACATCCGGGCGTGGGCAAGACCGCGCTCGGCACCCAGCGGCTGGTCGAGGCCACGCAGGAGCCGAGCCCGGTCGCCGCGGCCAAGGCGGCGGCCGACGCGGGCCTGCGGGTGGTCGTGGTCGAGCTGGCCACCGGCGCCGTCCCCCTGCACGAGGCACCCCTGGACGGCGACGTCTGCGTGGCCGTCGGCAACGAGGACCACGGCTGCACGGCGGCGCTGCTCGCCGTCGCCGACGCGGTTACCTACATCCCCCAGCCGGGGCGGGTCGGGTCGCTGAACGTCGCGGTCGCGGCCGCCGTCGTGATGGCCGAGGCCCGCCGACGGGCCTGGGCGGGGTAGCAGGCACCAGCCGGGCATCCGCAGTTCGCCAGGTCACCGCGCGGAGCGGGCATACTTGCGAGCGTGTCCGTACCGTTCCTCGACCGCCCGCGGCCGCACGCGTTCGCGCACCGCGGCGGCGCGGCGCACGCGCCGGAGAACTCCTGGACGGCGTTCGAGCACGCCGTCAAGCTCGGCTACGCGTACCTGGAGACCGACGCCCGCGCGACCTCGGACGGCAAGCTCGTGGCGTTCCACGACCGCACCCTGGACCGGGTGACCGGTGCGTCGGGGCCGATCGGCATGCGGACCTACCGCGAGGTCAGCGAGCTGCGGGTGGCCGGCGCCGAGCCGATACCGCTGATCGAGGACCTGCTCGGCGCCTGGCCCGGCGTGCGCTTCAACATCGACCTCAAGGACGAGCCCGGCATCGCGTTGCTGGCCGGGGTGCTGCGCCGCACCGGCGCGTGGGACCGGGTGTGCCTGACCTCGTTCTCCGGCAGCCGGCTGCGGGCCGCGCGCGGGCTGCTCGACCGGCCGGTGTGCATGGCCACCTCGCCGGCCGTGATCGCCGCGGTCCGCTACACCACCGGCGCCGCCGGCCAGGGCAGCCAGCCGGGCCTGCTCGCCCGGAGGCTGGCGCAATCGCAGGTGCACTGTGCCCAGGTGCCGGGCCGGGTCGCGGGCGGGTCGTTCGTGCGCCGCGCTCACGCCCTCGGCCTCGACGTGCACGTGTGGACCATCAACGACCGCGCCGAAATGATCCGCCTGCTGGACCTGGGCGCCGACGGGATCATGACCGACGACATCGAGACGCTCCGCGACGTCCTCATCGAGCGAGGTCAGTGGCATCCCCGCGGGCCATAGCGGGGCACCCAGGAACAGGTAACCGCGATCTTTCTGCCGAAATACGATTGGGTAACGCCGTCCGGGGGAATCTTGTCCGGGTATCCAGCGTTGCACGAAAAGACCGCTGACCGCCTGGGAGGCAGCAAGCATGGCCGAACGCGCACTTCGCGGGACCCGGCTCGGTGCGACGAGCTACGAAAACGACAGGAACACCGACCTGGCGCCCCGTCAGGACGTCCCCTTCGATTGCCCCAACGGGCACCATTTTAGCGTGCCTTTCGCCGCTGAGGCGGAACTTCCCCCTTCGTGGGAGTGCCGTGTCTGCGGTGCGATCGCGATCGCGGCGACCGGTGAGTCCCCTTCGCCGAAGAAGGCGAAGCCGCCGCGCAGCCACTGGGACATGCTCATGGAGCGCCGCACGGTCGAGGATCTCGAGGCCGTGCTCGCCGAGCGCCTCGAGGTCATCAGGGAGCGCCGGAGCAGCGACCGCGGCCAGGACACCAGCCGCCCGCACCGCCGGAGCGCATAGCCGCCGGCTAACCCCAGTCCGGCACCCCCAGGCTGGCCCAGGCTCCAGGAGTGCCGTGCCCGAGCTTGCCTAGCTCCAGGAGTGCCGATACCTGCGCTTGCCTAGCTGCCTGATTTCCGGGCCGGCGCTGGCTTACCGGGCCGGCGCAGGCGGCGGGCCACGCCCCACTGCGCCACCCGCCAGAACGCCTCCATGATGATGCTGTTGCTCATCTTGGACGCGCCGTGCTCGCGTTCCACGAACGTGATCGGCACCTCGACGATCCGCATGCCCGCCTGGGCGACCCGGACGGTCAGGTCGATCTGGAAGCAGTATCCCGTCGATTCCACCTGGCTCAGGCTGATCGTCCGCAGCGTGGCGGCGCGGTAGGCGCGGAATCCCGCGGTGGCGTCACGGACGTCGAGGCCGAGCATGATCCGGGTGTAGATGTTGGCGGCGCGGGATAGCGCCTCACGGGACTTCGGCCAGTTGACTACCTTGCCGCCGCGCACCCACCGGGACCCGATGGACAGGTCCGCGTGATCCAGCGCCCCGACCAGGCTGGGCAGGTGCTCAGGCTGGTGCGAGCCGTCCGCGTCCATCTCGACGATCACGTCGTAGCCGCGCTCGAGCGCCCAGCCGAACCCCGCGATGTAGGCCTTGCCCAGGCCCGCCTTCTCCGTCCGGTGCATGACCTGCACGTGCGGGTCGGCCTCGGCCAGCTTGTCCGCGATGTCACCGGTCCCGTCCGGGCTGCTGTCGTCCACGACCAGCAGGTCCGCCGCCGGCAGCGCCGTCCGCACGCGGCCCGCGATGGACTCCAGGTTCTGCCGTTCGTTGTACGTCGGCATCACGATGACGATCCGGCCCGCTGACGGCTCGGCGGATGGAGCCGACGGCGCGGCCGACGGGTTTGGCTCAGTCACGACCCCTGCCTATCGCTGTGTTGGTTAACAGGCGGTGCACAGTCACGGAGGTTAGTCACGGACAGTGCAGGCCATGATATCCCCGCCCCGGCCCTTCGCCGGCTGCCCCGATCCGGGGCCGCCCGGCGCCACCCGTTGCTCGCCTTCCGCAGAACATGTCCTCAGCAGACAACGAACCGGCCCTCAGATTTGTGCCTGATCCGCCCGGTGCGCGCCTGGCATTCCCGCTCGCGCGCCGCCTACGAGAAGCAGGGAAGAAAAGGACCCGGGCAACGCCTTCGGACCGGAGTCCGTCCCGTTGGCCACGGGCTCAGTCCCCGTTGTCTACTGGGTGCCCGGGCCCTTTCCAGGCCCAACCCCCCGTCCAGCCGGATGAACGCAGCAGCCCTTCCTGCCCGTTCTAGTGCCACGCCTGGCACAGGGGCGGCTGGCTGCGGGCGCCCCCGCCATGACATAGCCCGAACCTGATGAGCCTGCCGGTCCGGCTGGCGAGCCCGGTGCTGGACTGATCAGCAACTTACCCCTGATCCCGGCAATGTCAACCGCCGACCCGGCCACGAGACTACTGAAGGATAAGTTCTGACTACATAAAGTGACAATGCGGCCGCGGAGCTTCCGCTCAGCGCGGCGGCCGAGGCGTGGCCCTGCCTCACCTACGGTTCCATGGTCACGGTCAGCCCCTAGTTGTCCAGGGGGTCTATACCTTTCGGGTGCGGCGAGGGAAAATAAGCAGCGGCTGCCCTCTTGCGCACGGTGCTTTCGGGGTATGGATCACCCCACTTAGCGTCTCCCGACGTCCGCCCGGCCACTGCAGCAGTGGCCGGCCCTCGGCTCCCCCTGGAGGTGATTGAATGGATGGCAGTGCCGACCGGTTCCTCGACCTAATGCATCAGCTTGAGGATTTCACCCACTCGGTATCCCCTGAGCAGGCGCACACCCAGTTTGACGAGACGACCCTCCAGCTGTTCTGGATGCGGTGGCCCCAGCTGTCCGCGTGGGCGGGTTCGCTGTGGCGGCTGCTGTCCGAAGAGCTCGCCGGGCCCTCGTCCCCGCACGACGAGTCCGAGCTGTTCGAAATCGGCGAAAGTGGCTGACGCCGCCCGCCGGCCTTTCACGGTCGGCGACCTGGTGCACTCGCGGATGGTATCGACCAGCCCGGACAGCCCGGTCGCCGAGGCGGCCGCCGCGATGGTGCGCGAGAAAGTGGGCTCGGCCCTGGTCATGCAGGGCCCCTTCCTGGCCGGCATCCTCACCGAGCGCGACGTGCTCAAGGCCGCGGCATCCGGGACCGACCTCACCACCGTGCCGGTATCGGCCTGGATGACCAGGGACCCGCAGTCAGCGGGCCCGGACACGCCGGTGGAGGAGGCGGCCCAGATCATGCTCCTGAACGGCTTCCGCCACCTGCCGGTCGTGGAAGGGCGGCAGGTTCACGGCGTGGTCAGCCTCCGCGACCTGTTCGCCGCCAGGATCAGCCGGCCGTCCCAGCCGCGCAGCGCGGCGAGTTAACCCGACTCGGCCGAAGATATCTGCACCTTGAGGCATCTGCCCGCCACGAAGACCGGGACCCGGTCGGCGCGGGGCCTCCCATCGGCCCATCGCGGCGCAGGCACGGGCTCGCGGAGCTCGTCGAGCCACAGCCCGTGCCTGCGGAACGCGTTGAGGTAGGTGGACAGCATGCGGTGCTGGGCGCCGACCTGGCGGCGCAGCGTCGACAGCTCGGCGTCGGCGGTCCAGCGCCCCTCGTCGTAGTAGCGGGCCGAGGGCGGCCAGGAGGCCGAGGCGCCGGGCGCGCCGGGGAAGCACGGATGCAGGAACGCGAACACGAAGCGTCCGCCCGGCCGCAGCACGGCGGCGCCGCGCCTGGCCAGCTCCCTGGTGATCCGGCCGTGCCCGCAGGCCAGGTCCAGGATCCGTAGGCTGGCCGGTGACCCGACCAGGTCGAGCAGGGCCGCTCCGGCCGGGTCGTCGATGGCATTGAACGCCGTGGCGTAGAAATCGGCCACCGAGTCGTAGCGGGCCTCAGGCATGGGCCACCAGCCAGTCCAGGGCCGCCTCGCCGCAGGAGCCGAGCACCGAGACGTGCCCGTCGTCCGGGCGCAGCCACAGCTCCGCATCCGGGCAGCGGGCGGCCAGCCATGCGCCGTGCGCGCTCGGCACGATCCGGTCCTGCCCGCCGTGGAAGACCAGCACTGGCACCGGCACCTGCCCGGGGTCGAACCCCCACGGGCGGACGTCGCCCAGCTGATCGTCGATGTAGCCGTCCGGCCCGCCCTCGATCGCCAGCCCGGCGATGCGGGCCATCCAGGCCCAGTCCCCCAGCAGCGCGGCCTGGTCGGCCGGGGTGAACTGCTCCATGTCGAACTCGTGGCTGGCCAGGTAGCCCTGGAGCGCCTCGCGTCCGTCGGCCGAGGCGCGTATCTCCGCCGCCCCGGTGGCCGTCATGCCGGCGAACCAGTCGAGCCCGTCCGCGCCGAACGGGGCCAGGCCGGATCCCTCGGCCACGGCCAGCACCCGGCCGGGCAGCAGCGCGCCGCACGCCAGGGCGTGCGGGCCGCCGCCGGAGTGGCCAAGGACCGCGAACTCCCCGACACCGAGCGCGTCGGCCACCGCCGCCGTGTCGGCGGCCACCGCCGCCTTGTCCCGGCCCGGCCGGGCCGTCGAGCTCATGTACCCGGGCCGGTCGTAGGACACCCAGCGGATGCCGCGCTCAGCCGCCGCCGGGAACAGGGGCTCGGGGGGCGTACCGGTGTTCGGCGAGCCGTGATGCCAGAAAACCGTGAGGCGGGCGCCCGCTTCCCCGCTGTCGTAGCAGTGCAAGGTGCGCCCGTCGGCCAGCTTCAGGTCCGTCTCCTTGATCACCCGTCGAGCCTACGATGGATTTCCCCTTAGCA